>JAWXTG010000007.1:0-77456 GCA_044433705.1 Rikenellaceae bacterium | reverse complement strand
ATCGAACAATCCTCGTTTGCCAGTGCTCTTAAAAATCATAGTGGTCGTGCTTTATATTACACTACAAAGATAGTGATAATTTATTGAATGTCAAAACTTTAATTTTTAGAAGTCCCCTATAGTCATTCGGAGATTTGCTGGTGGCAACCGTAGGTTGACACAGATAAATATATTATGGTAATTTTTTGAGAGGTTACTCTCGTGAAAATTACCATAATATATTTATCGACAGGAGCGCAAGCGACCAGCAAATCGCCGCAGCATAGTATGCACTCGCGGGGGTGCTATCCCCGCCCGACGGAGTCAGACCCAAGCCAATCCAGGCCGTCCCCACAAAAAAACGGCGTAAAATTTTGATTTATAAAATAAAAAGGTTAATTTTGTAGTAGAACATTAACATTAATTACAATTTAACAGATGAAAAAAATAATTATTGTTGCCATGGCCATTTTTGGTTTTGCAACTTCGACTTCGGCTCAAACTTTTGATGTAGGAACACAGACTATAACCGCTACGTTGGGTTTTGGAATTGATAGCGTTATCCCTGTTGCAATCTCTTACGAGTATGGAGTTGTTAACTTTGGTGGAGATCATAAGCTTGGTGTAGGTGGCTATGCTGGCTTCTTGAAGTCGGCGTTTTATCCCGCTGCTGAGTGCAACTACCACTTTGTGGGCGTCGACAACCTAGACCTTTATGGTGGTGCTCGTTTGGGCTTTGCTATGTTGACAAATGGCGATGGCGGAAGCTCATTCTACAAATCATTCGATATCGGTGCTAACTACTACTTCTCGTCAAATTGGGGTATCAATGCAGAGTTTGGTACAGGTATGGAGGCCTTGAATTTGGGTGTTGTCTATAAATTCTAAGTAGATTTTTAACCTCTTCGGAGGCTTTGAAATAGAGATAATTGGTGTGTTTATGCTGATTATCTCTTTTTTTGTAGAATAATTCATTATAAATCAGGGTGAGAGGCCATCTGGTGATTAAAATTTTGTATATTTGTGGGGCTGACAAATACCTAGGTCGTAACTTAATCGCAATTAAATCGTATCGCTGCATGAGACAAATCATCGCCACATTGATGGCCACAATCATAATAGTCGCTACTCCACGCTGGGCGGCTGCGCAGGAGAATAATACCAATTATGCCGCCGAGGTGCTGGAGCATGTCGCTAAGTATTACAGCAATGGGCTCGATGAGAAGCTCTACCTGCAGCTCGATAAACCATACTATAGCGCGGGCGAGCAGCTCTGGTTTAAGGGCTACCTGCGCAACGCGATTACCCATGCACCGCTGGAGCTCTCAAACTACATCTATGTAGAACTGGTTGGCGGTGACAATGAGCTTGTTGAGCGGGTTAAGGTGAAGCGTGATAGCACGGGCTTCAATGGCTATATTGCGCTGGATGCAAAGCTCGAAGAGGGCGATTATACGCTTCGCGGCTACACGCGTTGGATGCTCAATAAATCGGATGATTTTTTCTTTACAAAGGCGATAAAGATCATTAGCCCAATCCCCGAATCGAAGGTGGCGGAGGATGCTGCGCTCTCGGCGCGTGAGCGTCGCAAGAGGTCTCAAAGCGCTGATGGCGAGGAGGCTAGTAGGGTGATTAAGCCTATGGACTACGACCTGCAATTCTTCCCTGAAGGCGGTGCGCTACTCTCGGGTGGTGCGCAGTTTGTCGCCTTCAAGGCCGTTGGCGAAGATGGCCTCTCGGTGGAGGTGGATGGTGCGATTTATAGTGCCGACGGGGAGCTGGTCTGCCCAATTAAGAGCACCCACAAGGGTATGGGTATGGCTGGATTATTTGTGAGTCACAGCAGTAGCTACTATGCTGTTGTTAGCTCTGCGCAGGGGCTCGAAAAGCGGGTTGAACTTCCTGCGGTTGAGACAGATGGCGCCGTTATAAGCGTTCGTCAAAATAAGGGTAAATTGATCTATCAGGTTCGTGCGTCGCACCCCTCGTTGCTTGCGGGCGCCCACGTCATCATCAACGCCCATGGGCGAATTTTTTCCGTTGGAACGCTCGAGAGTTCGCTCTCGGGAACCCTCTCCATCGACGAGATGTTCGATGGTGTGAATATCATTTCGCTGGTCGATGCGTCGGGCACGGTGCTCTCCGAGAGGTTGGTCTTTAAACGCCCCGATGTGGAGCCTACGCTCGAGATCGCGGCCGATAGGAATAACTACGCAAGTCGCTCTAAGGCAAAGGTTAAGGTGAAGGTTTTAGATAGCTCAGGCAATCCTGCAAAAGGTGAATTTGGCGTGTCGGTGACCGACGATAGCGCCGTAGAGTTTAACAGCGGCGACGATAATATCCTCTCAAATCTGCTGCTCACATCGGATATTTGCGGCCATGTCGAGGATCCTGGCCTCTACTTCACGGGCGACCTTGCGAGCGCCGACTACAACGTCGACCTCTTGATGCGCACGCAGGGATGGCGCAGGTTCGACATCGGCGAGATACTTGCTGAGAGCACGCCTAAACCCCAATATCGTTATGAATCTGAGGTTGAGATCTCGGGCGAGGTGAAGGGATTCTTTGGAAATGCGGCGCGACGCCCAACAATCTATGTGCTCTGCGCACAGCAGCACTATATGGATCGATTCGAACTCGACCTCTCGAGCAAGTTCCGACTCACGGGGCTCGATCTGCCCGATAGTGTCACCTACATCATCCAGGCGCGTGGCAAGCGCGGAGGTACCGCCCTGACGTTAAATATTGAGCCTGAGCCGTTTCCCACTGTGCGCTCGACCCTCTTTCCGCGCGTAGCGCCTCAAGAGAGCTACATCCCTGTAGCCTTCGTCAGCCAGAGTCAAGATAAGTTCTTCTACGAGGGCGGTATGAACCTTATCGACCTAGATGCAGTCTATGTCACTGTGGATAAAAAGGAGGTCAACAAGGATCCCTACGCGGGTTTTGCCACCCGCTCAACATCGCGCGAGGAGCTCGATCGACTAGCTGGATTCATGCTTCCCAACATCATCGGCATGTATGCTGGTATGTCTGTGACCACCGAAGAGGTGACATTTAGGGGAAATTCAACCCCCGTGAAGTTCGTGGTCGACGATATCGAGTGGGAGTATACCGACGCCTCGTATCTCACCTCGAGCGATATCGAGACGATTAACTTCTACGATGGTGCGAGCGCCGCGATGTACAGCAATGCTGCGGGTGGAGTCTTTGTGATCAACCTCCGCGAAGGAGCCTCCTACTCAGGTAGTTCGGTCACTTCGCCAAGTATTATTACGGTGGATCACCTTGGCTATCAGCCCCCTATGCAGCTCTATCAACCTCGATACAACGTTCCGTCGCTGAAGGCCGACCTGCCGCCCGACTTTAGAACAACAATTTTCTGGGATGGTACGCTCACCCCCAACGAAGAGGGCTACATCGAATTTGAGCTCTACACCGCCGACAAAGCTACGTCATACACGGTGACACTCGAGGGTGTGACCGACGATGGCGAGATCTGCCAGGCTACGTCAACAATACGCAGAACGTCGCTCTAGGCTCTTCTTATCTTAGAGCGCGATGGTTGCGACCAGGGAGATCACCGAGATCAAGATCCAGAGCAACACCGCCTGGATCAGCGGGCGGACGCCAGCCGACTTAATGACATCGAGGGTCAAGCCCGATCCAATTAGGAATAGGGTAGCGTTAAGTCCTGCGTGAGAGGCGCGATCTACGCCTATTGTAAACCACTCAGGGAGAGCGATATATGTATTTACGATCATCGCCACAATGAAGCATAGAATGAAGTATGGAATCTGGATCTTTTTGCCCGATCCTCTGAAGAGCAGAGCTGAGATGATAGAGAGTGGAATGATCCATAGGGCGCGCGTAAGTTTCACTGTAGTAGCTACTTTCAGCGCCTCAGTGCCATATGCGGCACCCGCTCCGACCACCGAACTTGTGTCGTGAATTGCGATGGCTGCCCAGACGCCAAACTGCTCCTGCGTAAGTTCAAAGAGGCGGCCGAGAGGTGGAAATATAAAGAGGGCGATGGCGTTAAGGATAAATATAACCGCTAGCGAGAGTGAGGTGTCCGACTCATCGGCATCAATCACAGGCGAGACTGCAGCGATAGCGCTACCACCGCAGATGGCTGTACCCGAGGCGATTAGGTATCCCCCTTTGCGGCTCACTCCAAGCCAGCGTCCAAGTAGCACACCCACGACCATCACCGTAACAACCGAGACAATCGTAAAGATCATGCCATCGCGTCCCGCCGCCAATGACTCCTGCAGATTCATGCCAAATCCCAGGCCCACGACGCAATATTTAAGTAGTCGCTGTGAAATTTTCTTAGTGTGCGCCAAAAACGGATTACCAACAGCCAACGCCAAGACAATACCCATAAATAGAGCCAGGGCAGGCGAAAGAAAGAGCGAAAGGTGACCAAAGATCAGGTAGGCAGCAAACATTTTTTACGATTTATCAGTTAATAAGTGCTGCAAATGTAACCTTTTTAACCTATATATGCAAGGTAAAGTTAAATTAATTTTCTTTTGTTTTACATTTTTCTTCCTCTGAATTTTGGACTCCAAAAGATCATTGCTGCACATGACGAAAAAGGCAGCCGATAAGATTTACTTATCAGCTACCTTTTTATTATATAAGTTTGCAGTTTGCCCTTGTAGGGCGCCCTAGCAATCTAGATATTTATCACTCACCAGTCCAGTTACCAGCCTCGTTGTTACCGCCCTCCATTGAGCCGAACTTGATTCCTGGATACTTGTTGTAGTTGTTCATAAGGTCATCATTCTTGTTGATGATCTCTTGGCGATACTTCACAGTGTCAAGGAATAGTATGTAGGGAGCTTTAACCTCCACTACAGGGATAACTACCTTAGACTCTGTAGCAACCAAACCTGCGTTGATAATGAACTCGGTCTGTTTGTCAGTGCCAGGGATGTAGCGTAGATCCTCTACTTGCGCACGAGTGAGTTTGCGTGGTGCAAACACAGTGTCGATAACTGCAACCTTGAACTCCTCGATGTTCTTAAGGGTCTTGTCCTTCTTTTGTGCGAGCTTGAACTGAGCCATACCCACTGAGTCATCTTCATCAACTCTTTTACGCTGCATTGTAAGTGAGTCATTTAGCACGAAGTTGATCAACGTGTCGAAGTCGCCAGTGAAGCGTGCATTTGCAGTTTTGAAAGCACGCTGTGCAGAACGAACATCTTTGATTCGCTCGATAACAGCTTTCTCCCTTTGAGACATCTCCTGCTCAAATTGAATAGGTGTAGAGATCTGAATATAGATCACGTAGATCAATCCAATGATCGCAACAGCCAAAAGTAATTGAAAAATCTTTCTCATTTTGATTATTTGTTATTAAGTTTGTATCAAATTTAAACACTTGCGAAATGGTTAACACACATATCACGTCCCAAATTTACAGTAAAATTTGTTTCGAAACAACATTTGACCAAAAAAAAATCATCGAAATGTTATCAAATTACATTTGCGATGATGATTTTGCATCTATTTTTGTCTTAAATGGGTATGCAGGCACTGGAAAAACTACAGTTTTGGCGGCTCTAGTGTCGACCCTCAAAGAGTTAAATATTAAGTGTATACTGCTTGCCCCCACAGGTCGAGCAGCAAATGTCCTAGCTCGAGCAGCGGGTCAAGTGGCTAACACAATACATAAAAAAATATATCGCGAAAAGAGTAGCACCAATTACGACTCGAAGTTCACGCTCAACTACAATCGCGAGCAGGATACAATATTTATTGTCGACGAGGCCTCGATGCTATCCGAGTCCAACGGCCAGGATGCGATCTTTGGAAGTGGATCGCTGCTCGACGACCTGGTGAGTTTCGTGCGCAGCGGAAAGCGTTGCCGACTCATCCTAGTGGGTGACAACGCCCAGCTGCCGCCCGTGGGTCAGGAGTTTAGTCCAGCGCTCGACGAGCACACCATGTCGCACTTCGGCAATGTGATATATGGGACCATGGACGAAGTGGTGCGCCAAAGTGCCGAATCGGGGATTCTCTTCAATGCTACCATGGTGCGCTGCATGATTGAGAACAACATCTGCGAAGTGCCTATTTTTGAGATGAATTACCCCGATGTCGAGGCGCTCGAGGGGGGTGATTTCACCGAGAAACTCCAAGAGTGTTATGACAAATTTGGGCGCGACGAGACCATCATCATAACCCGCTCCAACAAGCGCGCAAATCGTTACAACGAGGGTGTACGTCGCTACTCCCTCGGTGCCGAAGAGGAGATCGAAAGTGGTGATATGCTGATGGTTGTGCGCAATAACTACCACTACACCGAGCGCATCGAGGAGTGCCCCCTAGGGTTTATCGCAAATGGCGATATCGCCGAGCTGCGACGCCTGCGTCGATTCGAGGAGTTCTATGGATTTCGCTTCGCCGAGGCGACCCTCGCCTTTGGGGATTACAACGGCTACGAGATCACCTGCAAGCTCCTGCTCGACACCCTCGGTAGCGAGGCTCCATCGCTAAGTTACGAGGATAGCAAGCGTCTATTTTACGAGGTCGAAAAGGATTATCTCGATATCAAAAGCAAGGCCAAACGCTACAAAGAGATTCGCGAAAATCCACACTTCAACGCCGTCCAAGTGAAGTTCGCATACGCCGTAACATGCCACAAAGCGCAAGGCGGACAGTGGCGCGCAGTCTTCATCGATCGTTGCCTCTTCGGCGACGAACCCATGACACGCGACATGCTCAGATGGCTCTACACCGCAATCACCCGCGCAACCGATATCGTCTATTTCGTAAACTTCGACGAACGATTCTTCTAGGTGCTTTTTTCCGCCCGACAGAGTCAGTAGTAAGCGCACAGAAAGAAAGGTCCCAGGACGTCCCAAGGCGCACAGAGAGAAAAATTCATCTATTTATCTTTTTTTCTCATCCTCGAGTTACACTTTTACATTTTTTTAGTTATCTTTGCGAAGATTTTGTGTTTTACTTGCGGGAAAAGCACCAATTTATTAACCAATAATACACAACGATGGACGATGGCTATTACTCCCAAAATTGCGGCTGTGTCGTATCTCAATACGATACCGTTCATCTATGGTATCGAGCACGAAGGTAACTTCAGTGCCGATCTTCTATTGCTAAATCCAGCAGAATGTGCTAAAGCTTTTGCCCAAGGAGAGGTCGACATCGCCCTTGTCCCTGCCGCCACTGTACCCTCTTTGCCGTTGGCGGAGGTTGTGAGCGAATATTGCATTGGCGCTTCGGGTGAAGTTCGCACTGTTGTTCTTGTGAGCGACGACCCCATAGATCAGATAAAACGAATATTTGTAGACCCACATTCGCGCACCTCGGTGCAGCTGGCGGGCTACTTGGCAAAAAACTATTGGAAGATCAACCCCGAGTGGTTGATCCTCGAGGATATATCGCAACTCTCTCACGCTGAGGATGGTGACGCCTTTGTGCTCATCGGCGACAAGGTCTTTGAACATGAAGATGAGTTTGACTACACCTTCGACCTGGCACTCGAGTGGCAGAAGTCGACCAAGCTCCCATTCGCTTTCGCGGTGTGGGTGGCGCGCAAGGGCACCCCTTACGAGCTGCTCGATGCACTGGAGCAGGCGCTGGAGTTTGGCGTGGAGCATGTCTATGAGGCTATTTTGGAGTATCGTAACGACGGCTCTGTTGTCGAGAAGTACCAATATTTGAGCGAAAATATCGATTTCCTTTTTGATGCGCAGAAGCGCAAGGCTCTAAAAAAATTCTGGGACTCAGGGATCAAGATTGAACCCAAGTCCAATCCTGGCTGAAGAGAGGAGTAACCAAATAAGTTTGGTTGCGACACCGCGGATCATCTACTAATCAAGGGTTTAACCAATGAGTTTTTCGAGGTTAAACTCACAAAACACAGAGAAACAATGATTACGCTATATCTCAAACAGTACAATAAAATCATCAGAAATGCCGATACCAAGCTCTTCGACGACCTTGGTTACGACGATATTTTGTGGATCGACCTCTTGACGCCAACCATCAAGGAGCAGAAGGCCGTAGAGAATTTCATGGAGATCAGCCTGCAGACGCGTCAGCAGGCCGAGGAGATCGAGACAACATCGAAATACTCTGAGAATGAGAACTCTATCATCTCCAACTCCAACTTCTTCCTACCTCAGGGCGACAACTTCGACGTGGAGCCAGTCTCGTTTATCATCTCCAACGAGGGTGTCTTGGTATCCATGCGCAACTGCGAATTCCGCACATTTCGCGAGGCTGAGAAGCGCTTGCAGATGAACTATCGCAACTTCTCGACGGGGTATCACATCATGATATCGCTGCTCGAGGTGAGGATCGACTACGACGCCGACCTTGTGGAGCTCATCGCCAAGCAGGTTGCTGCGCTGAGTAAGGATGTCAATTCGGAAGATAGCATCGAGAAGAAGATCATCCACCGAATCAATAACTTGCAGGAAAACACCATGTTACTGCGCGAAAATATCTTCGATAGGCAGCGCGTGCTGTCGGGAATTTTGCGCTCCGAGCGCTTCCCCAACGATATCTATCCGCGCCTGCAGCTGATGATCAAGGATGTGAGCTCGCTGATTAACCACGCTGATTTCGCATTTCAGCGTCTAGACTATATCCAAGATTCGGCGCTGGGTCTGATCAATATCGAGCAGAACGAGATCGTGAAGATCTTCTCGGTGGCTGCGGTGATATTCATGCCCGCCACGCTCATTGCGAGTATCTACGGAATGAACTTCAAGGTGATGCCAGAATTGAGCTGGGTGATCGAGCTCCCCAACGGTGTTACCCTCCCCTTTGGCTACATCTTTGCGCTGATGCTCATGGTGTTATGCTCGGGACTCACCATCTGGTTCTTCAGATTTAAGAAATGGCTTTAGGCGATGCTACGCACAAACTCACAGATCGAACTGGCCAATGATTTCCTCCGCTCGACGGGGGTAAACATCTTTCTCACGGGCAAGGCTGGCACGGGAAAAACAACTTTCCTGCGCTCTGTGGTACAAAATATCGACAAGCGAGTGGTGGTTGCGGCGCCAACAGGTGTGGCTGCAATCAATGCGCGCGGAGTTACCCTGCACTCGCTTTTCCAGCTCCCTTTTGGTCCAAATATCCCCGAGGTGACGCAAAATGCCGACTTTGCATATCGCAAAATCGGGCGCAAAAAGTTGGCGCTTATTCGCTCAATCGAGCTGCTTGTGATCGACGAGATCAGCATGGTGCGTTGCGACCTGCTGGATGCCGTGGATGTGACTCTGCGCAGAATTCGCCGTAGCTCGCAACCATTTGGCGGTGTGCAATTATTAATGATTGGCGACATCGAACAACTCTCGCCAATCTGCCGCGATGATGAGTGGAATCTGCTCTCGGCGCACTATGCGTCGCCCTACTTTTTTGACTCTAAAGTGCTGCAGCAGAGCAATTACATCACCGTAGAGCTGACTGAGATATTCCGCCAGAGCGACTCCAAATTCACCGCGCTGCTCAACGCCGTCAGGGAGAATAAGATTACCCCCGCGGTGGTCGACACGCTCAACAGTCGATACATAGCGAACTTCGAGCCCAAGGATGACGAGGGCTATATCACCCTCACCACCCACAACGCCGCCGCCAATAGCATCAACTCGGCGGCACTCGAGCGGCTAACCACGCCGCACCACCTCTTCGAGGCGACAATTCGGGGCGACTACCCCGAGTGGTCGTACCCCAACGACAACCAGCTGGAGCTGAAGGTTGGCGCGCAGGTGATCTTTATAAAGAATGATATTTCGCCCGAAAAGCTATATTATAATGGTATGATCGGCCGCATCACCCAGATGGACGACTCGACGGTCACCGTGGCGCCAAACAGCGGTGAGGAGGAGATCACGCTTTCTGCCGTGGTGTGGGAAAACATTGAGTATAAGCTCAATGACCAGAGTGGCGAGATCGAGGAGAGCGTCAAAGGCACCTTCTCGCAGATCCCTCTGAAGTGTGCGTGGGCCATCACGATACACAAAAGTCAGGGGCTGAGCTTCGATAAGGCGATCATAGACGCGGGCAACTCATTTGCCCACGGGCAGGTCTACGTTGCGTTGAGCCGCTGCCGCACATTCGAGGGAATGGTGCTGCGGACGCCTCTGCGCGGCGGCTCTATAATTCGCGACAACACAATCGAGGAGTTCAACCAAACTGTTGCAGCACAGGAGGTTGGAGAGAGCGAATTGGAGAAGTATCGACGCGAGTACTACTACTCGTTACTGGCCGAAATATTCGACTTCAACGAGCTTAATCGCACTACATACACCCTCTCGAAGATCATAAATTCGGCTCTCTATCGCGAATATCCGCAACTATGCACCTCGCTGCGAGAGACCACTCAGGCGATAAATGGTGAGCTGCAGAGAGTTGGCGACAGCTTCAAATTGCAACTTCAGCGCGCCATTGAGAGGAGCGAAAACTATCTTGACGATCAATTTATCGTCGAGCGACTGGGCAAAGCAGCCACCTATTTTAGCGAAAAGCTCTCGCCCATAGCCTCACTTATAGAGGAGTCGACTGAGGTGAAAACAGACATCAAGGATGTAGCTAAGCGGCTGAAAACCACCTCTATGGAGGCGCAAGAACACATTGCAATAAAGGAGTGCGCACTAAAACTATGCGCCGAGGGCTTCTCAACAGAGGAGTATCTAAAACGCAAATTTGCGGTGATCACAAGCCCCGAGGTGAAGAAGCCAAAGGAGAAGAAAAAGTCGAAAGCACCGAGCGACATCACCAATGTCGAGCTCTACGAAGCGCTGGCGGCATGGCGCTTAGACACGGCCCGAAGCATAGAAAAACCCGCCTACACAATCCTCACAAACCTCTCACTCATAGAGATTCAGGCATACTGCCCAACCACAATAGAGCGCCTGAGCGAGATCTCGGGAATCGGCCCTGCAAAGTTGAAAAAGTATGGCGATCAGATAATCGAGATTGTGCAGGAGTATGCACTTTACAGCAACGACCATGAGTAAGAAGATAGCCAAGACAAACGCCGCGCGCCTGCTCGACCAGGCCAAGATCGGCTACGAGTTGATTCCATATCAGGTCGACGAGTCGAACCTGGCCGCCACGCACGTTGCAGAGCAGCTGGGCGAAGATATTGCGCAGGTATTCAAGACGTTGGTTCTCAGAGGCGATCGCAACGGCATATTTGTCTGCGTTGTACCTGGTGATCAAGAGGTTGACCTCAAGAAAGCGGCCAAGGTATCGGGCAACAAAAGCGCCGAGATGATCGCAATGAAGGAGCTACTACCTACCACTGGCTACATCCGCGGCGCCTGTTCGCCCATAGCTATGAAGCGTCATTTTGCGACCTTTATACACCCCACCTGCATGGAGTTTGAGAGCATCTATGTGAGCGCAGGCGTGAGAGGGTTGCAAATTAAAATCAACCCTCTCGACCTGGTCTCATTTGTCGAGGCTACTTGCTCGGAATTAACACTCTGATTTACAGCTTTTTTGCAGCTGACTTGCGAGCCTTTCTAATACGCAGGAGTAGGTATGAGCCATACACTGCTAAGTAGATGAATATATTGATCCAACGCTTTGCTGTTCGCGAAATCTCGATGCTAGAGAAGGTGAAACTGCGCGGACCATGTCCATGTCCATGCCCCGAAACTTGCGCCTGAGGGCCACTTTGTTGCTGTTGCGGAGCTGCGGCATGCTGCTGCTGAGGGCCACTCTGCTGCTGTTGCGGGCCAGCTGCGTGTTGCTGTGCGGGGCCACTCTGCTGCTGCGGGCCGTGGCTGTGTCCTGCCTCAACCACCTCAACCTTAGCCTTTTGAGCTACCTGTTGCGCTGCGCGTGCATTATCTGAGATCAAACCTCCAACCTGCAAGCACATAGCGTGGATAAAGAGCATTGCATAGAGTCCATACGACCATCTCTGAACGCTCTTCCAGCGCTTAGTTCCCAATTTGCGGTGCACCGAATCGAAAGAGGTGATCCACAACACCAAAAATAGGATTGTCATAACCAGACCCAACACAAAGGCGAACGATGTGATGCCCGAACCCAACGCGCTCGACACGCGTGGGCTCTGCATATAGGTCTCATTGTCGAAGAAGAATTGCCATCCACCAGGGAAGGATCCGAAAATGCGCTTCACGGCGTGTGCCAAAACGGGGAACCCGACGATAATCGAGAGCTCCTTACGGATCGACATCAAGCGACCAACATACGAAATTTTCGGGCTCAGCGCACCCATGTACATGATAATCACGATAACTGGGTGGATGAAGTTGGCAGCACTCGAGAGTTCGCTCGCCGACAGACCGACGATCGGAATGCTTCCGAGGTTGAAGGGGAGCGTAGCCCCAAGTAGACGAGCCACGGATGGGATGATGAAACAGAACGAGATTACACCAAAAATCCAGTAGTAAACCTTGTAGTTCTTCTTAATCGACTTTGCGAGCGCAATGGCCAGCACGGTGTAGACCATCAGCGCAAAGAGGAAGCCGAAATTCGATTTTAAAAAATCGATAATATCTAAAGCTGCATTAATCATATCTTCTTATATATTAGATTATTGAGCTGTAAGTTTAGCCAACGAGATGATGTATGAACACTTAACCTCGAGACCCTTTGTTGCAGATGCCGTTGCGGGATCGATAACCCAAATTGCAGGATATGTCTCATTGCTAGGTGCCATCGGAAGGTAGATTTTACCCTCGTCAACAAGTGGCTCGCCGATAGAGGACATAGTTTGACCAACGAAATAGTCGGGATCTGGAAGACCTGTAATCTGTGTGATTGAAGAGTCTGACGAGTCGTAGATGTAGAAGAATGCATCACCTGGATCGCGGTAGTTGTGGTGCATAAGGTAGTAGACACCAGGCTCGTGGATCACGCGCAAGAGATACTTGGTGCCACCGATGCGCCATACGCGAGAGAAGGTGTGGTCATCCATCTTATCCTCGAATGTCATTACGCCTCCATCGCCAAAAGTTGAGTCAAACTCTGTTGCGCCATACTTGATACGCATTACGCTCGCCCCCTTGTTGGTTGTCTGCACAGATAGCTGCTCATCGCAGAGTGTCGATGCATCGTCGGTGTCGGTATATTGGTCAACCTTGAATATTACGCCATCGTCGTCCAACGACTCCTGGTTTCCGCAGTAGCGACGTGTAACGCCTGGCGAGAATACATACACGTAACCCTCAGAGTCATTGGCAATAAGCGTGTTGTAGGGGTTACCATACTGTCGAGCAAACGCTTGCCCCATCTTGTCGGTTGCGATGATAGTTGGCGTAGCATCCAAATTGCCCGAAAGGTTGTAGCGTGCAATATATGCATTTCCTGGTGTCAGCGGGAATGGCACAGTGCCGATAGCTGTTGTTTTGAATGAATTGGTGACACTTGTCATCGATGTATTCTCGGTCACAAGATCCTTCGTTGCGTAGATTGTGTACTCGCCACCGCCTTGCGATACGAACTCACGATTATCTTCGCTCCAGCCCAAATCGTTCGACTCGATTGCATAGCGGCTCACACCTGCAGTTGCGTAAGAGACATAAACATAATCGTCAGCTGTTACGAAGCCCACAACATTTGCCGACTCACCATTATTGATTGGTAGATCACCTTTATAGTTGTCACCCAAGTAGTTAGACGTAAGGTAAGAGCCTGTAGCTGTTCCTCCACTTACACCGTAGTTGATGAACGAAGTCATCGGAGAGTAGTACTCAACACCATCGACAGTGGTGAAGGTGTCGGTAGAGGTGCCATTACGAGCGGTGAAGAAGTTATCTCCCCACATACCCCAGACGTGGTACGATCCAGCATTGTATACATTTGCCTCCAATACAAGACCTGTCTTGCTATCGAGGTAGTATTGAACAACCTCTGCCACAAGGTCGCCGCCCGCCTCCTGAACAGAGTATAGATACTTCCCATCATTGGATACCGACCACTCGGTTGGGCTCTTCTCGTTAAGGTCGGAACCGTTGTTGATAATGGTTGTCGAGCCAGACTCTAGGTCAGCTTCGGTAAGTATTACCATCGATGTATCACCCGTAGAGGCCGATACAGCCTTGGTTATAACTGCAAATCGAGCCTCATCAGCTGGAACGGGTGTGTAGCTTACGCTAGGACCATCCTCTGTTGAACACGACGCCACGAAGAGCGCGGCAATAAATGCAAATTGTGTAATTTTCTTCATCTTTTTTTGTTAAGTATTAATTGTTTTATTTAAGAATATTTACTCGTAGTTTAATGTAAAATGCGCGTCCAGCCTTCTGCAGGCTATAGTTGTCGTAGAGATTCTCATCGGTTAGGTTGCGAGCCTCGAAGGAGATGTTGTAGCGGTTGTGGTGAAAGGCGTAGTTCACCACGGCGCTATGCGAAAGCTGCATCGGCACCTTCTTCTTGGTCGACGAGAGGCCCACACCCTCCCACGAATATGTAAACTCCTCTTGGTAGAAGAGGTCGTAGATCAACGAAATCTGATCGTGCTTGCTGAATATATTGTAGAAATTAAATGTTGCATCACCATTTGCATAGGTGTATGGCTGGTTTGGGATGCGCATTCCGTAGGTGAAGTTGGTCTGCGACGACCCCTCGGCAACATACTTCTCGGCATCGCGAGGATTGATGTTGTTGAATGTACCCCCCACGCTGATGTAGCGGTCGTAGTCGTATCGCGCTATGATGCTGAATCCCTTGGTGATCACCTGCCCATAGTTGCCGTAACTTGCCGAATCGCCATCGGTGCTCGTTTTGCGGATGATGTAGTTGAATGTATTTCGGTAGATTAGCGAGCCGTCGAGACGCAGAAAGTGCTTATCACCAAAGGTTTGAGTGTAGACCAAGTTGAAATTCAAGTTGTTACTCGTCTCGGGCTCCAGGTCGAATGTACCTGCCTCCAGGTTGTTATCGCCAAACAGCTCGGTGGTCGTTGGCAGGCGATATGCACGCTCGTAGGATAGCTTCGCCTGCAGATGCTTGGGGATCGCAAAGTAGGTCGCAGCAGCGCCATAGCCCACTTTCGAGTAGTCGCGCGTCTGCTGGCTTGCCACACCCGTATCGGTATCGGTAACCATACTTTGGTTGTTCTGGTAGAAGAGTTTCACAAATCCCGTCGCCTCGATCTGCTCCATCGGGCGGACCAAGTAGGATAGTCCCGAGATGGTTTTGAGGCTATATTGCGGCTTGTCGTAGTCGCTATAGATATTTGTCCCCTCGATTATCGAACGTGTTATGCGCGACGATCGCGTCGTTGTGTTTGAAAAGGTTATATTGTGCTTTGGGTCAGGTACATACTTCGTTGTGAAGTTGGTGCTAAGATTGCTACTCAGCGACTCGTTATCCATTGGCGTGAGCATCGTTGCAGCACTCTCACCTAGCCAGTTATACGATTCGGTCGCAGGGTCGGCGTTGTGCGTGTAACCCGATTCATAGTTTGCGACTAGTCGCACATCGAGTCCATCGGTGAAAAAATCTCTCTTCGAGTACTCAAACGTCGGGGTCAAGCTATAGCCCTCGCTATATCTCTCGCCATAGACTGTGTTTTGCGTAGTTCCAGTTTGGATATCGCTATAGAACTGCGAGTAGTTGAAACTCAGCATCATATGATCTGCCCACGAGGTGTTTGCAAAGCCGATCGAACCGATCGCAGTTTCGTTGTGGTACTTATCGTGGAAGCGCTCCAAATCGTAGACGATATCGTTTACATTGGTCTCCGTAGTCACGTAGCCGCTACTATTCACGCCATACTTAACCACATAGTTATCAACCGTATAGTTATTATCCGAGTAGTTTTGATAGGCGTTAATGCTATACGTTAGGCCACTCTTAGCCAAGGTTTGGCCAAATTTTAGGTATGTCTTGTGGGTGTTGAACGACCCATAAGAGTACGACGCATCGATATTGATCAGGTCGCTCTTAGTCGCCTTATTGGTGATGATATTGACCACACCGCCCAGAGCGTCAGCGCCAAACTCGATCGGCACAACGCCGCTATACATCTCTATGCGCTCGGCAAACCCCGCAGGGATATTATTGAGCGAGAAGGCCGAGTTGCCACTCTGCGGAATGCCGTCGATAAATATCTTGACATGGCTGCCCGTGAAACCATTGAGGCTCAGCTCAGCATCACTTCCAACGCCTCCGCTCTCGCGGATATTCACGCCGCTCATCTTCGACAGCGCCTGAGTGATATTTGCCGAGGTATTCTTAAGCGATCCGATCTCGATTGAGTGGACATTATATGCGGTTTTATTGAGTCTAGCGCTCTGGCTCACCTCCGTCACCACCACCTCGTCGATATCTGTAGAGGCCTCTTGAAGGGTAAAAACGACCTCGAGAGGCTCTCGCGATGAAACGCTAACTACCTGCTCCTCATCCTGATAGCCCACAAATGAGGCTACAACCTTATGCTCACCAAAGGCAGCGCGCAGGCGAAAGCGACCTTGCTCATCGCTAATTGCGCCACCCCCGCTATCGCCCTCGATAAAGATTGCCGCAAATTGAATCGCCTCACCGCTCTGCGCCGAGACAACTCGCCCAACTATAGCGCCCCTCGAACCATGGTTATCCTCCACAGCGCCCGCCCAAGCGGCAAACGGCAACGTGACCAAAATAAAAAGTACAAAAAGTATCCTCATCTATTTTTCTCTAATTTTCAACTGTTTTTTCCGAGTGCAAAGGTATGGAATATACCAACGTGCAACAATCGCTATAGAAAGCTATTTTTTTAGCCGTTTTTAAGAGAAAATAACTATTTATGGGGATTTTTTTAGGCCTGGGTTGGCCTGGGTCGGCCTAGGTCTGACTCCGTCGGGCGCAGATAGCACCTGCGCGGGTGCTTATTATCTCGCGTATTGGGCATAGAGTTTTCTGCTAAAACTCTATGATTTTAGAACACAATAGGCCGCCACAAATAAATTTGCGCAGCCTATTCTATTCTAAAATTTATTAAATGCCTAAAGGCATTTAAACCCAATTCGAATTATAAACACCTTAGGTTCAACACCAATTATGCATTATAAATTATTCATTATGAATTAGTTTAGTCATTCGGAGGTGCTTTTTTCCGCCCGACGGAGTCAGTTGTAAGCGCACAGAAAGAGAACTACTTCTTAATGTCGATAGGCATAGGTTTTGTCTGCTCGCCAGTGTAGAGTGTGACATGAGGGAATGGTATTTCGATGCCTTCGGCGTCGAAGCGGATCTTTAGAAGTCGTTGATATTCACGCTTTACGCGCCACTGCTTCATGGGGCGGGTCTTGATCACCATTTTAATCACTACGGCGCTGTCGCCGAATGAGTCGAGGCCCCAGATTTCAACGTCGTTGAGCATCATTTCGCCAAATTTACTTGCGCGGAGTTCGGCGCCCACCTCTTTCATTATGGCAATCACGTGGTCGACATTCTCCTTGTAGGCCACGCCGATCTCGAGAATTATCGCCGACCACTCCTTGGTCATGTTGGATAGGGTGTCGATCTTGCCATTCTGGAAGATGTGCACCACGCCCGAGGGGTCGCGGAGGGTCACTGTGCGAAGCTCGATCTTCTCGACCACGCCCGTTGTGCCGTTGATTATGGCCATGTCGCCTGTGCGAAGTTGATCCTCGAGGAGGATGAAAAATCCGCAGATGAAGTCGCGCACAAGCTCTTGCGCTCCAAATCCGACTGCTAGACCCAAGATTCCAGCACTGGCCAGGATGGGGGCAATGTTGATGTTAAATTTCGAGAGTAGAATAAGTGTGAAAATGCTCCATATCAAGATGTTAAGCACACCTAGCAGAATTCCCGTGATGGTATCTATGCGCTTAAGTGCCTCGTCGCTGTCGATGGTGTTGTCATCCTCGAGTCGGTTGCGAGCCACCAGCTTAATCTTCTTAAATACAAAGTTCAGAAGGCGCTTAGCCAGAGCGAAGATGATGATAATGAAGAGGATAGAGGGTAATTCGTAGATCGTCCACTTAATTATGCGGGTGATCATGTCGCTCCAAAATTGAGACGTCAGGATGTTGGTGTTGTTGCTGTTCCAGCTCACCGACATATTCTCGAAATGGGCGGAGCCACGGAGGCTGTCGATGGGAATATCGATGATAAACTCGGAGTCGACACCCCTGATATTGCTCTCGTCGATCCTGAAATAGAGGTCTAGCGAGGCGACGTAGACGAAGAAACGGTTCTCGTATTGAATCACCATGGCGTCGGGATAGGCCTGGCGAACCTCATCAACGGTAGAGTTTCGCGTGATACCTTTGGCGGTTATAAAGCGCTTATCCTTAAGCACTAACGACTTCACTTCGGCATCGCCGATCGACTCCTCGGTGCGCGCAATCATCAGCAGATGGTTCTCCTCGTTGTAGACGTAGTAGGTGGCCACGGTGTTGCTGTCGGTCTTGAACTCCTGCGAGGGATCCTTGAGCTGCTTGACGTAATTTTCGCCATAGAGCTTGTTGAGTCGCTTAACCGTTGCGCCACGCTCGATGTCGCCTACACGGCGCTCGCCAATGAGGTAATCAGTTGATATTGAGTCACCTTCGGGGGTAACAAAGTAGCTGCTCTCGGTCGATCTGCCGCCGCAAGCAATCGACGCCATCGCAATAATTATCGCTAAAAATAACCGTTTCATAGTCAATATTTTACTCTATATAATTTTTTCAATTTTACATCTTTCGCCTATCTCCTGCTGCTCGAAATCTACCCCCGAGAGTACCACGAGCGAGGGGCGCCTGTCAACCTCCACCTCGCCTAACTCATCGAGGCCCAGGGCTTTAGCCCCTACTTTAGTTGCCCACTCAAGGCGTTGCACGAGGGGAATCCCCGCCAAGGCCCGCAGCTCCTCGACCATCGATAACGAGGTGTTGGAAGAGAGTGAATCTGTGCCAACACAAATATTGAGCCCCAGCGATGCGAGTAGCTCAACGGGCGGACGTCGCCCCGATATATATTGGTTGGATCGTGGTGCCAAGACCCAATATACGGGAGCCGTGAAGTGATTCATAATCAGCTCTATATCTTCCTTTTCAACCATTACATTGTGCACCAACATTACACTCCTATCGCGCGGCACACACTCCACAATTCGGCGTGCTGGCGATCCATAATGCAAAAAATCGCACTCGAAACCGACCTTTTGGTACCACTCGTGCAACTCGCCACGCCCCTCATATAGCCCCTTTTCGCCAGGGGTCTCCATAAAGTGGATGGAGAGAGGCACCGACCCTGCCTGAGCAATTGCGCGGAAGCAACCGTCACTCACTGAGTATGTTGAGTGCTGCGTGAGCGAGGTGTTACCCCTCGATAGCAACTCTCCAAGGTGGTCGCTCGAGTTGCGGCGCAAGCCGAAGTGCTCGGCGAAGGTGTGGTAGTGGATCGGGCTCGACTCCTTGACGGCGAAAGCGTCGCAGCTGTTGGCGATGTCCGCCACAGCGACAACCCCCTCGCGGCGCATATCAAGATCCGCTTGGGCGATGGCGCGCTGCACATCCTCGGCCGAGAACGTATTGCGACACGCCGAAAGTTGAGCGGCAAATGAGGCAAAACCGCACTGCTGCGTTATCGCCCCACGCAGGTGCGATAACTCCATGTGACAGTGAGCGTTAACCATCCCCGCAAACATCAATCCAGCGAAGAATTCGGTGTTGCATAGGGCATCGAGCCGCTCGACGCTTCCAACCGAGAGCACCTTGCCCGCCGCGTCGACTTCGACCACAGCGTTGCGCAATAACTCACCCCTATAGAGAAGGTAGTTCGAGGCTATCCGTCGGTTGCAGGTCGAAGAAATCATTGGCAAAAATTCTGATATCCAGCTTATTATTAAACAACTCCTCTACGGCAATTTCGGTCAGAGGGGTATAGGTAACCTCGATATTGCTGAAGGTGACGTGGGGTTTTCGCTTGGTTTCGAACGACTCGGCCAGCAAGATTACAACCTTGCTGGTGAGCGTGTCGAAGTTGAACGTACGTTCATGCGAAGAGTCCGAGCGCTTGCGTAGATAGGAGGTCGAGAGCCCCTTTCGGCTCTTCGAATTGGGTGTGTCGACCCAACTTAGCGTGCGGTAGCTACTGCGGTTGGTGTCGAGCGAATCGACTATATAGTCGAAGTTAAGTTTGTATTTACCAGGCAGTAAGCTATCGAGCTCAATCTGCAATTTTGTGGTATCTTTCAGCGAATGAAACTCCACCAGATCGTCATTATATATGGTACGCGTAGCTAATCGCATTGCCTTTACATCGATCGAGTCGAGGATCATAGCCTCATGCTTGTAGAGCCCTTCGCCCTTCTCCAACAGCACGATAGCGCGCTCCACAACGTCGCTCAGGCGGGCACTTTTTCGCTTCGAGAAGCTACCCACGGTGTAGGCCACATCCTCCGAGGTGTAGCCGTACTTATCGAAGATCGGTTGATAGACCTGCAGCGTGTCGAAATTGACCTTATGCTCAAGCACATAGGCGTTGACCAAAAAGGCATCGCGGAAGATCAGAGCCAGCTCCTCATCGGGGATGGTCGTGCGCCGCAAGCAAGAGGTGCAAAGTGCTGCAACAGAAAGCAGTATCAAAGTTATGAATCTCTTCATTTTATTCTTTTTTAATCATTTGTCTAACAACAATATAGGAGAGCGCCACAGAGATTGTCAGCGACAACAGAACCACGATCACGATGTCCGCAAAGTGCAGGCTCACAGGGTAATGGTCAGTCATAAATGTTTGAGCGGGGATCTTCACCAACCCAAAAGTTTTCTGCAGTTGGGTCACCGCGGAGCCAATCACTGCGCCCAATCCAACACCTACCGCGCTGATTAGCAGCCCCTCGCCAAAGAAAATATTGCGGACAAAATCCCACGAGCCACCCATCGCGCGCAGCGTGGCAATATTATCGCGCTTCTCGATAATGAGCATCGAGAGGGCACCGATAAGTGTGAATGAGGCAAGCAGCATAATCAGGATCGAGATAAATAGCACGCCCCACTTCTCATACTCGATGATATCGTACAGCATTGGGTTGAGATCGTAACGACTCTTCACCTCAAAATCATCACCCAGCGTCTCCCGTAATTTTGCCATAACTACCTTCTGATCAGCCTCTTCTGCGAGACCAACCAAGAGCTGCGTCGCCTTGCCCTCCATCGATGTGAGACGCTGAACAGCTCTCAACGAAGTGATTGCGTAGCGCTCCTCGCTCTGCATATCCGAGGTGTAGAGTCCCGCCAATTTGATACTTCTCTGCGAGTAGTTCGACATGGGTAGCAGCGAGGAGAAGCCGCTATCTTTGAGCGCATATAGATCCAAGAAACGGTCGACAATGTGGTTCGCAGCAAGCCTGTAAGCCATTGAGCGCGAAAGCATTATGCGATCGAGCTCACCAAGCGTCACACGATATTCGCCCTTCGAGATATTCTCGTCGAGCGGCACCACGCTGACAAAAGCTGAATCGACACCACGCAGCGTTGCAACCACCTGGCGCCCCTGGTGGCGGATGAGCATGGTCTGCTCGGCGACAAACGAAAGCGCCTCGACCCCCTCGATCGACTCGATTGCTTGGCGGTCTACGTCGTCGATTTTAAAGAAGTTACCCTTCGTTCGCACGATGGTAACATCTGGATCTACAGCACGTTGCGTCAGCTGCAGCAGATCTCCAAAGCCATTAAAAACCGAGAGCAGAATGATCACTGCAGCCACAGGTAGCGATATCGACACCAAGCTAAGGGCGGTAATTACATTTACCACCGAATGGGACTTCTTCGCGAAGAGGTATCGCTTGACAAACAGGAACATAGCTGCCAATTTACACTAATCCTGCTGCATTGCGCGGTCGATTCCTTCGATATACTCCAACGAGTCGTCGAGGAAGAAATCGATCTCGGGAACCACCTTTAGCTGGCTCTTGATGCGTGCACCTAACGCCTTGCGTATCAGCCAAATATTCTCTTTGAGGCTCTTCATCACCGCGTCGTGGCGGTCGAATGGGAAGATGCTCACGTAGATCTTCGCATAGCTCAAATCGGGCGAAACCCTCACCGCAGTGACGGTAATAAGGATGCCTTTAACTATTGGCGCCGCTTCGCGTTGGAAGATCTCGGCTATGTCTCGCTGTATCTGCTTCGAAACTTTTTGTTGACGTGTCGTCTCTGTATTCATCATATCTATTTAATTGTGTTTATCTTCTATTTTGTGATCTGCTTTGTGATTTTGCGCCTTGTGCGGGGCTCGAGACCTTCTGGTCGGAGCCGTCGTACTCGAAGCCGTCGCGCAGACCCGTGCTCTTGTATCGTTTGGTGTACCACGCCGCGTAACCGCTGTCGCGTCCCACCCTGTAGCTAACTCCAATCTTGAAGTTGAAGTTGTCGATTGGCGAGCGTAAAGGAGTGTAACTAAACGGGTTATCAGGACCATCTGTTTCGTTGGTGTAGTACTTGTTGCGGTTCTTCAGGGTGTCGGAGTAGCCGAAGTAGTAGCGCATGCTGGCCTGAACCTCGAGGCGATCGATCAGGTATGTGATACCTGCGCCAAAGGCCAATCCGTAGCCCCAAATGTTATCGCGCTCCTCGCGCATTTCGTAGGTGCCTTTCCATGTATCGTCGTCGTAACCGTAGGAGTTATAGAGGTCATTTTTGTAGGTCGACGAGTAGTTATAGCTAAAGGTAACGGCGGCGTCGGCGAATACTCGCACGCGATTATGAAACATGTAAACATATGGCTGCCAGATTATTGGCACCATAACCGAATTGATGTAGCGGTAGTAGTACAATAGGTCTTTTGCGTCGCGGTCGTCGTCCGTGTTGTTCGTCGAGGTGTAGGGTGCGTAGGCGAAACCGCGCTGCATAAGCTCCACATCGATACCGAAGCAGCCAAGGTATGGCTCAGCCGTGTAGTTACGCCACATCAGCGAGGTGGTCGAGAATCCGTAGATCGATTTTGTCTCGATCGACGGGTAGGCTCGAACGGCTCCCGAGCCGAAGCCCTGCGAAATTCCAAAGGTGTTCTGACCCTGCAGCGAAAGCGCCGAGCCAAGCAGAACCAACATTAAAAAAATCAATCTCTTCATACTCTCTCCGTTTAAAATTGGCTGGTTAAGTTGCTCATATTGAAGCCCGAGCCCGACGATGAGCTTTTGTTCTGATCCTGAAGACGTTTAGCTGCCGCCTCGGCATCTAAAATGCGCTGTTTTTCGGCGCGCTGACGCTCCCTATCGTCGAGAGTTTTGACCAGCAGATCCATGGTGACGGGGGCGAAGATCACACCCATATCCATCTCTAGTTCAACCTCCCAATTGATCTTGGTGGCGAAGGTATCCTCGCCATTCGAGCTATAAATTTCGCTTCGTTCGGCCTGGCGACGCTCCACAACGTTACCCGTATCCCAGATGCCGTTGCCGTTGCGATCCTCGATTATGCGGAAGCGGATCTCGCCCGCAGGTACGTAGTTGAATCTCACATCTCCCGCCTCCAAATTTCGCTTCTCCTCGAGCAACTTACTACTGCCATCGAGCAGCTGGATTATGTAGCGGGCATTGAGCGAGTCGCGGGCTCTCAAGTGGATGAGAACTGTTGCATATTTCTCGGGATCTGAAACTGTGTAACTACCTACAAGTGAGTCGTTTTTGAAGCCTGCAACATCGGTAAACGTACCCTCAGGGATGGTGAGCGTATATCTATCGGTGGGCGAGCCCCACTTCGAGCGGATGTAGTAGCGGCGCAGGTTGGCCGTGTCGCGCTCCAGATCGATGACCATATCGGTGATCAAACTGTCGGGATCCATGCGCGTGAGCAGCAGCTTAGTTGTGTCGATCGAGGTGAGCGGATAGTCGAAATCGATCGTAAGGTGGCGCTCGGGGTTGACCTCGCCCGTGAGCGGTAGCTTAAATTTAAATGGGTTGTCTGGATCTTTCCACTCCTCGCCAATGGCCAATGCCGCGTCGCGCTGCGCCTCTTTCTCCAGGCGCTGCTTCTCCATCTCCTTGGTCTCGATCAGGCGCCACGCCAACTTGAGAGTGTCGATATTGAGTACTAAGTTGTTGATAGAGTCGTGTTTATAGTAGGTCACATACGTACGAATGGTGTCGGGCAACTGCGCCGCAGGGGCGTTGAACCAGAGCGCCACGGTGTCGCGATTGCGCGTCTGATAGTCGACAATCACCTGATCCTGAGCGAGTGAATCGAAGGTGATCGACTCAATTTCGGGATTCGGAGCGCCAAAATAGAGCATCGCTTTGTGCTGCAATGGGCGGGCGCTCTCCTGCAAGATCTGACGCTTGAAGGCCACGTCGGTGAACATGCGGAAGTAGAGTTGCGGATCGGCAACGGGGTATCGGCGGATCGAGTCGTACCAGATTCCAAAACCTGGCAGATCTTGGGGCGCGATATCCTCACCTAGGAAGCCCACCTTGTCGGTTCCTGGCTCATACATCTGGTTGTCGTTGGTATCCTCAATGGCGTAGGCGCGATAGCTTATTGGCTTGAGGTTCTGCGCAATAAAGATTCCGTTCTTCTCGGCGCGAGCAATCGCCGCTGGTTTATATTTAAAGAGCGTCGAGTCATACTCAGCGACATTCTCGAGCGAATCGGCGATGAAGAAGTAGATAAAGCTCTTACTCACCGAGTCGGCCTTGTAACTATCTGCCGTATAGCCCGATACGATCATCGAATCGATGGCGGGTCCCGTCGAAAAGACATAACGCATCGCGTTGAGCGGATTGCTCTCGTTGTTGTCCTGGATCGAGCTACCGAAGTTGAGCGCATAGGTGGTATTCTCGAGTAGAGTATCCTTGATAGTCACCACAATACCACGCCCGCGCGTGGTGAGCGTAGGGGTCTTTTTCATCGCGGGCGAGGTGAAAAACTCCTTCTGTTGATCCTTGATCTGAACAAATTCATCGAACTCTATAAAGATCTTATCTGCCTCAAAATTAGTGGTGTAGTTATCTGGCACGAGTGAAATTATCACTGGTGGCAAGGTGTCCTTGGGGCCTCCCGTGGGCGAAAGAACCGAGGCACAACGAGAGAAGAATGCACTGAAAAAGAGCATCACTACCACCGTGCGCATTGCGCCTACAGTCTGTTTTTTTGTGAGTTTCATATCTTATTTCCTTATTCGCTAATTTGGTCGTCGGTCGACTCTGTGTCGTCTTCAATCTGCTCATCATCAATGATTTCATCATCTTCGATCTCCTCATCGGTCTCCTCCTCTTCGGCCTCCGACTCAGGCACTATAAATGTCCATGTACTAGCCGTGTAGGATGAATCTTTCCACGGACGGAAGACGATGTCGACAATAATTTCGAGGTAGTTGACAGGCACCGTGTAGTTGGTGTAGGCGTAGACCTGCGTCGAGGGTTCGACCAACACCAGCATCACCTCTTCGCGATCGAGCTGCAGGATGAGCTGCGACTCATCGCCGTTGTAGATCTCCGAGGAGGCAAATGCCGTGAGCTCGGCCCCCGTCTCGATCGAGGTGACCACACCCGCAGCGGCACTCTCGTAGCTGGTAACCTCCCACTCACTTTTGGAGCCCGCAAAGGCGTAGCACTTAGCCCCAGCTAAGGATATGTAGTCGGCAGAACTCTCGGTCTGCTCCCATACGCGGAGTATATAACTTGTGTCGTAGCCAGTCTCCTTGAAGCACGATAGTGCGCCAAGAGCTACAACCACTAATAACAACAACCTCTTCATTGTCAAGCTTTTAATTCATTTAACAATTCGGCTACGCTCTTGCCACACTCAGGGTGAACTAAGTGCGGAGCGATCTGAGCAATAGGCTCCAACACAAACTCACGCTTAGTCATAAGTAAGTGCGGCACAACCAAACGTTCACTCTCGATCACCGCGTCGCCATAAAAAATTATATCTATATCAATTGAGCGCGAAGTGTACTTTTCACCGCTCAAAATCTTCTCTCTCTGCTCCTCTTCGCGAGTTCGACCCCACCTTTTTTCGATCCTCTGCGTGGCATCGAGCAGCTCCTCGGCGGAGAGCTTCGTCGCAACGATCACCGCCTCATTTAGGAAGTCGTCGGCGCAAAATCCCCACGCCGCCGAGCGCATAACCGAAGAGCAGCGGACAATGTCGCCCACCTCGCGCTCCAGGTCGCACTTGACCCCCTCGAAGGTCCGCTCCACCGAACCCACATTGCCCCCCAGCAACAGCACAGCCTCAATCATAGTCGGTTGATCTGCTTACTTACTACCAACGCAAAGTGGGTAAAAACTATTGTCGAGTTGCCATTTTGGTGGATTTGGCGCGTTGCCGTCTCCACCTCATCGATGAGCTTCTCGATATTTTGGTTGCCAATAAATGGTGCAAATTTATTGCAAAAGTCCGCCTCGTCGCCCCAAATATAGCTAATTTCTGCCAAACCTGCGTGACGAACGTACGCCTCGCGCAAAAGTCGCGCTGTGTGGCTCAAAAATGAGAGCTGAGCATCGCGATTTAGGCGCGCAACATCTTCGGCCCAACCCACCAACTCGAGGTGCTTATCGTTGTAGCTCAGGCGCATAAGCGCACAAAAGAGCTCAAAGGCTGTAACCTGCTCCTCGTTGCGTTCGCCCGCAATTATCTCGCGTGCCTTCAACAGATCGCCACAGGCGAAGCGCGCAATTTTTTGCGCCATCTGCTCCTCCACTCCGCGCCCCATGCAGTAAGCGGCAACAGCTCCATCGGTAATTCGTGGCACCGTAACCTCCTGAGTACGAGATATAATCGTTGGCAGCAGCCTATCGCCACGCTCGGTAATCAAGATGAAAAGTGTTCGCTCCCAAGGCTCCTCCAAAATCTTAAGGATCTTGTTGGCCGCCTGCTCGTTCATCATCTCGGGGAGCCAAATAATCATCGTTTTATACCCCTCGCCATAGCTTTTCAAAGCAAGTTTTTCAACAATTTTATCGGCCTCCTTAGCGGTGATCACCCCCTTAAGGGTCTTGCCAAGATCCAACGCTTTATACCAATCTCGAGGCGCCACATAGCCCCTTTGCCTAGCCGCAACGCTGCGCCAAAGCGCAAGAAAATCGTCGGTTATAGGGGTCTCTCCCGCTTTTTTACCCTGGCGGTTCACGGGCAGCGCAAAGTGCAGGTCGGGGTGCGCCAAGGTCGCAATCTGTCGACACGAGGGGCACTCACCACACGAGTCGTCGGCCGTGCGAGCCGTGCAGTTGAGATACTGAACATAGGCCAAAGCTAGCGGCAGTGCGCCATGCCCCGCAGCTCCGCTAAAGAGCTGTGCGTGCGAGATGCGACCTGCGTCAATACTCTCGCGCAATCGAGCCTTAAGCTCCTCTTGTCCAACTACATCCGAAAATCTCATATCTATCTTTTTAATTTCAAAACCGACCTAACTAACCCCGCCACATCTATCTTTTCGCGCCACGAAGCGTATATAATATAGGTACAAAGCAGTGCTAAGTTGACCCCATAAGAGGCCGCCTGACCTAGATTGTCGCCCCAAAGGCTCGCCCCAAAGAGCAACAGAGCCAACAAAACATACTCCGCAATTCGCCCCATTTGGTATGGAATTGGGTAGAGTCGGCGGTTGAGCGTATAGCTCACCACGACCATCACGCCCTCGCCCACGAAACGCGCCCACGCAGCGCCATAATAGCCCCACTTAGGGACAAAAATGAGGTTGAAAACGATGGTCGAAGCCAACCCCGCCAAGGTGATAACGATAGCCAACCACGTGCGCTCTTCGCGCTTATACCAAAACGAAAGGTTGAACCACACACCCATCAACACATTGGCGCCCAGCACTATAGGCAAAATATAGATACCCTCTCTAAAGTTGGGCCCTACGATCAAAGCAAAGAGATCTTTGAAGAGTGCGATGCCCAAAAAGATCGCCATCGAGGCCATCACAAAGTACTTCATCGCGGCAGCATTCATCGCAACAAAGTCCTCCTTCTTGAAATTGGAGAGGAAAAACGGCTCGGCAGCGAGGCGGTACATCTGCGTGAAGAGCGTCATCACAACGCCAATCTTCACCACTGCGCCATAGATTCCCAGCTGCGCCATCGCCCCCTCGGGGATGAGGAACTTGATCATCTGACGATCGATAAAGTCTGTTGCCGTAGCTGTTACTCCGCTCAGCAGCAGCGGGAAAGAGTAGGCAAAGAGAGCCGAAAGCAGCACCAAGTCGATGCGTGGAGCTCGCCCCGAAGTGGTTGTCAAGATCGCCACAAAAGTGATCACGCTGGCCACAAGGTTAGCCACCAGCGCCCAACCCACCCCAAACGATGTGCTGAAGAGCCCCGCAACACCAAAGCCAAAGGCCAGAGCCACCTGCAAAATAATATTTAAGAGCTTGGAAACCACGTACTTCTTAGCGTGCCCCTGCTCCCTCAAGCGAGCAAAGGGGATCAACGTAGCCACATCGAACATCACGATAGCTGCAACGATAATTAAATAGATTGGATTGGCAACATAGGCATCGCCCATAGCTCGCGAAAGCGGCCCATCGAAGAGAAGCACAGCTCCAAAAAAGAGCACCGCCGCAAGCGACGTCACGCCCCACGCCGTAGAGAATAGTCGCCCCTTAGATGCCTCAATATCACCACCTTCCGCCTCGGCCTTAGCGGCAAAACGGAAGTAGCTCGACTCCATACCCATCGAGAGCAGCACCAGCACAAAAGGGATCAGCGCATAGATGTCGGTGATCACGCCAAACTCACTGGGACCAAAGATCCGAGTATAGTAGGGCGTAAGCAGGTAACTCAGTAACCTGCCGACAATTGTGCTAACTCCATATATCGCACTCTGTTTCGCTAACTTCTCTAACATCTGCCTAATTGCTCTAATGGGCAAAGATACGAATATTTATGGATTATCCCGAAATTTTCAAGATGTTTATTCACGATAAAGAGATGAAAATTATTTCCATGCGCTTGCAGCTGACTCCGCTTTCGGACGTTTACTACTGACTCCGTCGGGCGGAGATAACACCTCCGCGGGTGTATATTGTGCCGCGATATTGGGCATAGAACTTTTGCTAAAGTTCTATGATTTTAGAGGTTAGCGCGCCGCTTCAAATAAATTTGAGCTGCGCACCAACCTCTAAAATTTATTAAATGCTTACAGCATTTAAACCCAATTCGAATCGTAACCAACTAAGATTCAATACCAATTGTGAGTTAAGAGTTAGGAGTTGCGAGTTATGTATTGGTCTAGCCATTCGGAGATTTGCAAGTGGCAACCGTAGGTTGACGCAGATAAATATATTAGATTATTTTTTTGAGAGTTTACTCTCGGGGAAAAATAATCTAATATATTTATCGACAGGAGCGCAAGCGACCAGCAAATCGCCGCAGCGTATGTAAGCACCCGCGCAGGTGCTATCTGCGCCCGACGGAGTCAGACCCAGGCCAACCCAAGAGCGCACAGAATTTAGTCGCGGATAATTTTTATTGCTCCATCTTCGCTGAATGCGATTATTGCCGATGGTTGGCGTGTTGGTTTGCCTTCGAATCGTGGGTGAACGACGTAGTCGACCCCTTCGACGATCTCGCGGCTGATCTCGTTAAAACGCTTTGGTGTTGCTTCGCCTGATATGTTGGCGGATGTTGAGACTATGGGGCGTCCGAATTTAAATAGTAGACGTTCGCAGAATTCGTGTTGTGGAATCCTCACGCCGAGGGTTTTCTCCTCGGGGATGAGGTTTGGGGCTAGCCCTGCGGCCCCTGGGAGGATTGCGGTGAGGGGCTTTTCGCTCATCTCCATCACCTCGAAGGCGATTCCTGGTGCGCGGTTGACGTAGCGCACCACCATGTTGGCGTTGTTGCAGAGCACGAGCATAGCTTTCTTATCCTCGTTGCCTTTCAGGGCGTAGATCTTGGCTACCGCCTCGGCATTTGTTGCGTCGCAGCCGATGCCCCACACCGTGTCGGTGGGGTATAGGATGATGCCGCCTGAGCGGAGTATGGTGATGATTTCGGATATTGTTTGGTCTAGAGATGCCATATTTTGGGTTTAGCGGTGACTAAGTTTTGTTGTGTGACGAAGCGCTTGTAGGCGCGTTTTCCATCTGTTGAGAAGCGCTGTAGGTCTCTTCTTGACCTCGTCCCACTGGGTGTAACGCTCTAGCTTCTCGGGATATATGTCGCGCATGCTGATCAAGATGCCTGTCTCCTCCACCTCGCCGAAGTCGGTATTGAGGAAGGTGTCGAAGGTCTTCATGTTTGGCGATAGACTCATGTAGGCGTTGAAGAGTGGGGGTATTGTTTCGCCCAATTGGCGCACCGATTGCATCAATATTTTGTAGTTCTCTTCGTAGCTTTTGCCTACAAATAGCTGGCTGAAGGTGTCGGGTGCGACGCCTGTTGCGAGCGGACTTTTTGCACCTATAAGTAACTCTTTATCAGGGAAGTAGTGCTTGAAGAATGATAGAATCAAGTCGCGAGCTTCGGTGTTGAATGTGGTGTACATTGTGATCTTGCCAAAGAAGTAGCGGCTCTGGGGGCTGAATACGATCAGCGCGCCTAGGCCATCCCAAAGGTTGTCGAGTGCGTAGATTCCCTTGCGGTTGTTGCGCGGTTGGTATTTGCACTGCACAAATGAGCGACCAAGCTCGATGGTGTATGGCAGGTACTCCTCGCGGAATTTGTCGGAGAAGTCGAAATAGTGCTCCGTGGAGAGGTTTTGGGGGTGTGAGTTTTTGCAAATTATGAAGCGATATCCGCCAACGATCTCCTGCTCGGCGCCATCCCACACGATAAGTTGCAGGTAGCCGTCGGGGGCTGTATCTGCCTGATCTATATCTACTTCATTGCCTGTTCCTCCGCCCGCCTGGCGAAAAGACTCTTCGCGCAATCGACCCACTTCGCGCATGAGGTTGGGGCACTCGGCAGCCGAGAAGATGTAGATTTCGTTGTCGGCTTTGTTGGTGTCGCGAACCTTGCGTTCGGGGCTCAGTTCAGCAAGCAATAACTCTCTTGCGATGGGTTTTGTAATCGGAATTTCCATTATATTTTGTGTAAAACTATTTACAAATATAATGTTTATTTTTTTAATTATACTACTTTGTGTCACACTTTTGCATAGAATAGGTCTTTTTACGTACTTCTTCGACCTGCTCCTTGATTGATCCGTACCCCTTTAATTGCTCACTAGTTAGCGGCTCGCCCACGCTCATTCTAAAGCTCTTGCCCTGCTGGCGGAACATGCCGTCGACCAGATATAGCATCTCGATATTAGCCTTGATTCCCAGCGCTTTACGCCATCTGTAGATCCTGTAAAATCCCTTGTGAAGCGACCCCTCAACGTGCAACGGAACCACCTGTCGACCAGTGGCATGGGCGCGGCGCACGAAGGTATTTTTCCACTGCAGATCGGCGATTTTACCCTCGACCACGCGTGAACAAATTCCTGCAGGAAACATCAAAATTGGAAGATTCGAGGCGAAACCATCCTCGAAAAGACGCACATATTCGGGATTTTGAGCGCCTAAAGTGTTGACTGGTATCCAAATGGGCTTGAGCGGTTCGAGGTGCATCAACATGTCGTTGACCACAACTCGCGCGTCGCCGAAGTGCTCGATTAGGCAGTCGGCGATCATCATTCCATCCATCCCGCCGAAGGGGTGGTTTGCGGCGAAGATGTAGCGGCCGTTGGGGTCGAGCTTCTCGAGACCCTCGATGGTGTAGGTGATTTTCCAGCGCTTAAATGTCGCCTGCACAAATTGTTGCGGGCTCAGATTCCACCCGTCGCTCAAGATCTCGTTGAGCCCATCTTGGTGGAGAATGCGCTTGAGATAGCTGTAGATGAAGCCTGGAATATACTTGGCGGCCTTGGGTGCTTTCGAGGCGATTACTGCTGGAATATCGAGTAGTGGCATATTTAAGTAGTTTTAGCAAATATTTATTGTGCAAATATAGCTTTTTTCGTACAAATTAATTAACTTTACACCCAAATATATTTTTTTCTACGATGATCCAATACACAAGTGACTACCATACACCAGTTCTGCTCGAAGAGTCGGTCGAATTGATGAACATTACACCCGAGGGAGTTTATGCCGATTTGACCTTTGGTGGGGGTGGACACTCACGCCATATCCTCTCGCATCTGCAGGGGGCGGGGGCGCTCTACTCCTTTGACCAAGACCGAGATACGCGCGATAATGCGCCCTCTTCGCCCCATTTCCACTACGTCGAGAGTAACTTCCGTTTTTTGCGCGGGGCGCTTCGCCTGCGTGGTGTAAACGAAGTGGACTCAATTTTGGCCGATTTAGGGGTCTCGTCGCACCACTTCGACGCCGTGGAGCGAGGATTCTCGTTTCGAGGCTCGGCGCCGCTCGATATGCGTATGAATCAGCGCGGTAAACTCACGGCGGCAGACGTTGTGAATCGATACACCAACGAGGAGTTGATCCGCATTTTGCGCGATTGGGGCGAACTACCTACCCCCTTCAAGATCGCCAACTGCTTGGAGCGTGCGCGTGCCCAGGCACCGATCACAACCACGGCCGAATTGGTGGCCGCAGTGGCACCATGCACCCCGAAAAAGGATGAGTCGAAGTTCCTGACCAAGCTCTTCCAAGCGCTTAGAATTGAGGTGAATGGCGAGATGGAGGCGCTCAAGATGGCGCTCGAGCAGAGCCTAAAGGTGCTGAAGCCTGGCGGACGTCTGGTTGTCATCTCGTACCACTCGTTGGAGGATCGTTTGGTGAAAAATTTCATGCGTAGCGGCAACTTCGAGGGCAAGGTCGAAAAGGATTTTTATGGCCACTCTCAAACTCCGTTTGAGTTGGTAACACGCAAAGCTATAGCACCTTCGGCCGAGGAGATCGAGCGCAATCCACGCTCGAGAAGCGCCAAGATGCGCGCCGCAATTAAACTATAAAGTGCCGTAGGCCACCGTTATGAGCAGAGAGTTTAATCCATATGAGTTTCCACCGCCCGACTCCGATCCCAATTTTGAGCGTCGGGTAGAGGTAGAAGTGGTGCACGTCGAACGCAACGACCAGCCCACCGACCCCGCCGCCGACCCCGCCGACCCCACCGCCGAGCAGCAGGAGTTGACCCCCGAGCAGATAGCCGAGCAGCAGGAGGAGCAGCGACGCGAAGAGCGGAGGATTGCCCGCGAGGCCAACCCGTTTTGGCAATTTATATCGGGCAACTGGCTTATTTTGGAGGGCATCACAGGCACCTATCGCTACCTGCTGGTTGTCGCAGCAACGCTATTTTTTAGCGTTGTTTCGATCTTCTACTCGTTCCACCTAAGCGAGCAGTATACCCTGAAATCCAGAGATGTACAGCTACTTCGCGAACGCTCACTCGAGTATCGCAAGGCGCGTTTTAACAAGACATCGCACTCGGCAATTGTCAAGGAGTTGAAGGCGCGTAACATCCCGCTCTACGACATGCAGGAGGCTAAAACAATTATTGAGAAGTAACAAAGATGGCTAGAAATATTGCAAAAGATAAGATGCTTCAACGCGCAAAGAATATCTTTTTGACCTCGATCATAATCGTGGTCCTGGTCATCGTGCGCATGATCTACATCCAATACTTCTCGACCGAGGTGCGCTTCAATGCCGAGCGGCTCCATAAGAGAATCTTCACGTGGCAGGAGGTGCCCGCACATCGCGGCATGATCCTCGATCGCGATGGCGACCCGCTGGCCGTCTCGATCTATAGCTACCAGGTGGATATGGATTACGGCAGCGAGGGGTTCGACAATCAGGAGCGATTCCTTCAGCAGAGCGACTCCTTGGCCAAGTTGCTCGCGGGCTACTTCCGCGATAAATCGGCCGCACAATATAGCAAATTGATGCACGACGGGCGAAAGCAAGGGTATCAGCTGCAATACCTTAGAGACACATCGGTGTTGCGCAGCGAGGGGTGGTGGTTCCGCCTGCTCGACAAGTTGCGCGGCGACCAGTATGAGACCGTGAAGCTCTACGACACCATCCGCGACCATAAACCTGTGGCGCTGCTGCCGCGCCGAGTTGACTTCACCGAGTGGCAAACGCTAAAAAAATGGCCCATTTTGAACTACAACATGGGCGTCACCTACAACCTCAATCGCGAGGATACCCGCGTCTACCCCCATGGCGAGTTGGCTCGTAACACCATCGGCAAGCTGCTGGGTGATCGCGGTAATGACTATGGCGTCGAGGCGGTCTACAGCTCCGATTTGGCGGCTCATCCAGGCAAAATTCTGCGCCAGCGCATCGCTCGCGGATTCTACGGCCAGGTGCTCGAGGGCGACAATGTCGAGCCTCTCGATGGGCGCGATGTGATCACCACGCTCGACGTGGATATTCAAGATGTGGTCTCGCGATCGCTTGAAACAGAGATGATTCGCCACAATGCCATTTGGGGTACCTCGATGGTGATGGAGGTGAAAACAGGAAATATCTTAGCTATGGCTAACCTCGGTCAGAGCGGCAAGGGGCGCTATGTCGAGGATTTTAACTACGCGTTGCGCACGCGATTGGAGCCTGGTTCGACCTTTAAGCTCGCCTCGATTTTGGCGCTGCTCGAGGAGGCCGATATGTCGCCCGACAAGATTTATGACTCGGGCAACGGAAAACTCTTGATGGTGGGTACCGCGCGAGCTCAAGATTCGCACAAAGGCTTCTCGGAGGTGGATCTACGTACGGCGACCATCGAGTCGCTCAACGGCTACTTCGCACGGGCGGTGCACGACCATTATAACGATGAGCCAGAGCGCTTTGTAGACTTCCTGCGCTCGCTCCACCTCGATCGCACGGTGGGGCTCGAGGAGTTCGGGGCCTTGGCTCCTAGCTTCCGCTCACCCGGCGACAAAAATTGGACGCCGAACAACACTATCGCCTATTTAGGCTACGGATATGCCATTGAACTCACGCCGCTCCATATACTTACGCTCTACAACGCGGTGGCCAACGATGGCTGCATGGTGGCCCCAAGGTTGGTGACGCGCGTGGAGAAGGATGGCAAGGTGGTGCGCAACAACCACCGCGACGTGCTCAATCCGAAGATCTGCTCCGACAAGAACCTAAACCTGATCCGCAGCTACCTCGAGGAGGTGGCCATGGATGGAACAGCGTCGGGCTATATGAGTAATTTTAAGGAGTTTAAGGTTGGTGCCAAGACTGGTACAGCCAAGGTGGCTCAGGGCAAAATCAAGTATGAGGATGGCTACTACATGGGTAGTATGGTGACCTATATGCCCGCCGATAAACCAAAATATACGGTCCTTACATCTATATATACGCGCGCGGGAAACGGCAGAACCTACTACGGAGCGGGGCTGGCGGGACGCACGCAGCAGCAGATCGTCCAATACCTCTACAACTCCGAGGAGGAGTGGTACGACAGGGTGGGAGAGGCTGAGGCCGAGAAGTTTCCCGTGGCCATCAAGGGTGGCAACGTCAAGCAGATAGAGGAGGTGAGCTACCAACTTTCGCCGCGCACGGCCCGCCACGACGGCGATAGCAAGTGGGGCGCGGTGAGTGTCGACAGCCTATCGCGTGTGGCGATAAGCGACATCGAGTATAGCACCACCACCATGCCTAATGTGGTGGGAATGGGGTTCAAAGATGCCCTCTTCATCCTCGAGAGTCGCGGATTGAGGGTCTCGTTTAGTGGCAAAGGGGCGGTGCGCTCGCAGAGCATCAAGGCTGGTGAGAAGATCTCGAGCGGCGCCGTGGTGAGCATTAGATTAAGCTAGAGTTATGAAAAAAATAGAGACTCTTTTAAAAGATATAAAATATATTAAGTGGGTCGGTGATCGCACAATCCAGGTCGATTCACTGGTCTACGACTCGCGCACAGCGGGGGCAGGTAGCTGCTTCTTTGCGCTTGTGGGTACGCAGAGCGATGGACACTCATTTATCGAACGAGCAATTGGGGGTGGCGCGCAAGCGATTGTCTGTGAGCGACTTCCCGAAGTTGTGCACCCCGAGGTGAGCTACATCGTGGTGGAGGATAGCCACGCGACGTTGGGCATGATGGCCGCAGCGCTCTACGACAATCCCAGCCACGCTCTGCAGCTGGTCGGCATCACGGGGACAAACGGCAAAACCACCACGGCAACGCTGCTCTACGACCTATTTCGCTCGTTAGGTTATCGCGTAGGTTTGATCTCGACGGTCTGCTACTGCATCGACGATGAGCGCCGAGAGTCGACCCACACCACACCCGATTCGGTGAGGATCCACGCCATGTTGCGCGAGATGGTTGATCGCGGTTGCGACTACTGCTTTATGGAGGTTTCGTCGCATGCTGTTGTGCAGCAACGTATTGCTGGTCTGCGCTTTGCGGGTGCTATGTTTAGCAATATTACCCACGATCATCTGGACTATCACCACACTTTTGCCGAGTATATAAAGGCTAAAAAGGGGCTTTTCGACTCGCTCGAGACGTCGGCATTTGCCCTCACCAACATCGACGACCGCAACGGCGAAGTGATGCTGCAGAACTGCAAGGCGTCGAAGCATAGCTACTCACTGCGCTCGATGGCTCAGTTCAAGGCGAAGATCATCGAGATGCACCTCGACGCCATGTTGCTGCGCCTCGATGGTGAGGAGATTTGGGTAGGGTCGACGGGGCGTTTCAACGCATATAACATGTTGGCAATCTACGCTATAGCTCGACTCTTGGGCGTGGCGCAGAGTGAGACTCTAGTGGCACTCAGTTCGCTGAGAGCTGTCTGCGGGCGCTTCGAGACCATCAAGCTCCCCAATGGCGTTACGGCGATAATCGACTACGCCCATACGCCCGATGCGCTGGAGAGTGTGATCAACACAATCGAGGAGATTATATCGCCTGAGCAGCAGCTTATTGTAGTGTGCGGATGCGGCGGCGATCGCGACGAGCAGAAGCGTCCCGAGATGGCAAAAATTGCCTCTTCGCACGCCTCATTGTCGATCTTCACCTCGGACAACCCGCGCAGCGAAGATCCGCAGGAGATCATCCGCCAGATGGTGGGTGGGGTCACCAACTCTGCGGTGCGCTACCTCTCGATCGTGGATCGTCGGGAGGCCATTCGTACCGCGCTGATGTTCGCTAAGGCGGGCGACGTGGTGCTCATAGCGGGCAAGGGACACGAGAAATACCAGATTATTGGTCAAGAAAAAATCCACTTCGACGACCATGAGGTGGTGCAGGAGATGTTTAAAAAATAAGAAAATTATATAGCAATGTTTTACCATTTATTCAACTATTTAGAGAGTGTCGGAGTCGACCTGCCAGGAGCGGGAATGTTTCAATATATCTCATTCCGTTCGCTTGCAGCGATTGTTACCGCGCTGATTATCATTATCTTTGCGGGTAAGCGCATCATCCGCCTACTGCAAAAATTGCAGATCGGCGAGGAGGTTCGCGACCTTGGGCTCGAGGGCCAACTCTCGAAAAAGGGGACCCCGACTATGGGTGGTGTCATCATCCTTTTGGCCATTCTCATCCCGACGTTTCTCTTCGGACGCCTCGATAATATATATGTGCAGCTGCTTATCGCCTCGACAGTTTGGCTTGGCGCGCTTGGATTTATGGATGATTACATCAAGGTTTTTCGCGGCGATAAGGATGGACTGCACGGCTACTTTAAGATAATTGGCCAGGTGGGCTTGGGCCTGATCGTCGGCCTAACAATGTGGTACTCAGCTGATATTGTTGTGCGCGACACCACAAAAACGCCTATCGAGACAACTTTTGTGGGTTCGGATGGCGAGAGCCAAACCATCACCCAATATCGAGTGTCGTTCGACGGAGAGGAGCACAAGGCCTCGAGCACCACGATCCCCTTTATCAAGGATAATGTGCTGGATTACCGCCGAATAGGTGGCGGCAATAGCCTTGTAACGCTGCTGATTTATGTGCTGCTGTCGATCTTCGTGGTGACTGCGGTCTCCAACGGAGCCAACCTCACCGACGGGCTCGATGGCCTGATGACGGGTGTCTCGATCCCGATTGTGGCGGTGCTGGGCGTCTTTGCCTACCTCTCGGGCAACTTGGTTTACGCCGACTACCTCAATATAATGTACATCCCGCAAAGTGGTGAGCTCGTAGTATTTGCGGCGGCGCTATGCGGTGCGCTGATCGGATTTTTGTGGTACAACACCTACCCCGCACAGATCTTTATGGGTGATACGGGGTCGCTGGCCGTGGGCGGAATCATCGCGGTGTTTGCTATCTGCATCCGCAAGGAGCTGCTGCTGCCGCTGCTCTGCGGAATATTCCTAATCGAGGCGCTCTCGGTGATGATACAGGTGAGCTACTTTAAGTATACAAAACGAAAAACGGGCGAGGGACGACGCATATTCCTGATGTCGCCGCTCCACCACCACTACCAAAAACGAGGATACTTCGAGACCAAAATCGTGATGCGATTCTGCATCATCTCGATACTCCTTTCGGCGTTGACTATCGCTACGCTTAAGATGCGTTAGGGGGGATTAAAAATTAAAGAGAAGAAAAGATGAAAAAAATTATAGTTTCTGGAGGTGGCACTGGTGGCCATATATATCCTGCTGTGGCTGTGGCTGAGGTACTTATGGCTCACTATGGCCATCAGGTGGAGATCCTCTTCGTGGGGGCTGAGGGACGCATGGAGATGCAAAAAATACCCGCTCTCGGATACAAGATCGTGGGGCTGCCCATCGCGGGAATTCAACGCCGATTCGATTGGCACAACATCGAGGTGCCGTTCAAATTGATGAAGAGCATCGCCAAGGCCAAAAAGGTGATCAAGGAGTTCGAAGCCGACCTTGTGATTGGATTTGGTGGCTACGCCTCGGCGCCCGTTTTGTGGGCCGCTCAGAAGCTTGGTATCCCTACGATGATCCAGGAGCAGAACTCTTTTGCAGGGTTGACCAACAAGATTTTAGCTAAGCGCGCTAAGCATATATGCGTGGCTTACAGCGGAATGGAGCGTTTCTTTCCCTCTGCCGAGGTGACCTTGACGGGTAACCCCCTGCGTGGCTCATTGGGCAAGGCCGAGGTGGACCACAAGGAGGCGCTAGAGTACTTCGGACTGGATGATAAAACGCCTGTGGTTCTGATAGTTGGAGGCTCATTGGGTACCAGAACGCTCAACGAGGTGATGAAGCGATGGATCGCCGACAACCCCTCTGGGCGCCCCGTGCAGGTGATCTGGCAGACGGGCAAGTTCTACGAGCGAGAGATGGAGCGCTTCGCCGAAGAGCACTCGATGGAGGGTATCTGGCGCGGAGCATTTATTGAGAGAATGGATTTGGCCTATGAGGCTGCTGCAGTGGTGATTAGCCGTAGCGGCGCCTGCACAGTTTCGGAGCTGTGTCTACTGGGCAAGGCTACAATTTTTGTTCCTTCGCCAAATGTTGCCGAGGATCATCAGACCTGCAACGCAAAGGCGCTGAGCGACGTGGGAGCGGCCTTGATGGTTGCCGATATCGACGCTGTTGGGGTCTGCCTCGAGAGTGCGATTGACCTGGTGGGGCGACCCAAGGAGTTGAGAGCTATTCAGCAGAAAGCAAAGGCTTTAGCTACGCCAAATGCTGCTACTGACATTGTTAATATCGCAACAAAAATTATAGGGTAATGAAGCAGAAAAATATATATTTTATTGGCATCGGAGGCATTGGAATGAGCGCCTTGGCTCGCCTATTTATTCATGAGGGCTATCGCGTTGGTGGATATGACCGCACGCAAACTCCGCTCACCGAGCGGTTGGAGAGCGAGGGGGCGGAGATCCATTACGCCGATTCGGTCGACCTGATTGCGCCTCATTTTTTGGATAAAAGCGCAACTTCGGTGATCTATACACCTGCGATTCCTGCCGATCATAGCGAGTATAACTACTTCGTAAACAATGGTTTCGAGGTAGTCAAGCGCTCGCAGATGTTGGGCCTATTGTCCGATGGAAAATATGTGATGGCCGTTGCTGGAACCCACGGTAAGACCTCCACATCGACGCTCATTGCGTGGCTAAATTCGGCGGCAGAGGAGCAGGGTTCGGCGGTGCTCGGAGGCATCTCGAAGAACTTCGATTCGAACCTTGTTTTGGGCGAGGGTCAGCGCTTAACGGTCGAGGCCGATGAGTTTGATCGCTCGTTTCTGCGACTGCGTCCCGACGTGGCTGTTGTCACCTCGGTGGATGCCGACCACCTAGATATTTATGGCACGCACGAGGCGGTCAAAGATGCCTTTTCGCAATTCATTGATCTGATCAAAGCGGGCGGTTCGTTGATCCTGAAGGCGGGCGTAGACGTAGCGATAAATAACTCTCAGATAGATGTTTATAGGTATAGCTACGACGCGAAAGCTGACTTCTACGCAACCAATGTCGAGTTGATGGATGGCGCGCTTTATCGCTACGATATTGTCACTCCCGACTCAATTATCGAGGGGTGTCGTCTGGGTATTCCTGGGTGGGTCAACCTCGAAAATAGTGTGGCTGCGGTGGCGTCGTTATGGTGTGCTGCGCGTCATGATGGGCGCCAACTCAATCACGATAAAATCCGCTCAGCGCTGGCCTCATTTAGTGGTGTTAAGCGCCGTTTTGAGTTTTACGTCAACACGCCAAAACAGGTCTACATGGATGACTACGCGCACCATCCGCGCGAGATTGAGGCGGCACTGAGCTCCGTGCGTGCGATGTTGCCTGGGCGCGAGGTGCTGGCCATCTTCCAGCCACACCTCTACAGCCGCACGAAGGATCTGCACAAGGAGTTCGCGGCGGCTCTGTCGCTGGCAGATCGGGTGATCCTTTTGCCGATATATCCCGCTCGCGAATTGCCTATTGAAGGGGTTGATGCAGAGATGATTGGGCGTCACGTTTCGGTGCCTTGCCAGGTGGTCGAACGCGACTCTTTGGTCGAGCATATCGCCTCGCTGCAGAGTGATGTTGTGATTACTTTTGGCGCTGGAAATATCAACTGTTGCTGTGCGCCTTTGGCCGAATTATTGAATAGTAGAGCATAAGAGAAGATGAAGAGGTGGCTCAAATATACACTCCTCACAATGGTGTGGTTAGGCATTGCGGCATATGTGATTTTTGCCGCCTATTCGGTGCGCAAACAGCGCGCGGGACGGGTCGTCGAGAGCGTCGAGATCAAGATTGTCGATAGCAGCACCGTAGCAAATTTGGTCACACATGCGATGGTCGAAAAGTGGATCGATCAGAGTAAAATTAGAAGCGTTGGAGCTAAGGTTGATTCAGTGCAACTTGCAGATTTAGAGTACTATATAGCTTCAAATGGTTTTGTCGATGAGGTGAGGTGTTTCACCACCTACACGGGTGCGCTCCACGTCGAGGTGACTCAGTTGCGCCCCGTGATCCGCATCCTGCTCGATGGCTACAACTCCTACATCACTGCCGATGGCGATATTTTTGGTCGCCCACCAGCATCTTCGCGCTACACACCCGTGGTGACGGGAAGCTATACGCCGCTGTTCAGGGCGGGTTTCGCGGGGAATATACACGATGTCTACACCTCTCAGAAAGAGGAACTTGAGGCTGAAATGAGAAGAATCGAGGTGAAGAATATTTATCCGCTCTACGCCGAGCGAGTTAAGATCCGCGAGCAGCTTAAGGAGGTCAATTCGAGATTTATCAATCGCCGTTTTGGCGAGGGGCGCAAAGCCTTCGATAAGCGCGTCGACGATCTCAAAAAACTCAATAGCGTCGAGCGTGCAGAGCTCGTTCGCAGGAGCCACGACAACGACCTTGCCATCGAGCGCGAGCAGCGTAAACAAAAAGTTTATGCGGAAAGAGAAAAAAAATTGAAAAAAAAGTATAAAGATTTCATAAATCTCATTACCTTTGTAAATGTAGTAGAAAATGATAAATTCTGGAGCTCTGAGATTGTTCAAATTGTTGCCACTGAGTCGACAAATAACGATCTTCGGCTCGAGCTTATCCCCCGTAGCGGTGACCACACCATAATGTTTGGCACACTGCACGATGTGCGCGAGAAGCTCGATAACGCCAAAACCTTCTATCAGGAGGTTTTGCCCACCGAGGGGTGGCACAAGTTCAAGAGTATCAATGTCGAATACAAAAATCAAGTAGTTTGTAAATAAGAAATTTGTAGCCTTGTGGAGAATAAAGATTATATAGTAGCCATAGACTTAGGCGATTCAAATATTGTTGTGGCTGTGGGCTCTGCAGCCGATGGTGGTCGAATTAACATCGACCACATCCTTTCGCGCCCCTCGGAGGGGGTTAGCGCAGGTCAAATTATGAATATCGACCTGGCTGTCAAGACCATAAAGGGGGCCCTTGCCGAGCTCCGCGACATAACGGGGCTCGAGGTGCTGGAGGCCTATGCGGGTATCTCGGGTGAGTTTATATATTGCACGAGCCACACCGACCACGTCTTTGTGCCAGATCACAAAAACGGTGTTACTCAGCAAGTTGTCGATGCACTTTTCGAGCGCATGGGCAACGTTTTGGTTTCGGAGGATCGCTACATCATGGAGCGAATTCCGCAACGTTATGTGATCAACGACACCACCGAGGTGGATAATCCTGTGGGCGTTTTTGGTAGCCCTTTGAGCTCGACGTTCAACTTTATTTCGTCGGATAACATCCCCTTGAGTCGTATCGACATGGCGCTGCGCCGACTCGATATCATCCCCCGTCGCACCTTCTCCAACGCCGTTGTGGTGGGTGACGCTGTGCTATCTCCCGACGAGAAGGAGGAGGGCGTTGTTGTGATTGATATCGGTGGCGAACTTACTGATATCTCGATATATCACCGCAATGTTGTGCGATACATATCGACGATTCCCATCGGCGCGAAGTCGTTCAACAACGACATTCGAACCCTGACGATACCTGAGCGATATATCGAACCGCTCAAATTGAAATATGGTCGCGCTTTGGCCAAAAATGCTCCGCAAGATATCACCGTGGTGATCAAGGGGCGCTCGAAACACGACCAGCGTGAGATCGCCCTATACAACCTCGCTGCGGTGATCGAGGCTCGTGCGCGCGACATCGCCGAGCTGGTTAGCAAGGATATAGCTGAGTCTGGCTTTGCCGACAAGGTGCCCTACGGCATTGTGCTCACGGGAGGTTCGGCGCAGTTGCGTTGCCTCGATGAGCTCTTCCGAGAGGTGACTGGTCTCGAGGTTCGTGTGGCTGAGGCTGAGGATGTTATCTCGCCTTCGACGCGCACGAAAATTACTTCGTCGGCCGACTCTACGGTTGTTGGACTGCTGCTCCACGGTATGAAGTATGGCCCTTGTGCCGTTAGAATTGGTGAGCCAAAGTTTGTGCCGCCCGTCGAGGAGCCTGTTGTGGCACCCGTCGTTGTTGCGCCCGTTGTTGTGCCGCCTCAGGTACCAACGCCTGAAGTGCCTGTGCAGCCGATCGTACCTGTTGAGCCTAAGCCTAAAGTTGTTGTGCCACCGCCATATACACCGCCTACGCCTACGCCAGTGCCTCGGCCAACACCAACGCCGCAACCTGTTGTGCCGCAGCCTGTTGTGCCACAACCGCAAGCGCCGACACCTAAGCCAGGAGCGGTCGAGGGTGGAGTGGCTCCCGTCTCGATAAATAACACTAATGGCTCTATGCAAGTGCCTGAGGTGAAGAAAGATACAGAAGAGGAACCACCCGTGGTGCCGCCAGTGCCAGAGAAGAAAAAGGAGGCGGAACCTGCACCTGCGCAGCCTAAGCGCAGAGTGTTGAAACTCTTTAGTTCGTTCGCACAGGGTGCTAACAAGCTGGTTAAGAGCGTAAACAACCACTTCGATGTCGATGAGGAGGAGGAGGTGTAAGCCGATTTCCACGCTCAAAAAGAGAAATAATATAAGAATTGTAAGATTATGAATGATGATATAATGGGAGCTTTGAGTGTCGATCGCGGCACCGAGTCAATAATAATGGTTGCTGGAGTTGGCGGCGCGGGAGGTAACGCCGTTAAACATATGTATGAGCTTGGTATCGAGGGTGTTGAGTTTATGGTTTGCAATACAGATCAGCAGTCGCTCGACAAAAATCCAATCGAAAATAAGATCAAATTGGGTAGCGACGGTCTGGGTGCAGGAAGCAACCCCGAGGTTGGTCGCATGGCTGCAATCGAGAGCCTCGAGGCGATCAAAAGCCGCCTTAAAGCCTCGAATACCAAGATGTTATTCATCACCGCTGGAATGGGTGGTGGCACTGGTACGGGAGCCTCGCCCGTGATTGCGAAGATGGCCAAGGAGGAGGGTATTTTGACTGTTGCCATCGTCACTTCGCCGCTCTCGGTGGAGGGCAGCGACCGCTTTATGCAGGCGGTTGAAGGTATTCAGAAGCTGCGCCAACATGTTGACTCACTGCTTATTATAAATAATGATAATATAATCACTCAATATAAAAGTTTGTCGCTGGTCGACGCTTTCCGCAAGGCAGATGACATCTTGTGCTCGGCGGCCAAGGGTATCGCCGAGATCATCACCGTGAAGAGTGACCTGGTTAACGTCGACTTTGCCGATGTTCGCCGAGTGATGACGGGGAGCGGAACTGCCCACATGAGTGTGGCTTCGGCGGCTGGCGAGGATCGCGCTGCGGTTGCCGCGAAATTGTCGCTCACCTCGCCTCTGTTGGATCAGAACCTTATTTCGGGGGCAAAAAATATCCTTGTTAACTTCGTTACTTCGGTGGAGAACGGATTGTCAGTGAGTGAGTTAGATACGATTTTGACATTTATTCAGTCGCATGCGGCAGTGCAGGATGCGACGGGCAAGCGTCACACGGCAAATATGATTTGGGGTACCAGCACCAAGGCCTCTTTGGGCGATACGCTCGAATTGGTGGTGGTGGCAACGGGATTCAGCGACACCAAATTAGAGGAGGTCGACATCCTGGAGCATGCCAAGGAGAACGGCGGTTTCGAAGTAGCGCCGCAGATCGAGGAGCAGCCAGAGATCCCTGCCCCTGCAGCTGTGCCACAGCCTGCGCAGGCGCGTCAGGTGGTGCTCGGAAGCAAGAAATCGAAGTATGCTAACATCGATCAGATCGCCAAGCAGCCAGCCTACAAAACTCGCAAAGTGGAGCTGATTGTGGCGGGTCAGAACAACAAAAAGGAGGTGCTGAAAGAGAACAGCACAGAGCCAAAAAATACAGATGATGCAGTGCTATTCTCTTAATTAATAGCATTTTATCAACTGCAAGAGTATTAACTAAACCAAAAATTCGTGAATATTTTCGAAGAGATTACCATCAACACTTTTTCAATATCCAATGTCATAATGCTATGCGTTTTGGCGCTAATTCTTCTACTTTTGTCGGCCGTGGTGTCGGGCTCCGAGACGGCGTTCTTCTCGCTCAATCACAACGACATAAAGAGGTTGAAAGGCGAAAATGATCAAGCTGCATCTACGACCCTGCTGCTGCTTAGCAATGTCGACCTATTGCTGGCTACTATATTGGTAATCAATAATTTGGTGAATATTTGTATAGTTATCGTCACCTCGAATATCATCGATACAATCTTCGCTCTCGGCAGGCTCGATTTTGTGATTAAAACGGTGGTAGTCACCTTTGTACTGCTGCTCTTCGGCGAGATTGCTCCCAAGGTGATGGCGCAGATTAATCCCCTCGGTTTCGCAAAGTTCTCTTCGCGCATAATGTTAATTTTCCGCACGATATTCTATCCGCTCTCGATGGTTTTGATGAAGGCGGGAACCTCCATTTCGAACCATGCGGCGCGTCACAACGAGATATCGTTCGACGAACTGGCTGATGCTGTGGATCTTACGGAGAGCACAACCAAGGAGGAGAAGGTGATGCTCTCGGGAATTCTCAACTTTATAAATACGGAGGTCGAGGAGATTATGCACTCGCGTGTTGACATTACGGCAATAAACATCAACGATAGTTACGCCAATGTAAAGTCAACTATCATGGAGTCAGGCTTTTCGCGTATTCCTATCTATGAAAATTCACTTGATGAAATTAGAGGCGTTCTCTACGTTAAGGATCTTTTGCCGCATATTCGCGAGGAGGAGTTTGAGTGGCAGAAACTTATGCGTAAACCATACTTTGTCCCTGAGCATAAGATGATTAACGACCTGCTCGAGGAGTTTCAATCGAGCAAGGTTCACTTGGCAATTGTCGTCGACGAGTATGGTTCGACGCTGGGTCTGGTCTCGTTGGAGGATATTATCGAGGAGATTGTGGGCGAGATTTCGGACGAAAGCGATATCGATGAGCGATACTACACTCGTATAGATGACAACACCTATCTCTTTGAGGGTAAGACACATATAGGCGATTTTGAGCGTATTTTGGAGCTCGAAGAGGATACATTCTCTGATATTCGTGGAAATGCGGAGACCCTCGCGGGGTTGATTCTCGAGGTGAAACGCAATATCCCAAAACGCGGTGACAAGATCCTATCGCATGGTATTGAGCTGATGGTCAACTCGATGGGGGGCGAAAGCGGCCGCCGTATTGATAAGATTAAGGTGACCATCAAGGGTGATGAGTAATCAGCTGCAACATCATCTTCTGCATCTCGACCTGCCGTCGGGTGGCGTGTTGGTGGTCTCGCCAATCTGCTCGCTCGATGAGGTCCTATCGGCCAATTTCACGCAGGAAAATTTGAATCAAAAACGCTTATGTGAGCGTTTTTCGTGGCATAAAATTGCTCGTGAGATGTTAAATGATCCTGCTGCTCAATTTACATATAACGATGTTGGTGCGCCCCAAATCGCTGGTTCTGAGCTCTATATAAGCGTTTCGCATAGTTCGTCGCTCGTCGCTGTTCTCATCTCTCCCGAGCGCTGTGCAGTCGACATAGAGAATCTTGATCGTAATTTTGAGAAGGTGGCTTCGCGCTATGTTTCGCCCTCTGAAGCTTTGATTTCGGACGACAAAAAACTGCTGCCCCAACTCTGGTCTATCAAGGAGGCTTTGTATAAGTTTGCGGGTTGTAAGGGGGTTGATTTTGTCGCTGATATATGCGTGCAGAGCGTTGATTGTGAAGTGTTTACAGCTTCGGTATTAACAGAATCAGACCTTGTCTGTGGAGCCATTTTGCAGCTCCATGACCATATCTTGGCATATATCGGTTAGCTCTCTTTTCGACTAGTCGTCGAGGTAGAGATCATCCATCATATCATCAATTTCACGTCGCTCTTTTTTTGTTGGGCGGCCCGTTCCGCGATCGCGAGCGACGAAAATTGTTTCGCGAGGTGCGTTGAGTTTATCCAACTCCTCTTGTGGGGTGATGTTGATGCAGTATGGCTCCACGTTTTTGGCGCCCTGGCGGCTCGAGACCAGGTCGAGCACCTTGTAACGATAGGTTACGGGCATCTTCTTGACACTGATTTGATCGCCCACTTTCACCTCGCGTGAGGGTTTGCAGTAGGCGTCGTTGACCAGTACGCGGTTGTTGCGCACGGCATCGGCAGCGTCGCTTCGAGTCTTGAAAATGCGCACTGCCCAGAGGTATTTATCTATTCTAACTTGGCTCATAACTATCTATATTCTAAGTGATTGATCGCGATGCGAGAAGGAGTCGAGGCGTATTGCGATAAAAATAAGGATGGTGAATGCAACCAGCGACGAGCCGCCGTAGCTCATGAGCGGAAGCGGAATTCCCATCACGGGCATCAGGCCGATTGTCATTCCGACGTTGACCAGGACGTGGAAGAGGAGAATCGAGGCGACGGCGTAGCAGTAGACTCGCGCGAAGGCCTCCTCCTGCCGCTCACCCATATATAATAGTCGCAGGATCAGCCCCACGAAGAGAAGCAGCACAACCAGCGCTCCAGCGAAGCCCCACTCCTCGCCCAAAGAGCAGAAGATGAAGTCGGTATGTCGCTCAGGGACAAAGCCGTAGCGGATCTGTGTGCCCTGTAGGAAGCCCTTGCCCGTGAGCCCTCCAGAGCCGATGGCGATCTTCGATTGGTTGACGTTGTAGCCCGTGCCGAGCGGGTCGTCGATGAGCCCCAAGAAGGTCAATATTCGCTTCTGCTGGTGGTCCTTGAGGATCGAGTTGAAGATGTAGTCGGTGGTGGGTAGGAAGATCATGCTCAGCAGGAACATTCCTATCATTATCAGCGTGGTAGATAGCTGTTTGCGTAGTGCGTAGACGATCACTATAGGTAGCGAAAGTAGCACCACCCACATCAGTGACGAGAAGAGTGTCAGGGGTGTTTCAGCCAGTGAAAATGAGCAGAGCTGCAGGATTATAGTCGCTGCGGTGATGCTCGCCAGATATGCGATGTTGACTCGCCAGGTGCGATTAATCATCATATCGCAGAGCGTAAGTACGCCGAGGGAGAGCATTAGCAGCATGATGGGCGAGAGCAGGAACGATATAATAAATAGGAAAACGATCAGTAGGATGGGGATAATCAGCCACTTATTGAGCCCCTCGCGGTAGAGCACAAAGATGAATGAGCCGAGTACGATTCCCGACCCAGTGTCGTTTTGCAGCACTATGATCATCAGCGGAAGTAGCAGAATAGCAGCCACTTTGAACATGTCGCCGCGGTTGTTGATCGAGAACGAGTAGTCGCACATCACGCGTGCCATGGCCAGCGCAGTGGTGATCTTGGCGATCTCGACGGGCTGGATGGTGAACGACCCGAAGCCCAACCATGCGCGCGCACCATTGACCTCCTTTCCAACGCCTGGCACGAAGGTCAAAAGGAGCATCATGATGCCAAAAGCGTAGAGTAGGTAGGCATATTTGTGGAACGAGCTGGCGTCGATAAGTAGCACAAACATAGCGGCTAAGAAGGCCACGCCACCCCATACCGCCTGTTTGATGTAGAAGTGCGAAAAGGCGAAAAAGTTTGTCGACGACTCATCGAACGACGACGAAATGATACTCATCACGCCCGCCACAACAAGTAGGACGTAGAGTATTACGGCGATGGGATCGACCCCAACAAAGAGCGATGATGAGCGGCTATTTCGCATAATTCGGGTAGTTTATCTTCATATCCTGCACCTGTTTGAGCAGCGCGGGTCGCGTGATGGTGTCGGTCAGGTAGAACTCTTGGATTAGGCTGGCGATGGGTCGCGCGATGGTTGCTCCGAAGCCTCCATTCTCGACGTAGACCGAAATGGCGATCTTCGGGTCGTTGCGCGGAGAGAAGGAGAGGAAGGTGGAGTGGTCCTTGCCGTGGGGATTTTCGGCGGTGCCAGTTTTGCCGCAAATATCTAGCCCTGCAACATATGCGTTGTTGAACCAACCGTCGTTGCCAACGTTGACACTAGCCCACATGCCATCGACGATGGGCTCGAAATGTTTGGCGTCGACCATGGTGTATTGTCGCTCATAGAAGCGTGTGTCCAAGGAGTCGACACCCTCTATCTCTTTGACAATGTGAGGAATATAGTAGTGTCCGCGATTTGCCAGGATCGCTGCCATATTGGCCATCTGTAGCGGCGTGCATCCTAGCTCGCCCTGCCCGATGGAGAGCGAAATCACCGTTAGTGAGTTCCACGAACCGCGATATCGCTTGTCGTAGAATGCCACATCGGGGACATATCCAGCCCCCTCATTCAAGAAATCGGAGCCCAATTTTCGGCCGAAACCGAAGCTCAGGACGTAGTCGCGCCACTGGTCGAAGCCCTTTTTGACGCTGCCGTATGCGGGATTATCGAGGATATTTCGATAGACGTAGCAGAAGTAGGTGTTGCACGACCAGGCCACCGCGCTGCGCAGATCGGTCAGGGCGCTATGGGGGTGGCACCCCAGCACGCGGTTGCCGTAGTGGAAACCTCCGTGGCAGCTATATGTCTGATTAGTAGTGAGTACACCCTCCTGCAGACCGATGAGTCCCTGCACCAATTTAAAGGTTGATCCAGGTGGATATCGCGCCGTCACAGCTCGGTTGTAGAGCGGTCGTTGGGGGTCGTTGAGTAACTTCATGTAGTTGTTTCCGCGGTCGCGCCCCACCAGATCGTCGGGGTCGTAGGAGGGCGATGAGACCATCATAAGGATCTCACCTGTAGCGGGTTCGATGGCCACTGCGGCGCCGACTTTGCCACGCATTAGCTCCTCGCCGAAGCGTTGAAGTCTTGCGTCGATCGTCGAGACGAGATACTGCCCCTGCTCGGGCAGAGTGTCGTAGATTCCATCCATGTAGCTGCCCTTGATAGCGCCGTGGCTATCGACTTTGGTCACCTTAACTCCCTTTGTGCCACGAAGTTGATCCTCGAAGGCTGACTCGACACCATACATGCCGATATATTCGCCAGCGCGGTATTCGGGGCGTTTATCAAGGATCGACTGGTTCACCTCGCTCACGTAGCCAAGGAGGTTGCCACCGATGCTGCGAGGGTATTGACGCACAGTGCGATAGACGGTGTAGAAGCCCGCGAATGAGGCCTCGTCGAAGAGCAGTTTCTCTTCGGTCGACAGGTAGTTGGCCAGCAAGCGGGGTGCTCGGGGCATCATTCTGGCGTTGTTGAGTTCGCGCGTGAGTTTTGCGGGAGAGAGCCCCGTGATCTCGCAGAGGCGTACCGAGTCGAGATTTTTGCGGTCGACCTCGCGGTATATCACCATCAAGTCGAAGCACTCGCGGCTCTGCACAAGGTACTCACCATTACGATCATAGACCTCGCCTCGAGGTGGATAGAGCACCTCGCGACGCAGCACATTTCCGTCGGCCAACCCCTTGTAGCGCGGCGAGAGCACCTGCAGGTTGAACAGGCGGATCAAGATTGTTGCAAAGATCAGTATCACAACACCTTGCAGCACCCTCATGCGTATAAATTCGTCTCTGCTGCAGCTCATTATTTAAGGAGATTATTGGAGTTAAAGAGGCGCGCGATGAGCCAGACAAAGAGAATTGAGATTAGTGTGCTGGCCGTGAAGCGGAGCAGCGTGTAGAGGATATGCGATGCGGTGAGCGCCTCGAAGAGGAAGAACACAGCGTGGTGAAGTGCCACCAGCGTGACTATATAGCGGATGTAGTCGCCATCGCCGAGCAGGATCTCTGAGGGGACGCCTCGCTCCGCAACGCGCTTACTGCCAACGATTAGGCGCAAGATTGGGGCGCGAAAAAAAGCAATAAAAATGGTTGCAATTGAGTTTAGCCCCGCCGTGCCCATCGTGGCATCGAGCACAAAGCCTGTGACCACGCCCGCGCCAAGCATCAAGATTTGGGAACTCTCGACTGGCAGCAGCGCGATAAAGACCACATAGACAAGCGGCGCGACAAGTACACTTGTCGAGAGATTGTCGAAGATGAAGATCTGCGAGAGCACCGCTGTGAGAAAGAGTGCGATATATGGTAGTGTGCGAAACATCTGTAAACTAGTTAGTTAATAATTTCAACTCAGGGTTAATTATTACTCTCCACCTCCTGGAGGAGCTCCTCGATCTCGCCGCTATCGCGACTTCCCACCAGCAGAACGTAGTCGATGGAGGTCATCTCGACAGCTAGGTCGATCTCGACATTGTAGGCGGTGCGCATCTCGTTGAACTCATAGGAGGCGACCGTTCCGATTCTCACATCGCCTGGGAAGATGTTCGAGAAGCCCGTCGAGACGATTGTGTCGCCGACGTTCACACTTTCGTACTTGGATAACTCCTTCATAGATAGCCTGTAACGATCTCGCCCACTCCAGTGAATCGACCCGTAGGCGTCGCCATACAGCAGCTTGCCGCTAGTGGTGAAGCTATTGCTCAGTAGCGAGAGCGCCGCGCTATAGTGGCTTGTGCAGCCCGCAACGTAGCCCAACATCTCGCCCGCGGGGGTGATCACCGCCATGCGCTCGTAGACTCCATCGTCAACGCCCTTATCCAGAACGATATAGTTGTCCTGCTTGTTGATCGAGTTGGAGACAACTCTGGCAACGATGTAGTTGTAGGAGGGGTTGTCGAAGATGATCTGCGAGGGGTCGAGATTCTCGGTAAGATGCTCGGTGCGCAGGTCCAACTCCGCCTCGAGTTGCGATATGCGCTCCACCAATTCGCGGTTTGCCTTGGGAAGTTCGAAAAGGCGAACGGTGCTGCGAAGAGCCCCATTTACACCCCCCACCATGCTGTTCGAAACAACAAATATCTTGGCGCGCGTGTAGCTGCTCGACCATGCGTAGTGGCTGATGGCAACCATCTCGGCGATGATAAAGAGGACTACAACGTAGGTTGAGCGTATGAATTCAAGTAACTGAAACACTGTTAATTACATCTAAAATATCAAACTGCGCACTGCTTCCCTTTGGGTTGCTAGGCGCAGTTTAATCAATAACCTATTACATGTCGACGCTCTCTCTATCGCATTAAGAATGAGAACTGATCGATATTTTTGAGAGCTACGCCCGTTCCGCGCGCAATGGCACGAAGTGGATCCTCGGCGATGTGGAACTGGATGCCTGTCTTTTCGTAGAGACGACGATCAAGGCCGCGGATCAAGGCTCCACCACCAGCTAGGTAGATTCCGTTGCGCACTATGTCGGAGTAGAGCTCGGGTGGTGTCGACTCGAGCACCTTCATCAACGCTGCGTCGAGCTTCACCAGTGACTTCTCGAGCGCGTAGGCGATCTCGGCGTAGTTGAGCTTGACGGTCTGAGGAAGCGCCGTAAGCATATTTGGTCCCGTAACAACAAAATCCTCGGGTGCGTCGTCGAGTTCGGTCATCGCAGCGCCAATCGAACACTTGATAGCCTCGGCCGTGCGCTCTCCGATTCTGATGTTATGTTGCTGACGTACATAGTTTTGGATGTCAGCTGTGAAGACATCTCCTGCAACGTTGATCGACTCCGAGCAGACGATACCTCCCAACGAGATGCAGGCGATTTCGGAGGTTCCACCGCCGATATCGATAACCATGCTACCCTCGGGAGCCTCGACATCGAGACCAGCGCCAAGCGCTGCGGCCATCGGTTCGAAGATCATAAATACCTCGCGAGCACCTGCGTGGACCGCCGAGTCGCGCACAGCACGGATCTCGACATTGGTCGACCCCGAAGGGATGCAGATGACCATGCGAAGCGAGGGTGCAAAGAGCGAGCCCGACATCTTCACCTTTTTGATCAACCCCTTGAGCATGAGCTCAGTGGCGTTGAAGTCGGCAATCACGCCATCCTTGAGAGGGCGAATTGTGCGAATGTTTGGATTTGTCTTTTCGAACATCTGACGAGCGCGCTGGCCAATGGCCATAAGCTTGCCCGAGTGCACGTCGAGTGCAACGATCGAAGGCTCATCGACCACAACTTTGCCGTTGTAGATGATAAGCGTATTTGCTGTACCTAAATCTATTGCTAACTCTTGAGTTAATGCAAATAGTCCCATATTATTGTATTTTATTAATTATCAGCTTGTTAACCCCACCTCACTTAAATTATTTTTTCAACTAAGGTAAGCGTACAAATAGTCGTTTGCAAAATTAACAAAAAGATAGGAGATTTTGCCTATTTTTTTCACATTTTTCTGTAAAAAAATAATTCCATGAAAATTAGGAATAAAATGGATGTTTGCGTGGCGCGAAAATTGCGCGAAAGTCGTTTATGAACAGAATAAAACCTCACTTAGCACTTTTTGTGTGCAACTCGATTTGGGCCATCAACTACCCATTTTATCACATTGTCATGGGCAAGGGGATCAGCGCGGCGGCCATGCTCGAACTCTCGTTGCTTGTTGCCGCGGCGCTCTCGTTTGTACCGCTTTTGTGGAGCCGTGCCGAGCACGTCGAGCGGAGCGACATTAAATATATGGTGGCTGCGGCGGTGCTCTCGGGGTTGATGCGTAAGGGTTTTGTCATCTTCGGGCTCTCGCTTACAACGCCTATCGACGCCTCGATCATCGCTTCGTTGCTGCCAGTTATGGCGCTTGTGATTTCGGTTTTGATGGGCGTGGATCGCTTTACCCCTCAGCGAGTTATAGGTATTGCGCTGGGGATGGGTGGCGCCTTGGCCGTTATCTTAAGTGGCGGCAGCGCGGGTAAGGCGACCTCAATTTTGGGAGGCAACGCGTTGATGTTTGTCTACACAATTGCAGCTGGTTTTTACATGGTTTGGCTGCAGCCCATCTTCAAGAAATATAGCCCCTTGACGCTGTTGCGATGGGTCTACTCGCTCTCGTCGCTGATGTTTTTGCCCTTTAGTTTTGGCCCAATTGCGCACACAGATTTCGCCTCACTACCTGCGCATGTGTGGGTGATGGCGCTCTTTGTCATCACCGTGCCTACGTTTCTGCCAAACCTGCTGCTCAACTACGCGCTTGGGCGGGTTACGCCCACGATATCAGGTGTTTATAGTTATCTGCAACCCGTGCTAGCCATCTCCATTTCTGTTTGGTTGGGGCTTGGCAAACTGCACTGGAGTACCCTGATTTTCGGGGCAATAATTATCTCGGGCGTGACCATGGTAATACGCTCATACGCTGGCGTGCACAAGGGGTAACGGCACATAATTTACTTTATCGAGTCGCGATACTCCTCGTAAATGCGTCGCTGCTCGTCGAAATCTGTATTTTTCAACTTCGCGGTTGTGATCTTAAAGCTGAAATCCTCGAGATTGCCGTTGATGTCGACGCCCGCCTTGAATGGTAGGGGCGACTTCATGATCGATATATTGTATTGATAATCAATATCAAAAGTCTGAGGATCGATCACCTGAGAGCCACCGATAATGGCCGTATATCTATCGATCGACATCTCGAATGGCAATAGGTCGACCGTCGACTCGTTCACCAAGACAAAGGCCTCGATTGAGTCGATCAGGTTGCGATCTTTATTCTTGAACATCAGTGTCTTAGAGAGGTCGGCAAAGGTCTCGCTATCCATCAAGACTAGGTCGCGGCCCTTGAACTGCATGGCGCTGCGCAGTGTCGAGATATCGATCTCGGCCTCGCTGGTGATGTTGGTGTTGGCCTTGATGTCGAAATCGACGATGCCCTCGAACGACTCGAGCATCGGGAACATGGCGTTCACCGAGGGCATTAACTCGCCAATGCGGTTGATATCGACCCCAATGAGCGACATGTTGAAGGCGACATTTGCCGATGTTCGACCAACATTGCTGTATATCATTGAGCCCTCTGCGTCGGCGCCAATTGCCTCTAGACTAAGCTTTTCGAGGGTGAGGGCGCCTCGTTTGATAGTTGCTCGGCCCTCCACATTTTCGATTACAGCATCTTCGAACAGAGCCTTTTCGACATTGAGATCAAAGACGAACTCCACGCGGCGAGGCACCAGGAAGAGCATGCTGTTTTCGCTGTCGTAACCCATTGGCTCGCGACTTGGGCCGCGGCGCAAAGAGTCTCCGCCATCACGTGAACTCAATGAGTCGGTTGGCGTCGTGCCTGCTCTTCTCTCTGAAAGTTTTGTGCTGTCGATTGCTGCCTCTGCTACCTCCGTGATTTCGGGTGCTTCAGGTGCTTGAGTTGTAGGGGCAACTTCTGCGACATCAACTACTTCAACTGTCTCTTCTACAGCTATTTCTGCAACCTCTACATGGTTGGCCACCTCATCTATTTTGATTAAGTCGGGTTCGGCGATTGCCACCATTACGGTCGTCTCGTCGCTCGTCTGGTCGGCTGTCTCCGCACTCTCTTCCGCGCTCTCCTCCGTGTCGCTCAGCTCTTCGAGCAGAAGGAAGCTCTTGTTCGACGCTTCGATAAGCTCGGTGATGTTGAGCAGCGGCGCTTGGATCGAGAGCTCGCCGCTGAGCGCAAGGCGAGGATCGACAAAGAATTTACGTATCAAATTTGAGATGTGTCCCGTCGCAACTAATTGACTCTCACCAACTGAGAGCTCAGCATTTTTGAGATATATGACTTTGTCGGCCAGCGACACACTGCTCTTCTGGATCTTCACATCGAGGGGGAAGAGGTCGCTATACATGCCAAAATCGGAGAAGCTGACGGTGCCCGCAACGCCCCAATCTTTCTCATCGTCGCTCTTCTGCTCGATGTCCAGCGCCATGGTAACCGACGAAAGCGACATGTCTGAGTTGAAGCTAGGCTCCTCTGCCACAATATGTTCGCTGTTGATATTCGCCTTGACCTTCGTCTGTCGCTTCTCGTTCTTCGGCATCACTATGAACGAGATGTCGGAGCTCTCCAGCGAGGCGCTAAAGAGGCTATCCACGCCCACGTCGGTATTTTTGGCTATACCGCGCAGTCCAAGGCCATTGATGGCCGATGTTGTGCGGTCGAAGTTCGCACCTGCAGTAAGCTCTATATCCTTGATTGCTAGGTATTCACCGCTCTTAGCCCTGTAGTTTATTCCCGAGAAATTGACCTTCGAGCGCAGCGTTCGGCTATTGGTCGAGTCGGGCGCAATCCGATCTCCGAAGAGCATCTTGCCCTCGTTAGCCTTCATGTCGAGGTAGGCCGTCGACGATGAATCTTGGGCGAATTTACTCGCGTCGAACGAAAATTCGAGGTTGTTGAAGATCGACTCCCCTTCTATATATAGGTGTGCGTAGTTGCCGTTCATCATGTCGGCCACCGCAAATTTAGTCTCAATATTACTAACATTCGTGCCGCTGCAGATGATTCCCTCATTGAGCGGGAAGACCTCGGTGAAGCGATCGAAGTCGATGTCCGACTTGATCGATAGGTCGACATTAGGCGAGTCGATAAAGTTGGTCATCTTGCCGCTAACGTCGAGATTGATAATGTCGGAAGTGTTGATCTGCAGCCTCTTAATGTCGGCGTAGGAGCGGCTCGGGGTATTCATATCCAGGTAGACCGAGCCGTTACAGCTGACATTTTCGAGCGAAATCTTGCGCGAAGCGTAGCGCGCCTTGGCCTTGTCGATATCGATTGTCGCCATGAGCGTCGGCATAACATCATCGCCATACGCACCCTCGATTTGGAAGTCGAGAGCCACGGCGCCCTCCGTCGAGATCTTCTCCTTGCCATCGATCATCGAGGATGGAATCAGCGTCAAGAACTCGGCGAGCGAGGGGGTGTTCAGCGACGACGAGACATTGACTAAGATGTTGCTAGAGAGTGAGTCACGGCGCAGCTCGCCCGTAGATTTGAAGTCAATTCCATTGAGGCGCACGTCGGCCTGGCGGAAGTTCAACTTCATCGAATCGAGATCCAGAAGCATCTTTGCATCGAGCGCCATCGAGGTGCGTTTAACCAGCAGATCGCCCTTATGCCACACAATGAGGTTGTCGAAGCCCGTGTTGACACCCAGTCGGCTAACCCTCGACGAGAGGTTGAGCGACATGTTTAATCCGAAGTTGTCGACCCTCGTATAGAACTCTCTAGTGCGGTCATCCACAACAAGTTGCATCGAGTCGACACGTACGCGACGCAGCAGCAGGCTATAGTCGCCAATGTCGAACGACGAGGATACGGAATCGCACTCCTCGATTGGAGTTTCGTCCGCCTCAGCAGGCAGGTTGAAGGTTTTAAGCGGGCCATGCAGCGAGTCGACATAGACGTAGAGCTGGGCATCGCGCAGTGCAAGGTGATTGATCACAACGCGCTTGAAAAGTAGCGCCACGGGGTCGACCGCAACGCGGCACTCCCGCGCAAAAAGCAGGTCGTTGATGCTATCTTTAGTCTGCGTAATACGCAGTGAATCAATGCGAAGTGTGATATTAGGGAAGCGGTTGAACAGCGACAGGTCGACGCTCTTAAGCGAAAAATCGCTCTTAATGCTCTGCTGAGCAATCGCCACAACGCGCGGCGTGAGAAACTCTGGAGTGGCTACAAGCCCGATAACCGCACTGCATAGACCAATGACAACCAATAAAAATATTGCCAAAAACTTCAATATAACCTTTATTTTCATAGCCCAAAAAAATTAGATATCTACAAAGATAATAAACTTTATTGTAATTTAAAGCGTAAAATAACAATTTGCATAGTAAATGTGCGGGATTTTTTTTGACTGCCTGGGTCTGACTCCGCTTTCGGACGTTTACAACTGACTCCGTCGGGCGGAGATAGCACCTCCGCGGGTGCTTACATATGCTGCGGAAATTTGCTGATCGCTTCGCTTTTACGTTAAATAGCAAGGGATATATTTTGAAAGTAAACTCTCAAAATATATCCCTTACCATTTATCTATGTCAACCTACGGTTGCCATCAGCAAATTTCCGAATGGCAAAATTTATTCACAATTCACAATTCACAATTCATAATTCGTATTGAATCTCAGCTGTTTACAATTCGAATTGGGTTTAAATGCCTTTGGGCATTTAAGAAATTTTAGAGGTTGGTGTGCTGCTCAAATTTATTTGAAGCGGCACGCTAACCTCTAAAATCATAGAACTTTAGTAGAAAGTTCTATGCCCAATACGCAGCGTAATATACACCCGCGGAGGTGCTATCTCCGCCCGACGGAGTCAGACCTAGGCCAACCCAGGCCAACCCAGGCCGTCCCAAGCTTACCTATACTTGTTGGATATGAGGGTCATAAACTCTTCGCGGGTGCGCAGGTCGGAGAGGAATATTCCTGTGAATGCGGATGTTGTTGTTGCGGAGGATTGTTTTTCGATGCCGCGCATCTGCATGCACATGTGGCTTGCTTCGATGACCACGGCTACGCCCATTGGGTTGAGTGCCTCTTGGATTGAGTCGCGGATCTGAACTGTGAGTCGCTCTTGCACCTGTAGGCGGCGCGCGAAACACTCGACGACGCGCGCAATTTTCGAGAGGCCAGTGATGTAACCATCTGGTATATAGGCTACATGCACTTTGCCGTAGAATGGCAACATGTGGTGCTCGCAGAGCGAGTAGAGCTCAATATCCTTGACTAAAACCATCTGCTTGTACTCCTCGCGGAACATTGCGGAGCGGAGAATCTCGAGGGGATCTTGCTGATAACCCTTGTTTAGAAATGTCATCGCTTTGGCTACGCGCTGCGGGGTCTTGAGGAGCCCCTCACGGGTTGGATCCTCACCTAGAAGCTTGAGAATTTCGCTGTAGTGATACTGTAACTGGTTGATTTTCTCCTCGTTGTATATGTCCTGGCGGCTGTATAGTAATTCGTCCATTTTTACTCTTGTTTTAGGTGTTCCACTAATTTTTTTACGGCGCGACCGCGGTGCGAGATTGCGTTCTTCTCGTCGGCGCTCATCTCGGCGAAGCTGCGCGTGCTTCCCTCGGGGCAGAATATCGGGTCGTAGCCAAAGCCCTGACATCCAGAGTGCTCGAGGGCAATCTCACCCTCGACAATGCCATCAAAGAGATACTCTTTGTCGCCTTGGAGTAGTGCAATGACGGTGCGAAATCGTGCGCGGCGATTCTCTGCGCCCTCCAAGTTTTTGAGCAGTAGGGCGTTGTTGGCCTCGAAGTCGTGGCCATCGGTGGCGTAGCGCGCTGAGCGTACTCCTGGGGCACCGTTCAAGGCCTCGACCTCGAGGCCTGTGTCGTCGGCAAAGCAGTCTAAGCCAGTCTTTTCGCGCAGGTAGTGAGCCTTCTGCAGAGCATTCCCCTCGAGGGTCTCGGCGGTCTCGGGGATATCCTCGAATATGCCGCAGTCGCGAGGTGTAACTAGTTCGAAATCAGGGCCCAGCACTGCCGATACCTCGGCCAATTTGTGGGCGTTGTTTGTTGCAAATATTATCTTCATGGTCATTTATTATACTCTCTCTAAAAGTTTTAGGCGGTGGTCGGTCTCGATCTTGTCGATGATCATCTTCACCAGGGTGTCGATGGGCTGACCCTCCGAGTAGTTAGCGGGGCAGACGTGGTTGACGCGGTTGTCGCGGATGAGGCTCTCCATGCCTGCGGGTACGCCGTCGGAGTCGGGGTTGTAGACCGCAATGGAGCGACCTCCGAAGTTCTTCACCAGGCGCATGCAGGGTATATCTGTGGTCCCATCGCCAATGTAGATCATATGTTTGAAGGGCACGGGGCGGTCGCTCTCCTCGATGAATCGGTTCACCTCGGTGCTGTCGTAGACCGACTCGACGCCCTTGTTTATCTTAAAAATAAATTGAGTTTTATTTGTGTAGTTGACCGCGGCGGCGGGCCAGTAGGCATCCCCCTCGGCATTGTAGAGGAACGAGCAGGCGTAGATCTTGCGAAACTCGTGTGCGATCTGCGTGCCCTCGATCATCTCGGTGAGTCCCGAGGAGTTGATGTAGTGCAGCACGGTGATGCCTTTGCTTGCACCGTAGTCGTTGATGCGGCCGAACCACTCCTTAACACCCTCGAAGAGAGTCACTTTGGCGCCCGACGCTTGGAACATTTCGCGCTTCAGCGACATCCCTTTCGAGCGTGCAGCCTCGATCATCTTAGCCATATAGGCCAAGATTCCGTCGGCGTCCTGCTGCTCGGCAAGGGCGTTGGCCTCGTTCCAGAACTCAATATTGCTCTTGCCCACTGCAGGGATGAAGTCATGCTCCTGCATGTTGCCTGGCGAGAGAGTTCCGTCGAAGTCGTATATCAGTGCTACCGTCACTTTGCTCTTCATCTTCTACGCATTTTTATATTATTTTTGTCAAAAGTAGTGAATTTTCACTATATTTGACACATAAAGCTAAAAATATTTATTTATGGAGTTCAAAGAGATTGTAAAAAAGCGTCGAAGTATACGTAAATATTCCGACAAACAGGTGGAGCAGAGCACGATAGATGCACTGCTTGAGGTGACACTTCAGGCGCCCTCGTCGCGCAATTCGCACTCCACACACTTTATGGTGATTCGCAATCGTGAAATCATCGAGAAGATGGCCCAGATGCGTGACTACGGATCGGCATTTGTGAAGAGAGCGCCAATATTTATTCTGGTGATGGGCGACAAAGAGGCTACCGATCTGTGGGAGGTAAACTGCTCTATTTCAGCCACTATGATGCAGTTGTCTGCAACTGATTTAGGCCTCTCAACATGCTGGGTGCATGTCGACGGACGACCACAACTCAAGGAGCAGCCCCAAGGCGCAACTGCCGAAGAGCATCTGCGTAGCTTGGTCGAGATCCCCGCCAATTTCGGTGTTCTCTGTGGTATTGCTGTCGGATACTCCGACTTCGAGCCTGCAGCTCTGCCCGAGTTCGACGCCGCGGCGCACATCTCTACAGTTCTGTAATTGGCTTTTATTCAGTCGTTTCAGCGTTCTGTCTACTGCCTATGCTGTTGCAAGAGATAGGCCTCGATCATCTCGATCGGGGCATCTTTAAGTAGGACCCGTTTTTCACTATCGAGCAGGTAGAGGGTTGGGATTGCCTTCAGATCGTAGAGGTCATTTTGGCTGATTACCTGCCCCTTATCGTAGCTATTGATCATCATATCAGGGTATTGAGTTTCGCGCCACAGCTCAATTGTGGAGTCAGGGTATATCGACAGAATCTTCAGCTCCCCCTGCTGCTGCAGTGCGTTGAGTTGCGCCGAGCCCACAAAGAACTCCTTGACGCGCGTGCAGTCATGGCAGTCGGGATTATTGAAAAATAGGATCGTATATTCGGCCTCAATATCGTGCATCTTGCCGCTCTTGCCGCTCCTGAGCATATACTCGAAATCTGCGGCTTTATGGCCCACGCGGTTCTTGAGTGCCATGGTGAGTTGTGCTTGGGCACGCAGTTTATTTATGGGCTCTATCTTCTCATTACCAATGATATATCTCAGCGCAGGGATGTAGGTCTCCTCGTTCATATATGGTGAATTTGGGTTGTGGAAGTAGTTCTCGAAGAGTGTGGTGAACGTCGCAAAGGATAGGGAATCGGCGTCAAACGAGGTCGAGAGCAGTGCCGTCACGCTCTGCTCGACTCGCGCAGCAGGCACCATGCGCAGCAGCTCAGCATAGGTTGTAAAGGCCTCGCCCGTCACCTGCATATCGGAGAGTAGCAAAGAGTCCGAAAAGCTATAATTGTCCCAAAAATGGTCGACCATATAGTCAAGTTTAGCCTGAGGATCAGCAATATGCGCGGGGATCATCGGAGGCATAAAGGCCTGCTTCTTGGCTGCCGCCGTGCTCGTTGCCTGCCCACTCGAGCCCTTTGACTTACTCGAGTTATCGCCGCCGCAACCAACCATCATAATGGCAAAAGTTAGTAATAGTACCCTGAATTTCATAGTCGTATCTGTTATCTATTTGAAACAAAAATAATCAAAATTTTATTGTAATCCTACTTTTTTTGTTGTAAATATGGGACGACCTGGGTCTGACTCCGAATGACTAAACCAATTCATAATTGATAATTCATAATGCATAATTGGTGTTAAATCTTAGCTGTTTACAATTCGAATTGGGTTTAAATGCCTTTAGGCATTTAAGAAATTTTAGAATAGAATAAATTGCGCAAATTTATTTGTGGCAACTTATTGTGTTCTAAAATCATAGAACTTTAGCAAAAAGTTCTATGCCCAAATCGCAGCATAAGTAAGCACCCGCGGAGGTGCTATCTCCGCCCGACGGAGTCAGCCCCAGGCCAACCCAAGAGCGCACTGCATCAAGCAGAGTCGCGCACCCAGCGCCACAGCTCCTTCAGCGTAGGTTTTTTGCCGTGCATGAATATTCCCACGCGGTATATTTTTGCTGCGATCCAAACTAGGCCGACGAATGAGGCGTAGAGAATCACCAACGATAGGGCGACCTCCCACGATGGTATTCCGTGGGGGATCCTGGCCATCATGATGATGGGCGAGGTGAATGGGATCATCGAGAAGACCTTGATTATATTGGAGTTAGGGTCTTTTGCTACGAGCATCTGAACGATAAATGCTAGCATGATGGGAAGCATTATTGGCAGCTGTAGGTTCTGTGAATCCTCGACTGTGTCGACGGCCGAGCCCACTGCGGCAAACATCGCCGAGTAGAGCAGGTAGCCACCAACGAGGAAGAGGAGCGCGTAGAGCAGAATCTGAGATATGTAACCTATGTCGGTCACCGAGGCTAGTGCCCCGATCATCTGAGCGTCGATTCCACCTGCCGCTTCGGGCGTGATTGCGGCACCCGATTGTATCGCTTCGACGCTCTGCATGATGTCGTCGGGCATCAACGCAGGCATCACCACCGCCATGAGGGTGAGCATCAACACAGCCCATATTGCGATCTGAGTCACCGCAACCATCGCAATGCTAATGATCTTACCCATAAGCAGATCGAAGGGCTTGACCGAGGATACCAACACCTCGAGCACGCGCGAGCCCTTCTCCTCGATCACGGATGTCATCACCATTGTGCCGTAGATAATTAGGAATATGTAGAGGATGAAACCCAGGATGTAACCTATGCCCATCGCAGCCATCGACGAAGAACTCTCCCTGCCCGAGGTGTCGTCGTCGCGAATTGTCTGCATCGAGACTTTGGCCTCGACGCTGCGCAGGATCTCGTCGAGATTCTCGATATTGTAGTGGCGCAGGCGCTCCGCCTCGATCACCCCCTCGATGCTCGCTGTGATGCTCGACTCCAGCATCACGGAGCTCGCCGAGTTGGTGTAGAGCCGCACATTGGAGTTGTTGGTGAGGATATCCTCACCGATGAAGAGCACGCCGAAATGCTCCTTGTTGGCGCGTGCCTCATCGAGCGAAAGCTCCGAGAGGTGATACTCCACCTCTTCGTTACTCTCTAGTGCAGAGAATATTACACCACTCCGATCGACCACCTCGATCCTCCTAAGCTCCGACTTGCTGAACTGCATGATCAACATGGGCGAGAGGGTGAGCAGCGCCATCAAAATAGGCATGAGCAGGGTGGCAATGATAAATGATTTTTTGCGAACGCGCTCATTGAATTCACGCGCGATTACCAATTTAATATTCGACATAACACGAAAGAATATATTTAAACCTCACCGCTCACAGCGCGGATGAAGATATCGTTCATACTTGGGATAACCTCCTCGAAACTACGTAGTTCCACAGCCTCATTGAGCCGCGCAATCGTGCCACGGATATCCTTATTATTTGGAATATGGAGCTTGATATTGGCGTAAGCGCCCCCCACCTGGCTCCCCTCGAGCAGCTGGCACCCCTGCCCCAGCGAGCCACGCAGGCTCTGTTCCGAGCCGCGGTACGACACCTTGAAGATGTTGCCCCCATTATCTCGGCGCACCTGATCGACGCTCCCCGAAAGGATATTTTTCGACTTGTTAATCAGCGTTATATGGTCGCAAATCTCCTCGACCGACGACATATTGTGGGTCGAAAAGATCACCGTAGCGCCACGATCGCGAAGCCCCAAGATCTCCTCCTTGAGGAGGTTGGCATTAACAGGATCGAAGCCCGAAAATGGCTCGTCAAAGATCAGCAGCTCAGGCTGATGCAGGATCGTAGTGATGAACTGCACCTTCTGCGCCATGCCCTTCGACAGTTCATCGACGCGCTTATCCCACCAGCTCTCGATTCCAAACTTCTCGAACCACCCCTTGAGTCTCTGTGTGGCCTCGAGTCGCGACAGCCCCTTCAGCCGTGCAAAGAAGATCGCCTGCTCGCCAATTTTCATCTTTTTATAGAGTCCACGCTCCTCAGGCAGATAGCCAATGCGGTAGATATCAGAGGCTTCAATCTCGCGCCCGCCAAACATCACCCGCCCAGAATCAGGCATCGTAATGCGATTAATGATCTTGATAAGCGTCGACTTACCCGCCCCATTAGGCCCCAAAAGCCCATAAACAGAGCCCTGCGGAATAGACAGCGAAACATCATCCAGCGCCAGATGGTTCGAGTATCGCTTCGAAACACCCTCTACTTCGAGAATATTCATAAAGGTAAATGATTTATTTTTTACAAACATACGCAAAATATACGTGGATTGCAAATCGCGTCACCTGAGGACGGCCTGAGGACGGCCTGGGTCTGACTCCGTCGGGCGGAGATAGCACCTCCGCGGGTGCTTACTACGCTGCGCATTGGGCATAGAGTTTTCTGCTAAAACTCTATGATTTTAGAACACAATAAGTTGCCACAAATAAATTTGCGCAACTTATTCTATTCTAAAATTTCTTAAATGCCAAAGGCATTTAAACCCAATTCGAATTGTAAACAGCTGAGAATCAATACAAATTGTGAATTGTAAATTGTGAATTATGAATTATGCGAATTAAGGTTTGAAAAATTTAAGCATTAGAAATACAGCAGCAAGTTTTCCGAATATAAATGAAAGCAACCCGCTTGTACTTCTAATCTTTGAAGCTCTTTGAATATTTGTGGTCTCGATAAGCCAATTGAATAGTGATTCAATAGGCTGTCTAATGCTCGAAACGGTGCGACTGTATAGGTCATCGGCAGCTTTATTTCTCAGCTTAACTTCTGGAGGTGTATACGCTGGATATTTCACAGGTGATAATAATTCCGAGCCGTATTCTCTTTTCATAATACTTTGATATAGTGCATCTTGATATATTTTATCGGCAAAGAAACTTCTATCAACAAGGTTACACCAATTGGCCTTGAAAACATTTCCATCGTGCTCCGAGGCAGGTGTTACAATCACACTCTCAGGGATAGGAAGAGTGCCGCTCTTATGACGAGCAAGAGCATGTATCTTTACTCCATAATAGTGCATTGATTTTGTCGAGCAGTAGCCTTTGTTGACTATCTCACGAGCAACTTTAGCCCTTCGTTTAGACGAGCAAGTAATGATGGGGAACGAGTCCATCAGGGAGAAGATCTCTAATTCCTGCTCTTCCTCAATATTGAGCATGGCTACATGCTCGAATAGAGCCTTGAACGCTGGAACAAGACGTGCGATACGATTGCAAATGGCGACATACGATGGTAAATTTACGAACACATCGCTCAAATATGTACGAGTAAAATCATACATATCCTTGATTGTCAAGCGTTTCTCACAAGCTGTGCAGTAGATATACATTGTCATTGTTTGCTGGTCGGTGAATTTGGGTCGACTATTATTGGAGAAGCGTTGCACGTGAAATTGCAAATCTTTTTCATACAAGTCGCATACAAACTCGTATATTTTGTTTATCTTTGAGAGGTTATTCACTGGTCTAATTATAGCGTTATTAGCACTACAATATAGTGAAATCAGTGAATTACCAACTTTTTAACCACTTATTTTAGGTTGCTTCAAACCTTAATTCGCATGATTCAACGATCTCACTGCTCGACCAGATGCGCCTACACGGTCGTCACTACACCGATACGCTTGATGGTGGTGTTGCACTTCACGCTAACTTAGAGGAGCATCTATCTAAAGAGCAGTATCTTAAAGTATTGGATATTGCCATCAAGGAGGGAACGTCATACTTTACATTCAATATCCCGAATAGTAGCTGCGACAAGTGTGGTTATATCACTAAATCGCCTATTAAGAAGTGTCCTAAATGTGGTGGCGAAGATATTACTTGGTGGACTCGAATTATCGGCTACTTGCGCCCTGTGAAGGGTTTTAGCAAGGGACGACGAGTGGAGGCTGCAAAACGCATCTACAACAAACCGCAATGCTAAAGTACACCGACACAAAGGTGGTCTTTCGGGAGATTCCCGATGAGATTACCTTAGCTGTGAATATCAGTGGCTGCCCTTGCGCTTGTGAGGGTTGCCACTCACCTTACTTAGCTGATGATATTGGCAAGGAGCTTTCAGAGGAGTCGATTAAAGAGTTGATTACTCGCAACGATATGATAAGTTGCATCTCCTTTATGGGTGGCGATCGTGAGCCTGCAGAGGTCTCTCGATTAGCGAAGTTTGTAAAGGACAATTACCCTGCAATAAAAGTTGGTTGGTACTCTGGTCGAGACTGCCTCTCGGCAGAAGTAGACACAGCAAACTTTGACTACATTAAGATAGGTAGCTATCAGAGTGCTTGGGGTGGATTGGACTCACCCTCGACCAATCAGCGACTATATCGTATTGAGCGAGGCGAGATGGTTGATATTACAGACAAAATGAGAGAGTAGACGATACAATGTAACGAAATTTGTACTATATTTGTGGCGAATAAAAAACTGCAAGGAGTAAAGCAAATTGAATAGGAGGAGAATAATCAGATTAGTTTCGCTACTTATGATATCGGTAATGACTACATTGCTGATAGGTATTGCTGTGCATACATATATTTACTCTACTCACGATTGCGAATGCTCATCGGATCATTGTGGCGGTGAGGAGCATAATCATCACGATTGCAAGATATGCAATTTTGAATTGTCACTTTTTAATATCGTAGATAGCGTTGTAATAACTTTCATCGTCTGCTTAATTTCAACGCTTTTAGTTGGGTACGCACCCAAAAATATCAACACAAACATCATAGCTCGCACCTCTCGTGCGCCCCCATACTCTATAATTTAATAGTTATTACTATGTGTCTACCCTTAAATTAAAGGATAGACTTATCGTGTTATACATTATATTATAGATATGCGTTTAAAATTTATTTTGTGCGTAGTGGTGCTTTATATCTCTACGCTCTCTATGGCGCAAAGTGCTGATACTCTGATTCAAAGAGATATCGACGAGGTTGTCGTAACTGGTAATATTCAGCGTCAAGAACAGCGAATAAACCCTCTCTCGATTGCAATAGTCGATAGAGAGGATATCGTAAGACACTTCTCGGGCAATGTGATGCAGAGTTTAGAGTATATTCCTGGAGTGCAGTCAATGAGCGTAGGTTCGGGCTTCTCGAAACCTATGATACGAGGGATGGGCTTCAATCGTGTGAGCGTTGTCGAGGGAGGCGTAAAACAGGAGGGACAGCAGTGGGGAGCAGACCACGGCTTGGAGATTGATGCCTTTAATGTTGAGAGGGTTAACATCCGCAAGGGCTCATCGTCGCTATTGTTTGGTAGCGATGCTATGGGTGGTGTTGTGGAGATTCTTCAACCTGCGCTACCGACTTCTGATGGTCTGTTTGGGGAGGTCGATCTTATTGGTCGATCGGTCAATGGTCTGCTTGGAGGCTCGCTTATGATGGGGCTAAAAAAGGGGCGTTGGCTTGTTAAGGCTCGCCACTCAGAACAGCACTTTGCCGACTTTGCGGTGCCGACCGACCATGTGGTATATCTAACTCAGATTATGCCCCTGACAGATGGGAGAGTAAATAACACGGCTGGATATGAGCGATCTTCATCACTCTATGCGAGATATGGTGGTTCAAACTTTTCATCCGCCATATCACTGAGCAACGCCTACCAAAAAGCTGGATTCTACCCTGGTGCACACGGAGTTCCCGATCCATCGAGGGTCTATGACGATGGCGACTTGCGAGATGTAGATTTGCCATATAGTACCGTAAACCACCTCAAAGTCTCATCACTCAACAAATATTGGTGGAGCGGAGGCTGGGCAAGTTGGGACTTGGGCTACCAGAACAACCACCGAGAGGAGATGAGTGAATTTCACACCCACTACTCGACACAGACAGCGCCCGAAGTAGACCCCGATTTGGAGATACTCCTCGCCCTGCAAAACTTCAGCTCTGATACGAAGTTGCACATCGACCATTCGCAAAGATTAAGCAGCGAGGTGGCGTGGAGTGCGGCATATCAAGATAACCAAATAGGGGGTTACTCATTTTTGATTCCAGCCTATCGAAGATTTACAACAGGCGTTGCGTATGTTGCAGATTTTGAGGTCAGTGACGCATTTCGCCTAAGCGGTGGCGTTCGCTACGACTTTGGAAATATATCTGTCGAGGAGTATCAAGATGAGTACCTTGCTGATTATCTACTCTCTCAAGGCTATGATGAGAGTGCGGTAGAGGAGAATGAGATGAGAAGTTACAACCTCGATCGAAATTTTGGCGATTACTCCCTCTCGTTGGGTGGTGTGTGGAGCGTAAACTCTCAAAATACACTTAGGGCAAATATCGGACGTAGCTTCAGACTACCCAACGCCAACGAACTTGTCGCCAATGGTGTGCACCACAGCTCCTTTAGGCACGAACAAGGAGATCCTACACTTGACTCGGAGAGGGGTTGGCAGGCAGATTTGGGGTATGAATATTCTTCCGATAGAATCTCGTTTTCGCTCTCGCCATACGTAAGTTGGTACGCTTCATATATCTATCTGCAACCAACTTTAGAGTGGTCTGTCTTGCCCCATGCAGGGCAGATATATCGCTACACACAGTGCGAGGCTCTCTTTGCAGGTGGCGAGGCAGCACTCTCCGTCAACCTATCAAAGCAGTGGCAATACAAAGCGAGCGTTGAGTACACCTATTCGTGCAATATAGATGAACGCATATCTATAACATTCACGCCACCAACGACTATGCGCAATGAGATCTCTTGGAACAAAGGAGCGTTCACCCTCTCGGCAGAGTGGAAAATGGTGGCGGATCAAAACAATGTCGGTCGCAATGAAGACCCCACGCCAGGAGCTAACCTCTTTGGTTTTCGTGCAGTCGTTTCACTGCCCTTCATATCCGATGGAGTTACCATGGTTGCCTCGGTAGATAATATCTTTGATACTAAATACTTAAACCATCTAAGCTACTATCGCTATGTGGAGATTCCTGAACCAGGACGAAATTTTCAATTATCAATTAAAATACCATTTAAAATCAATTAAATTATGAAAATAACAACAATTTTTGCAGTAGCAACGCTACTAATTTCGACATCTACATTCGTTTCGTGCGATAAGGATGGCGACACAACAAAACCAGTAATCGAGCTTTCGGAGCCTGAAGATGGCGAGGAGTTCTTGCCAGGTTCTGAGATCTGTGTGGAGATGGATCTAAGCGATGATACCGCTCTTGCATCATTCAAGATCAATGTACATAATGCCTTTGATGGACATAGTCACGACACAGATTCGGATGACGATAGCGATGCAGACCACGATCACGACACGGACGAGAACTACAACACCGACACCGAGAATGCCTTCTACTATAACAAGACATCGGAGGAGCTTCTCAGTGAGGGGGTGATTGACAATGACGTCTCTGGCCTTAGAAACTCACACCAACACATCCACGTCGAGATTCCCGAAACTGCCGCCTATGGCGACTACCACCTTATGATCTACTGCTACGACACATCGGGCAATGAGAGCTACGTTGCACGCAGCATCGCAATCACAGCCGATGCCGAGGAGCACGACCACGAGGAGTAGATAACCCAGCCTCTTTTAACCACATCTCCAGAGAGGAGATAAAAGTTGAGCCGCAGCAAGCAACCATTTAATCGAAGGTTGTAGCTACGGCTCAATTTGTTTTTTATGCGTTTATCATACATATCCACGTGGCTACCAAGCATATAAATACCTACTATTTGCGATTGACACTATTTGACAAATGAAATACCTTTGTATTATTAATTTTGTTCGTTTATGAGGATTATAAATTTAAATAATAAATATCTATGAAAGAGAAGAAACCATCTATTTTGAGTAGGCTATTCCATTATGGTGCAGGCATTAAGCACTACACTATCATTGGAATGGTGCTATCAGGTGTGAGTGCCGTTGTAGGGCTACTCCCCTTCGTCTTTATTTGGCTCTGCGTCAGAGAGCTGTTCACCTCATATCCTGCCATTAGTGGCGATAGTGATGCCCTTCGCTTCGCTACGATGGCTGTTGCGACTGCTATTGGGTCTATACTTATTTATATCGTAGCTCTGCTATGCACCCACAAGTCAGCATTCCGCATTGCCACCAATATTCGAGTGGCAGCGATGTCGCACCTTATGAAGTTGCCGTTGGGTTATTTCTCGGCAAATGCCAGCGGTCGTCTGCGTCGCACGGTCAATGATAGTGCCTCTCGCACCGAGACCTTTTTGGCACACCAACTGCCCGACCTTGTGGGTGCTTATATAACGCCAATTGCTGTTATCGTGCTTGTCTTTGCTGTGAATTGGAGGTTGGGACTTATCTGCTTCATTCCTGCCTTTCTCGCCTTTGCGTGCCAAGCCTCAGCAATGGGAAGTAAATATTACAAAGCATCACTCATAAAATACGAAGAGTCGCTCGCAGCGATGAATAGCGAGGCGGTGGAGTATGTAAGGGGTATTCCTGTGGTAAAGACCTTTGGTCAGAGCATATTTTCGTTTAAGCGATTCCACCAGACTATTATTGATTATCGTGATTATGTAATTGAGTACACCCTTTGGTTTCGCACCCGTATGGGGCTATTCCAAACCTTTATGGGAAGTATCACCATCTTCTTAATTGGTGGTGGCGTATGGCTCTTTGGTGGGAATATTGACCCGAAAGCCTTTATCTTAGATTTTGTCTTCTATATCTTTATCACTCCGATGCTCTCGGTTATGTTGATGCGCATAATGTGGACGAGTCAAGATGTTGGAAATGCTGAAAATGCGATGGATGGCATAGATGCGCTGCTTGCCGAAAAGCCTCTTGCGAGGGGCAAGGAGGAGCGATTCCCACTTCAACGCAACATTCAACTGTCGGGGGTGTCATTCACCTACCCAAATGCAAAATCACCTGCTCTAAAGGGTGTTTCAATCGAGGTCGAAGAGGGTCAAACTGTAGCTCTTGTCGGCACATCGGGAGGTGGAAAATCGACTATCGCAGCCCTTATGGCTCGCTTCTGGGATGCTGGCGAGGGTGTTGTTTCGATTGGTGGAGTCGATGTTAAGGATATTGCAGAGAAGGAGTTAATGCAGAATATCTCATTCGTATTCCAAAACACCAACCTCTACAAATCCTCAATTTTGGATAACGTTCGTGAGAGTCGCCCCGACGCAACCGAAGCGGAGGTTTTGAAGGCACTCAACGCAGCTCGATGTAATGAGATTATAGAGAGACTACCCAATGGAATCCACACCGTCGCAGGTAAAGATGGCGTATTCTTCTCAGGAGGTGAGGCGCAACGCATAGCCATAGCTCGTGCAATCCTCAAAGAGGCACCTATCATCTTACTCGACGAGGCAACGGCATTCACCGACCCCGAAAATGAGTATCAGATCCAGCAGGCTCTTTCCGAACTATCTAAGGGTAAAACCGTTGTGATTGTGGCTCATAGTCTTTCAACTATTCAGGATGTAGATAAAATCTATGTTGTTGAGAAGGGCGAAATTGCAGAGCAAGGGTCACACGCCCAACTACTTGTAGCCAAAGGCTTATATGCCAAAATGTGGGCAGAGTACCAAACAATATTTTCGTGGAACACTAATAGAGAATAACAATGAAAAAATATCTTCAAAACCTACTATCCCTTAGCGACAGAGGAGCTAAGGACTTGATGAAAGCGATTCTGTGGAGCGTGATGTGCGACTTGGCAATTTTGGCAAGTGCTGCGCTGCTATATTTTTATTTAGAGGATACGCTGCTACCTACTCTCGAAGGTTCCACACCTATATTAAGATACACACTATATGGTGTGTTTGCCCTTGCTCTAATGGTCATTATGTTTATATTCTACCGCATAGCATACGATGCACACTACTTGCGTAGCTATACCGAAAGCTCAACCAAGAGGCTCTCTTTGGCTGAACATCTCAGAGAATTGCCCCTCTCATTCTTTGGTCGCAAAGACCTCACTGACCTCACCACAACGATGATGAGCGATGTTGCGATGATGGAGACAGCACTTTCACACTTTGTGCCTCAGCTCATTGGTTCGTCTATCTCGACTGTCGTTGTCTCGGTGGGAATGATTATCTATGATTGGAAGATGGGCTTGGCGGTTGTGTGGGTCGTGCCAGTGTCGCTCTCGATATGTTACTTCTCAAAACGTCAACAAGATAAAGTTAATAGACGTAGCAAGCAGGATATTTTGGCAAGTGCCGACAAGGTGCAGGAGTTTGTCGAGAATATCCGTGACATCAAGGCAAACTCTCGTGAGGAGGGTCATCTACAAATCCTAAAGGAGCGATATGCCGAGCAAGAGAAATCGCTTATGGCAGGAGAAATTGGTGTCGGAATATTTGTCATTTCGTCTCAATCTATCTTGAAGTTAGGTATCATCTCGGCAGTGGTTGTGGGATTATATCTATTATCAGTTGGCGAAATTTCGATGCTCACATTTATACTCTATTTGGTAGCTACACGCATCTACGACCCACTTAGCAGAACGTTAGTTAATCTCGCTGCAACATTTGCATCACTTCTCAGCATCGAGCGAATGGGCGAGATTGAGAAAACTCCAACGCAGAGTGGTCGAGAGGAGGTTGAAATTAAAAACTTCGATATAGAGTTCAAAGATATAGAGTTCGGTTACGATAGCTCAAAACCAGTAATCAGTGGCGTATCGTTCACCGCAAAACAGGGCGAGGTAACAGCTTTGGTTGGTCCTTCGGGTGGAGGGAAATCAACTGCAGTAAAGTTGGCAGCACGCTTTTGGGATACTCAAAAAGGCACAATCACCTTGGGTGGTGAGGATATATCGACCATTGCACCAGAAAGTTTGCTGAAATACTACTCAATCGTATTCCAAGATGTTACACTTTTCAACAATACCGTGATGGAGAATATCCGCATAGGTCGCAAGGATGCCACCGATGAGGAGGTAATCGAGGCAGCACGTGCAGCCAATGCAGATGGATTCATAAGCGAGATGGCAGAGGGCTACAACACGATGATTGGTGAGAATGGAGCAAGAATATCAGGCGGAGAGCGTCAAAGATTATCTATTGCCAGAGCCTTACTAAAAGATGCCCCAGTAGTACTACTCGATGAGGCAACCTCTGCACTTGATGTAATGAGTGAAACTCAGCTCCAAGAGGCAATAGCACGCCTAACCAAGAACAAAACGGTGATAGTAGTTGCTCACCGTATGCGCACCATAGCAGGAGCCGACAAGATAATCCTGCTCAAAGAGGGCAAGGTAGCGCAAAGTGGCACGCACGCAACCCTAATCACCCAAAAGAATGGCGACTATGCCCGTATGGTAGCCCTTCAAACTCAGAGTAATAACTGGAAAATCAAATAATTATGAGCAAGAAATATCAATTCGATAATATTGTTGCGGAGACACTCTTGATTCCGCTATATATGCGTGCGATAGAGAATCAGCGCACAGATCCAATCCTAAAAGACCCTATGGCTCAGAAACTCGTGGATAGCATCGAGTATGATTACACGCTCTTCGACAACTCAATAAAGAGTGCCGTAGGTTGTGTAATCAGAGGTCAATACTTCGATGATGCAGTGCGACGATTTATCACTTCGCATAAAGATGTGGTAGTTGTAAATATAGGTTGCGGATTAGACACTCGTTGCCAAAGAGTTTGCGGCGATACCCCAAGTAGTGCTACATTTTACGATGTAGACCTACCAAAAGTGATGCAGATTCGAGCGGAGCTAATCCCTGCACCCAAGAATAACATCTACCTCTCAGAGTCTATTTTGGATAGCGAATAGCTCGACAAACTACGTAAAGACCACCCCTCGGCAAAATTCATCTTCACCATCGAGGGTGTGTTGATGTACTTCCCAATCGAGAAAGTAGTCTGCGTCTGATTATCAGCAAGTTACATTCTGCGTTGGAAAATTACTGGAAAAGTCAATTTGGAAAAATTCATTCGATAGCATTGTTTGGTATTATACTGATAACCATTGTGTTGTATTATTTAGTAATCGTGCCCGCTGCGTAAAGGGGAATTACTTTGATTTTATCAAAGCTGCTAAAATTCTCAGAGGAGCATCTTACGCCAAACTCAGAGTATTTCTCGCTGATGAATAGGTGCATACTCTGCATTGAGCCTCGTGTTCCTGCTTTGACCTCTAAAGGTATAATCTCTTCCCCTTGCTGAAACACATAGTCGACTTCAGCATTGCTGTTCTTTACCTCACGTTTCCAGAAATATAGCTCCTCTTTTGAGTATGGCGAATTGCTCTTTTGCAACTCCAAGCCTACAAAGATTTCAGCGATTGCACCCTTGTTTACAACTTCGAGATCATCGGAAAGAATCAATTCGGACAAGTCTAACCCTAACATCCTTTGGAATAGACCAGTGTCGAAAAGCAGCATCTTACGCTTTTTAGGGTTCACCTCTGCCCCAAGTGGAATACCATTAGCCGATGAATGTGTAGCAGGGATAACCAAACCTGCCTTGATTAACAACTCTAACGCCTCTTTTATCTGTCGTGTATTGGCGTTGGCTGCCCCTGTATAAATGAAAGGTTTACCAGAGTTCATCACAACAGAATCGAACACCTCTGATATTCGGGATTCAGGAACACGCTTATTATACTTAGAGAAATCATCTCTGTATGAAATGATTAAGTCATCCATAATCCTGAGACACTCCAGCATTTGAGCACCTTCGGTATATGCTGAAATAACCTCTGGCATACCACCTAATACAAAAAACTTCTTTAGCAATGAGAGTGCCTTGCGGTGAATAGGCTCTAATAGTGGTCTCTCCGCTGAGGCTTTGCTAATTGCATTCCATAGAGCTTCCTCTTTACAAGCTCCCAAAAACTCTTCGAACGAGAATGGATAGATATACATAGAGCGGATTCTGCCGACACCAAAAGAAGTCAAGCTCTCTAAAGCAAACTCCAAAAGGGAACCTAAAGTGACAACCTTTTCTAGGGAAAGTCAGTACGCCATATGTTCAATGCGCTTTTTTTGTAAAAATGAAAAATAATTCACTTTTTATTTGGATTTGTCTTAGAATTCAGTAGTAAACACACTGAAATAAAGCTATTTAAGGCTCATCACAGCGGCAGCGGTCTCGCCATTTCAAAGGTGAGATATTTTCTATTCGGGTGAATACATGAGAGAATGATTCGACTGAGGCGAAACCTGTCAGCTTAGATATATCTGACACTGACAGATCTGGTCGTTGTTGCATCAACTTTTTTGCCTCTTCCATTCGCATCTGAGTAATCCAGGTTTTGAATGAGCATTTGTATGTTGTGTTGACATACTTCGAGAGGTATGTGCGGTTGGTGTATGTAGCTTTGGCTACATCGTTCATGGTGACATTTCCTAGCAGAAACCCCTTTTGCTTCACCCATCGTTGGAGCTGTTTTTCGAGGCTCATCATGGTCTCGCTGCTGAGAACCACTGATGCATCAACAATATCATCGGCGGCGGGAGACTCCTCCACGATGGGGGCCGATGTGTTGATATTACATTCAATAATTTTTCTGTATGACATATATATGGTTATAATTACTACTATGAATAGAGCGATAAAAATCAACCCGAGCCAGAGCGGGTAGGCAAAGAATGAGGGCGAGTAGAGGCTCACGAAAAGCATTAATATCGAGGAGTATATCACGCGCCCTAAGAGGTTTAGCTCCTCTTGCTGCGACTCTGTCAGGAGCTCGAGCCTACTGCTTTTGAGGCGACTCCTGTAGAAGTATATACAGGTGGATACGTGTATCACGCCCAGCATACAAAACAGCGTATAAGCTACGATTAACACATACTTGGAAATGGACTCGGAGCAGCAGAGCATCCCAATCCAGAGCGGGAAGGGATATATCAAACCGACAGCAAGATGTAGTCGCATGATCAATCTATCGCTCACCTGATCCAGCAATATGTAGCATGCGGTGGCGAAGATGGTCGAGGTGAGGCAGTAGCCAGTCAGATTTATCGCTGTAGCATACTGATGGCTAGCATATTGCATCCCCGAGAAGTAGTATATAAAACTAATTATCGGGATTATAGACATCGCAACGCCCATCGCGCGACTCGAGAGGTGTATGCGCCCACCCTTAAGTTCCTCAGGCATAGTGGCAAAGAAGAGCTGAGCTCCAAGTGCCAAAATTGAGCCCATGATGATCTGTTGAATTATGAGATATAGTGATAAAGTCATCGTCAATGTGTTAAATTTCAGCTGTGTATTCTCCCACATGCTGCTCGCGCCACCTTGCGGGGGAGACCCCCTCGATGCGCTTAAAGACGTGGGTGAACGACTCAACAGAGGCGAAGCCCACCTCGGCAGCTATAACGCTAATTGATACATCTAAATTGCTGGATAGCATCCTCTTTGCCTCGAGCAAGCGCAATTGAGTGATCCAGTTTTTAAACGAGCAGCTGCATGTTGTGTTTATATATCTCGAGAGGTAGGTGCGATTGGTGTTAATCTCCGAGGCCATCATATTTATCGTCACGCTACTCTGCATGTAGCGCTGCTCCTCTACCCACATCTTGACGCCTCTCTCGATACTCTCAAAAACGTCGGGGGCTAAGGTTGCATCAGACAGGTTGTCTCGCTCGACCTCGACAAGATCCGCAATGTTCTGATTCTTATAGACAAATTGATCCAGCATGGTAATGGTCATACGCCGATATCCATAATGTATATGTAGGTAGCAGAACACACCATAGAGCATAAACAACAACCGAAGCCAATGCGGATAGATCGAGAAGATGGGTGCAAGAGCGCAGGTTACGGATAGGCCGATAAGCAACTTGATCGACTTCGAAATCCAGTTTACACATATAATAGTGTCGTCGGAGTAGTAATTTTCGATATTCCTCTTGACCCTATGATAGTTTATCAGTATGAAGGTATCCAGCATGGCGACCACAATAACGAAGTAGGAGTACGACGACGCCATCACCGTGCTGATCAGCTCATCATCTCCTCTCATCAAGCTCAGCCACAGCGGCATAGGAAAGAGGAGGATCGTTATGACAGTAGCCCAAATAACCACTCGCCCATATCTCTTTCCAAGCAGAATAAGAAAGGCAATAGACATCAATACAAAGGTTGGGAAGTATGCCGAAAGGCTTATGGCCGCCGCATATATAGGATCCAAATCTAGCCTATTTGTTTGAGTATATAGGAAACACGACAGAGGCACAAACAGAAACGCAACGCCCATTAATCTCAATGACCGCTGAAAGAAGCTACCTTGCAGCTGAATGGGCAGCCTCACAAATAGCATATGAGC
>JAWXTG010000006.1:0-82161 GCA_044433705.1 Rikenellaceae bacterium | reverse complement strand
CGAACCCTGAGTTAGCGATTTGCATTGTACCCCCTCAGGGGCTCGAACCCTGGACCCCAACATTAAGAGTGTCGTGCTCTACCAGCTGAGCTAAAGAGGCATTGCGGGTGCAAATATAGGGCAAAAAATATTAACTACAAAATTTATTGAGAGAAAATTTAAATATTTTTCACTTCGAAGAGCTATACATATATAATATATACATAAATTGTTGTCACAAAAAAGAAAATCCAAGAAAATTACTATCTTTGCAGGTGAAACTTTTTTGAAAATTATAGTAATTTAAATAGATGGCTCTACAATGTGGTATCGTTGGCTTGCCGAACGTTGGCAAATCAACACTTTTTAACTGTCTCTCGAACGCTAAGGCGCAGGCGGCAAACTTCCCTTTCTGCACAATTGAACCCAATGTGGGTGTGATCACTGTGCCCGATGAGCGACTTGTCGCTCTGGCAAATATCGACAAGCCAAAGAAGATCATCCCTACAACAATCGAAATTGTCGACATCGCAGGTCTGGTTAAGGGCGCTTCAAAGGGTGAGGGACTTGGTAACAAATTCTTGGCAAATATTCGTAATACCAACGCTATTATTCACGTACTTCGCTGCTTCGAGAATGGCAACATCACCCATGTCGATGGCTCAGTTGACCCAGTTCGCGACAAAGAGGTGATCGACACCGAGTTGCAACTCAAGGATCTAGAGACGGTTGAAAACCGTATCAGCAAGTGCCAAAAGCAGGCTGCGTCGGGCGACAAAGCTGCAAAGCGTCAATATGACCTCTTGATTCAATACAAAAGTCTGCTTGAGCAGGGCAAGAGTGCACGTACACTTGAACTCGATAAGGAGGATTTGAAAGTGGCTGAGGAGATGAATCTTCTCACCAACAAGCCTGTACTATACCTCTGCAATGTCGATGAGAAGAGCGCGGCGCAGGGAAATGAGCACACCGAAGCATTGGCCAAAGCCATTGCTGAGGAGCACGCCGAGATGCTTATCGTCGCAGCGGCAACAGAGGCCGATATTGCTGAGCTCGAAAGCTACGAAGAGCGACAGGTGTTCCTCGAAGATATCGGACTCAAAGAGTCGGGCGTGGCGCGTCTAATCAAGGCGGCATATTCACTACTCGAGCTCGAAACATACTTCACAACGGGAGTTCAGGAGACTCACGCTTGGACATACACCAAAGGCATGAAGGCTCCCCAAGCAGCAGGTGTGATTCACACCGACTTCGAGCGTGGCTTTATTCGCGCCGAGGTGATGAAATATGCTGACTACGTTGAACTTGGCTCAGAAAAAGCGTGCCGCGACAACGGCAAACTTAGTGTCGAGGGCAAAGAGTATGTAGTGCAGGATGGGGATATCATGCACTTCCTTTTCAACGTCTAAATCGGGGGGTCGATTTAATAGGGCGCGATTTTTTGCACTTTCCTCCGCTTTTTAATCCTCACGTACCTAAAGTACGCTGCGGTTAAAAATGCTCACAAAGCCCAAAAACTCATCACCCTATTAAACCTCACGGTGGGGAGTTGAAATGGCGTTTGGAACTTTTGGCTTTTTAATTATTACGTGCGAAAGTACGCTGCGCTTTTTTAAGTTCACAAAAAAGATATGATCATGAAACAAAAAACACAAAGAGATGGCGCAATGCGCCACATCGCTCTAGCAATTGCAATTATTGTTGGTGCTATCATCTTGGCCAATGCCTACACTTACAAATACAAGTCGCAGGAGATAGTCACGGTGACTGGATTAGGTGAGACTAGTTTCACCTCTGACCTTATTGTTTGGAGTGGTCACATCGAAGTAGAAACCAAGAATGTTGAGCTGGGTTACAGGGAGTTAGAGAAACAGAAGGAGTTGGTAAGTGAGTTTATCCTCTCGAAAGGGATCCCCGCCGCGGCCACAACATTTGACTTTGTGAGCATCAATAAAGAGTATGAATCGAGCTATGGGGCCAATGGCAACTACTCGGGTCAACGCTTTACGGGATACACACTTGTTCAACCCATTGTCATCGAATCGAGCGATGTTGAGGCGGTTGAGAATATGTCGCGCGAGATTTCGTCGCTTATTGCCAGTGGCATAACAATTGAGTCCTACTCACCAGCGTACTACTACACTAAGTTGGAGGATGTTAAGCTCTCGCTAATTGAGACTGCATCGGCCGACGCTCTGCAGCGTGCTACAAAAATTGCTGAGGCATCGGGTGCAAAATTGGGGAAAGTGCAGTCGGCTAAGATGGGGGTGTTCCAGATTACTGGAGCCAACACCAACGAGGCGTATGCAGCGGGCGGATCGCTCAATACCTCGAGCCGCAACAAGAAAGCGCGCATAACAATGAAAATTGAATATAGAACAAAATAAAGGATATATAAGACCTATGAATCAAGAAGTTAGGGTGCGATTTGCCCCAAGCCCTACGGGGCCTCTACATATCGGCGGTGTTCGCACTGCCCTCTACAACTACCTCTTTGCGCGTCGCAATGGAGGTAAGATGATCCTTCGCATTGAGGATACTGACTCTCAGCGTTTTGTCGAGGGTGCCGAAGAGTATATCATCGAGTCGCTGAAGTGGTGCGGCATCGAGATCGACGAGGGTGTAGGCGCAGGTGGTCCCGATGCACCGTATCGTCAAAGCGAGCGTCGCGAGATCTACCTTAAGTACGCCCTGCAACTCGTCGAGGATGGTTGGGCATACTACGCATTTGACACAGCTGAGGAGCTCGACGCAAAGCGTAAAGAGGCTGAGGCAGCAGGTGCTGCATTTGCATATAACTACACCGTTCGAACAGAGTTGCCAACGTCGCTTAGCCTTAGCGCTGAGGAGGTTGAGGAGCGCAAAGCGCGTGGCGAAAAGTGGGTTATTCGCTTCAAAACTCCCGAAAATGAGTTGGTCGAGATGGATGATCTGATACGTGGACATGTGGTTGTAAACACATCGACACTAGACGATAAGGTGCTCTACAAGTCGGTTGATGCACTTCCAACTTACCACCTTGCAAATATCGTTGACGATAAATTAATGCGCATTTCGCATGTAATTCGTGGCGAAGAGTGGCTGCCATCGTTGCCGCTTCACTACCTATTATATAAAGCGTTTGGATGGGAGGATTCAAAGCCACAATTTGCGCACCTTCCTCTGCTACTTAAGCCAACGGGCGGCGGCAAGCTATCAAAGCGTGATGGTGACAAGATGGGCTTCCCCGTATTCCCACTATTTTGGCAGGCGCCAAATGGCGACACCGCAAAGGGGTATCGCGAGGATGGATATTTTGCTGAGTCATTTGTAAATATGTTGGCTCTTTTGGGCTGGAATCCAGGTACTGAGCAGGAGATGTTCACGCTCGATGAATTGATTGAAAGTTTCTCGCTAGAGCGCGTCTCGAAGTCGGGAGCACGCTTCCAACCTGAAAAGGCTCAGTGGTTTAACGCTCAATATATGCATCATAAAAGCGACGAGCAGCTCGCTGAGCTATACCAACCAATCTTGCGCGAGCATGGCGTTGAGGTGAGTGACCTATTGGCAGGCCGTGCTGCGGGAATCATGAAGGAGCGCGCAACATTCACAACCGATCTTTGGGATTTGACCTCATATTTCTTTGTGGCTCCAACGGAGTTTGAAGCAAAGCAGACTAAGAAGTATTGGAAGGGTGATAACCCGCGAATACTTAGCGAGTTAAGAGAGGTGTTGGCGTCGATCGAGGATTTCTCACTCGAGAATACCGAGTCGATTGTGCACGCCTGGATCACCGAAAAAGGCTACGGTATGGGCCAGGTAATGAACACTTTGCGTTTGGCGCTTGTGGGTGCTGGCAAGGGGCCTGGAATGTACGATGTGACTGCATTTATCGGTCGCGAGGAGTGTTTAAAACGAATTGATTATATTTTAACCAACTTAAAAACAGAATAACTATGATTACCATTGAACAGAAAGTTTACGGAATGACCGAGGCTGGCGAGGCAATTATCGCCTACACAATGAACTCGGATAATGGAAGCTCAGTTGAGGTGTGCAACCTTGGAGCAACAATCTTGGCTGTGAATGTCCCCGATCGCGACGGCAAAATCGCCGACGTAGCTTTGGGATATCCAGATTATGAGAATACAGCTCGCGACTGCGCTGCCGTTGGTCGTTCGATTGGCCGTGTGGCTAACCGCTTGGCCGAGGGTCGTATGACAATCGAGGGTAAAGATTACCAACTTGCAATCAACAATGGCCCCAACCACCTCCATGGCGGTCTTACTGGCTTTGGCGTAAAGATCTGGGAGTCACGCGTTGAGACTAACCGCGTTGTTATGACTCTTCACTCTGAGGATGGTGACCAAGGTTATCCAGGTGCAGTGGATGTTGAGGCGATTTTCGACTTTGACGACGAGTACTCGCTCGAGATCACTTACCGCGCTGTATCGGATCAAACGACAGTTGTGAACCTCACAAACCACGCATATTTCAACCTTACAGGTCCCGAGTCAAAATCGGTTTTGGATCACGAGATTAAACTTTGCGCAACTAAAGTGTTGGAGATGAACGAGAACCAGATCCCAACAGGCACAGAGTTAGAGGTTGCTGGTACCCCTATGGACTACCGCACATTCGCGCCATTGGCTATCGGTGTCGAGAACGACTTCAATAACTCGAAACTTTTCCGCGGCCTCGACCACTTCTTCGTGGTTGATGGATGGCAGAAATCTATTTTGGCAGAGAATGCAGTTTTGCGTGACCCACAAAGTGGTCGTACAATGACTGTTCTTTCGTCTGCTCCAGGTCTTATGGTCTACACTGGTAACTGGTTGGCAGGCGGTTCTCCAACAACTAAGAATGGCGAGCCATTTGCTGATTATCAGGGTGTTGCACTTGAGTGTCAGATCCACCCAAATGCAATCAACACTCCATCGTTCCCATCTGTTGAGATTAAGGCGGGAGAGCAATTCTGTCAAAAGATTGTCTTTAAATTTGGAACATACTAATTAATTATAAATGAAAAAATTATTTCTAACTCTATGTGCAGCAGCAGTTTCGCTAGCGGCCGTAGCAGATGAGGGTATGTGGTTATTGCCATACCTCAAAAAAATGAACATCGAAGATATGCAGAAGATGGGCTTGGAGCTCACCGCCGAAGATATCTACTCTGTTGATGAGAGTTCACTAAAAGATGCTATCGTAATCTTTGGTGGTGGCTGTACAGGCGAGATCGTATCACCTAATGGCCTGCTATTCACCAACCACCACTGTGGTTATGGCTCAATTCAGGCGCTTTCGTCTGTAGGTGCCGACTACCTTAAGGATGGATACTGGGCGATGAGCAACGAGGCGGAGCTTCCTGCTGCTGGTCTCTCGGTTAAGTTCATCCGTCAGATTGTCGACGTAACTCCCGAGATCGTGGGTAACATCCCATCGATTGCTGGCGAGAAAGAGCGTAACGAGATGGTTAGCAAGAATATCGCAGCTCTAAAAAAGGAGTACGAGAAGAAGAATAAGGGGATGATCGTAGGTGTGACACCATTCTTTGGTGGCAACCAATATTTCCTATTCGTAATGGAGCAATATAACGACGTTCGTCTAGTTGGAACACCTCCAACTTCGATCGGTAAATTTGGTGGTGAGACCGATAACTGGATGTGGCCACGTCACACTGGTGACTTCTCGATCTTCCGCGTCTATGCCGACAAGAACAACCGCCCTGCGGAGTTCTCACCCGAGAATGTTCCATATCAGGCTGACGAGTACCTCAAAATTTCGACCGCTGGAACCGAGATCGGCGACTTCGCAATGATCATGGGCTTCCCAGGTTCTACTCAACGTTTTATGACATCTTTCGAGATCGACTATATGTTGGAAGTGACTAACCCACAGCGTATTTCTATTCGTGGCGAGCGTCAAGAGATCTTGATGGAGGATATGATGGCAAGTGATAAAGTACGTATCCAATACGCTTCGAAGTATGCAAATTCGTCGAACTACTGGAAGAATGCAATCGGAATGTCTCGCGGCCTTAAAAAGCTCAATGTCAAGGGCCAAAAAGAGGAGCAAGAGGCGTCGTACCAAGCTTGGGCAGTGGCAAATACACTTCCTCAAGAGCGTTTGGTAGATGCTCTTTCGCTAATTGAAAATGGTGTAAAAGATGGTTGGGATGCTGGCTCTTCATACGAGTACCTATCTGAGGCTATCCTTCGCGCAATCGAGATCAACTCTATTGCAAACTCAGCAGATCGCATCGCTGATGGAAAGAAAAAGGTTAAGGCTTCAGCTTTTGAGAGTCAATTTGCAAGCTTCTACAAAGACTACAACGAAGCGACAGATCGCAAGGTTGCAAAGCGTATGTTGGAGATGGTCAAGGAGAACGCTAAGGAGCTTCCAACGATCTTTGCTGAGGTGATCGACGCAGAGTTCGACGGTGACATCGCCGCTTACGTTGACTACCTATACGACAACTCTGTATTTGCTAATGAGGAGAAGGCGGCAGCATTTGCGGCAAACTACGACAAGGATGTTTTAGCTGCTGATCCAGCTGTAATCTTCTCTAAATCAGTGATGTCAAAGATGAAGGAGTTAGGTGCAGCTCGCCAAGAGAGTAGTGCAAAAATTGCTGAGGGACACCGCCTATACATCGCTGGCCTTATGATGCAGCAACCCGACAAAGCTTGGGCTTCAGATGCCAACTTCACAATCCGCCTAACCTACGGTCAGGTGTTGCCTTACTCACCTGCCGATGGCGTTCTTTACGAGCACCAGACAACCCTTAAGGGTGTAATTGAGAAGGAGGATCCAACAAATCCTGTAGAGTTCACAGTTGACGATCGTCTCAAAGAGATCTACAACACAAAGGATTACGGCCCTTACGCCGACAAAAATGGCAATATGCCAGTAGGATTCCTTTCGAACCTCGATATCACTGGTGGTAACTCTGGTTCTCCAATCATGAATGGTCGTGGCGAGCTTATTGGCTTGGCATTCGATGGTAACTGGGAGGCTATGTCTGGTGACGTCGCTTTCGAGCCTGAGTTGCAACGCACAATTTCGGTTGACGTTCGTTACGTGCTTATGGTGATCGACAAATTCGCTGAGGCTGGATGGCTTCTCGAGGAGATGGAGATCGTAAAATAATCTTTTTTCAAGATGAAAAAGAGTCTAATCGCACTCCTGCTGCTACTCTCGACAGTAGCGCAGGGGTGCGCTCATTCTGAGCCATCTGTAGCCCAAAAGGCTGCAAAATTATTAATTGTTGGTGTCAACGGACAGAGCCTCGCTTCGGATAACCCAATCATCGAGGATATTGCAGAAAAGGGGGTCTCTGGGATCATCCTTTTTGGTCACAATGTCGCTACGACAGAGCAGGTAGCTGACCCGCGTGGTCAACTGACAAAATTCATCGCCGACCTGAAGGCTGTGCGTTCCGAGCCACTTATAATCTCAATTGATCAAGAGGGCGGACTTGTGAATCGCCTCAAGGAGAAGAGCGGCTTCAAACCTATGGCATCTCACCGCACCGTTGGTGCATTGGAGAGTGCAGAGAAGGTTCGCACGGAGGCTGCAAACATCGCCCACGAGGTGGCCAGCATAGGCGTTAACTTCAACTTTGCGCCATGCGTCGATGTCGACGTAAACCCAACATGTCCCGTAATTGGACACTTTGGTCGCTCCTTTTCGCCCGACGAAAAGCGAGTTGCGGAGTGTGCTTCGATATATGTTGAGGAGCATCATAAGCGAGGAGTATTGACCTCTCTTAAGCACTTTCTTGGACATGGTAACTCGTTGGATGATAGCCATTATGGGCTTACGGATATTACTGCAACATGGCAGGAGCGAGAGTTGTTTCCATACCAGAATTTGATGGAGTCGGGGCTCTGCGATGCTGTCATGGTGAGCCACCTCTACAACGCTAATTTTGATGAGGAGTATCCTGCGACCCTATCACGTAAGATTCTGCAGGGACTCCTTCGCGAACAGCTCGGATGGCAAGGTGTTGTGGTGAGCGACGACATGCAGATGCGTGCAATAACCGACCACTATGGCTTCGAAGAGGCTGTTACGCTGGGTCTTAATGCGGGTGTAGACCTATTCATAATAGGCTGCAACATCAAACGTGAAGATTACAATGTTGTCGATAAATTTATCTCGGTGATCGAGGCTGGAGTTGAATCTGGCGCCATCTCGATGGAGACCCTCGACCAAGCTGTTGCCCGTGTCGAGAAGATGGTTAGCAAAATTGAGTAATAAAAAATGAAGCCGACACCAAGGCAGCTTTAGTTTTTATAAATCTTATCGTCAAAAGAGGCCTTTATAGATTCGCCCACCGAGCTCTACTTAAGCGTAGTTTCTCGGTGGGCGATTTTTTCTTTTTAAGTTATATGTATCCTAAAATTGGCCTAAGGCAATACCAATAACCAGTTGAGGTTCGCCACTTTAGCGGCTCCTTTGAACACTACGCATATATTGGTCTCCCCTTTGATTGGAGTTAAGATATCGCTCTCGATTGTCTCCCAGTTATTCCAACCGCCAGTATATTCCACATCGAACTTAGCGATCAACTGACCGCCAGGACTATTTTGGCGCACCTCGATCACACCTCCTCGTTGACCGCAAGCAACTCGTGCCTGCATACGTTTAGACTCTCCATCCACAAAATCTACATCATTAAATATAACATGTGAGTTGTAAGCTGCTTCGCACACCATCCATCCTGCTGGTTCGTTGCCACCAACGTATGTTACCGATGCATTCTCAATGTGGTTGTATCGGTCGATTTGTATCGTGTCGCCAGGCATTGGCGCACCAATTCCGCGTAGCGTTGGAGTCACCTTTTTGATTGTCCCATCATCGTTAATAGTCATATACTCAGCGCATACAGAGCGTAGCTTACTGTGACCGCTGAGCTGCCAAGTGTGGTAGAAGAAGATCCAGCGATCGTTGTATTTCACAATTGAGGCGTGGTTTGTATCTTTGCCAATGCAATCCATAACATTGCCGTAATATAGGTATGGACCCATAGGACTCTTGGCGATCGCATAGCCAATGGTATACCCCTGCTCAGCCAAGTTGTGCGCAAAGATCAGGTAGTAGCTCTCCCCGATTTTAATTGGGAATGGCCCCTCTTTGTATCCTGCTGGCAACCCCTCGATATCGACCAGACCCTGCTTGATGCTCTTCATATCATCGCTGAGCGGCGCAACTCTGATCGCATTACCCGATTTTACAAATATATATGCCTGATTATCATCATCTACCAAGATGCCTGGATCGATTCCAAACATCCCTTGGATGTAGCTCTTCTCCCATTTGAAAGGCCCCTCTGGTTTGTCGGCCACACCCACGCCAATACGACGATATTTATCATCGTTGAGCGCCTTTGCGGGGTAGTAATAGTAATATTTACCATCTTTTTCGATGCAATCAGGTGCCCACATAGCGCATACATCTTTCATACCCCAGGGCACATCGTTCTCTTTGAGAATCCAACCGTGGTTGATCCACGTGCTCCCCCTCTCGAGTGAGAATGCATGGTAGCCAGGCATACAAAAACCAGCCGATTGATCAAAGAATACGTGCCCTTGATCTGGAACTTTATCACCCGATGGGTATAAAAAAAGTCGCCCGTCGTGTACACGAGCCGTAGGGTCAGCTGTGAATTGATGGGTGATAATTGGGTTCTGTGCTACAGCAACAAATCCCGCAACTAGTGCTAAAAGTGTAAGTAGTTTTCTTTTCATTTTTTGTGATATGTTGGTTAATCATTAAACTATCTTTATATACTTCGGATCTTTAGAAACTCCTGCAGCGCAACTTTGTAGCTCTCGCCAATTGGTATGCGCTCGCTTCCGAAGAGGATGTGGCTACGCTCGATCACCTTGATCTTATCCTTGCGGACTATAAATGAGCGGTGAACCCTTATGAAATGGTCGCTCGGCAGGGACTCTTCGACTCGTTTCATATTCATCAACGTGAGGATTGGTTTGGCGTCATCTTCGACGACAAATTTCACATAATCCTTTAGCCCCTCGACATATAGAATCTTATCAAGGCTCACTCTAACGAGCTTATAATCAGATTTTACGTAGATCGAGTCTATCGTCTCCGCAGGTGCTACAGTAGCAGTTGACTCAGCAGTTGACCCTGCCCCCTTGATCTTAAACCACTCCAGTGCTCGTTGAGCCGACGAGAGAAAATCGGCGTAGGAGATGGGCTTGAGTAGATAATCTAAGGCGTTGACCTTGTAACCATCGATCGCATATTGATTGAAAGCGGTGGTGAAGATGATGCGTGTGCGCGGGTCGACCATGCGGCTAAACTCCAAACCCGTCAATGTAGGCATTTGGATATCAAGAAAGAGCAGATCCGCTTGCGCGAGCTCCTCGCTTCCGCTGGCCTCGATGGCGGTCGAGAATGTTGCGATATGCTCCAAGAATGGGGTCTTTGCAACATAGCCCTCGATCAACATTGATGCTAGTGGTTCATCATCTATCACTATGGTTTTTAGTCTCATTCACAACTTTTTAAAGTCAATACACTACTGTAAAATTCATCACTTTGCTCAACATCCCAGCGATAGGCGTTAGGATACATAAGTTCCAAGCGGCGGCGCACCTGCTCCAAACCTATTCCATGACCGCTCTTATCTTGATCTGCCTTTGCGTGGTTGCTGTTTTTGATAGCTAAAACCACCTCTCCCTCCTGCGGCCGATCCTCGAAATGGATCTCGATGAAGCCCTCGCCATTGGCGCTTACGCTGTGTTTAAATGCATTTTCGACCAGCGATATGAAGATCAGCGGTGCTATCTGTGTGGTGCATAGTTCTGAGACGGTAAACTCGGTGGTAACCTGCACTTTGCGAGGTAGTCTAATGCTCATAAGTTCGATGTAGCTCTTCAAAAAATTGACCTCGCCCGCAAGTGAAACTCGCTCATTGAGGTTGTCGTAGAGGATGTATCGAAGTAGGTCACTGAGCTCTTTGATGGACTTTTGCGCCTTCTCGGTGTCGATGGCCGTAAGGGCGTAGATGTTGTTTAGTGTATTGAGCAGAAAATGCGGATTGATCTGGCTACGGAGATTGTCCAGCTCCGCCTTGACTCGAGCATTCTCCGCCTCGCGAAGCGCCTCTTCGCTCTTTTGGAGCCTCTCGGCGAGCCGTAATGCAGTCACCAAACCGATCATCAAGATGTAGTTGATCAGGTCTCGCGCCAGAAAAAGGGAGCTGCTGCGTGGGCGTGGCGGAAGATTGTCGGGGCGCAAGGCATCGAGCAATCCACCACTATTAATCTTGAGCGAGCAGATCAAAAGCAGCGCTATAAGTAGTAAGTTGAAGAGGAAAAATTTCGAATGGTTGCCAGCAAAGAGGCACTTGGGAATGAAAATAAGGTAATTTAACAGATAGATTACCAGTAAGATAACGATGTTGACAGTGAGGTTTGCCAATCCAAAGAGATCGAACATCTCATCGTTATTTGACCCCACACTCCAGAAGAGCGTAGTAGCCAAGATCACACCCCAGCCCAAGAGCTGGAGTGCGACCATGCGATACCTTTTATTTAAATAATTTATCTTCACGTCTACAAAGATAGTAAATTATTCGTATCTAATTGCATCAATTGGATTAAGTGCGGCAGCTTTTTTCGCTGGATACCAACCGAAAAAGACTCCCGTGATACTACAAACGGCGAATGAAAGCATTATAGTCCAACTCTCGACAACTATTGGCCACGAGGCAAAATAGTTGACGCCCCACGCCGCAAGACAGCCCAGCAGCACTCCGATGATACCTCCCGCAACGCTAATGATGATCGCTTCGATCAAGAACTGAGCTAAGATATCGACGCCTCGACCACCTACAGACATACGCAGGCCGATCTCCTTGGTGCGCTCGGTCACCGATACGTACATAATATTCATGATGCCTATACCTCCGACAATCAGTGAAATAGAGGCGATGCAGGCAAGCAGGGTAGTCATCAAACTACTTGTCGAGTTGAGCATTGTGGCCAACTCCTGCTGCGAGCGAATACTAAAGTCGTCGGCCGCATAGCTCGATAGTTTATGGTTCGAGCGCAGAGTCTCGGTGATCTGATCGATCACATCCTCGGTGTCATCCTCAACAACGGCACTCGCGTAGATCTGACTGAGGTAGGTCACCGCCAAAATGCGCTTCATCACGCAGGTGTAGGGTGCCAAAACGATTGCATCTTGGTCCATACCCATTGTGTTGTAACCCTTCTCGGCGAGCACTCCAATCACACGCATTGGGATCGATTTGAAGCGGATGATCTTGCCCACAGGATCCTCGCCATCGGGGAAGAGATTCTCCTGGATGGTCTTACCAATCACACAGACTTTGGCCGAAGTTTTGATATCCATATCGGTGAACATCGCGCCGCTCTCCATTTTCAACTGCCTGATTGTTAGGTAGTCCATCGATACACCCGTGATGGTAGAGGGGTAGTTGTTACCTGCGTATATATATTGTCCCGACGACGAGACAACGGGGCTAACGCCCGCCAATACATCGCTCATTTCGCACAATGACTCGTAATCCTCCATCTTGAGAGTCTGCATCGACGAGGCGTCGCGCATAACTCCACCACGCACATCCTCGCCTGGTTGAATCATGATCATATTGGATCCCATCTCGGAAATCTGGGTGTTGATGCTCGCCTTCGAGCCTTGACCAATGGCGAGCATGGTGATCACCGATGCAACTCCGATTATAATTCCAAGCATGGTGAGAAATGCTCGCATTTTGTTATTGCTAAGCGCCCTAAGCGATATAGCTATTAAATTTGCAATATTCATAATACTCTCTGTTTTAATCCTCTACAATTGGTAGAGCGGCCAATGCGTCGCTTGCGCGGCTCACATTGTCGTTACGTGTGTCACTGCTGATCATTCCATCGCGCAAGACGATATTGCGACTCGAGAACTCTGCCATCTCGGGGTTGTGGGTGACAAAAATTATCGTACTTCCCTCACTGTGAAGCTTCTGCAGCAGAACCAAAATCTCGAATGATGTTCGAGTGTCGAGATTTCCCGTCGCCTCGTCGGCCAAGATCACAGCTGGACGATTCACCAGCGCTCGCGCAATTGCCACGCGCTGCATCTGGCCACCACTCATCTGGTTACTTTTGTGTTGCAGACGATCACCTAAGCCTACCGCTTGAAGCGCCTCGATGGCTCTCTTCTGGCGCTCCGACGAGGAGATTCCCGACGAGTAGAGTAGCGGCAACTCCACATTAGCTATTGCCGTTGTTTTAGCCAAGAGGTTGTAGTTCTGGAAGATAAACCCAATCTTCTGATTTCTCAACCCCGCACGTTGATTCTTGCTCATGCCCGACACCGCGATTCCATCGAGGTAGAACTCGCCTTGAGTAGGCATATCGAGGCAACCTAGAACGTTGAGCAGCGTACTCTTTCCACTACCCGATGTACCCATGATGGTTACAAACTCCCCCTCCTCGATCGAAAACGAGACGCCCCGAAGGGCCTTTACAGTCTCATTTCCAACCTGGAAGAATCGTTTTACATCCTTTAATTCAATTACTTTCTTACTCATAATGCACCTCCTTATTTACGACTTCCAGGGTGCTGTGGCAAGAATGGATTGGACTCGCCCGATGATGGAGGGCCTCCCGCGGGCATCTCAATGGAGATATCCATACTTGTGATAACCTCCTCATTAAGATCAATATCGCCTATGATCTCGGTCAAGATTCCGTTGCTCACACCTACGGTTATCTCGCGTGGCTCTGGACGGTCGCCATTGAGCACCCATACTACAGAGCCTGTGGGCATTGGACGTTGCATGCCACCCTCAGATGGGCCACCATTGGCTGGGCCTCCCTCTGGCATTGGAGGTGTAAAGGTAAGAGCAGCAGCAGAGATAACTTTCTCGCACTCAACGTCTAAAACGAAGATCTCGACACTCGCTGTAAGGCCTGGTTTAAGTTTTAGATCGGGGTTTGCGGCTGAGATAACCACCTCGTATGTGGTTACATTGCTCTCGACGATAGCCTCTTGGCGCACCTGCGTCACCACGCCCTCAAAGGTGTCGAGCGGGAAAGCATCAACGGTGAATGTTGCGCGCTGACCCTCGACTACGTTGCCTATATCAGCCTCATCGACATCGACAATAACGCGCATATCTTTCAAGTCGGCTGCGACTGTGAAAAGTGTTGGCGTACTGAAACTTGAAGCTACAGTTTGACCCTCTTCGACGCTTCGCGACAAGACCACGCCATCGATGGGTGAGTAGATAGTCGCGTAGCCAAGATTGATCTCAGAACGCTCGAGGGTATTCTTTGCAATCTCCAGGTCGTTCTTTGCAGTTTGATAGTCGTAAAGCGCTAAATCATGGTCGCTGTCGGCGATCAAACCCTTGTCGTATAGTGCCTTAACGCGGTTGTAATTCGATGTTTGGTAGTCCAATTTGCTTTGAGCAACAGCCACACTATTACGATTGCTATTGCGATCGAGCAGCAGCGTGCTCTTGTCGAGCTCGGCAACGATCTGACCCTTAGTCACAACGCTATTGTAATCGACATAAAGGTTGGTGAGAATACCCGAAACCTGAGTACCTATATCAACCTGAGTCACAGGCTCAATTGTTCCCGTTGCGGTGACGCTCTGCGCGATATGTGCAGTGGTTACAGTCGAGGTGCTCCATATGGTCTCGCTCTGTTTTGCATCCTTTGGCAGAAAGAGTATTGCGGCGGCAGCCAACACCGCTACGACGATGGCGCCAATTATAATTTTCTTCTTCATCATGGTATTCTTATAGTTTAATTATATCTGTTTTGTAGTAGTTCAGAAGCGCCTTGTTGAGGATCAACTGATATTTATTTGTCAAGTGCTCTTGATAGGTTTGGTTGTAGTTATCTTGCTCGGTAAGAAGCTCGATTGTGTTCTTCAAACCCACTCGATACTGCTCCTGCGTGAGCTCCATACTCTTTAGTGTCGCCTGAAGCGCATACTCCGATACCGAGAATTTAGCCTGCGCGTTAGCTGCATTATTGCGCAGAGTCTCAATGGTTTGATAGAGCTCTTTTTGAGCTTCAGTGAGCGAAAGAGCGGCGCTCTTTTCGTTATTTTGGGCGATGGCTACAGCACTCTTATTTGTGTAGTTCGTGAATATTGGAATCGATAGATTTAGACCCGCCGACGTGCTGAAGTTGTTGCGTAGCTGGCTCGAAAAGGCGTAATCACTCGTGCTGCTGTGGTTGATTCCAGTGCCAGCCGTAAGTCGAAGTGTGGGCAGGTAACCCGACTTGGCGATGGTCGTGCTGAGCTCCGCCGACTCGATATATAGCTTCGATGATTGGATCTCGGGGCGAGTGTCAAGTGCTGCCTCGTAGACATCGGAGACCGTTGGAATCTGTGCGAGCAGAGTCTCATCCGAGAGGTCTGGCGCCACCACGGTGATGGTCATATCATACGATATTTCGAGCAGGTGTTTAAGCCCAACATAGAGGTTACTAAGCTGAGTCTGAGCAGTTACAATATTGTAACGGCTAGTGGCTGTAGCACTCTCGAGCTGCGCCATATCGGCCTCGTTGATGCTGCCAACCTCCAAGAATGCACGTCCGCGCTCCTCGTTCTGCTCATTGAGTTCAACGCTGCTTTGAGCCACCTTGATCTGCTCAATAGAGTATAGAATCTCAACGTAGATCTCGGTGATCGATAGTTCGAGCGAGTTCTCAAATTCGCTCATCTCGAGGTTCGCAATCTCCTCTCCTAGTTGACTTTGCTGCAACTGAGCTCGATTCTTACCTCCATTGTAGAGCGTCATCGAGAGGTCGAGGCCATAGGAGCCTGTGTAGTTGCCGCTGCTCAGCGATGAGTCGTCGTTAAGTGGATAGCTGCTCAGACCCTGACTCACCGATCCCGAGATTGTTGGAAGGAATGCTCCCCTTGCGCTAAGCTCCTCTGATTGGCTATTTTCGATCTCCAACTTAGCCCTCTGTAGTGTTATGCTATTCTCCTTAGCATACTCCAAGCACTCCTCGAGCGTCATCGACATCGAACTGGATAGCTCCTGGCCATTGAGTTGTGTCGAAAGAGAGCAGGTGAGTAGTAGCACCAGCGCTCTCCATAATTTTAATTTTGCCATATAGTTCATTTTTTATTCCGCTCAAAAGTATATCTATATATAATAGGTGCAAAACTAAATAGACCAATAACCCTATTTTATCGAAGAAGAGGGCAATTTTATCGCTGCGCAACGAAGCCGACTAGCAAGGTCATTTTCGGCACTTCCCTCCGCTTTTTAATCCTCACGTTACGTACGCTGCGGTTAAAAATGCTCACGAAGCCCCAAAACTAACCTTGCTATCCGACTTCTCCATGAGAAGAAAGGGTGACTAAAAGTATTTTTTTTACTTGTTAATCACCCTCAAAATCTACTCAAAACAGAGCTCTCCCGAAAATGTACCCACCGCAAGATCGAGCTTTGAAAGGTATTCGTGCACCATGACGTTGACACGATTTCGCTGTGGGGTATCATTGCGTACGCACATAATTTTCATGCGCAGAGACTTAGCCTTACGCAAATGGAGTGTGCGCAGACGCTTGGCAGCCATCTCTTCGCCCTGAAGCATAAGGGCGTCGTAGAGCTCGTTAAAGTTCTCTGTGGGGAAGCCGAAGTTATTGAGACTCAGCTCAAAACCTATGTTATGCCACTCGATCCTGTCGTACTCATGCAACAACGACTTGATATAGCACTTCATGACAACGCGCCTGCTAGCTCCCGACTCCTCGAGAAGCATGCCCAAGAGGGCGTAGTACTCATCAAGAGTGTCGGGGAGGCAATACTTCACGCGGCAGTCGTGGAAATCCTGTTCCGTGCGGCACATCGCCAACGCCTCGTAGTAGACCTCCTCGTTGTAGAAGTCCTGGAAGTGGCGCTTATATAGCCCCCAATACTGGCCCAAACGCTCAGCCTGGTCAATGGTGTTGACCGATGAAATGCCACTTTTTGTGGAGAAGAGCAACTCTGGGTGCTCCATGTTAGAAGTTGTCATAATTCTTTAACTTTTAAAGGTTTACAATTTTGTTGATTCAATAAGATTGAAGAACTTGGGTAAACTATCAGTGAATTATGTTGCATAAAAAAAGACACAAAACAACTCCTGCATCGTGCAGGTGATAGTCTTGTGTCTAGTAATTGTTATGGTGCAAATATATGAATTTGTTTTTAATCTATCAAGAAAAATCCAAAATATTTTATTGGAGTGGGTGTTTGTGGCTCTTTCAGTAGTATGATATTTTTTTAAAAAAAAATAGGGCGAAATTGAAAAAAAATATATATCTTTACAACATAGAATCTGTTTAAGTTTTTTTCGCTAAAATTGTTAAGAGAGATGTTGCTTTAATTTTCGCTCTTTACAAGAGGCGCATAGCAATAGCTATGTAACGAATGTAAAAAGCGAAAAGAGAAGTGACAGATCCTTAACAAATTAGATGAAAGAAATTTAAACAGATTCTATTGTGTAACCCCGAAATTTTACGATTATTATGAAGAGATTATTGCTGCTATTGATGGCTCTATTGTGTGTAAACATGGCTTATTGCTTTGAGTTTAACGACTCAATAAGGATGTTTAAGATCCAGATACCAGACAATTTTGAGCAGATTTATGCATCGACCGATGCCAGCGAGGTTCTACGTGCAACCTTTGTTAGCGACAACGATGAGAAGATTACCATCGCCTACTACTACGTGAATGGCACCGTGGATAAGAAGGCGTTGAAGAGTGCCCCCAACTCAGATTTCTATAACGAGAGCGGAATGGAGTTTATCGAGCAGAGCCAGGGTGATGCATATAGCAGTGCATACCTATATACAAAGTCAGACAAGAGCTACTACGACAAGGTCTATCGTTTCGTGCATGCGGATGGTGTCGCAATGGTCATCGCCTCGTCTAAGGTCAACGATTTTGGCCAATTCGATACAATTTGCGAGAGCTACGATAAGTATGTCTCGCTAGGCTCTATCCTCGGCGTTGTATTCGTAATACTTTTATTTGCTGCAGGCGGCTTGATCGGATATAGCATCTTTAGACACTGGAGAAATAAGGCGGCTCTACTTACGAACGTTGTGATATCGTTAGTGCTTCTAATTGTGATAATTATATTCTCGGGCCTTGCGCTCAATGTGATATTTACACTCTATGGAATCAGCATCGCTCTAGGCTATATAATGCCAAAGTATGGAGTGATAGCTTTTTAAGGTTAAACCATTAAATGCAGGAAATTATGGAGAAGGATAGCGGCGAAGAGTTGATCGAGACGCCAACAATGCAATCGGATGGAGGCGATTCTACGCCATTGGTACCCAAAGAGTTTCAGAATCTCACTTTAAGCGGTGATGAGGATGATGAGGATGAAGGAGATAGCGTGCCACCTCCAATATTTAGGATCTCGAAGGTGGAGCAGTACAATACGCTGAAGTCTAAACTGTTGGCTCAGGGCTGGAGCGTCGATGAGCGCGCCTTGGATCGCGATATTCTGCACGTTAGTCGCGACGAAAACTCATATGCACTCTACCTATTCTTTGGCGACGAGCGAGAGAGTGCATGGCTAGCTGATGAGAAGCCATTCAACGATTCATGCCCATTGTGGTTCTCGAGCACTTCGCATGTTGTCTCTCCTGATTATCTGCTTGATGAGTATATCGAAACACTTGGCGATGCAGCAAATCAGATCTACTTCATCGTGGTTCTGATGTATCCCACATATATAATCAATGTTGATCACGAAGTTGAAGAGTGGTATCCGCCGCACGTCTTTGTCTCATTTAAACGTTTGCAGACTATCATAGATTCGGGAGCTCAACTCGATTTTGAGACCAGTTTCAATGATATTAGCAATAGCCAATGCGTTGATGATGCGGAGGTTGAAGCTGTTGAGTCAATTACGGAACTCTCTGAGATTGCGCAGTGCAAGGAGCAGACAGAGACAGAGGATTCAGAGGATTCAGAGGATTCAGAGGAGCCTAGTGGCGAGCTGACGATGAGCTGGCAGTTGGAGGATATCACAGTGGAGGATGTTAAGTTCTGCGTGACCTATCAAGGCGACGACAGCGATCCAACACCTTCAGCGTCAACCTATTTCCGCACCGTGGAGAGTGGTGTATTCAACAGTTGGGTCACAATTAAAGGTGAGCCTGATCCTAAGGCTGAGTTTAAATTTGAGATCCGTGCGGGGCGTACAATGGTTGTGGCCGAGGCGAAGGGGGAGCTCACCGCCAATAGCACAACCTATATGCCTATTGCAGCTTACTCACTGCCGTCGGGTAGTTATAGCTTCGTTATCAGTCACGGTGACACCGAACTATTCTCGAAAAAGATCACCATTGTAGATATTAAAGCGCCTTATACTGAGTCGATTGAGCTCACGGGATTTGGCTTTTACCGTATGCAAGATGGCGATGATGGTAGCTATGAAAAGGCTATGGATCGTCGCTCGCAAAGCTGTTTCATGCGCGAAGGGCTTGTGGGCGTTCTGTCGACTCCATTGTTTAAGAATCTGCAAACAAAAGATTTACCTTTCCAATTTATCATAACCGTTGAAGACGAGAAGGGTCAGCAAATATATCAAGAGGAGCAAACTGGATCTTTCAGCGCGGGCGAAGAGCAGGCTGTGGTCAAGGAGCTGCCTAGCTCACTTTTCACTGAGGGATGTTACGTCTACCGCGTGGAGTTCTATGGTGAGGTAGTCACTGAGATTGAGTTTGTTATAGGCGATCGTGATATCAGAACATCATATAATATCAATAAGATTCAGCGCCGACTCAGCGCTGATGGAAAGGGTGTTATCAAGAGCGAGAAGAAGAGTGATCAAGATCCGATGGCGCTGCTGCAATCGATGGTGGGTCTCACCTCGATAAAGAAGCAGCTGAGTAAGTCTATCGCTAAAATTAGAATGGATCGCGCGCGCGAGGCTCAGGGTTTACCCGTTAAGGCTCAGCAACTTCACTTAGCATTCTTGGGAAATCCAGGTACGGGAAAGACCACTGTAGCTAAGCTCCTAGGTCAGATATACAAGGAGATAGGCGTGCTGAGTAAGGGTCATGTTGTGGTCGAGGATCGATCGACCCTTATGTCTCAATCGTGGGGTAGCGAGGGTGAGTTGGTCAACGCTGCAATCTCGAAGGCGCAAGGCGGAATTCTATTTATCGATGAGGCGTACGACCTTGTTACCGAGCACAAGAACGATCCAGGAAAGCTAATAATCTCTACGCTCTTGACGGCCATGGCCGATGAGAATAAGCGTGATTTTATGGTCATCTTTGCGGGTTATACCCAGCCGATGGAGATTCTTTTAAGTAAAAATCCAGGTCTGCGTTCGCGCCTAACAAAGATGCACTTTGAGGATTATAACCGCGATGAGTTGATGCAGATTGCAGATATCTGGTTGACCAAAAATAAATATACCCTCACCTCTGATGCCCGAAAATATTTAGCTTCAATTATGGCGATTGCCTACGCTTCGCGCAGCGAGAATTTTGGCAATGGTAGATATGTGAATAACCTCCTTGAAAATGAGGTTCAACCAGCAATGGCTGAGCGACTTATGAGCGATTGTGATGCTGAGTACAGCGTCGAGATGTTGACCACAATTGAGGCGTGTGACATTCCCAACTACCACGCCGAGATGGAGGGTGCTGAGGATGCTATTGCTCGCCTCGAGAAGATGATCGGCCTCAATGATTTGAAGAGCAAAATACGTAGCCACTTAAGCTATATTCGTTTTGTTCAGGCGCGTCGTGAAAATAAGATTGACACCCCAATTCCACCGCTTCACATGGTCTTTACGGGTAATCCAGGGACTGGTAAGACAAGCGTGGCGGAGTACTTAGGTGACATCTACCACTCGATGGGGCTTCTCTCGATGGGTAATGTCATGAAGGTGTCGCGTGCCGATATGATCGACGATGTTGTGGGTGGTACCGAGGCTAAAATGAAGAACTTAATCACTGCAGCTCAGGGGAATATACTATTCATAGATGAAGCTTACACCCTCTTCGATGGTGACAAAGGCAGCTTCGGAAAGATCGCCGTGGAGACTCTGCTCGACGCTCTGGGCAAAGAGCAGGTCGATATGATTGTGGTCTTGGCGGGCTATCCCAAAGAGATGGAGCAGATGCTCAACATGAACCCTGGCCTCAAAGGTCGCTTCCCATACCACTTCACTTTCGAGGATTACGACGTCGACGAGCTCTTTGCAATTGCCGAGAGCATCATCTCGCGTAACAACCTCACGCTCACGCAGGAGGCATCCGATGCAATACTTGCGATGATTCGAAAGGAGTGCAAGGTCAAAGATGGCAACTTCAGCAATGCCCGTTTTGTCTCGCGTCTGATCACAACGCAGGTGCTCCCCAATATGGCTATGCGATTGGAGGGCGAGACCGACCCTGAAAAGCTCTGCCTCGTGCAGCAGTGCGACGTCCCCATTGAGTCGAAGGAGGTTAAGATGATAAATGAGAATCTCTTCGACGAAGCTCTCTTGGCCGATGCTCTTCAGCGTCTTGACTCTATGGTTGGACTCACGCAAGTGAAGGGTGCTCTACATCAATTTGTCGATTTTGTACGCGCGGTAAGCAAAAGCGATCCAGCGCAAATTGAGCGCTATCCTCTCAAGTGGCACTTCGTGGGAAATTCGGGCACAGGAAAGAGCAGTATTGCCGAGATCCTATCGCAGATTCTCAAGGCGATGAACCTACTCGGCAAAGGGCATACTGTAGAGATCAACGCCGAGGAGATATATAATGTGCCAACGTACAAGGCTGATGAGTTGATACAGCAGAGAATGCGTGAGTCGTTGCAGGGGTTGCTATTTGTGGATGGTGATGCGCCTCAGTTCAAGCCCTCTAACGGTAATTTTAATCCCGACTACCTGCGTATATCTCTTGCGACAAACACCAACGAGATACATGGACGTTTCGCCGTAGTGATCGCCGAGCAAGATTCGCCACGCATAGGTTTAGCGCGACGATTGAACAAGATCGGCATTAGCAACTTCGATCATACTCTAATTTTTGAGGATTATACAGCCGAAGAGCTCTTCGAGATATTGCACATGCAGCTTAAGGGTGTGGGTCTCACATTCGAAAGCGATGCTGCGGATATAATGAGGGGCTATATAGCTACGCTCTGTCGCGACCATCGCGGAGATCTCGCAACAGCACGCACAATGAAGATCTTAAGCTACTCAATACATAAGGTGGTGCTGCTCAGTGGCGCTACATCCACAATATCTGCCGCAAGCCTTGCCGATTTCACGAAAATTGAGCCATCTGCACCGCAGCGAAAGAAGATTGGGTATTAGGTTTCTTGGGTTTCTTAGGTTTCGTACGTTTCTTACTGCCCTTGCAGCGGCCGGCCGCCAGGCAAGCCTGGACCCAAAAACTGGCGTTTTTGATCTTTTTGTATTGTGCTGATTTGCAGCGCTCTCGAGCGCTTTACGATATATAATAAAAGAGATGAGTTTATGAAAGCTAGACTTTCAACACTCATCTCTTTTATTATATATCATTGTCAACCTGCGGTTGCCATAAGCAAATCAGCGAGTTGGAGCACGGGTTGCATAACAATGCATAGTGTATAATTCACAATGCATAATTGATGTTGACTGTTTGTAATTCGAATTGGGTTTAAATGCTGCAAGCATTTAATAAATTTTAGAACATAATGAGCTGAACAAATTTATTTGATTCAGCTCATTATGTTCTAAAATCATAGAACTTTAGCAAAAAGTTCTATGCCCAATACGCAGCGTAATATGCACCCGCGCAGGTGCTATCTGCGCCCGACGGAGTCAGACCCAGGCCGTCCCTAGAAGCTAGCTCTTTTAAGTTTGCTTTTGTCTGTTACGGGAACAATCTTAAATGAGTAGTTGTATGCGTCTTCAAGGAGTCTGTGTTGCTCCATTGGTCGCGCCTTGATGCTCCATGAGTCGGTTCCGCCAACTCCAGCTTGCTCCTTGTCGATGTTTAGTGTGAAGGAGTTCTCGAGTGCCTCTAACTCATTGATATGCTTCGCATTGTATATTGCCTCTTGGGTTGCGTTCCAAACAGAGACAGATAGAGGTTCTTGGCCGATGATCTGAATACCTCGGTTCTTACCCTGCATTGCAAACCAACGAACGCCACAACGGTTTCCGTTCTCTTGTGGCACGACGTAGTCGAACATCATCTCCTCTACGGTCGAGCGGTATGTGCCCATCATTGCGCTTCGTGCACGGTCGCAGTAGTTCTCCCACTCGCCTAGACCATAGTATGTTACGCGCTCGAGTTGGTTGTTAACCTCGCACTGCATACCTACGCGAAGTAGTTCTGGGAGGTCGCTCTCTTTTGTTAGAGCGTAGTCAACCTCGATTGCGCCATCTGCTGTAATTGTGTAGTTTAGTGTTAGTTGCGCCTTGTCAGTGATTGATACCTTTGTGGTTATTGCGACCTTGCCTGCAGACTCAACTACGTCGATAACCTCACTCTGCATCACCTTGTCGGCATCTTTCCAGAAGCCCATGACGTTCCATGTCTTCCAGCCTCGCCAGTCGTTGTCGGTGTCGGCTCTCCAGAAGTTTGGCTTCAATGGCGACGAGATTAGCTCAACTCCATTTTGTGTGTATTGGCTGATGTAACCGTCGACGATCTTCACGTCGAAACCTTTACCTGATACCGATATTGTGTTGTCGTTTTGGGCAAGCGTTACGCTGCCTTTAATATTTGCTTTTGTCTCTACCTTTTCGGGGGTATTGTATGCGAATTGATCCCACGCAACCTCGAAACCAGCCTCAGCATATACCTTGTCGCTCTTCTCAGTTGCGCTTACACGCACCCAGTACTCTGCTCCTGGCTCCATCTTGAAGCTCTTGATTGGTAGCACGACACTTGCACTCTGACCTGGAGCACACGCCTCGAAGGTGACCTGGCCACTTTGAAGAACACTATCTTCGTCGCGTAGCTCCCAGTGGTAGTTGTAGTCGTCGCTCGAGATGAAGAAGTTGCGGTTAAGTATAGAGAGCGTATTTGGCTTCTCGAAGCTAAACTCGATGGGTTGGAATACATATTTACACTCGAACATCGCAGGTTTGATGTGGCGATCTGGGCCAACTACACCGTTGATACAGAAGTTGTTGTCGTTGTGTACGCCCTCTGGTTCGTAGTCGCCACCATAGTTCCAATATACTTGGCCTGTCACGGGGTCAACTTCGCGTAGACCTTGATCGATCCAGTCCCAAATGTATCCACCAATTAGGCGTTTGTGCTTGCGGATTAGCTCCCAATATTCGTATAGTCCACCAGTTGAGTTACCCATCGAGTGAGCATATTCGCACATCACTACGGGGCGGTTGATGATCTCGTCGAGAGCCATCTTCTCGAGCGTTGAAACTAGTGGATACATGCGGCTTAGCATGTCAACATACTCAGGATCATCTGGATTTGTATATCCGTCGCAACGGCTTTCGGGGATCTCCTCAGGCTCCTCTGTCACGATCTCGCTGGTCACTACCGATGCCAGTTTGCGGCTCACGGGGGTGTATAGCGGGTGCTGTGGTTGTCCTTGAGCTCCCTCGTAGTGCACGGGGCGAGTTGGGTCGTAATCCTTGACCCAGCCAGCCATTGCAGCGTGATTCGGGCCACATCCAGACTCGTTGCCGAGCGACCATACGATGATCGATGGGTGGTTTCTGTTGTTGAGAACCATGCGTGTAGCACGCTCCATGTAGGCCCCGATCCACTCTGGGCGGTTTGTCAAATATCCGCGTGCGTGGTGAGTCTCTAAGTTGGCCTCATCCATAACATATAGACCATATTTGTCGCAAAGCTCGTAGAAATATGGGTCGTTAGGGTAGTGTGAGCAGCGTACAGAGTTGAAGTTGTATTGCTTCATCAACTTAACATCCTCCTCCATCTCTTCGCGTGTGACAGTTTTTCCACCTACATCGCTGTGGTCGTGGCGGTTGACACCATATAATTTGATCGATTCACCATTTACCCACAACTGCTCATCTTCGATCTTTACGTCGCGGAATCCAATCTGCGAACTGCGAACATCAACGGCATTGCCATCGGCATCGGTCAATGTGAGGACAATTGTGTATAGGTTTGGCTCCTCGGCGTTCCATAGTTTTGGGTTGATCACATCGCCCTGCATCATACCATAATATACATTGTCGCGCTGTGGATATGGCTCGTTGATAATCTGTTTTGCTTGGATCTCGATTGGGCTGAGGAATACCGCCTCCTTCTGGTCGTCGTACAGTTGAGCTGTGAGCTTCCATCCTGCGATGTCGGTGTCGTTGTTGTTGACCAACTCGGGACGAATCATAAGGCGTGCGCGGTTGTTTTTCAAGTCCAGTTGGGTGCGAATGCCAAAGTCGTAGAGCGAAACCTCGGGGATCGCCATTAGCATCACCTCGCGGTGGATACCCGCCATGCGCCAGTGGTCTGCATCCTCCAAATAGCTGCCGTCGGTCCATTTGAAGGCCTGCACGGCGATCTTGTTGTCGCCATCGGCAACGTAGTCGGTGATATCGAACTCCGATGGTAGACAGCTATCCTCAGAGTAGCCAACCTGTTGACCATTAACTCACAAGTAGAATCCTGAGTAGACTCCACCAAAGCGAACTATGATACGCTTGTCGCTCCACTCCGCAGGAACGGTGAAGTTGCGCACGTAGCAACCCGTGGGGTTTGTGCGCGAGATGAATGGAGGAGTGTCGGGGAATGGGTAGGTAGAGTTGCTATAGATAGGGTAGTCGTAACCCTGCATCTCCCAGCACGACGGAACTGGAATATCATCCCAAGAAGAGTTGTCGAAATCTGTGTTGTAGAACTCCGCGGGGCTCTGCGCGAGATCTACAGCGAAGTGGAACTTCCACACACCATTGAGCGATGAGATCTCGGCGAGCTCTCTATCGCTGCTGAGCGCCTTGTCTAGCGACTCGTAAGGGTAGGATGTTGCTCGTGCATTGAGCCTGTTTACCTGGTTAACATACTGATTTTGCCACTCTTGGGCCCCACTCTGTATAACTACGCTCAGCGCAATTAGAAGGAATGAATTTTTTTGGAAATTGAGTTTCATTAATATAATTATTTATTTGGTTTTACTTCTGATCGTGAGGCATAAGTAGCCAATTCAAATTTGCGATTTTGGTGCTTCCGCCCTCGCCAATAAACACCGCGCAGATGTTGTGTTTGCCCGTGATTGGTGCCAAGATGTCGCTCTCGAGGGTGACCCATTTGTCCCATCCACCAGTGTAGTGTAGTGGGAATGTTGCAATTAACTCTCCCTGGGGGCCATTGGTGCGAATCTGGATCTCACCAAAACGTTGTCCGCAAGCTACGCGAGCCAGCATCTTTTTTGCGGTGCCATCACCAAAGTCGACATCGTTGAATGTGACGTTGGAGTAGGCCTCGGCCTCGCACACCATCCATCCCGTAGGTTCGTCGCCCGACACCATCGCAGTTTGGGCTTTGTGGATTGTGTTGTAGCGGTCAATCTGGATTGTGTCGCCCTGCATTGGTGAGCCAATGCCGCGTAGCGTGGGTTTCACCTTGGCGATTGTGCCATCTGGCTTAAAGTGCATGTAGTCAGCGCACATGGAGCGCATTTTATTTACGCCGCTGATGTGCCAGAAGTGGTAGAATAGAATCCACTGATCTTTGTATTTTACGATTGAGTGGTGGTTGGTACCTTGAGCGATATTATCCATGATTTTACCGCGGTAGAGGTATGGTCCCATTGGGTTATCGCTTGTGGCATAGCCAATTGTGTAACCCTCGTCGGCAAATACATGGGCAAATGTGAGGTAGTATACCCCATCAATTTTGATCGGGAACGACCCCTCTTTATATCCTGCAGGTAGCCCTTCGATCTTTATCGCTGGCTCGGTAATGCTCTTCATATCATCGCCTAAGGGCGCCACGAAGAGCTCTTGCCCACCGCCGAAGAATAGGTAAGCTTGGTTGTCGGCATCGTCGAGTAGGAGACCTGGGTCGATACCAGAAACACCATCTATGAATGTTGGTTCCCACTCGAATGGACCCGATGGAGAGTCGGAAATGCCTACGCCGATCCTGCGGAAAGCTCTATCATTTAAGGGTTTGGCGGGGTAGTAGTAGTAATATTTGCCATCTTTCTCGATGCAGTCTGGAGCCCACATCGAGTTGGTTCCCTTTTCGCCCCATGGCACCTGGTCGCAGTGCAGCGTCATTCCGTAGTCGTGCCATGTGCTGCCACCCTCGAGTGAGAAGATGTGGTAGCCTGGCATGACGAAGCCCTTTTTGCCATCCTCTTTTGTCGGCACGATGTCGCATGAGGGGTATATATATAATTTACCCTCGTGAACTCGGGCGGTGGGGTCGGCTGTGTAGATGTGGGTAACCAGTGGATTTTGCGCTAGCGCCACGCTTGAAATCATCAGCGCGAGGAGGAGCATAATTTGGCTTTTTTTTGTCGCAGCCGCGAGCGAGCTAAGTTTTAGTTTCATAATTTTGAGAGTGGTTAGTTTCTACAAAACAAAGGTACAAAAATTTGTTGTTATTTTAGGTGTGCAATTTTCAATAAAATATCAATTGACCAATTTACGTATGTAGTTTATGTGCATTTACACCCCTTAGTTACCATTTAACGCGTTGTTTTTAGCCATTATACCGCACTTGTTTTTAATAATTACTCACTATCTTTGTAAAAAAGAAAAATTTATAGAAGATGAAAAATATTAACAAAATTCTATTAGCAACACTACTTTTGATTTTTGCACTGCAGGGTGCAGCTCAGGAGTATCAACCAACGTGGGAATCTTTGAAAACCTACGAGGTGCCCGAGTGGTGGAAAAATTCAAAGTTTGGAATCTATTTTCATTGGGGACCATACTCCGTGCCAGCTCATGAGACCGAGTGGTACTCTCTGTGGATGTATCGCGAGGGTCACAAAATTAGAAAGTATCACGAGCAGACATACGGAGACCTCAAGGAGTTCGGCTACAAAGATTTCATCCCGATGTTCACCGCCGAGAAGTTCGATGCCGAGAAGTGGGCAAAACTGTTCAAGAAGGCGGGTGCGCAGTTTGCGGGTCCTGTGGCCGAGCATGCAGATGGCTTCGCGATGTGGGATAGTGCGCTCACGGAGTGGGATGCAGCCGATATGGGACCTAAAAAGGATATCGTGCAGTTGATGCAGGATGCCGTGAAAAAGGAGGGGATGAAGTATATAATCACCTATCATCGTCACTGGCTATATGCCTGGTATCCAACATGGGACACCACCACCGATGCTGGTGATCCTCAATACTCAGGCCTCTATGGCCCCTACGCCCCCGAGGGTAGCTTCAAGATGGGTGATCACGGTTTCAACGCTGCGCTTATGGCCACCGAGGAGTTTAACCAAGAGTGGATGGCGCGACTCGATGAGTTGATGACCAAGTATGATCCAGATATCATCTGGTTCGATAATAAGATGAATATTATCGACGAGAAGTATCGCAAAGAGTTCCTTGCAAAGTTCTACAACATAGGTCTCGAAAGGGGCAAAGAGGTGGTCTGCACATATAAATTCAATGATATGGTCGACGGTAGCGCTGTGTTGGACTTGGAGCGCTCGCGAATGAAGCATAAGATGCCTTTTGTCTGGCTTACCGACGACTCAGTCGATTGGAATGCATGGTGTAATATCGATAATCCAAAATATAAGACAACAAATCGACTTGTCGACTTCTTGGTGGATGTGGTGAGTAAAAATGGTGCAGTGTTGCTCAATGTTACACCAACGGCCCAAGGCGAGATTCCTGAGGAGGTTGAGACAAGATTGCTCGAGATGGGTGAGTGGCTGCAGATTAATGGCGAGGCGATTTATGATACTCGACCATGGCATGTATATGGCGAAGGAGGTCTCGAGATAAAGGAGGGTCACCTGAGCGAGGATAAAAATAGAGATGCAATGGCTGAAGATATCCGCTTCACTGTCAACGGTGACCAACTATACGCAATTATGATGGATTGGCCCGAGGAGGGCGAGATTCTTATTCGTACGTTGAGCAGCAATTGTGAACATCTCGACGCTCCAATCGAGAGCGTATCGCTGCTAGGATCTAAAAAGAGAGTCAAATTTGAGCAGAACGAGCATGGTTTGAAGTTGATACTTCCAAAGAAGAGGCCCTGCGAGCATGCCTTTACATTTAAAATTAACTAATTATAATAAATTTACTTAAAATGAAAAAAAGAACTTTTACTTCACTGATGGCTGCAGCTCTCCTTTTTGCAGTATCTTGTGGTTCGTCGAGCTACTATCCCGACACTAGCCGCACGTCGTCACCCAAGGGTACCGATCTATTCCAACCCGATTCACTATCGATCGGTCAAAATTACACCATCCCAGAGTGGTTCACCAACGATAAATTGGGAATCTTTATCCACTGGGGTGTATATGCCGTTCCCGCATACGGCAGCGAGTGGTACGCTCGATGGATGTACCAAGAGGGTAGCAAGATTAACAAATATCATGAGCAGACTTATGGTCCAGTCTCTGAGTTTGGATATAAGGATTTTATTCCAGATTTCAAGGCTGAGAGATTTGATGCAACGCAGTGGGCAAAGCTTTTCAAGGAGTCGGGAGCTCGTTATGTGGTTCCTGTAGCTGAGCACCACGACGGTTTCGCAATGTATAATAGTACATTTAACCCTTGGAACGCGGTTGATATGGGACCAAAAATTGATGTTATTGGTGAGCTCTCTAAGGCAATCAAAGCAGAAGGTTTGGTCTTTGGACTCTCTTCGCACCGCGCTGAGAACCCATGGTTCTATGGCGAGGGTATGAAGTTCGCGTCGGACGTTCGCGATACAGATGTGACACTTTATGGTCAGCGTTTGCCTGAGCCAGGTGGTGTTGGTATGGATGCATATTGCGGTGAGAATGAGGGTTCTAACGAGGAGTCTCGCGCACAGTGGTTGCTTCATATGTATGAGCTTATCGATCAGTATCAACCAGAGTTGATTTGGTTCGACTGGACAGTTGGAAAGTATCCGTTCCAACCTACATTCTATAAGTTTATGGCCTACTACTACAACAACGCATTGGATTGGGGCAAAGAGGTTGTCGTAAATACCAAGGTTGGTTATAGTGATCAGAGTCAAGTATTTGATATCGAGCGTGGTAAGAGTGATCGCATTCGTCGTTACGCATGGCAGACAGATACCTCGATTGGTAAAAAATCGTGGAGCTACACACCCGACGAGGAGAACAAAACTCCAAATCATATCATCGACGACTTTGTGGATATCGTAAGTAAAAATGGTAACTTGCTCCTCAATATCGGCCCTAAGGTTGATGGAACAATCACCGACGAGCAGCAGTATGTGCTTCGCGAGTTGGGCGCATGGTTGGCAGTTAACGGTGAGGCGATCTACGACACTCGTGCATGGGTTCGTTGGGGCGAGGGTGACAATGCAGGAACCTCTGGTTATATGACCGATGGAGTTGCTTCGCACTACTCAGCACAAGATATTCGCTTTACATGTAACGGCGACGCTCTCTATGCAACAACCTTGGAGTGGACCGACGGTGATATCTTGATCCGCTCGTTGGCTCCATCTTGCGGCGCTAACTTTAAGGTGACTGGAGTCTCAATGTTGGGTTCAGACGAGGAGATCAAGTGGAGCCAGAGCGATAAGGGCTTGACTATCACCTTCCCATCTGAGAAGCCAACAGAGTATGCACACTCGTTCAAGATTAACTACGACGGTGTTGCTTATGGTGATATTCAGGGTGATATCGTTGGTGACAATGTTGTTGTTGAGCAGTATATCTCGAACAGTACAGATGCTGAGGTAACTGTTGCTATTGAGTGCTCTAACAATGGCGAAAAGCAGGTGAAAAATGTTACAATCCCAGCTCACCAGAAGGTGATCACAGAGTTCACATTCGCATTGGAGTCGGATATCAACGAACTTGTGTTGTCGATCGATGGAGAGCCAGTCTCTGGCAAAACGCTCTCTTTGAAGCGTCAAAAAGATGTTCACGGAGCCACTAAGTCGGTGATTCATAATACAACAACATTGTCGTAAAGAGTATCTAAATTATGAAATCAAAATTGCATAGTGCGTTGCTCGCAACAGCAGCGGGAGTGGCAGCAGTTCCTTTTGTGAGCTGTGGTAGTGGTGAAACCACCAAGCCGCTGAATATACTATATATAATGTCCGACGACCACACATCGCAGGCCATTGGTGCCTATGGAAGCCGTTTGGCGGAGGTAAATCCGACACCAAATATCGATGCATTTGCAGCCGAGAGCGTCACTTTCGACAACTGCTTCTGTGGTAATGGAATATCTACACCCAGTCGAGCAACGATCATGACGGGTCAATACTCTCATACCAATGGCGTCTTGACTTTAGATGAGGAGATCACCGAGGATCAGCAGTATCTGGCTCAGGAGATGAAGGCTTTAGGTTACCAAACAGCGATGGTTGGTAAGTGGCATTTGGGCTGCGAGCCTTCGGCTTTCGACTACTACAATATCTTTACCTCGCACGGTCAACAGGGATCATACTTTGATCCCGTGTTGGCTTCGAGTGACAATACCGACAAGAAGTTCCCATTCAACATCACCAAGCATGAGGGCTACTGCTCTGATATTGTTACAGATATCTCGTTGGATTGGTTGGAGAATAGACGCGATAAAGATCAGCCATTCTTCTTGATGCATCACTTCAAAGCGCCACACGACAACTTTGAGTTTGCACCAAGATATGCAGAGTATTTGGCCGATGTCGAAATTCCGTATCCTGCAACGCTATTCGATCGCGAAGCCTTTGGATCGGAGGGAACTAGGGGTGTCAACAACTCGTTGGATTACTATATCGGCTCTTCGGTGTCCAGCAGAAACACCTATCGTAACTATACGGCGATGTATAAGATCGAGGGTGACGACGTGAAGGCCAATACGATAGCTGCCTACAATGAGTACTTGAAGCGCTATCTACGTTGCGTGAAAGGTGTCGATGACAACATCGAGCGAATCTTTACCTACCTCAAGGAGAACGATTTGTGGGATAACACAATCATCATCTACACGGCCGATCAGGGAATGTTCCTTGGCGAGCATGACCTGCAGGATAAGCGCTGGATGTACGACGAGGGTATGCGTATGCCATATATCATGCGTGTTCCTGGGATGAAGGTTGAGAAGGGTTCGCACGAGGATCTTATGATCTCGAACATCGACTTTGCGCCAACACTTCTTTCGTTGGCGGGTCGCGAAAAAAGCCCTGAGTATATGCAGGGTCGTGACTTCAGTAGTTATTTCGAGGGGGAGACTCCAAGCGATTGGCGTACAGGAATTTACTATCGCTATTGGATGCATATGATGCATCATAATGTCCCTGCGCACTTCGGTATACGTACGGCAGATTATAAATTGATCTTCTTCTATGGTCGTCATTATGATATCGAACGCAAAAGTTGGTTAGCAACACCTTGGGAGCCTAAAAACTCTGCAACTTTGGATCCAACACCATCTTCGTTCGAGTTGTACGATATGAAAAATGATCCATACGAGACCACCAATTTGGCAAACGATCCTCAATATGCAGAGGTGCTCGAGAGGCTTAAAGCCGAGCTGTTGGAGCTGAAGAAACAGTCGGGTGATAATGATGTTCTTCATCATGACATTCAGGAGATAATTGATGCAAACTTTGGTACGGTAACACATAGATTGTAGGATTTCATTATTTTAAAAAGTGGTTGGCGCGTAATGTGTCAGCCATTTTTTTTTGACAATCTCTTTTTTTATATGCATTTTTTGTTTAAGTTTGTATACCAAAACCAACCACCTAAACTGCATGAGACTTTTTTACGCACTTATACTCCTTGTTAGTATACTACCTGTTAGGACATATTCGCAGGTTAATTATGCTAAAACTCAATTAGTTGTAAATGATGGCTTGAGCCAAGGCGATGTCTTAGATATCCTGCAAGATTCATACGGCTATATATGGATCGCAACGAACGACGGGCTAAATCGATACGATGGATATGATTTTACAACATATTCGATAGGCGATAGAGGGCTAGAGTCCAACCTTATAGTATCTTTGGTCGAGGATAAGTTGGGTAATATCTGGGTTGGAACCACCAGTGATGGCCTCTACTATTATATAAGGGAGGAGAATCGGTTTTACCATATCACGGCACTCACATATGAGAATTGGATTAAGGGTGCTGCCACCCTTAAATACCTACGTATCGATGATAATGGCCTTATTTGGGCTTACGACTCAATCTCGCACCACGTTTTCAAGATCACTTTTGACTACCAGACGCTACGCATCGACGATATAAAATTATACTCTTTCACGGAGGATAATAGCGGAATCGTCAACGAAATTATCGCCCATGATGGCGCGCTCTATCTAGCTACAAATATTGGAGTTCTTACATTCTCGGAGTCGGAGAACGCATTTGTAGGGCTTCACGAAAGATTGGGCGGTTATGTTTGGGATGTTGACATCCATAACTCGTACCTATTTGTACTCTACGAGAAGCGTTTGATGTCGATGAATCTTGAGGATCAGAGTATAAAGACATTTGGAAATTTTCCAGGCGGATTCCATATTGAGTGGTGCGGAGACTCACTATGGGGGCACTCACACAATGGCGTCTATAGATCAAATTATGATAGGGGAAGTAATACGCTTTCGGTTGCGAAGAGCGTAGATGAGTTCCAGGATATGCGGGCTAACGTTATTGCGTACGATAATTCGGAGGGTGTTTGGGTCGGCTTCATGAAGGCTGGTTTGTGTCACTACGAGCCCGATAGAAAGCCATTTGCCCACTTTACGGGTCACGGAAACGACCATATTCTGCCACTCACATTGTTCGGCGACCAACTGTGGGTCGGAACAGAGGGAAGTGGAGTCTATATCTACAACCAAAATAGGTATGATAGAGCCAAGGAGCAGATATTCAATGGCGAGATAATATATGCTATGGAGCGCTCGCCTTTTAATGGTAAACACTATATTTCGACCACTAAAGATATATTTTGTGTCGATCCAAAGAGTTATATCTCTCAACCAATGTCGGTTGGTGGCACCTATAGGGCGTTAATTGCCGATAGTGTATATATGTGGGCGGCGTCGTATGGTTTTGGTATAACGCGCTACGATTTGCGCGATAATAGCAAGATAACACTCACGCAGGAAGCTAGCGGCCTGCCATCGAATATTGTGCGTAATTTGATGATCGACAGTCGAGGTGACCTCTGGATCTGTACCGATAAGGGGTTGGCGCTCATCGATCGAGAGCAGCTATATCTGTCGGAGCCAGTTGTGGAGCCAGTTGTGGTTTCGGTCGAGTCTAACCATTACACCATCCCAATTATCGAGGATAAACTTGGTCGGATCTGGTACGGCACCCTGGGGCGTGGACTACACTGCTTGACGCAGCTCCCCTCGTCGTATATGCCCGACAAAAAGGGGCGTAAGTATGGAATAAAGAGCTATACAATCGCTTCGGGACTCTCGAACAATAGCATTAAGGCTATCGCCGAGGATGAAGATGGCAATATTTGGGTCTCGTCAAACAGAGGAATCTGCTGCTTGAATCCCACAAGCGATAAAATTCGCATCTACGATCGTTATGATGGGCTTCAAGATTACGAATTTAATGAACTTTCTGTTGCCAAACTCCCAAGTGGTGAGATACTTTTTGGTGGAGTTAATGGCTTCAATAAGCTACTTCCCGACTTTATCGAGGAGGAGGAGCCTATACACACTAGGCCAATAATAACCGATTTTAGGATCTTTAATAAGAGCGTGTTCGACGATGACGATAACGTTTCTCTGATCCCCTGCGTCCTCGAGCCAGGCAGAGGCGTAAGGTTGAAATATAATCAAGATAGCTTCTCTTTTAGATTTGCTGCACCCAACTATTCTAATTCGGCTAAGAATATATATCGCTATAAGTTAGACGGTTACGATGCCGATTATATCAAGGCACACTCTGATAATAGGGTGGCCTCCTATGTCAATGTGCCATCGGGTAACTACACCTTCCGCCTGCAGTCGACCAACGATAATGGTCTCTGGAGTGACGAGGAGCTCACCATGCCCATCACCATCGTTGCGCCCGTGTGGGCTCGTTGGTACTCCTATCTTCTCTACTACGCACTCTTTGCATTCGGTTTGTGGATTCTCGCAAGCTACTACCGTCGTCGCATGAAGCGCGAGAGTGCGATGGCTATCATAAAGATGGAGCGAAATAAGGCGCACGAGATGCTGGAGATGCGAACCAAATTCTTCACCAATATCTCGCACGAATTTAGAACGCCGCTCACCCTTATAATCTCGCCGCTGCAGAAGATTATGAGCCAGAGTCCGATAGCTAGCGATCCACAGTGGCAGACTTCGCTTAAGACCATGGAGCATAATGCCAATTCGCTGTTGCGTCTGATCAACGAGCTGTTGGCCTACGTGAAGCAGGAGAGTGGTAAGTTGAGGGTGGAGATGGCCTATCACAACTTCTCTCAGATCGCCAGCACGCTGCTACACCAGTTCCAGTTCTGGACCGAGCAGCGTAATATTACCCTCAAAATTGAGATCCCCGAGAGCCCTATATACCTATATTTTGATAAATATATGATGGAGCAGATCATCTATAATCTCATCTCGAATGCCATCAAGCACACCCCAGCGGGTGGCACGGTGAGCTTCTGCGTTGAGGAGCGCGAAGATGATCTCCGCATTGAGGTTCACGATACGGGTATTGGTATTAGCAAGGTTGTCGGAAAGCGTCTATTCGAGCGCTTTGCAAGTTTTAATCTAAATAATTTGAGCGATACGGGTGGTATCGGTATCGGTCTGATCTTGACCAAAAGTTTGGTTAAGATGCACAATGGCGAGATCTGGTTTGAGTCGGAGGAGAGCCGTGGCACCTCGTTTTTCGTCTCAATCCCTAAGCATATTACCGATGATCAGCAGACTGAAAGTGGCGATGAGGTGGATCCTATGCATGTGTCGTCTCAAGAAGAGGCGCAATACGCCCAAGAGTCGGAGGCGCAGCTAGAGTGGAGCCACGAGGATGGCTCGCTACCTCAGATGCTTGTGGTGGATGATAATCCCGACCTGCTACTGCTGCTCAAAGATATGTTCTCGTCGTATTACAGCGTCGAGAGTGCCGAGGGCGGTCGCGAGGGTATCGATAAAGCGTTGTCGCTCATTCCCGATATCATCATCTCGGATGTTATGATGCCCGAGGTGGATGGTTTGGAGCTTTGTGCAACGCTGAAGGAGGATAGTCGAACATCTCACATACCAATTGTGTTGCTAACGGCAAAGAGTGCGCAGAGCGATATTGCAGAGGGGTACAGAAATTTGGCCGATGCTTACTGCACAAAACCATTTAATAATGCGGTCCTTATCGAGACCGTCAATTCGATTGTGCGCAATCGAATAATGCTGGCCGACAGATTGATGAGTAGCACCAAGCAGAGAGTTGCTGAAGAGGAGGAGGCCGAGCCTACGACAGGCTCATCCTCGGCCGAGGAGTCGATCACAAATCTCGACAAGGAGTTCTTGAAAAAGTTGACCGATTATGTCGAAGAGAATATCGGCAACAATGACTTTGCGGTTAGCGACATCTGTACCAAGATGGGTATGACCCCACGTGTTCTCAACAAAAAACTCAGATCTCTGTTGAACACAACGGCCAATGCGCTCATTCGCAACATCAGGTTGCATCGCGCGGCATCACTATTGCAAACGGGTCGCTACTCGATCTCCGATGTGACCTACGATGTTGGCTTTAGCGACCTTAGATATTTTAGGGAGTGTTTCGAAAAAGAGTTTGGTGTTCTGCCACAAACATATAAGGATAACTTTTTATCGGAGAGCCCAGATCAAAATATTGAATAGGTCGTTGCGACACTTTGGCCGACTGCTGTAAATTGTACTTTTATGCAGTGATAAATAGGTCTCGGACCTATATGCCACCCTAAAATGTCTGTTTTACCCACCCTTATAATAGTTTATTGATTGTAAATTTGAAAAGCGAAAATCGGAATTAACCCGTCTGTTTTTCGTTTTTCAACCTTATAAACAAACTTTTAATAACCTAAATTATGTAGAAAGATGGGAAAAATTTACCTAAAACTTTCGGTGGTTGTCACCCTATTATCTGCGCTATGGCTTTTTGCTTCTACCCCTTTGATGGCACAATCGGGCGGGTATACAGTAGCTGGTGAAGTGACAGATATGAATGGTGAACCAATCATATCTGCTTCAGTTGTTGCGGATGATGGTATCACCTACGCATTGAGTGATGCAGATGGCAAGTTTACAATTAAACTTAAGCCAGGCTCAAAATCAGTAACGGTATCCTTCATGGGATATCGCGACCAAGAGGTCTCGGTTAGCGGCAAGAGCCTGCTAAAGGTGATCTTGATGGAAGACACCAACAACATTGAAGAGATTCAGGTGGTTGGTTATGGTGTTCAGAAGAAGGCGACAATGACAGGTGCTGTCGCGTCGGTTGGAACTGAAGAACTTTTGAAGAGTACCAGCTCTTCTGTGGCAAATGCACTGGCAGGTATGATGCCTGGTGTCACCACAACACTCTCTACAGGTCAGCCAGGAGCTGAGGTTGCGGATATATATATACGTGGTACAGGTTCGCTCTCGACCGACAAATCAACCCCTTTGGTGTTGGTGGATGGTGTGGAGCGTGACTTCTCGCAATTGGACCCTAACGAAATCGAGAGCCTCTCTATCTTGAAGGATGCATCGGCAACAGCAGTATTCGGTGTGCGTGGTGCAAATGGTGTGATCATCGTTACCACTCGTCGTGGTCAAGAGGGTAAGGCAAGAATCGACTTCTCATCTTCAGTCAGTTTGCAGTCTCCAACTCGCTTGGTCGAGATGGCAGATAGCTACACTACAGCCTCTATGCGTAATGAGTTATACACTAACGATGGTGGAGATATCGCCAATGCACCATTTAGTGAGTATACCCTTAACATGTTCGCAACGGGTGAAGATCCAATTATGTATCCAGATATCGACTGGCGTGACTACCTTATGAATGACTCGTCGCTTCAGACTCAACACAATGTTAATATTAGTGGTGGTACCGACAAGGTTCGCTACTTTACTTCGATTGGTTACCTTTTCCAAGAGGGTATTATGTCTGACATAGGAGATTTGTCATATGACTCCAACTATAAATATAACAGGTATAACTTCCGTACGAACCTCGACATCGATTTCACAGAGTCGACAAGTATGAAGCTCAATATCGGTGGACGTGTGGGTGATGTATACTCGCCTAATTCAGGAAGTTCGGAGCGTAATATGTGGGAGCAATTCACTTGGGCTCTTCCATACTCAAGTCCTGGTATCATCGACGGTGTGAAGATGACCACAAGTTCCGACGTGTTTGGTGTAATGGCCAATGCTATTGATTTCTATGGTTTGGGATACACTACAGTTACAAGTAACGATTTGAATCTCGACCTTGAGCTCAACCAAAAACTCGATTTTGTGACCAAAGGTTTATCCTTTAATATTAAGGGAGCTTACAACGCCGACTATACTGTTACCCGTGAGTGGGATTACACTATGGAGGTTTGGACCCCATACTATGCAGGTATGCTCGACGGTCTTGGACTCGATATAACTGATGACGACTACGACAAAACTATCGTCTATAAGATTACAGGTGAGACTGATAGCCCATCATTCTCTGAGTCAGACTCTATGGGTCGTGACTGGTATGCTGAGACAAGTCTTCGTTACGCTCGCACATTCGACAAGCACGATGTATCGGCTCTAGCGCTATACACTCAAAGTAAGACATACTACCCATCTACTTATGAATCAATCCCTAGTGGATATGTTGGTTTGGTTGGTCGTGTTACTTACAACTACGATCGTAAATATTTGGCTGAGTTCAACGTCGGATACAACGGTTCTGAGAACTTTGCACCAGACCTTCGCTATGGTCTCTTCCCTGCAGGTTCTGCTGGATGGGTTGTTTCGGAGGAGAAGTTCATGAAGTCACAAAATGTTATCGATTACTTGAAATTCCGTGCTTCGTATGGTCTTGTTGGTAACGACAACTTGGGAAGTAACCGCTTCTTGTATCTAGCTGACGGTTGGGAGTACACAACTGGTGCTTATAACTTCGGTACAACAAGCAGCTCTTACTACGGTGGTGCCGAAGCAACAAAGATGGGTAATTACGATGTGACATGGGAGACTGCAGCTAAGCAGAACTACGGTGTCGAGATGACATTCCTAAAGTCGAAACTCTCGATCACTGCAGATTACTTCTTTGAGCATCGCGAAAATATCCTTATCTCACGTAACACTGTGCCAATTATCACAGGTCTTAACTCATCATCGCTTCCAGCTGTAAATATGGGTATTGTAGATAACCAGGGTTACGAGATCTCATTGAAGTGGAACGACAACATCGGTGAGTTTGCATATTGGGTTCAAGCTAATCTTTCGTATGCTCACAACACCATCATTGAGATGGATGAGACTGCAAAGAATGAGCCTTATATGTACCAAACTGGTAAATCAGTGGGTCAAGCTTACGGTTACACAGCATTGGGTCTATACCAAGAGTCTGATTTTGCCGACTCTGAGAATGGCGTTTTGCTCGACGGTTACCCAACTCCACTCGTTGGTGACGGCGTTGTTCGCCCTGGTGATGTGATGTATGAAGATAAAAACGAGGATGGTGTGATCGACTCAGACGATATGTCATATATTGGCTACTCAACAGTACCTGAGTATGTTGGTGGTTTATTGTTTGGATTTAGCTACAAAGGTTTCAGCGTTAGTACACAGTGGACAGCAGCAACCAATGTTAGTCAGGTTCTAGGTGACTCATACAAGACTCCATTTAGTTCGTCGGGAACACGTGGTCTACTCCAATATTTGGTGGACGATCGTTGGACTCCAGAGACAGCCGAGACAGCAACACTGCCTCGTTTGACAATGTTGGCATACAACAACAACTGCGGTGTGAACTCTACGCTTTGGACTAAGGATGCTTCGTATCTTCGTTTGAAGAATGTCGAGGTTGCTTACACATTCAGAAACAACCCAACATTCGACAAACTAGGTATCTCTAAGCTTAGAGTATACTTCTCTGGATACAATCTCTGGACACTCGACTATATTGGCTTCCTCGATCCTGAGTCGCCATCGAGCAATGCAAACGATGTATATCCAATCAACCGTTTGACCAGTTTGGGTATAAATCTATCATTCTAAAAACAGTAAAAGTATGAAAGCAAAATTTAAATATATCCTCGAAGCTGCTCTATTGTCGTGGGTGGTGATCTCTTTCTCCTGCTCCGATCTCACTATCGGTGATGCATTTCTAGAGAAGGCCGAGGGCGATGATACAACCATAGACTCTGTCTTTTCGAAGAGTGTCTATGCCGAGCAGGCGCTAGCTACTGCCTACTCATTGATACCTTTTGGTATCCCTATGAATAACTCCTACAGCGAAGATCGCTTCGTAGGTTGTCCGTCAGATCTTTTGACCGACCACGCTGCATATTCAGCTGCTCCTACTCACGGACCAGGCCCAATGTACAACGGAACCTACTCGGCTTACGTGCAGCAGGTTAATGATGGAAATACTATCTGTCCATTTACCGATCTCGATGCAGGTCCTTGGTACGCTATTCGCCAAGCTTATATCGTGGCTGAGAATATGTATAAGGTCTCAGATTTGAGTGAGACTGAGCAAAAAAGATGGGCTGCTGAGGCTAAGGTGCTTGTGGCTCATAACTATATCGACGCTTTCCGCCACTATGGCTCTATTCCTTGGTTGAGCGGTTCGGTATCGGTTAACGACGACTTTACATTCCCTCGCCCAACAGTCGAAGAGTTTGTCGACAACGTTGTGGCTCTTCTCGATGAGGCTATCGAGGATTTGGCTTGGACAGTTACCTCTGAGGCACTCTATGGTCACATGACCAAAGCGAGTGCCGTGGCATTGAAGATCCGCGTGTTGCTTTTTGCTGCAAGTCCACTGTTTAATGATGATGAAGCATATATGTCAGGTGACGCTGCAACTGATCTTAATACTTGGTATGGTGATTATAGCAGTGAGCGTTGGCAGAGAGTTATCGAGGCTTGCGAGCAGTTCGAATCACTCAACGGCGACCTGGCGGGTAACTCAGGAACCTACAAATTGGTTGAGGCCTCTAGCTCAGAGCCAACAAACTTGGAGTATCAGCAGGCATTCCAAGATGGTTACTACACTCGCTCAAATGGTGAGATCCTTGTTCCATCGCTCGGTAGCTACCAGATGAACTCTTCAATTAGTGCTGCATACCTCTATCAAACTCACAACTGGGGTCGTTGGTGTCCAGTTGCCAACTACGTACAGAAGTTTGGTATGGCCGACGGTACTCCATTCGATTGGGAGAATGCAACTCACGCAGCTGACCCATTCTACACCGATACATCGGGCGAGGAGCCAACACGTGACCCTCGACTCTACCAGACAATCGTTGTTAATGGTTCGCCTTACAAGAGCCGTACGGCACAAATGTATATCGGCGGTACCGACCGCGCTTCAACCACTCACACTAACTCTTCTAACCCTGCCTACTTCGGTTTGAGACTCTATAAGTTCCTTTTGGACGAGACTAGCGTTCAGGGTAAAGTTATAGTTTGGCCAGAGATGCGTCTGCCAGAGGTGTTGCTTAGCTATGCTGAGGCTTTGGTTGAGACTGGTAACTATGTCAAGGCTTACGATTACATCAATACCGTTCGCCGTCGCGTAGGTTTGTGCGATGTTTCGTCTAGCAACATCTTTGATATCTCTAAGACAGTTATTGTCGACGAGGCTAACCCAATCACAACCAACGGAAACAACATCCACTTCAAGTTGGAATCGTTCACCGATGAGTATGAGGCGTTGATTCACTTGATCCTCAACGAGCGCAGTTGCGAGTTTGGTTACGAGAATGTGCGTTGGTTCGATATCAAGCGTAGAAAACTTCAAGAGGTATTCGAGACTGAGTCTCGCGCGTTGGATATCACCCTTTCGAATGGTGTGTATACTTATGACACTGAGTGGGTTGCCGATGGTACAATCAAGCCAACATGGCGCACAAGCTTTAGCTCTAAGTGGTATCTACAAGCATTCCCTACAAGTGAGGTGAATAAGGATTATGGCCTTACTCAAAACCCAGGATGGGAGTAATTATTAATTCTAAATTAGAATAGAGATGAAACATAAGATAATATATCTGTCGTTGGTTACTCTAATGTGTGGAACTCAGCTCTTCGCACAAGCGACCTCCCCTGTGGTGGATGCAGAGGGAACCAAGGCAACAGAAATAGAGTTGGGCTATGGTCAGAAGAAGGATATAAAAACTTCGACCCAAAGTGTTGCGACAATCGATCGCGAGGTCTTCCAAAATAGCTCGAAGTTCAACCCTGAGGAGGCTCTTTATGGCGCTGCAGCAGGTCTACAAGTTTTCCAAAATGGTGGTTACTCTTGGGAGAACAATCCATCTATCTACATCCGTGGTATCTCCTCGTTCAATGACAACGAACCATTGATTTTGGTTGATGGCTACGAGCGCGATATGAGCGAGTTGACAGCTGCCGAGATCGAATCGGTTACGGTGCTAAAGGATGCTGCATCTACCGCTTTGTATGGTATCCGTGGTGCAAATGGTGTGATCTTGGTTAAGACACGTCGTGGTAAGGAGCAGGCAATGCAGGTTGAGGTGAGCTACGAGCGTGGTTTCTTCCAAGCTTTCCGCCTCCCACAGATGCTTTCAGCTGAGAACTACGCCAATGCAATGAACGAGGCGCTACACAACGATGGTCTAACATCGCGCTATACACAGGCCGAGATCAGCGCTTTTGCTTCGCAGAGTGCACCATCTTACTACGCAGATGTGAACTGGGTTGATGAGGCATTCCGCGATTGGGGTGAGCAGAACCAATTTAATGTAAATCTTAGCGGTGGATCGAGCAAGGTGCAATACTTCTCGATGATCGACTACAAGAACGAGATTGGTCTTTATGAGCCAGAGAGCGTTACTGAGGGAATTGATAATCAAGCGAAGCTCTACTATCTATCGGTTCGCAACAATATCGACGTGGAGTTGACTCCAACTACCCAATTTACCGTTAGCGTAATGGCGTCGTTGCGTGAGACCAACAACCCTTACTCTGATGTCTCTGACATCATGTCGGCAATCTACACAATCCCATCGGCTGCTTTCCCAGTGTACACCGAGGATGGATCGTGGGGTAGTAACAACTACTATGCGGAGAACCCCATTGCGATGATCGCAGCTACAGGTAACACCAAGATCAACACCCGTGCTTTGATGTCAGATATGCGTTTGAAACAAGATCTTTCGGGCCTTGTTGAGGGTCTTTCGGCTGAGGTGTCTTTGGCATTCGACAATAGCGCCTCTTACCAAGAGGATATGTATACAACATATGCTTATCAGGTGAACTCACCAACCATCTACTCAGATGGAACAATCGGTAGCACCAGCACGGTTGACTATAGCGAGAATACAAGTGCAACATTCGCTACAGACCTTGCGGCACAATATAAGCATATTGACCTACAGGCGATGTTTAGCTACGCAAGAACTTTCGACGAGGATCACAATGTTGATGCGCATGCGTCGTATCGCCAAGAGAGCTACTCTGTTAGTGGTCGTAATGGTATTTCGAAACGCCAATACTTGATGTTGAACGGTTCGTACGACTACCAATCGAAGTACCTTATGGATTTCGTTGTTAACTACAGTGGCTCTAGCTATCTTGATGAGGGCGACCAGTTCCGCCTCTTCCCAGCAGTCTCATTGGGTTGGATGATCTCGGAGGAGGATTTCATGTCGGACTCTCCATTCAATATGCTTAAGTTGCGTGCTTCAGCTGGTCGCTCGGGTAACGATGTAATGGATTACGATATCCAAAACCAATACTACGTAAGTGGTCAAAGTTACATCTTTGGATCGACTAACTTGGGTACTGGTGGTCTCTATGAGGGTGATCTTCCAGTCTATGGTCTCACTTGCGAGATGTCGACAAATGCTAATATCGGCGTTGATATGGCGCTGCTAAGTAATAAGTTGAATATCACAGCCGACGCATTCTACGATCGTCGTTCGAATATGTTGATCGACCAAGATAACATCATCTCTTCGGCTATCGGTATAGGTTTGGCTGAGGCTTGCGACGGTATCATCGACAACCGCGGTGTTGAGGTTGGTATCAACTATCGCGACCGCATTGGTGACTTCTCTTACTACGTTGGTGGTAACTTCTCATTCGTGAAGAGCGAGGTTATCGAGAACAACGAGGGTTTTGTGGAGTATGACTACCTATCTCAAAAGGGTCTTCCTTACGGCCAACTATATGGCTACGAGGCTATCGGCTTCTTCTCGGATCAAGAGGATATCGACAATTCACCAGAGCAGACATTCTCGACAGTGCGCGCTGGAGATATCAAGTATGCCGACCAAAATGGCGATGATGTAATCAACGAGTTGGACCTTATTCCAATCGGTGGTAACTACTTAACTCCTGAGATCTACTACGCATTCCAGATCGGAGCACAATACAAAGGATTTGGATTCAACGCTCAGTTCCAAGGTATCGAGAACTACGACGTTATGCTCTCGACATCGAGCATCTTCCGCCCATTGAGCGACAACACCAACATCTCGACATGGTACATGGAGAAGCAACGTTGGACAGAGAACAACCAAGAGGGAGCAGAGCTTCCAGCCTTGACCACACTCAGCAATGCCAACAACTACAAAAATAGTTCAGTTTGGATGGAGGATGGTTCATATTTGAAGCTTCGTTCGTTGGATTTCTACTACGACTTTAAATTCAAGCCATCGTCGGCATTGAGCAAGATTCGTCTATATGTTCGTGGTAACAACCTCTTCTCAATTGATAAAATTAAGTATATGGATCCTGAGGATATCTCACTTTCGTATCCAACAACTCGTTCGTATACTTGCGGTGCAATTATTAATTTTTAAAACAACTTCGCTATGAAAAGAGCATTATATATATCTGCGTTGGCGCTGCTTGCTACCTCATGCAACTTCTTGGAGTATGACGAGTCAACAGGTACAGACCCAGATACAATCAACGACTACTTTGAGCGTGTCGAGGAGCAGGTGTCAGCCGTATACTACTATCTAGATGGTGACTACGGCACAGTGGGCAGTGCTATGCGTGAGGCAGGTACCGACAACGCATACTACACCTACTCAAGTTCTGAGGTTCACAACTATGGTAACGGCTCATGGAGCTCAACCAACGCTGTCGACGACCGCTGGTCGGACTTCTACTCAGGAGTTCGTGCGGCTAATAAGTTCCTCGAGGAGTTTAGCCTCGAAGAGATGGAGCGCTTCGAATACAACAATGGTACAGGTTTCACTACCGACTATACAATTTGGTTGGAGCGTGCTAGTTACTACGAATATGAGGTGCGTTTTATACGTGCATACTGCAACTTCGAGTTGGCTAGACGCTACGGCGATATTCCGCTGCTAAAGACCAGTATGACTGAGGATCAGATCAACGAGGTGTCGCAGACAGCTTTTGCCGACGTTATCGCCTATATCGTTCGTGAGTGTGATGCTGCAGCTGCAGAGTTGCCATTGAGCTACGAGACTACTCAAACAGGCCGTATCACTCGCTACGCATGTTTGGCTCTCAAATCTAGAGCACTTCTCTACTTGGCTTCGCCACTGCACAACCCAACTAGCGATCCCGACTTGTGGAAGGATGCTGCCGATGCTGCCTATGAGCTTATCGCGTTGGTTAAGGATAACAGCGACATCAAACTCTACACAACTGATGAGTATATCAACAATAAGGACTCTTATCAGTTGATCCTCGAGCGTCGTTACACCGCGTCTAACTCATTCGAAAAGGCTAACAGCCCAATCGGTTACGAGAACGCTTTGACTGGTACTACACCAACTCAAAACCTCGTTGACGCATTCGAGACAATCGATGGCGAACCATTCGACTGGAGTGATCCCGATATGGCTTCAAACCCATATGAGAATCGCGATCCACGCCTAGCGTCGACTGTTCTTTACCACAACTCTCGTTGGCAGAGCGCTTTCATCGATGTAATTTATGGCGGAACCAACGCACTTCCAATCGACGGAGCAACTCTTACAGGTTACTACCTCAAGAAGCAGTTGGATGAGGATATCGCAATCACAACCCTCAACTCAACTACAGCTTACCACTATTGGGTTATCTTCCGCTATCCTGAGATCCTGCTCAACTACGCCGAGGCGTTGAACGAGTGCGAGGGATCAAGCTACACAAGTTCAAGATACCCAATGACAGCTTTGGCTGCTGTAAACGAGGTTCGTGCATCGGTTGGCATGCCAGATTTCGACGCTTCTTTGGATCAAGATGCATTCAGAACTAAGCTTCGTAACGAGCGTCGCGTGAACTTCGCATTCGAGGATCACCGCTTCTGGGATATCCGCCGTTGGGATATTGGTGAGACAACAACCAATATTCAAGGTGTGACCCTAACATCTGTTGGTGGTGGTGTATATGATTATGCCATCAATACAATCGAGACTCGCCAGTGGGACTCTAAGATGAATCTATACCCAATCCCTAAGAGTGAGATCTACTGCAATGAAAACCTTGTTCAAAATCCAGGTTGGTAACAAATATATAAACTAATATTATGAAAAAGACAATAATATCATTAACCGCGCTTCTTGCGGTGTGCGCAACGGCCTCACTGGTATACTCTTGTGCAAATGTGGCTGATAATGGAGATAGAAGTGCTGACTACGAGTTTGATTACGAGCAAAATGACCCTGTAGTTAGCGAAAATTCGAGCACTGAGGAGGACGATCCATCTAAACCTTACGGAATGGTTGGTACTTCGCAATGGGAGGTTATACCCAACGGAACCGACGAGTTCGACGGTCCAGAGATCGATTCTGACAAATGGCAGATCGATAACGATGTTACTGACTGGGGTGTTTGGAGTTGGGAGGATGACCACTCTGAGATCGTAGATGGTATTCTTCACACCACAATGTCGTTTAACATCCATGAGCGTAGTGGTTCTACCTACTACTTCTACTCAGGAATCGTTAAATCTAAATATCGTTGGTGCTATGGCTACTATGAGACTCGTATGAAGGCAGCTTCGGTTCTTCCAGGTACATGTCCAGCGTTCTGGCTCAAGGGAGTCAATGGTTCGCAGAGTGCTGAGGTCGACGTTGTTGAGCTTCCAGAGGATACTGATCCTGATGTATATTTGACAGAGTTCTCTACTAACCTTCACTGTGAGCTATATGAAAATGGCGTTAGCGGAACTACAGCTTGGACTCGCGTGCGTCGCGAATACCAACACGGATGGGACGATCCACGCGACGACTACCACATCTACGGTTGTGAGGTGCACCCAGAATACATTGCTTTCTTTGTTGATGGTCAGCCACTCTATACACCTGATAACGACTGTGGTGAGGCTTTGGTCGAGAATATCTGGACAGATTGGCCAGTATACGTTATTCCTAATGACCTTGTGCACCAAAACATGAATATCTTCGTTTCGATGGGTGTGCGCTCTCCATATCGTTCTTCTAACTCTTCATACTCTGAGGGTTACGAGGGTTCTGATATCTATCCTGTAGCTGCGCAAAGTATTGCTGACCAAGATCTATTCCCAACAACTATGTATACCGACTACGTTCGCTCGTGGAGCCGTGTGGGTGTTGAGAACTCAGAGGAGTATAAATTGAACTAAATTAAATCGTCATGAAAAGTATAAAAATAAAAAATATAGGCTTGTTCTGCGCTCTTAGCCTCTGTTTTGCGACTCTTTTTGCAACTTCGTGTAGCACGGAGGATGCAGATGATGGTTCGCTCTCAGATGTATCAATAGATCTTTCGGTCGACGCTATGAGTTTCGACGCGATTGACGAGGAGGCGCAAACTTTCACCATCGAGACCGAGGGTGTATGGGAGATCGTACTCGATCCTATCGACTCATTCGATTGGATATTCTTCAACAAGGAGTCGGGTAAGGGCGATACCGAGATTTCGGTTACCGTAGATCCTAACCGTTCGACAATGCGTTCAGCTGAGGTTAAGGTCATCTCAGGAAGTGTCTCTGAGTCATTTACACTCTCTCAAGCTACGGGTGTTCCCGTTGAGACTGTTTTCCAAACTCCATACTTGGAGGGTACTTTGATGGAGAACAAGAATGTATCGGAGCTTGTATATATCGTACTTCCATACAAGGATGGTGATGGCTCGACTTACGAGGATATCACAACTACAACTAGTGGTGTCGATGGTGTTACCGTAGACAATGTCACAGAGAGTGTCGAAGAGGATGGTTACTCGGGCGAGATTCGATTCAAGGTTGAAGGTTTCCCAACGTCATCTGGTAATATCACCTTCTCGATCACAGTTCCTGGTTACGATGCAATTAACTTTAGCTCTTATGTTGAGGAGTTTGTGGAGCCAACATTTGGATCTGCATACCTATCGTCAATTGCACTCTACGCTAGCACAGCTCTTCCATTGGAGACTTATCTCGAGATTCCATATGTCGACGGATACGATGGTGTATATAGCGGTGTTACAGTGGCAGTTACCGAAAGTGGTGCTGGTACACTTACAGCTACTCCAGCTTCTGTTATCTCTCTTCCTGGAACTGAGGGTGTGCTTCAAATTCCTATCTCAGGAACTCCATCTGGCTCTGGTAATGTGACATTTACAGTATCTGGCATAGGTGAGGATGATATCGTCTACTCGACAACTGTTCAGAGCACTCGTATACTTTACAATGGAGGTACTATTCCTAACCGTACAGGTGCAGGTACTATGGATGATATCTTCGACGTACCTTACACTCTTGCTCAAACTAGCGGTTATGGTGAGGTTAGCTATATCGTTATCGATGCCCCAAATACCAGCCCTGATTACGAGTATAAATCGACTTTGAAGGATATTCGCCGTATGGATTGGTGGGATTCTGCAGATCCAACAGACACTAGTAAGTGGGGTTATTGGGAGATCACGATCCCTGATGTATCGTGTGTCTCAGGTGGTTACCTCTGCTTCGGTCATGCAGGTAGCAATGCTAACACTTGGCACTCAACTAACACTAAGGCACTCAGCTACACAGGAGCTCCTACAGAGTGGAAGATCTCTTACGAATCGCCAGATGGTAGCGAGTGGATCGATACTAGTATCACATTTACATGGCCTTGCGGTACAAACAACAACTTTATGTTTGTTCGTGACTACGCTTTGATCGTGGCAAATGCAGGTACGGATACGTATAAGACAAACGGTACCGACCCAATCTTGTTCCCACTCTACCACGAGTTCAAGAACCAAGATATCAAGATCCGTATCGAGTTTGTTAACGTGGGTTCTGATCCAACCGCAATGGTATTTATCGCATATAGTTTGAATGTGTGGTATGTGACTGCTGCCGAGGGTGATAATGAGCTATTGCCTGCGAACTTCTCGACTGAGTATCCTGAGTGATAGTATTATAGATTATGATGTAATTAACCAAGAGGCGGCTAGCATTCTAGCAGTTGCTAGCTGCCTTTAAGTTTTTTGAGATTGTAAATTAAGAAAAACTATATAAACTTTTAGAATAATGACAAATAAGTCAGTTTTTAACATTGCGACAGGGTGTTTTGTTGCGGTGTCGGGTGTCAGCTTTGCGCAGCAGAGTGAAAAGCCCAATGTAATCGTAATCTTGGCCGATGACCTTGGATCGTGCGATGTTGGATTTGGTGGGTGCTTGGATATTCCAACGCCAAATATCGATCGTATCGCATATGAGGGTGTTAATTGTACAAATGCCTACATCTCGGCTCCATACTCTGGTCCATCTCGTTGTGGATTGATGACTGGACGTTACCAGCAGCGTTTCGGCGTCGATGGTAATATCGAGAATCTCGAGGATAGTTGTGCAGAGATGCAGGGTGTGCCCACCTCTGAGTTGATGCTCCTCGAATTGATGCAGGACAATGGCTACAAAACAGCCGCAATCGGTAAGTGGCACATGGGTGACCACGAAGATTTAAAGCCTCACAGTCGCGGAACGGACTACTCCTATGGTTTTAGCAATGGTGGCTACAACTATTGGGGAATTCCTAATAAAGAGGGTGGTACCGTGATCGAAGAGAATGGTAAGCCTGTTGATATCTCAACCATTGAGTATCTTACAGATAGCTTCTCGGAGAAGACCGTAGAGTTTATCGAAGAGCAGGCCAAGAGCGACGATCCATTCTTTGTGTATCTTGCTTACAATGCGCCTCATGCGCCAATGCAAGCTACCCAGAAATACCTAGATCGTACCGAGCATATCTTCAATAGCTGGAGATCGATCTACGCTGCAATGATCCTTTCGATGGATGATGGCGTTGGCCTTATCTGGGATAAACTCGAGGAGTTGAATATCGCAGATAACACAATGATCATCTTCCTTAGCGACAATGGTGGTACTAACCTTGCGATGAACTACCCACTTCGCGCCTTCAAAGGCAATATGTTCGATGGTGGTATCAGAACTCCATTTGCAATCTACTACAAGGGTGTTCTCGACGCTAACCAGGTGTACGAGGAGACTATCTCGTCGCTCGATATCTTCCCAACAGTTGCTGCTGCGGCTGGTATCAACACCGACAAGGTGTGTAAGAAGAAGCCTCTCGATGGTGTAGATTTGGTTCCTTACCTCACGGGTGAAGTGAGCGGAACGCCTAACAACAAACTCTTCTGGAGAGTGTGCGGTGGTATGGAGTATGCTACACGTCAGGGTGATTATAAGCTAGTTAAGCGTCACGATCAAGATGAGTTTATGCTCTTCGATGTAGTTAAAGATCCTATCGAGATGTACGACATCGCAGCTGAGAATCCAGCGCTAGTTAAACGCATGAAGGCCGAATACGACGCTTGGGAGTCAGAGATGATGGACCCACGATGGGAAGACCTTCACGCACCTCACCAGATTGAGGATCTTCAGGCGTGGAAAGATGCTCGCAAAAAGGCATTGCGTCCATCGGCTCGATAACGAGTCGTTAACCCAATTAAAAAATGAAAGTATGAATAAGATTATTTTTGCGCTATCAGCACTCTTTGTAGCTGCCTCATGTGGGTCGGCTGCAGAGCCAGCGTTGATCGCCATGCCCAATAGTCCAGTGGACCTAAACCCATCGGAGTGGGTCTTCTCGGAGGAGTTATCCGACGAGTTTAATGTCGAGGAGATCGACGAGGCGAAATGGGATCCAATCACCAATAAGTGGGGTCCATGGTCGTGGGAGCGTCGCCACATCTACACTGAGGATGGTATTCTTCATGTGGCAGCTGATTATGAGCCACATACACGTGGTGGAAAACAACTCTTCTACACCTCTGGAATCTTGAGCTCTAAGGCTGAGTTCACATATGGATACATGGAGGCTAGAGTCAAAGGTTGTGAACTTCAGAATGGCTTCTGCCCTGCATTTTGGCTTCGCGGATCGGTTAAAGAGGCTGTCAATGGAGTATATTACAGCGAAATCGATATCATTGAGCTTCAGCAAGATGAGAATATGGGTCAAATCGATTGTAACCTCCACACCATTGTCGACCAAGATGGCGAGAGAGTTTGGATCCGCCCAAAACAGCGCCCCGACCTCTGCGGTAATAAGTGGATGGCGCCATGGGATGCTCGCGAAGATTACCACCTATATGGCTGTGAATCAACACCAGAGTATATCCGTTGGTACATCGACGGTGAGATGGTAATTGAGCAGCCAAATATCTATTGGCACCTACCTATGAAGGTGGCATTCTCAATGGGTCTACGTCCACCATTGTTGCGCTACGTTGGTGACGATAGAGTGCCAATCGAGGAGAACTCAACCGATGAGGGTTTCCCAACAAGCATGAAGGTAGACTACGTTAGAACTTGGGTTCGTAAGTAGGGTAGCGTCAGTACATTGGGCTTATAGCCTTATGTTTTAATGTTTTAGGGTGGGGAGAGTTGTGCAAATTTATTTGTGCAACTCTCCCTGTTTTTTTTTGAATTCGAACAATCTTAACGACCAACATCACCCAATGCGGAGCTATAACCTTGATATGCATCCATGTCGCCGCTTTCTCGGGCTCTCTGGGCTTGATCGTATAGCTCGGCTCTTTTGCGATTCTGCCTCTCTCGAGGAGTCTCTGCGGTTCTTTTTCTAATGTCGGCCATTATCTTTTCGTGTCCTGCGTCTTTTATCTTTAATGCCTTGAATGCTACGTCTATATCTGTATGAATAGCATCGACAGACTCTATGAAATCATCTACGCCAAGAGTTGTGCAACACCACGCCCTATCATTATAGATTTTCATAAACTGCCTCCCGTAATCTGCCACTATTTGACTCTTCTTTATGGTTGCGTATTTGTGGATCGTACATCTGAAATAGTTGACTATGTTGTACAGACTTTTCTTGTTGTACTCAATGGTGGCGACGCTATTTATAAATATGCGCATATGCTCATTGGATAGGTGGTCGACGATCGCGTCAACAATACATGAGATGAAATCTCGATTGTCGATGCGGTAAATTTTTTGGTAGTCAGAATAATACCCCTTGTCGTGAGCTGCGACCCACTCAATGTCACCCATGACCTCCGCTAAATAACTAGCAAATTCTTTGTAGTCGATTGTGCCACTCTCTTTAAACCTCTTGTAGAGCAGATCAATGCAGAGGTAGCAGAGCGTAACCCTCGAATAGGGTTGAGTATCTTCTTGCTTATTTGCAATCTCCGAGAGAAACTCCTTAAACTTAGCCTTTCGCTTCGCTTGCCCCTTTGCTTGCCCCTTTGACTTCGGGGTGCTATCATCAAGTAGCGCTTTAAAATCAGTTGTAAACGACGAATAAAACTCTTTTTCTTTCATACTCTTATATTTTTAATCTGTTATCATACCAGGAATTTAGCATAGCCACTGTGTCATCTCACCGTAAAAGAACTCCACGAAAGAGTCATACTCTTCCCAGCACTCCATGCCATTTATATCTCGTGATTCATACCTATGCGTCGAGGTGTTGTAGGTGTAGATGTCGTCATCTATTGAGCCGAAAAATAGCAGGTGGGGATACCCCTGGTGGTAGTCGTGCCGATCCTCATTGTGCGTAACAATTTGGTTGTTGTGCGTGCCATATATCACCATTCCGTTATACTCCACACCTCCGCAGATCTTGAAAAAGTTAACAAGATCTGTGGGTAATTGACCAATCCCTGCACTCTGTAGCCCACTGTTGACACTCTCAATGTCGCTATCCGAAGCAGGCGGACAGAGCAGAGCGTGGTCACGATTCAATCGGCTGATTATATCTCTAATCTTCTCCATAATATCAAACTTAAGTGCAATATACTTAAATTTTACTCAAAATTTGGAATTACCGATATTTTTTTGTAATTTTAACAGATTTAATTTTTTTCTGAGAATTATATCGCTTTCAGTCAATCAACTTAAAACTATAAAGTCATGGTAAAGATTACAAAAGAGGCAGCCCTGCTATACCATTCGCAAGGCAAGCCAGGTAAGATCGAAGTTGTTCCAACTAAACCCTATTCAACTCAAACCGACCTCTCGTTGGCCTACTCACCAGGTGTGGCGGAGCCGTGTCTCGAGATTGAGAAGCAACCTGAGGATGCCTATAAATATACAGCTAAGGGAAATTTAGTCGCTGTTATCTCGAATGGAACTGCAGTGCTGGGCCTTGGTGATATTGGAGCCTTGGCGGGTAAACCTGTGATGGAGGGCAAGGGATTGCTGTTCAAGATCTATGCTGGTGTCGATGTCTTTGATATCGAGGTTGATGAGAAAGATCCAGATAAATTTGTGGAGATTGTTAAGTCTATTGCACCGACGTTCGGAGGTATAAACCTCGAGGATATTAAGGCTCCAGAGTGCTTTTTGATCGAGGAGAGGTTGAAGGCGGAGTTAGATATCCCCGTTATGCACGACGATCAGCACGGCACGGCGATCATCTCGTCGGCTGGATTGATTAATGCGCTTGAGGTTGCAGGCAAGGATATCGCGCAGGTGAGGGTAGTTGTCAATGGCGCAGGTGCCTCGGCAATCTCATGCACTAAGCTCTATGTGGCTCTTGGAGTGGATCCAAAAAATATCATAATGCTTGATAGTAAGGGTGTTATATCTACCGATCGTGAAAATTTACCTGAGAGTAAACGTAGGTTTGCTACGGATCGTACAGACCTTAAAACTCTCGCTGATGCAGTCAACGGTGCCGATGTGTTCCTTGGTCTATCAAAGGGTAATGTCCTTTCGCAGGATATGGTGCGTAGCATGGCTCACGACCCAATTATCTTTGCGCTGGCTAATCCTACCCCCGAAATCTCCTATGAAGATGCGATGGCCGCACGTCCAGATGTATTGATGTCGACAGGTCGCTCGGACTATCCTAACCAAATTAATAACGTTTTGGGATTCCCATATATCTTCCGTGGTGCACTCGATACGTCGGCTCGTGCGATAAACGAGCAGATGAAGTTGGCTGCCGTTTATGCTATTGCGGCACTTGCAAAACAGCCTGTACCTGATGTAGTTAACGAGGCTTATAAGGTTAATAACTTGACGTTTGGCCGCGACTATTATATCCCAAAACCAGTTGATCCTCGCCTGATTACCGAGGTGTCGATAGCTGTTGCGAAGGCAGCGATGGAGTCTGGCGTTGCGCGTAGCTCGATCACCAATTGGGATGAGTATCGCCAACACCTTAAGGTGCTGATGGGCCAGGAGTCGACGCTGGTGAACCAGCTGCATGAGACAGCTAGGCTTGATCCTCAGCGAGTTGTATTTGCAGAGGCGATGCACCCAAATATGTTAAAGGCTGCAGTGCAGGCTAAATCGGAGGGAATTTGCCACCCAATTTTGCTTGGTGCCGAGGATCGTATCCGTGCTTTGGCTGAAGAGTTGGATCTCAACCTCGAGGGTATCGAGATTGTAAATATGCGTAGCGACAGTGAATCAAGTCGCCGCGAGGAGTATGCGCGAATATTTACCAAGAAGCGTGAGCGTGAGGGCGCAAACCTCCAGGAGAGTAATGATAAGATGTTTGAGCGCAACTATTTTGGTATGATGATGGTGGAGACTGGCGATGCAGATGCCTTTATCACAGGATTTTATACCAAGTATACCAATACGATTAAGGTTGCGAAAGAGGTGGTTGGAATTCAAGAGGGGTATAACTATTTTGGCACCATGCACATCCTAAATTCGAAACGCGGTACATATTTCGTAGCTGATACCTTGATCAATCGTCACCCTAATACCGATGCGTTAATTGATATTGCTCGTCTATCGGAGAAGACCGTGAACTTCTTTAACCACACACCAGTGATGGCGATGCTCTCGTATTCGAACTTTGGCTCAGACTCTTTAGGTTCGCCCGCTATGGTGCACGAGGCTGTAGAGTATATGCATCACAACTATCCAGGCTTGGCCTTAGATGGCGAGATGCAGGTGAACTTTGCATTGAATAGAGAGCTTCGAGATGAGAAATTCCCATTCACTCGGATAGCTGGTAAGGATGTTAATACGCTCATATTCCCTAACTTAAGTTCGGCAAATAGCGCCTATAAATTTATTCAGGCAATGAGCGATACGGAGGTTATCGGACCAATCCAAATGGGCTTGAACAAACCTATTCACTTCACCGATTTCGAAAGCTCTGTTGGCGATATCGTAAATATTGCGGCAATAGCTGTGATCGATGCCATCGTCGCGAAGAAACAGCAGTAGTTTATCTGTTGCAATGCTGGGGTTAGCCTGGGGCTGACTCCGTCGAGGATGTATACAACTGACTCCGTCGGGCGCAGATGGCACCTGCGCGGGTGCATATCATCTTGCGATTGGGGCATAGAGCTTGCGCAAGCTCTATGATTCTAAAAAAAAACAGAATAGGTGGATCAAATAAATTTGTCCACCTATTCTGTTTTTTTAGAATTTATCGAACACCTTTCAGGCGTTCGAACCCCAATCGAATTCACTCCACTAAATTTCAATGCATAATTCTGAATTCATAATTCACAATTTGTAATTGGATAGGTGTACCCACGATCTGTCTCCCAAAGCGCAAGTAACTAGCTCTGCGGGGAACACCCCGCCCGACGGAGTCAGTCCTCAGAGTTGTCGGTTTGACTATCTATTTTTGATCAGCCACTCTGCGATTTGAACTGCATTTAGGGCTGCGCCTTTTTTGATTTGGTCGGCTACACACCAGAATGTGAGTCCGTTATCTGAGCTGATATCCGAGCGAATACGGCCTACGTATACAGGATCTTTGCCAGCGATAAATAGGGGCATTGGGTATACTTTTTCGCGTGGCTCATCCATTAGGACAACACCTTCTGCAGCAGCAAATGCAGCGCGTGCTTGCTCTGGAGTTACAGGCTCTTCGGTCTCTAGCCAGATGCTTTCGGAGTGTGCACGCATCACTGGTACGCGTACGCAAGTTGCTGATACTTTGATGTCTGAGTGCATGATCTTGCGAGTCTCATTGAACATCTTCATCTCCTCTTTTGTGTAGTCGTTGTCGGCAAAAACATCTACTTGAGGGATGATGTTGTATGCTAATTGGAAAGCAAATTTATCGATTGTTGGCTCTTCTCCGCGACCTAGTTCAGCGTATTGCTCTACGAGCTCATCCATCGCTGCAGCTCCTGCACCACTAGCTGATTGATATGTCGAAACTCGCACGCGCTTGATGTGTGACACTGACTCGATAGCCTTAAGTGCTACAACCATCTGAATTGTAGTACAGTTAGGGTTGGCAATGATGTTGCGTGGTGCGTTAAGTGCATCGGTAGGGTTTACCTCAGGAACCACCAACGGCACATCGTCATCCATGCGGAAAGCGCTCGAGTTGTCGATCATAAGTGCGCCATGCTTGGTGATTGTCGTAGCAAACTCTTTCGATGCTGAACCTCCTGCTGACACAAGTGCGATATCGATATCTTTGAAGTCGTCGTTGTGTTGTAAAAGTTTGACTGTTAGCTCTTGACCTTTAAACTTATAGACAGATCCAGCACTACGTGCCGAGCCGAAAAGTACTAATTCGTCGATTGGGAGATCACGCTCCTCTAGTATCTTTAGGAACTCTTGTCCCACAGCGCCACTTGCGCCTACTACTGCAAATTTCATTCTTGGTATTCTATATTTGGATTATTCAAAAAAATCGTCTTCGTCTTGTGCGTTTAGGTTGGAGCTTGTTGCAACCTCCATCTCCTCGTTGCAGTTGTATGTCACCGCCGAGGTTGGTCGGATAAATCTGTCGCTACGGCTGATGTCGAGGTTCGGATTCTTGTAGACCTTCTCGAAGAAGCTACCTACGATTGGTAGGGCCATAACTGAACCCTCGCCTCGCGCAAGTAGGTGTACAAACTGATCTTCGCCACCGACCCAAGCACCTGCTACTAAGCGTGGTGTGATGCACATGAACCATGCATCGCGGTTGCGCTGAGATGTTCCAGTCTTACCTCCCATCTCGACGTCGGCCATGTTATATGCCCAATTCATGCGTCCTGCAGTTCCTCCCTTGACAACACCTTGCAACATGCCGAGCATTGTGTATGCCGTCTTTTCGCTGATGGCATCTTGTGATTGAGGGGTGAAGGTAGATATGACGTTGCCCTGTCGATCTTCGATGCGTGTTACAAATATTGGATCGGTGTAGACGCCTTGGTTCACAAATGTCGAGTATGCGCCCACGAGTTCAAAAACGTTGGACTCTGAGGTGCCCAAGCAGAGTGCTGGCACGGGGTCGATGAAGCTCTTCACTCCCAAGTTGTGAATAAAGTTTGCAACTGCCGCGGGCTGTTTGGCCTGCTTCATTATCGATGCTGAATAGTTGTTGCGGCTGAGCGCCAATCCCCATGAAAGTGGATGAAGGACACCATCGTACACTACGTTTCCTGCCTCTTTTGGTGACCATGCGGCACCCGTCGATGTCTCGATTGTTACAGGTAGGTTTGGTACTAGTGAACAGGGAGTTAGGCCAAGTTGATCGATGGCAAATGTATAGATAAATGGCTTAATTGTAGAGCCAATCTGGCGCTTACCTTGCTTAGCCATGTCATATTTGAAGTACTTGAAGTTGGTTCCGCCAACGTACGCTTTGACATTGCCATTGCGTGGATCCATCGCCACGAAACCAGCACGCATAATGCGTTTATGGTGGAGGATCGAGTCGCGAGGTGTCATAACAGTGTCTCGCTCACCCTTGTAGGTGAATACTTTCATCTTGCACTCAACATCGAAACTGCGTAGGATATCCTCTTTCGAAAATCCTGCTCGGTTCATCTGATAGTAGCGGTCGGAGTAACGTATGGCGCTATTCATCAATGTGTTAACGGCATCTTTACTCGCGTCATTGAATAGAACCCCCGTGTTGCGATATTGTGCATCCATCATCGGTTGAATTACACTCTCCATCTGCTTTTGGATCATCTCCTCAGCGTAGCGCTGCATGTCGGCGTTGATTGTTGTGTATATCTTTAGACCGTCGCGATATATATTATATGGTGTGCCGTCAGCTTTTGTATTCTTCTTACACCATCCGTAGATGGGATTTTGGTCATATTGCTTGATAGCCTGTTCGTAGTCCCAATCGTTGTAGAATTGATTTCGTTTGGGGCGCTCGGCATTCATCGTAAGTCGTAGCATCTCGCGGAAGTATGTCGCTTGGCCGTAGTTGTTCGAAACTGGGTTGTAGTCGAGCTCAATAGGAATGGCTGAGAGCGAATCTGCTTCAGCTTTAGTGATGGCTCCAGCTGTATTCAAACGGCTAATAACTAGGTTTCTACGCGCGATAGCATTATTGGGATTACTCACTGGCGAGTAGCGTGTGGGAGCATTCACCACGCCAACCAAGAGAGAGGCCTCCTGAATATTTAGCTCATTTGGCATCTTGTTGAAGAAGGTTTGTGCTGCAGATTTTATTCCATATGCATTTGAACCATACTCCACAGTGTTAAGATACATTACGGCGATCTCCTCCTTGGTGTAGTTGTATTCGAGCTTAACCGCTGTGATCCACTCCTTTAGCTTAGTCACAACAAGTTTCGACATACGAGCAACCTTGCTTCGATTGCGAACCGTGTCGCGAGGAAAGAGGTTTTTGGCAAGCTGCTGTGTGATGGTCGATCCGCCACCTTGAGACTGATTTTGTAGTGCTATTGTCTTGATTCCCACGCGAAAAAGTGACGGAATGTCGACACCTCCATGCTGTGTAAATCGTGCATCTTCAGTTGCGATGAGTGCTGCGACAACAGGTGGAACATCGACTCCATTGAGTCTAACATGGTCGTTAGCTTCGAGCGGAAATAGCTCGTTATATTGCATATACGAGCGATTTTCGATGAAGAATGTACCGATCACCTCACCATTATCCGAGTATATCTCGGTAGCGAGGTTGCTCTTTGGATTCTCCAACTCAACAAAGGATGGTAGACGCCCAAAGATTCCAGCACCAGTTAGAGCCAGAAGAGCCATAATTAATATGAATGGGCTAAATATCAAGACCCACATTAGGGTTATGATAAGCCTACCTTTTTTTATGCCTGTATCTTTTTTATTCATAATGGTGCAAATTTACAAAAAAAACTTCTAAAATGGTAACCCTAAACCAAATTGGAAGTATAAATTTTGATCTTTAGGTTTGTAGAGGGAGAATGTTGCCGTCAGTGTCGATGCCGAGGACATCGATATTGCGTTGAGATCAACTATAAAATCGACACCGTAGGAGTAGATCGACTCTTGAACTCCTGGATACTCAGTAAATTGTGCGTAGTCAGCGCCAAAACCTAGGCTTAAACGCTTGAAAAATAGCAGGTTAGTGAGCGATAGTTCGGGGTAGCACAGCGGGAATTTATACTCAGCAGAGGCGGCAAAATAGTTGTTGTTGGATATGTCTAAGTAGCTGAAACCATGAGGTATAAGGGCCGATGATTTGTAGCTAAGCGGATAGTATCCATCAACCTCAAATCCGCCAAATGCATCTTGATATGCTGCCGCAATGGTGAATGAGTTGTTGAGCGCCAGACCTGGGGTGTAGATCTTGCCGTAGAACGCTACGAGCTGCGAGAACTCGGAGTTGAGAGGGTCGATGGCATAGCTTGCGCTTGCGGAGTATCCAAATGGCGTGGTGAGATCGCGAGAGGCCGACTGCACATAATTAGAGAATGATGCACCAACCGATAGCTTGTTGAGTCCTTCGAGCAGACTGCTGCACGAAAGGGTTCTGTACACCTCCTGAGCCTCCAGGTCGATAACAGTTTTTACTTCTAAACCTTTTGGTACTATTCCATTAGAGTAGCTCCATCCACCATATATATTCAGAATACGAGTGTGGTAGCCTCGGTAAAAATAGAGCGGTAGCGATGCCGAAAAGCTTAGATCGCGGTAGCTTCTAAGATCGATATCTAGAGAGTTTATTAGGTATACATTTTGTGTGCCACCATATGTTGCCGATAATGATAGGTTGACACCCAAACCATCGTAAGTAGCGCCTCCATATAACATGGATCCCTGGTAGCGATCCCAGCCATAGGCCAGATAACCCTCGCACGAAGAGAGGAGATTTTGAGAGACTAGAGTGGCTCCTAATCCAACGTCGTAGCTCATCTCATTGAGGATCGTTAGCGGATTGTAACGTATTGGTGCCCAGCTGTGTATATTGAATAGGTGTCCTGCTTTGTGATATTTTTTAGCTTGATACTCCATCTCTGATTTTACCTCTGCCGACTGGGCAAAACTGACTGTATCGAGGTTTATTATATCCCACTTTTTACGCTCTGGATTGACTAGATTCTTCGGCGTCAATGAGTAGTGAACCTCCCCGACGGACTCCTCGGCACTCTGGCGTGCTAGGTGGTAACCATTTTTGTCGTAGGTGGTCATGTAAAGTTCTGTGCCATTGGATGATGGCTGGAATGATCCGTAGGTCGACTCCGATAGTTGTCGCTCGACACCTGATGCAAGATCTAGCGAGTGAACCTCGTCCTTGCCTGAGGCGATCGATCCGAAATAGAGCTTGCCATCGTGAGCCGAGAGGTTGCTAATTGTGACATATGCCGCCTTAGTTATAGCCTCAAAACCATTGTCTGTTTGTTGCTCGATCCACATTCCCTCGTCACCCGTAACGATGATATATAGCCGTTCGGTAGCATTGTCCCAAGCCATCGAGTGTACCTCATTAGGGTAGGTTATTGGAGTTTTTAAGATGATCTGGCCATCAATGAGTTCGACTACACTATATTGACCATTAGGATTATACTCAACATATGCAATATGAGATTTTGATTGGCCGATAGGGGTGGGGTAGAGTGCATTTTTATAATTTTTGAGACTCTTGGGGCGACCTTTTTCGATATCCATATAACACAGTTGCGAGTAAACACTCTCGGCAAAAAGCGGAGAACGGCGATACTCGGTCCACCACACTCGCCCTGCGGCATAGGCTGGTCGAGTCGATACGGAGCCAGTGTGTGCTACAACCTCTTCGCTACTGTCCGATGCATCGAACAGCACAAACCTAGAGGGTCTGCGGTAATCATTTTTAAGTGAAAGAATCTTATCATCAGGCAGTTGCTGTGGATGAGAGTAGGTGATGAAATTTTGCTTTTCGCTGTGGCTGACAACCTCTGCTGAGTTCTCAACCGATGGTATTGAGTCCCAAAAATCGATGAGCGATTGGAAGCTTTCGTATAGGAGCTCTTTGGTCGAGGTGTCGTAAAATTTACGTAGAGCGATTGAATATGGCGAGATAAATTGCGGATTTCGAGCTGTATATCCGAAAGCCTTATCCAGGATATTTTCGTCGTATTTATCATAGGCGTATGACATGATCTGGTAGCCCATTCTATAGTGGTCGGGGATGTAGCTTGTGTAGGAGCCACAGCGCCACTTCAGGTAGTTCTTTTCGTTCATTAGCTCATCGGCTAAAGCTCTATAACCAATTGAGAATGACGGTTGTAACCCACGTCCGTAGGTTGACATTTGGGTCTCGACCATCACAGCATCGCCCTCGAGCGCGTAGAGCGGCGGAAAGAGTAGCGAGACTGCAGCACCCTGCTGTCCGAAGATGTAATTGAAAAATTTGATTGTCGATTTGTCGAGGTTGTTGTACTGTACGGCATGCCTATACTCGTGAGCCACAAGCTGTTTGATCCATGGCATAGAGTAGCCGTCGATAGAGGGTGTCGACAAAAATTCAACTCGCAGTGGAGCCCACATAACCATGCCGTTGGAGGCGAAGTTTTCGGGGTGAACAACAAAGGGGATCTCTAGTGCTGGATACTCAAAATTGTAGTTGATATCTGGCTGTACTGTATTGATATAGTGCATCATACGACGAGCAGTATGCTCAACCGTATCGGGATATATTATCTCTACACGATTGCCTTCGAGCTTGCTCCACTTTAGTGATGAACGGTCTGCACCCCAAGAGTAGTATTGAGCTGCGGAGTGCTGAATCGCACAAGTGAGCGTCACGATTGAGAGCACCGTGCGCAGTAGGGTCTTGATCATCAGCCGCCAGCTTTTTTGGATTTATAGCCACTCTTGGTGAGTATCTCTACAACGCGGTCGCGGTGGTCACCTTGGATTATTATTTCACCATCTTTAGCTGAGCCACCCACGCCACACTTGCTTTTGAGGAGTTTTGCGAGCTCCTTAAGGTCAGTCTCGCTGCCGATGAATCCACGTATGATGGTTGCAACCTTGCCTGCTCGATGTTTTTTGTCTAGCCACACCCGCAAATCTTGCTGCTGAGCAGGTAGAGTTTCGACCGAGTCGTCAGCCGTAGTGTATTGATAATCAGGTGCCGTTGAGTATACCATACCCAATCGATCTTTCCAGTCGTTTGAAGCCATAGATGATAAAAAATGTTTCTACAAAAATAGGCAAAAAAATGCAATTATAATCTATATTTTTTATAATAAAATAGTAAACTAGGGTTGAAAATGGATATATATAGAGTCGAAACGGCCACCCAAACCACAATATTGTGTGTTTGGGTGGCCGTTTTTTTATTGGATGCTGTAAATTTTACAATCTCTTCTCTTTAGCCTCGATGCACTCTGTTGCGTGCGGCACTCTCTGGAGTCGAGCCTTAGGAATCAACCTGCCAGTAGTCTTGCAGATTCCGTAGGTTTTATTCTCGATGCGGATGAGAGCCATCTCGAGGTTGCGAATAAACTTGAGTTGGTGGGCTGCCAATCGACCACTCTCCTCTTTAGATAGTGTGGTAGCTCCCTCTTCAAGTACTTTGAATGTTGGAGATGTATCCTCGGTGTCGTTATCCGAAGTGTGGGTTATTGATGCTCGAAGAAGTTCATAATCTTCTCGGGCTGCCACTAATTTTGCATTAATCAGCTCTTTGAACTCCTGGAGATCAGCGTCGCCATATCTAACCATATCCTCTGCCATATTCGCTTAGTTTTTTTTGTTATTATGCAAATTGAGACTCTGTTTTGATAAATATATCAATATCTATCACCTTTAAGATCTCTTTCTTTATGTAAAAATAGATAAAAAAATAGAAATTGCAAAATTTACTTGTAAAAATTCAGATTTTTACCCTATTTTTTAACGCATTGCCAATAAACAGTAGTTGTTGTAGTGGTTAACCACGTTGCGAACATACGCTAAAGTTTGATCAGCTCCAGTGAAGCGACCATACTTTACGGCGTCGAGTTGGTAGTAGTCGGGACTATCCATCTTCTGCAGATATTTAGCCACTACCTCCCACGAGGTGTTATTCTCTCCAAAGCTGCGAGCCAATCGTCTGGCATCGGCTACTCGCCCCACTCCGCAGTTGTAGGCTGCTAGAGTCAACTTCAAACGGTCGTCGTTTGGCGTTGATGCGGGTAGCTTGAGCATATCCTCTATCAGAGCCATCACTTTGTTGGCTACAATGATATTGTCCTCGACATTTGAGAGCTGCTCGGCCGAAACATTAAACTGTCTTGCTACGTGTGGCATGACTTGAAGGATTCCGCGTGCTCCACAGTGCGACACTACGTCGGGTTGGAAGCGAGACTCGTGGTATGCCATTGCGCAGAGTAGTCTCCAGTCGTTGCCTTGCGCTTCGCTCAAGGAGCGAAAAAGGTTGTCGTAGGGCGAGATCTCGATGGTGGTTTCCCATTTGGTGTGAACAATTTCACTCTCTTGGATGGGGCGAGATGTCGACGATACTGTGTTAGTTGTAAATGATAATAGGTTTAAAAATGCTAAAATAATTAAAGTTTTGTTAAACATTACGTTGTTCTTTGTGGGCAGTTTATGCCGACACTGTCGAGTCCTTAATCATAGAATCCCCATGAGATACCTATCTTAAACATGCCAGGATTGAGCGGGTAGTCTGCCACTTGGAAGTAGCTGTTATTTCCGAATAACCCCTGGTTAATATGTTGATACTTAAGATAGATACGCATTCGCTTCCACTTTCCAGCCACGTAAGCGTCGAGATAGGGGTACCCCCCTTGCTCGCTTTCGCGTTGGTTGTAGAATGTCGAGAGGGCTGGATTGTAACCTGGTAAATAGTACGATGAAGTATATCTTCCATCGGTTCCAATCTGCATTCTTAAGACATTCTCTTTGACCCAAAAATCGTAGTAGTACGAGAAATAGGCGCTAAAAAGTGGTAGGGGGACAACCGTCTGATCGGTGCTCCACTGCATCAATACCCTGTGATCTAAGTGAAATCCGCCAATGCGGAAATCCTTACGAGCATACAGCCCGCTGACGCTAATAATATCGTTACTCTGCGCAACAAGCGAGTTGGCATCGTAGTAGATCTTATCCGTGACTACCTCCTGCCAAGCACTCAACTCGAGCGCTAGCGAAGGTATCTCGAACTTAGCTTCAAGACGGGTCTTATTCTCCTGCGAAAGAGGAGTAAACCACACAAAGTGGTTTGAGAATAGATTCTCTTGCCAATAACTTGGCGAGCTATTTTCTGACGAGATCGCTCCCGTGAGAATCATTGGCATATCCTGAATATAGGCTTTCAGTGCCAGGTGAGCTGAGGCGCTATAGTCTCCAGCGCGGTATCCCGCGGGGTAGATTTTTAGATTTGCGCCCCAATCGACATATTGTTTTATTTTGCCATCTAATGAGCCATAGGCAAAATAGCTTGTTCGTTTATCTGTACTCAACTTACCCGATAGGTACGATGACATATCGAATTGGGAGTAGGTGTGTAGATCGACACCTATACCTCCATTTATTGTGCCAACTACGCCGTCGCGGTTCCATGGTTGCGCCTGGACGTAGAGTCTGTTCGAGATCACCTGCTCGAAGAGTGTGTCGCGGCTGGCAGATGGGTTGATGTACCAATTATCGTAGTACTCCTTAACCTCGGAGTAGTATTCGCCATCCGCATCTTTGCCTGCGCGTTCGTCGGTGTATGTTGCGTAGACGTCGGTGTAGAGCTTAGACCATCGGTTATACTCAAATGAGTGGCCGATGTAGACGGTCGAGAGGTGCGAAAGCGAGAAGTCTCTCTCGGTGACTGGTTCGAGCGCAATTGCGATCGATTGGTCGACAAATATTGCATTGTTGCGGTAGGTGTTACCAGCCTCGGCGTCGGTCAATTTCATCGGCACTCCGATGCTCATATCGTAGACCGTGTCGCGAATAACCCACTCTCCGACCACACCACCATTCTCTTCAGTCACGATTTTGTTGTTGATGTAGCCAACATGTGCCGAGTAGAATTTGCCTGTGTGTGAGAATGTTGCCGCCAGGTTTTTATTTTTGGTATCTTGACGGTTGTACTCACCTTTGGTGTTTCGTGATTTGTAATCAATCTTAAAACCTGTCGAAGGTGAGATGTTGTGTGCGTGAACAATGCCGAAATTTACCTCGCGATAGCTCTTCTGTCCCGACTCGATGTAGCTAAGCTGTGTGAACGGGGTCTTAAGATTGGTGAACGTAACGTTCTGCATATCATAGATATATGCGTCGAATGTCTGCGCAAATATGAAATCTTGATAAGTTTCGCGTCTAAAGTAGTTGATCGGTTGTGTAGATTGACCCATTCCACCAAGCGACATGTCACCAACTCCCACCTTGTTGTACGGATAGTCTATGCGCCACGTAGTTAGCGCAGTATCGAGCGGCATGGTATATATCTTATTGTACTCCTTGTCGATCGTCCACGAGAAGTTGTCGAGTGCACGTATCGAGTCATTAAAAAAGTATGATTCGAGTGGTTTCCGTTTCTTCTCTTGCTCCAATGAGTCTGTTGGATTCTCTCTTTGGCCAGGATTTTCGGGGAGTTGAGCGTACAGCGGTCTAGCGATAGTGAGCGTTATCACTATCAAAATCAGGAGACTTGCAACCTGCCTATATATGTTCCTAGAGCCTCTACTCATTAATCACTCCTTTGTGCTTTTTATTGGCTGTGACATTGTTAATCACAGAGGCCAAAATATAAATCGCAATAATTACAGGTATAGCAAAGACTCTGAGCAAAACTAGAGTTACTGCCGATACCACTAAAAAAATGTATCGCACACGATTTTCGCGCCATGAAAACGACGAAAATTTTAGTGCAAATAGTCTGATAGGCACAATTAGCAAGGTCGCCATTACAATTGAGATTGTCGCCACAACCTCGGCGCTTAGCTCCAGCTTGCCGCACCCAGTCAAGAGGCCTAACGATAAGCAAAACAGTGCATTTGCAGGGGTGGGTAGCCCAATAAACGACGTTTGCTGCTCGGCGTCGATATTGAATCGAGCCAACCTAAGAGCTGAGAAACAGACTATTATTAGTGGAATATAGGCACCCCACTCAATCCAAAGAGGGTGGTCGAAGCTCTTTTCGGCGAGGTTGAATAGGCTATACATAACCACCGCTGGCACAAGGCCAAAGGAGACAACATCGGCTAAAGAGTCCAACTCACGACCAATCTCGGAGTATTGCCCCAATAGTCGTGCCGTTAAACCATCTAGAAAATCAAACGCTGCTGCTGCCACGATTAGTATAAATGCCGCGACAAAGTTTTGATGGAGGAGAACCTCGATCAAAGCTATCGAACCACATAAGAGGTTTGATAGTGTCAGCATATTTGGTATTGTAAAGAGTCTAATTTTCATTTTTACGCTACATTATTGTGTGTAACAGCGCCGCAAAGTTACAAAAATTTTTTATCTTTGTAGTCAAAGAGTATATTAATCGTAATAAAAGATCGCTAAATAGATGAGTGTCAATAGGTATTGCATTATAATGGCGGGTAGTTTTGGAACCCGTTTTTGGCCACAAAGCCGTCAGAGTATGCCAAAACAGTTTCTCGACATCTTGGGAGTCGGTAAATCTTTTATCCGCCAAACCTTCGAACGTCTCGAGCCGCAGGTGCCGCTGAGCAACTTTCGTGTGGTTACCAATAGTCGCTATAAGGATCTGGTTCTCGAGCAGATTCCAGAGCTTTCAGCAGAGCAAGTTTTATGTGAACCTATTAGTCGTAATACAGCGCCGTGCATCGCCTATGCGGCCTATTCGATTGCTCAGCTGAACCCCAATGCAGAGTTGATAGTCACCCCGTCGGACCACTATATCACGGGTGACGAACTGTTTCGGGCGGCCATCGAGGAGTGTATCGAATTTGCAAAGGCTCGTGATATCTTGATGACTATCGGAGTCAGAGCGCAGCGCCCCGAGAGCGGATATGGCTACATCCAATTGGCGGGGCAGGGTGCTGTGAGTCGCGTAAAGTGCTTCGTCGAGAAGCCTACTCTGCAGCTCTCGGAGGCATTTGTGCAAAGTGGTGATTTTCTGTGGAATACTGGCGTTTTTGTCTGCGGCGTATCAACCCTTATCGATGCCTATATTAAATATCTTCCTGAGCATCACTACGCCTTTAAAAAGATAAGTAGCTACTATGGTACCGAGCTGGAAGAGGAGGCGATCAATAGAGTTTTTTCGGAGTGTAAATCCATCTCGATAGATTATGGCATTATGGAGAAGGCTGATAATGTGTATGTTAAGACAGGTGAATTCTCATGGTGTGACGTCGGTAGTTGGAGCTCGCTTTTTAGCCATGTCGAGCAGGATAGTAATGGTAATCTTGTGTCCGAGGAGAGTTGTCTATATAATACGTCGGGGTCAATCATCTCGGTGCCCAAGGGAAAGGTGGTTGTCGTGAGCGGACTCGAAGATTTCTTAGTAGTTGATACCGAGGATGTTCTGATGATATGTCCGCGAAGCGAAGAGCCAAATATCAAGGGCTTTGTCGAAGATATTAAGTATAGAGTTGGCGACAAACACCTTTAGGGTTTATTTTTTATGCTGCCAACAATATTTACTGCCACTTTCGGCAGTTCGCTTGCATTGGTTGCCCGAACTTGTAATTGCTTGACACTGATTGCTATTTGCAGTTTTTTTCGTTGAGGTTTCACTCTGCGAGGCTTTGACCTGTGTGGTTTTTGGTGTGCTGACACCATCAAAATCCCACGCGTCCAGATTAATAGTGGACTCTTGTGTGGCGAGTTGATCGTCGAAATGGGCGAAGAAGTTGATGTCCGATATAGCTTCGATCTGGTCAATGGTTGTCGCGTAGCTCTCGAGCGGCCCATCTAACTTGCAATTTTGCATCATAAAACCGATCATCTCCCCCTTTTTAGGCGAGTATAATACCTTATAATATGCCGCGGGGATTGTGACTCTGCTCTCTCCAATTGACCCTAACGTGGATGCAAAGAGCGGCCCCGTCACAACGTGTAACATGCTGTCTGCCATTGCAAATGCGCGTACTTTCTCCTCCAACTCTTTCCATCTGCCGCGGTTGAATGAGGGGTTTTGTGGCGACATATTAGATAGGTAGAAGCTCTCGGACATCGCCGTGAGGTTGATGACCATCGAACCTGCGGGGCATAAATGCCCTCTGTCGTATCCCGAACCAACGTAGTCGGCAAGTGTGGCCGAACCCGTGCTTACGCTCTTGTCGCTGCGGAAGTCGTTGGTACGTTCAGTGGTTCCGCTCAGCGAAGCAGGGGTCAATTGATAATATACCCACTCGGCCTGTTCGTGCTCTTCGTTGTAAGATAGTGTGTAGTAGTTGTGTTCGATCTTCTCGCCAGTTGATTGTGGAAGGTAGCTCTGTGCAACAGCGCACGCGATTGCGAGCGTAAAAATTATCGTTGTGTATATTTTTTTCATTTTCTATTTTTTTATTAGGCAAAAATATGAAAAAGTAGCCATTGTTCAAACTTTTTATTCTCGTATTTTATGTGTATATTTGTAAAAATTTAACCTAAACTAAAGTTTTATGCGAAGATTATTATTTACTATTGTTGGACTATTTATAGGTGTATCTGCAGTCAATGCGCAGATTGACAACCTATTACCTAAGCCGCAGAGTGTAGTGGAAGGGCGCTCAACGATAGATGTTACAGAACTTAAAATTGTTACCGATGATAAATTTGCGACTCTTGCTGAGAGGTCGCTTGCTGCCGATATCGAATTTAGTGATTCGGCGCGTCGCACACTCGAGATTGTCGAGGTGGAGCAGATCGCTGAGGCTCGAGTTAATCAAGATGAGGCCTACCGAATAAGTGTCACAAAGGGTGGCGTGAGGATCGAGGCGCAAGCTCAAAAAGGTGTCTATTGGGCGCTGCAAACCCTTCGTCAGCTGGTTGTTACAAAGGGTGGTCGCACCAAAATTCAGGAGTGCGAAATCGTCGATTGGCCAGCGTTTAGAGTCCGTGGTTTGATGCAAGATGTTGGCCGAAGCTACATCTCGATGGATGAGCTTAAGCGCGAAATTGCAAAACTTTCGGAGTATAAGATCAATGTTTTCCACTGGCATCTAACTGAAAATCAGTCATGGAGAATGGAGAGTAAAATCTTCCCAATGCTCAACGATAGTATCAACACTACGCGTATGCCTGGTAAATTCTATACTATCGAAGAGGCTAAAGAGCTAGTTGAGTTTTGTAAGGACCACAACGTATTGTTGATCCCCGAATTCGATATGCCAGGTCACAGCGCCGCTTTCGAGCGTACATTCCGCCACGATATGCAGAGCGCGGAGGGTATGAAGATACTTAAACTCTTGATGGAGGAGGTCTGCGAGACCTTCGATGTGCCCTATATACATATAGGTACCGACGAGGTGGCTTTCAAAAACAGGGCGTTTGTGCCTGAGATGGTTGCATATGTTCGTAGTTTTGGAAAAAAAGTGATCTCGTGGAGCCCAGGATGGAAATACTCTGTAGGTGAGATAGATATGACTCATCTTTGGAGTTACAAGGGTGTTGCGCAGGCGGGAATACCTGCTATTGATTCTAAATTCCACTACCTCAACCATTTTGACAACTTTGCAGATATCGTTGCGCTCTATCGCTCTCGCGTCTACAATGTCGATGAGGGCAGTGATGATATCGCGGGCTCCGTCATGGCCATTTGGCACGACCGTTTAATCGAGCCCGAGGAGGATATAATAGCACAGAATGCTATCTACCCCAATATGCTAGCCTTTGCCGAGCGTACGTGGATGGGTGGCGGAAGCGAATATTTCAACGATAAAGGTACGCTATTGGATACCACTCGCACTGAGGATTTTATCGCCTTTGAGGATTTTGAGCGCCGTATGCTATACCACAAACAGCGTAATTTCCAGGGATATCCTTTCTTCTACGTGAAGCAGACCAATGTCGAGTGGAGCATAACAGATGCCTTTCCAAATGATGGAGAGCTCACAGCCTCATTCCCACCCGAGCAGGCGATAGCTGATAGCTATACTTTCAATGGAGAGGAGTATGGTGTTCGCAAGGCAATTGGCAACGCTATCTATCTTCGTCACGTGTGGGGTACATTCCTCCCCTCGTTCTACGAAGATCCACAGCCCAATCACACGGCTTACGCCTACACCTGGGTCTACTCTCCTAAAGATCAGGAGTGTGGAATGTGGATCAGCTTCCAGAATTATAGTCGTTCAGAGAAAGATTTAGCTCCACCACAAGGAAAGTGGGACTATAGAGAGAGTCAGATTTGGATCAATGACCAGGAGGTTCTTCCGCCCACGTGGAGCGCAACTCACACTGAAAAATCTAACGAAATTCCACTTGGCAACGAAAATTTTGAGGTGCGAACACCAACAAAAGTTCAGTTGAACAAGGGTTGGAACAAGATATTTTTGAAGTTGCCGGTAGGAGAATTCCAGCACCCCAACACCCGCCTAGTGAAGTGGATGTTCATAGCTGCTTTGGTAACTCCCGATGGCACGGACTCTGTCGAGGGGCTGATATACTCATCTACGGCACCGAAAACAAAATAGTATACATACTCGACAAAGTCGCGATCTCAAAGCAGTTTTTTTTCACGAGCTTACCATTCTAATTAAGCATAAACGATTGCAGGTTATAACATTTTTTCGTATCTTTGCCGCACAAAATAGAATAGAAAACTCATATGGAAACAGTACTCAGCGGAATTCGCCCAACTGGACAGTTGCACTTAGGCAACTATTTTGGCGCACTCAAGAACTTTACAAAGATGCAACACGACGCGTCGTGCTTCTTCTTTATTGCTGATTATCATGCACTTACAACGCACCCAGACCCAAAATCACTCCACACAAATATCCGTGGCGTGCTATCAGAATATCTAGCTGCAGGACTAGACCCAAATGTTGCATCAATCTATGTGCAGAGCGATGTTCCTCAGGTAACTGAACTCTCGACACTACTCTCGATGCACGCATACCTTGGCGAATTAGAGCGCACAGTTTCGTTCAAAGACAAGGCTCGCAAGAACCCTAATAACGTCAATGCAGGTCTGTTGTGTTACCCTGTTTTGATGGCTGCTGACATCTTGTTGCACCGCGCAGCAAAGGTGCCTGTGGGTAAAGATCAGGAGCAGCACCTAGAGATTACACGCGTGCTAGCTCGTCGTTTCAACTCAATCTATGGAGTTGATTTCTTCCCCGAGTGCCAAGCGTATAACTTTGGAGAACAAACAGTTAAGATCCCAGGATTAGATGGTTCGGGAAAGATGGGAAAGAGCGAGGGCAACTGCCTATACCTATCGGATAGCGATGCGGTAATCCGCAAAAAGGTGATGAAGGCAACAACGGACTCAGGCCCAACAGAGCAAAATTCACCAATATCTGAGCCAATCCAAAATATATTTACAATTATGGAGTCGGTATCTGAGGCCTCTACAATTGAATATTTTAAAGAGAAATATGCATCGTGCGAGATCCGTTATGGCGATCTTAAAAAGCAACTTGCCGAGGATCTTATTGCAACTGTCTCGCCCATCCGCGAAAGAATTGAGGATATTTACAACAACGAACAATACCTACGCGAGGTGACTGCGAGTGGCGCCGAGCGTGCACGCAAAAGTGCCGACGAAACACTTCGTCAAGTACGCGAGATTATGGGTATCTACTCGTTCTAAGCGATGATGTTTTACCGATACGAACGTATATACTCTTGGTTTATAAGGGTATCGCGCAGGTTCTCAGAGAGACAAATGATGATCGTTCTAGCCGTTGTCGTTGGTCTTTTGGCGGGATTTGCGACGTACATATTTGAGTGGCTACTACACATTATCAAAGAGGCTCTTGTCAACTGGTTCCCTGATAATGAGTCACATGTACTCTACCTATTCTACCCTATCATCGGTATCATACTCGTCACCCTCTTCGTGAAACACTTCGTGCGCGACAACATCTCGGAGGGTGTCACCCGAGTTCTCTATGCAATTTCTCGCAAAGGATCAAATATCAAGAGCCACAACAACTGGACAAGCGTAGCCGCATCGGCCACGACGCTTGGATTTGGTGGATCTGTGGGACCCGAGGCACCAATCGTCTTGACGGGGGCCTCGATTGGATCGAACGTAGGTAAATTGGCTCGACTCAACTACAAGAATACCACGCTTCTACTCTGCTGTGGTGCTGGTGCTGCACTCGCTGCAATCTTTAAGGCTCCTATCACTGGCGTGCTATTCGTTCTCGAGATCCTAATGCTCGATATCACAGTAGGGTCTGTGATTCCCCTGCTAATTGCCTCAGTTACAGCCACTACAATTGCAATTATGCTGCGTGGTTTTGACCCAATACTAGCAGTTACACTAAGCGAGGCTGATAGCTTTCACCTATCTCAAATCCCGCTCTTCATACTTCTTGGAATCCTCTGTGGCATAATGGGTTACTACCTCACCAACATCAATGAAAAGGTTGGGGCGCTCTACAAAAAATTGGATAAGCAATATAAAAAGTGGATCGTCGGAGGTGTGATCATCGGTCTTCTGATCTACATATTCCCACCACTCTATGGTGAAGGTTATGAGGGTATTACATCGCTCATGCATGGTAAACCACAAGAACTTTTTGCAAACTCACTATTCTACTCATTCAAGGATATCGACTGGGTGGTGATACTATTTATATTGGCAACAATGCTTTTTAAGGTCATTGCCATGGCGTCGACCACTGCGGCTGGAGGCGTCGGAGGAACCTTTGCGCCATCGCTGTTCCTCGGAGCATTCTCGGGAGCTCTCATTGCTCTTATCTTCAACTTTATCTTCGGATGGCAACTTTCGGTTGTATCATTCACCTTGGTGGGCATGGCTGGCGTCATGTCGGGCGTTATGAATGCACCGCTCACCTCGATCTTCCTTATCGCCGAGTTGTCGGGTGGTTACGAACTATTCATTCCACTTATGATCGTTGCATCCATCTCATTTGCAATTAATTACTACTTCGAGCCAGAATCGATATACACAAAACCACTGAGTAAATCTGGTGAGCTATTGACTCACGACAAGGATCGTTCAACGCTCGTTTTCCTCAGTCTAGACAAGCTAATGGAGACCGATTTTGTGGTTCTAAAACGCTTCTATACTCTTGGTGATTTGGTGAAAATTATCTCTACAGGTAAACGCAATATCTTCCCCGTGGTCGACGAATTTGGTAAATTGATGGGTATTGTTCAACTCGACGACATACGCGAAAATATGTTCAAAGCAGACAGTTACGATGAATCTATATTAAAATATATGATTCAACCACCCGATAAAATCATCGAACACGAGCAGGTCAACAGCATTCTTTCACGTTTTGAACAGAATAAAACGTGGATGCTTCCAGTCATTAAGGCCGATAACACATACGTTGGATTCATATCGAAATCGAGAATTTTGGCCTCTTATCGCGAGCATCTAATCAAGATATCTCAATAGTTAAAATACTAAAAATGAGAAAGATATTAAACTCAGAGCTCTCTCGTCCAACGGTCGAGCAGTTCGCCACACAACAGAAGATGCCTGTGGTGGTGGTACTTGACAACATCAGATCTCTCCAAAACGTTGGTTCATTCTTCCGCACGGGCGATGCATTCGCGCTCGAGAAGATTGCGCTCTGCGGAATCACCGCAACACCGCCAAATCGCGATATACACAAAACTGCACTTGGCGCAGAGATGAGCGTGGCGTGGAGCTACTACCCCTCCACTGCCGAGTGCATCGAGGAGTTAAAGTCACAAGGATACACTATTATCTCCATCGAGCAGGTTGAGGGGGCCACCATGCTAGATAAATTCGAAGTAGACCACAACTCTAAATATGCACTAATATTTGGCAACGAGGTGATGGGGGTTGACCAAACTATAGTTGATCTTTCGGACGGCGCAATCGAGATTCCACAGGCTGGCACAAAGCACTCTGTGAATGTTTCCGTCGCTGGAGGTGTTGTTTTATGGCAATTCTTTTGTCAATTCGGAACAAAACTATAACTTTGTCGCCTAATTTAAATTTTACACTAAAAATATGTCAGTAGAAAGTAAAGTTAGAGCGGTTACAACTTACCGCCTTACCGAGATGAAGCAGCGTGGCGAAAAGATCGCTATGCTAACATCATACGACTATTCAATGGCTAAGATTGTCGATGCTGCAGGTATCGATGTAATCTTAGTTGGTGACTCGGCGGCCAACGTCATGGCGGGCTACGAGACTACACTTCCAATTACACTCGATATGATGATATATCACGCACGTTCAGTGGTTCGCGCTGTCGAGCGTGCACTTGTTGTTGTCGATCTACCCTTCGGTACATACCAAGGAAATTCTAAGGTTGCACTCGACTCAGCAGTACGCATCATGAAAGAGACCGAGGCCGACTGCGTTAAGTTAGAAGGCGGCGAAGAGATACTAGAGTCGGTTCAAAGAATCCTCTCCGCAGGCATCCCCGTAATGGGTCACTTGGGGCTCACCCCTCAATCAATCAATAAGTTCGGCACCTACACCGTGCGTGCAAAAGAGGAGTCAGAGGCTAATAAACTCATCGCCGATGCCCACCTCCTAGAGCAGGCTGGATGCTTTGCAATCGTGCTGGAGAAGATCCCCGCAGCATTGGCAACTCGCGTAGCCTCTGAGCTAACAATACCAATTATTGGTATCGGAGCAGGTAGCGGCGTCGATGGTCAAGTGCTTGTAGTTCACGACATGTTAGGCATAAACAAAGGCTTCTCGCCAAGATTCTTGCGCCGATACGCCGATCTAAACACCGTAATGACAGATGCCATCGGCAACTATGTGGCTGACGTCAAAGAGCTAGATTTCCCTAACGAAAAAGAGCAATACTAAAGCTCTGTACATGACCTGAGACTGACACCGTCGGGTGCTTTTTTGCGCCCGACGGTGTAGTAAGCGCACTGAAAGAGAAAGTGTACCCACGATTTTACAAGTCGAAGCAGCTACGTTTATCGGTAATCACGCCGTTGGTCAGCTCGATGACTCCAGATGAGGCGCGCATCATGCTTTTGAATGTTGTTGCGTCGACGTTGTAGCACTCAATGTCGTGTGCTGCAATGGTATAGATGGAGTCGATGAGCTTATGTGGAGTTATGATTATTGTCATCTCTCCCGCGTTGGATGCTGCTTGAATGTAGCTTTCAATGCGTTCTCGGCATGCTGGTCGTAGCTTTTCGATGTCGGTAATTGCAATCATATTGAGCTTGCCGTATGTCGATAGTATGTCGATGGTGACATCCTCTCTGTCGAATGATCGTAGGGCAAAATCGCTTGCGTCGATTTTGAAAGAGCTTTCGGGCGTGTCGGTGCGCGTTTCGACCCACTCCCAGAGAGTTGCGTCGTGCCATTCGGTATCGTCGATTGAGAACTCACTCAGCTCGCCAGTTGAGATATTGCGATAGACGAGCACTACGGCGTAGTCAAGGTTCGAGGTGGTCGCCTCGATCTCTGAAAGTAGATCTACGCCAACGCGATAGGGTAGAAAGTCGATCATCGGAAGATGCACGAAGTTGTAGGTCGAGAATCCCATCGTGAGGATACAGAATATAGTAGCCAGAATGACCTCTCGAGGTTTGTAAACCAAGATTTTGTCGGGTCGATAGCGCCACCAAATTGTGATGATCATTGGCAGCAGTATGAGATTTTTGACCAGAGTCTGCCCAGGTGTTAGATATAGTACATCGCCGAAGCATCCGCAATCTTCCACTGGTAAAAGCGTGACACTCAGGATAGTAACAATGGTAAATATGGTCATGGAGATGAGCGCAAAGATTGAGATAAGCCGCAGTCGCACCCTGAAAAGGATCATGCAACCCATCATCAACTCGGCTCCACACAACCATATTGCCAGCACTCGCGAGAGTGGAAGCAAGAAATCCATACCATATATTATGAAGTACTCCTCAAATTTAATTGCTGTACCCCATGGATCGACCGCTTTGGTGAATCCCGAAGCTATAAATGTCAATCCAATTATGAAGCAAAATAGGTGAGAAATTCTTTTCAGTATTGGGCTATATCTGTTAGGTCTCTTCATCGTTTTTTCTTTAGAGTAGCTCGCGGAGCTCTTCGCAAATTCGTTGGAAAATCTGTTGGGGCTGAGCCATCGAACCATCGGAGGCAGAGCAGTTTACCACGTGCAGTGCCTCGTCGCACTCTGCAGACTCTATGTAGACTCTGCGAACCGCCTCTTGAAGCGAAAGCGACGACTCGTGGATGTCGGAACCACCTTTTAGGTAGCTGCGATCTTCGCCCTCACGCTCCTCGCTTAAGCGTGCTGCTGTAAATTCAAATGGCACATCTAGGAAGAGTGAGATGTCGGGACGAGGGATTGAAAAGTGGTTGTATTCCATCTCTAAAATCCAGTCACGCAGCTCTTTGCGCTTGTCTGTCTCGTCGATCTTGGCGCATTGATAGCCTATGTTTGAGTAGACGTATCTGTCTACTATAACGATCTTTCCTTCGGCCAACCATCCATTTATAAGTTGTGCTGCGTCGGCTCTATCTCCAGCATAAAGCAGAGCTACTAGGTATGGGTTCACCGACTCCAAAGAGCCTAGATCGCCACGTAAAAAGCGCGCAATAAGATCTCCGTAGAGCGGAGCGTCGAATCGTGGAAAGTGCAGATATTCACACTCAATGCCCTTGGTGGCAAACATATCGCGGAGGAGTTTAAATTGGGTCGATTTTCCCGCTCCGTCTAATCCTTCAAGTACTATAAACATTTTTTTGTTTATTTAAGTTATCGTAGCATCGATACCGCGCGCTCTACCCCCGAGATAAAGGTGCGGACATCGTCATAATTGTTATACATCGCAAATGAGGCTCTACACATTCCTGTTACCCCAAAATGTTGCATTGTTGGCTCTGCGCAGTGCATTCCTGTGCGGATCGCAATGCCTAATTTGTCGAGAATCATCCCCAAGTCTAGGTGGTGGACGCCATCTACATTGAATGAGATGATTGCGCTCTTCGATGGGTCGGAGCCATAAATATGCAACCCTTCAATCTTGCTTAATCCCTCTGTAGCAAGCTTTAACAGACTTGCTTCATGCTCTTCAATCTCGGCAGCAGAGAATTGCGCAAGGTAATCAATGGCGTCGGCCAAGGCTATCGCTCCTATATAATTTGCGGTTCCTGCCTCAAATTTCAAAGGCAGTTCAGCATAGGTTGTCTTCGCGAATGATACCTTGTCGACCATATCTCCACCATATAAAAATGGTGGCATAGAGTCCAAGATCGCGCGCTTTCCATACAAAACTCCGATTCCAGTTGGACCATAGAGTTTATGGCCCGAGAAGGCGTAGAAGTCGCAATCTAGATCCGCAACATCGATTCCACCGTGAACTACTCCCTGGCATCCGTCGACCATAACTACGGCGCCAACTTCGTGAGCCGCAGCGATTAACGGCTTTAAGTTGGGGCGTGTGCCCAATGTGTTGGAGGCTTGTGTTACTGCAACTATTTTCGTTTTGTTGTCGAGCAGATTATCGAGTTGCTCGACGCATAATCTACCAGTATCATCTATTGGTAACACCCTTATCTCCGCCCCTTTACTCTGCGCGATGGCTTGCCAGGGGACAATGTTCGAGTGGTGCTCCATCTCCGAGATTATGATGTTGTCGCCCTGCTTTAGATATCTGTTGCCCCATGCATAAGCAACGAGGTTAATTGAGGCTGTGGCGCCAGCTGTGAATATCACCTCTTGGTGATGTTCGGCTCCAATAAAGTTACGTACGCGCTCGCGTGCAGCTTCGTAGAGCGTGGTGAGCTCCTCCGAGATGTGGTGTACTCCGCGGTGGATATTGGCGTTGAGTGATGAGTGCAGGTAGTCAATCCTATCTATCACAGCTTTAGGCTTTTGTGCCGTTGCGCCACTATCCAGGTAGACAAGAGGCTTGCCATAGACCGTTGTCGATAGAATTGGAAAATCCTTGCGTATGTCCTCTATATTAAACATATTACATCTGTTCTAATTTCTCGGTTACGCACTCTTTGAGAGCCTCGCACACCTCCGTAATGTTGCACCTCTCTACGATGTCGAGAACAAAGCCCTCCATCTGTACCCGTCGAGCTTGCGACTCACTTAGACCACGTTGACGCATATAGAAAATTGCGTCGGTGTCGACCTGCCCCATTGTTGCTCCGTGCGAACACTTCACGTTGTCGGCGTAGATCTCCAATTGGGGTTGCGCTGCGATATGCGCTGAGTCGCTCAACTCTATGCAGCGGCAATTCTGCTCAGCAGCAGTACGTTGAGCATCATGTGCTACATATACCAAACCGTCAAAAGATAGGTTCGACTCTCCCGAGGCCACACACTTCGAGAGCGAGCGACTTGTGCAATCGGGCGATTTGTGGCGCATGTTAATCTTCAACGCGTTGTTATCCTTGTCGGCACCCATCTGTATGGTGCTCAGGTGGCTATGGGCGTTGATACCGCAAAGTTGTATGTTGAAAGTGGCTTGATTTTGGACAATCGATGCCGCGACAATCTCGGATTGAGAGCCCTCGCTCTGGTTAACAACCACGTCGATGGAGGCTCTACCAGCAAGAAACTGCGTGAGATTCAGTGTTGCCCCACGGCCTAAATGTATGAGAATCGAAGCGTTGGCCTCGTCGCCATGCAGCAGGACAAGATCAACGGTGGACCCTTCACCAATTCTTAGCGAAAAGTTCGATGGGTTGATCGCTGATAACTGCGCGGTGCACGCCACTCCGACAAGCGTCTCGGCCTGTTGGATGGTGGTGAACCCACAACTATTTACAGCTTGTAAAATTTGTTGCATAAAACTACTTCTTTATGTCGTTAATCAACCAATCATACCCCTCCTCTTCTAGCTTGAGTGCTAGAGACTTATCGCCAGAATATATGATGCGTCCTTTGTAGAGAACATGCACAAAATCGGGGACGATATAGTCCAACAATCGTTGGTAGTGGGTGATCACAACAGTCGCATTCTCTTTGGTTTTTAGCTTCGTAACACCCGTTGCGACGATTCTAAGAGCGTCAATATCAAGGCCGCTATCTGTCTCGTCGAGGATTGATAACTTTGGAGCGAGCATCGCCATCTGGAAAATCTCGTTTTTCTTCTTCTCGCCACCCGAGAAGCCCTCGTTCACCGAACGTGATGTTAGCTTTGAATCGAGCTCGACAATTGCGCTCTTCTCGCGCATTAATTTTAGGAATTGACCAGCGGTCAATGGCTCCTTTTGCTCGTATTTAAGCTTCTCGTTTACAGCGATTTTCATAAAGTTTGCCATAGAGACGCCAGGGATCTCAACGGGGTATTGGAAGCCTAAAAATAGACCTGCTCGCGCACGATCCTCAATGGCGAGATCGAAGAGATTTTTCTCCTCGAAGAGTACCTCTCCTTGCGTCACCGTGAACTTTTCGTTTCCCGCAAGCACCGAGGCTAACGTACTCTTGCCCGAGCCATTAGGTCCCATAATTGCGTGTACCTCACCAGCTTTCACCTCGAGGTTGATTCCCTTTAATATCTCTTTGTCGCCTACATTGGCGTGCAAATTTGTAATTTTTAACATATATCTTAGTCTCTTTTATATCTAACCTACGCTTCCCTCCAAGCTGAGAGATAGCAATTTTTGAGCCTCTACGGCAAACTCCATTGGTAGCTTGGAGAGCACCTCCTTGGCGTAACCATTTACAATTAAGCCAACTGCCTCCTCGGTGGCAATTCCTCGCTGGTTGCAGTAGAAGAGTTGATCTTCGGAGATCTTCGAGGTTGTCGCCTCGTGTTCAACGACAGCCGAGCGGTTATAATTGTCAATCACGGGGAATGTGTGAGCGCCACACTTGTCGCCAATGAGGAGTGAGTCGCATTGCGAGTAGTTGCGAGCGTTATCGGCGCCCTTAGCCACCTTGACCAATCCGCGATATGAGTTCTGGCTAAATCCTGCCGAGATGCCTTTCGAGACAATTCGGCTACGTGTATTGCGTCCGATGTGTATCATCTTTGTCCCCGTATCTGCCTCTTGGTGGTTGTTGGTCATCGCAACCGAGTAGAACTCGCCAACAGAGTTGTCGCCCAAAAGTATGCAGCTTGGATACTTCCATGTGATGGCTGATCCAGTCTCAATTTGAGTCCATGAGAGTTTGGCTCCTTGGTGGCAAACTCCTCGCTTCGTAACGAAGTTGTAGATGCCGCCACGGCCCTCTTTATCACCAGGATACCAGTTTTGAACCGTTGAGTATTTGACGTCGGCATCTTTGCATACTACAATCTCAACCACGGCTGCGTGCAGTTGGTTCTCATCGCGCTGCGGCGCTGTGCATCCCTCGAGGTAGCTGACGTATGACCCCTGGTCGGCAATGATTAGAGTGCGCTCAAACTGGCCTGTTCCCATAGCGTTTATACGGAAATAGGTCGATAGCTCCATGGGGCAGCGTACCCCCTTAGGGATGTAGCAGAATGAGCCATCGGAGAAGACGGCAGCATTGAGAGCGGCGTAGTAGTTGTCGGTGTAAGGGACGACGCTACCCAGATATTGTTTGATTAGTTCTGGGTGCTCTTTAATGGCCTCAGAGATTGAGCAGAAGATGATTCCCTTTTCGGCTAGGGTCTCTCGGAAGGTAGTTTTGACTGATACTGAATCCATCACAGCATCCACGGCAACACCCGCTAGAGCCATCTGCTCTTCGAGGGGGATTCCTAGCTTGTCGAATGTGCGTTTGAGTTCGGGATCTACCTCGTCCATAGAGTCGAGTTTTTTCACGGACTTAGGGGCAGCGTAGTAGCTAATTCCCTGCAGGTCAATTTCGGGTATATTGAGATGAGCCCAAGTGGGGTGCTCCAACGTAAGGAAGTGTCGAAAGGCCTCAAGTCGCATCTCGGTCATCCATTCGGGCTCCTCTTTTTTTGCGGAGATAAGCCGAACGACATCCTCGCTGAGGCCTTGTTCGATTATTTCAGTTTCGATATTGGTGACGAATCCATATTTATACTCCTCATTACCAATATCTTCAATAATATTTTTATCGTTTTGTGCAGACATTAATCTTAATTATTTCGTGTGTAACAAACGCAAAGATATAAATTTTTAGTCTAAAAATAAAATCAAACATAAAACAATATCATTTTACCGTAAAAACAGCAAAAGCAATAATCAAGCTAATCAATGAGATAAGATTTTTTTTCAAATTTTCTTTCAAAAAAAGTTGCACAAATAAATAAAAACACATATATTTGCACTCGCTTTCAAGGAAGTCAGGAAGGATGGGTGAGTGGCTGAAACCACCAGTTTGCTAAACTGACGTACGGGTAACTGTACCGGGGGTTCGAATCCCCCT
>JAWXTG010000005.1:55426-87778 GCA_044433705.1 Rikenellaceae bacterium | reverse complement strand
GCGCAAATTTATTTGTGGCAGCCTATTGAGTTCTAAAATCATAGAACTTTAATAAAAAGTTCTATGCCCAATATCGCAAGAAAAAATAAGCACCCGCGCAGGTGTTTTTTTGCGCCCGACGGAGTCAGTCTTAGGCCTACCCAAGCCGTCCTCAGCTCATTTTTTCAAAAAAAAGCGAAAAATATAAAATAATCAAAATTATATTTACTATTTTTGACACAAAATATAACTATACAAAATTTATGTCGCAAGAATTTCAACGATACTTGGTTACGTCGGCTTTGCCTTATGCTAACGGACCCGTTCATATTGGCCACTTGGCTGGAGTCTACATTCCCTCAGATATCTACACTCGCTACCTACGTTTGCGGGGTCGCGATGTCGTTTCGGTGTGCGGAAGCGATGAACATGGAGTACCTATCACGATCAAAGCTAAGAAGGAGGGTATCACCCCGCAGGCTGTCGTCGACCGCTACCATGCAATCATCAAAGACTCTTTTGAGCGCTTTGGTATCGCTTTCGATATCTATTCACGTACCTCGTCTGCTACGCACGCTGCCACCGCATCAGACTTTTTTAGAAAACTCTATGATGAGGGTAAATTTATCGAGCAGACATCAATGCAATTCTACGACGAGGAGTCTCAGACTTACCTCGCAGACCGCTATATCACAGGTACTTGCCCTCGTTGCCAGAACGAAAAAGCGTATGGCGACCAGTGCGAGAAGTGCGGCTCTACCCTATCCCCCGACGAGCTTATCGATCCTAAGAGCGCACTTTCGGGCGCTGTACCCGTTAAGCGAGAGACCAAACACTGGTATCTACCTCTAGATCAGTACGAACCAATGCTTAAGGAGTGGATCCTTGAGGGACATAAGGAGTGGAAATCAAACGTCTATGGACAGTGTAAGAGCTGGATCGATGGAGGACTCCACCCGCGTGCCGTGAGTCGCGATTTGGATTGGGGTATCCCCGTTCCCGTTGAGGGTGCCGAGGGTAAGGTTTTGTACGTTTGGTTCGACGCACCTATTGGCTATATATCTGCTACTAAGGACTTTACGACAGATTGGGAGAAGTATTGGAAGAGTGAAGATACCAAGATGGTTCACTTTATCGGCAAGGACAACATTGTTTTCCACTGTATAGTTTTCCCATCTATGCTTAAGGCTCACGGCGACTATATCCTCCCCGAGAATGTCCCCGCAAATGAGTTTTTGAATCTTGAGGGCGATAAGATCTCGACCTCTCGTAATTGGGCTGTTTGGTTACACGAGTACCTCGAGGAGTTCCCTGGTAAGGAGGATGTTTTGCGCTACGTTTTGTGTGCCAACGCACCTGAAACTAAGGATAATGACTTCACCTGGAGGGATTTCCAAGCACGTAACAACAACGAGCTAGTTGCAATTTTGGGCAACTTCGTCAACCGTGCGTTGGTTCTAACACAGAAATATTATAGTGGTTCAGTTCCAGCTTGTGGCTCCTTAACTGATTACGACACTGCTACTATCGAGGAGCTTTCGAAGATTAAATCGGCGTTGGAGTATAGCTTGGAGCACTACCGTTTCCGTGATGCACTTAAGGAGGCGATGAATTTTGCACGCATTGGTAATAAATATTTGGCCGACACCGAGCCATGGAAGGTTATCAAAACCGACCCAGCCCGCGTTGAGACCATCCTCAATATTGCGCTTCAGATCACCGCCAATATAACTATCGCAATAGAGCTTTTTATGCCCTTTACAGCGGCTAAAATTCTCACAATGCTCCACGTGGAACACTACGATTGGGAGCAGCTAGGATCGCTCGATTTAATCTCGGCGGGCCACGTTATCGCTACCCCATCGCTGCTATTCGAGAAGATCGAGGATGATGCTATCCAAATTCAATTGGATAAATTGGAGGCTTCGCGCGCTGCAATTTTGGCCGCTGAGGCTGTGACGGAGGTTGCTGAGCAGAAGAAAGAGATCACTTTCGACGATTTCCAGGCACAGGATATTCGAGTCTCTACAATTTTGGAAGCTGAAAAAGTTGCTAAAACAAAGAAACTTTTGAAGCTAACTGTCGATACGGGAATCGATACACGCACGATTGTTTCGGGCATCGCAGAGCACTTCACGCCCGAAGAGTTGGTTGGTCAGCAGGTTTTGGTGCTTGTCAACCTAGCGCCTCGCGAGCTTAAGGGTATTGTGTCAAAGGGTATGATTTTAATGGCTGAGGATGCTTCAGGTGCCCTCCGTCTTATTCGACCAACTGAAGCAACCAATAATGGTGCAATTGTAGGTTAATTTTATGAATTTTTAACACCTAATTATAAGAAGATGAGTAATATAGATTGGAGTTCAATTGGATTTGGTTACATTAAAACCAATAAAAATATTCGTGCTATCTACAAAGATGGCAAATGGGGTGATTTCTACCTTACCGAGGAGGAGACTATTCCAATTCATATGTCAGCTTCTGGACTGCACTACGGTACCGAGATCTTCGAAGGTTTGAAAGCTTTTCGCGGTATAGATGGCAAAATTCGCCTATTCCGTCCCGACGAAAACGCTAAACGTATGCAACGCTCAGCTGAGATGATCTGCATGCAGAGCCTTCCAGTCGACCGTTTTGTGGAGGCTTGCCTCGAGGTTGTACGCGCAAACGAGGAGTTTGTACCACCCTATGAGTCTGGTGCAACACTATATTTGCGTCCGTTTATCTTCGCCTCTGAGGCTGTTCTTGGTGTTAAACCTGCTAAAGAGTTTATCTTTTGCATCTTCGTATCGCCCGTTGGACCCTATTTTAAAGGCGGTATGAGCCCTATTGATGTCATTATCGATGTTGACTATGACCGAGCTGCTCCACGTGGAACGGGCGGCGCTAAGTGCGGCGGAAACTACGCTGCTAGCCTCTATTGTGGCGAACGTGCACACGAAAAAGGATTCTCAAACAACCTCTTTGTCGATGCTGTTGAGCGTAAATATATCGAGGAGTGTGGCGCTGCAAACTTCTTTGGAATCAAAGATAATACATATATTACCCCAACTTCACCATCGATTCTTCGCTCAATTACCAACATGAGCTTGCGCACTTTGGCCGCCGAAGAGTATGGTTTGAAGGTTGAAGAGCGTAAAATTGCACTCGACGAGTTGCCAACATTTGAGGAGTGTGGCGCCTGCGGAACTGCTGCCGTGATCTCCCCTATCGGATCCGTGAGCGACTATCGCCACGATGAAAAGATATCTTATGGCACCGAGCCAGGAAAGTATTGTACGCTGATGTATAACAAACTTCAGGATATTCAATATGGCCGCTGCGAAGATAAATTTGGCTGGACTGTGGTGGTTGAGTAAACTTTCTGAATAGATTTTTTAAGCGCAATTGATGAGTTTTTATGGCTTGTTGATTGCGCTTTTTTTGGTTTAGGTTTGGGGTGTTTGGGTTTGTTTGGGTTTGTTTGGCAGATCTTCGATCTGCTCGCCCTCTGTGCATTTTTTGCAAAAAATGCTTTTTTAGAAGGGAGGGCGACAGCTATGCAACGTATCGTACTGCGCTAATGCTGCGCGGGCACCAAGCTAGCTTGGATTGAAAAACTTTCGTTTTTCACTTATTTACTACTCTATTATTGTGTGTAGTGTGTGAATATAATTCGAGTTTGGGTTCTAGCACCTCTGGTGCTAGAAAAATTTTAACCCATTCTAGATTACTCAAATTTATTTGAGGGTAATCTAGAATGGGTTAAAACTATGAGCGAAGCGAGTAGCCCAAACGCGCGAGGTAAAGAATAGCTCCGTGGGGAGCACCCCACCGCCGCCCGCGCAGGGCATACCCAGGTCAAAAGGTCAAAAGGCCAAAACAACTACCGTCCAAACTTAATAAGCAGCACATTGATATCGGCAGGAGACACGCCAGGGATACGAGAAGCCTGTCCTATAGTTTCGGGGCAGATTTTAGACAATTTTTGGCGAGCTTCGATAGTGAGGGCTTGCATCTGCGAGTAGTCAAAGCCCTTTGGGATAGCTATATTTTCGAGTCGCTGTATCTTCTGGGCGATAAATTTCTCTCGTTCGATGTATCCTCGATACTTAATCTGTATCTCGACCTCTTCGAGAACCTCCTCGCTGAAGTCTCCCCTACCCTCTTCCAGCAGCTTTCGCAGTGGTCGCACAGCTGTAGCGAGCCCCTCTATGGTGACGCCGTTGCGCGCCAGAAGATCATATAGCTTACGTCCTTGCGACAGCGGCTCGGAGCCTATTGAGCGGAGGTAGTCGTTTACATCCTCCATTCGTGCGCTCTTGGAGCGAAGGAATTCGAGCAGCACCTCTATCGCTGCGCGCTTCTTTTCGAACTCGGCAGCTTGTGTTTGGTCGATGAGTCCGATCTCAATTCCGAGTGGCGTGAGTCGAAGGTCGGCATTGTCCTGGCGAAGCAAAATTCTGTACTCGGCCCTCGAGGTGAACATTCTGTATGGCTCATCCACCCCTTTGGTCACTAAATCGTCGATCAGGACGCCGATATACGCACAGTCCCTCGCCAAAGAAATTTCTGCGCGATTCTCAAGGGCTCTAGCTGCGTTGATACCTGCTATAAGTCCCTGAGCAGCAGCCTCTTCGTAGCCTGTTGTGCCATTTATCTGTCCTGCGAAGTAGAGATTTTCTACGCGTTTTGTGGCCAGTGAGTGCTTAAGTTGCGTCGGTGGGAAGTAATCGTACTCGATGGCGTAGCCTGGTCGGTAGATGTGCAGATCCTCGAAGCCCTCGATCTTGTGGAGCGCCTCCCACTGCACCTCCCATGGCAGCGACGAGGAGAATCCATTAAGGTAATACTCGTTTGTGTCGCGACCCTCGGGCTCCAAGAAGAGCTGGTGCTGCTCCTTGCCCGCGAATGTGCGGAGCTTGTCCTCGATGCTTGGGCAGTAGCGCGGCCCTACCCCCTCGATGGTGCCGTTGAAGAGCGGCGAGCGGTCGAAGCCTTGGCGAAGTGTGTCGTGCACCTCGGCCGAGGTGTAGACCAGGTAGCATGGCAGCTGCTCGCGCACGGGCTCGGTCGACGAGGAGTATGAAAATTTCGATGGCTTGGCATCACCCTCCTGAGGCTCCATGCGGCTGAAGTCGATGGTGCGAGCGTCGAGCCGTGCGGGGGTTCCCGTCTTCATGCGACCCGCCTCAAAACCCATCGCCACGAGCGATTCGGTGATGCCGAGCGACTCCTTGTCGCCAGCGCGACCTCCTGCAGCCTGAGAGGCTCCACAGTGCATCAATCCGCCCATAAAGGTACCCGAAGTCAACACCACGGCGCGAGCCGAAAATTCGATACCCATTTGCGTTTTTACACCCGTTATGCGTGGTGCGCTCTCGTCACTCTTGTCGAAGAGTAGCTCCGTGGCGCTATCCTGCCATAAAAATAGGTTGTCGGTATTCTCGAGTGTGGTGCGCCAAAGTTGCGAAAAAAGTGCCTTGTCGCACTGTGCGCGGGGGCTCCACATGGCGGCACCCTTCGAGCGGTTGAGCATGCGGAACTGTATGGTACTCAGGTCGGTAATGCGCCCCATCTGGCCCCCTAGGGCGTCGATTTCGCGCACAATTTGCCCCTTCGCGACACCTCCCACAGCGGGGTTGCACGACATGTTGGCAAATTTGGTCATATCCATGGTGAGTAGCAGCGTCTTAGCGCCCAATCGAGCCGCCGCCGCTGCCGCCTCACAACCTGCGTGGCCCGCTCCAATAACGATTATGTCGTAGCTGAGAACCATTGTTTTTAAGCTTTACGTATTAGCTGCACGACGTTTTCGACGTGGTGCGTGTGTGGAAACATATCTACGGGCTGCACCTTGGTGATGGTGTAGTGAGCCTCCATGAGCGCCAAATCGCGCGCCTGGGTAGCTGGATTGCAGCTCACGTAGACTATGCGGTCGGGTGCTGCGCGCAGGATCACATCGATCACAGGCTCGTCGACGCCCGCGCGTGGAGGGTCCAGAATGATCACCGTTGGGTGTCCATTCTCGGCAACAAACTTGTCGTTGAGAACCATCTTCATATCGCCCGCGTAGAACTTCGTATTGGTGATTTTATTGATCTCGGAGTTGATGTGAGCATCCTCGATCGCCTCGGGAACATACTCCACACCCACCACGCTCTTGCAGCGTGAGGCGCAGAAATTGGCGATGGTGCCCGTGCCCGTATAGAGGTCGTAGAGGGTATCCTCGGGGGTCAGCTCGGCAAAGTCGCGCGTGATCTTATAGAGCTCGTAGGCCTGCTCGGAGTTGGTCTGGTAGAACGATTTTGGCCCCACCTTGAAGCGCAGCCCCTCCATCTCCTCCATGATGTGGTCGACGCCGCTATATAATATAGGTGTCTGGTCCGAAATCGAGTCGTTCCACTTAGTGTTAACTATGTAAAATAGCGATGTGATCTGCGGAAAACTCGCATCGAGGTGCGCCATAAGTGGCACGATACGCTCCTGATCATCCTCACCAAAGACCACAATAAGCATGGTGTCGCCCGTCGACGAAGTGCGTATAACGATGTTGCGCATAAGTCCCGCGTGCTCCCTAACGTCGTGGAATGAGTAGTCATTCTCGATGCAGAAGCGCTTGATCTCCAGGCGTATAGGGTTCGATGGATCCTCCTGCAACCAACATTTGTCGATGTCCAGAATCTTGTCGAACATCCCTGGGATATGGAATCCCAACGCTGGCGCAGGCTTCCACTCCTCGGTGGAGTTGATCTCCTCGTAGGTTCTCCACCTCTTAGGCGAGAAGGTATATTCGAGTTTATTGCGATAGAATTGTCGCTTCTCGGAGCCCAAGCATGGCGTGATCTCGGGCAGCGTCAAGTGCCCAATGCGCTGAAGCTGATCCTGCACCTGCTCGGTCTTGAATCGCAGCTGCTCTGCATAAGGCAGATTCTGCCACTTACACCCTCCGCACACCCCAAAATGGGCGCAAAAAGCCTCCTCCCGAAGAGGCGACTTCTTCACGAAGTTGACAACCGTGCCCTCCATAAATCGGCGGCGCTTATTACGGATTTGTACGTCGACAACATCCCCAGGAACCGTCAACGGCACAAAAACAACAATGTCATTATATCGACCCATAGCCTTGCCCTCAGCAGCCAAAGTGGTGATCTCCAACCCCTCAATGAGCGGGTAATTTGCTCTTTTTCTTCTAATACTCATGCCGCAAAGATAGTTATTTTAACCCACAATTCATAATTTTTTTCTTTGCGGGTGGCTTGGGTTGGCCTGGGTCGGCCTAGGTCTGACTCCGTCGGGCGGGGATAGCACCCCCGCAGGTGCATACTGACCTGCGCATTGGGCATAGAGTTTTTTGCTAAAACTCTATGATTTTAGAGATTAGCGCACCGCTTCAAATAAATTTGAGCTGCTCGCAAACCTCTAAAATTTATTAAATGCCTTAGGCATTTAAACCCAATTCGAATTATAACCAACTAAGATTCAATACCAATTACGAATTATGAATTACGAATTATGAATTATGAATTATGAATTATGAATTATGAATTATTTTTGTTATCTTTGGGTTGAACAAGCAACTTTAAGCCCATGAACCAGCTCGACCAATCAATCACGGCGCCGCACCGATATATGCGCCACAGGATCCACAAAATCCTTTTAGTGTGCTGTAACTATGATGGTTACATTCTTGAGGAGGATGGACATATTGAGGCGCAGATCAACCGTGAGTATAGTGATTTGAACCTCTCGAACCCGCCGTCGTTTACGCGGGTTAGCTCTACGGCCGAGGCGCTGGAGCTGCTGCAGGGTGACCCCACTTTTGACTTCGTTATAACGATGTATAACATCGGCGAGCCCGATGTTTTCACCTTTGCGCGCATGGTTAAGGGGCTCTACCCTACCCTGCCGATCACGCTTTTGACGAGCTTTTCGCGCGATATCTACTCGCGAATTTTCGACCAGGATGTCTCGGGCATCGATTCGATCTTCTGCTGGATGGGCAATGCGGAGCTTATCATCGCCATCATCAAACTGGTCGAGGATAGCTTGAATGCCCAAGAGGATATCGATGATGGCAACGTGCAAGCGATACTTTTGGTGGAGGACTCAATCCGTTTCTACTCCACCTATCTACCTGAACTATATAAGATTATCCTTAAGCAGTCGACCGAGTTTCTGCGCGATAGCTACAATGAGCAGCAGCAGATTCTGCGCAAACGAGCTCGCCCAAAGATCCTTATGGCCACAAATTATGCCGAGGCTGTGGAGCTCTATGAGCGCTATAAAGATAACCTTTTGGGGGTCATCTCCGACGTCGCTTTTGTGCTGCAAAAGGGCGATGATCCAACCACCGAGAAGCGCGATGCGGGGGTCGACCTGTGTCGTAGGATCAAGGAGGACAACCCCTTGATGCCTGTGCTGATGCAATCCTCGCAGGTGGAGTTTGCGCAGGTAGCCAGGGAGTTAGGGGTGGGCTTCGTCTCGAAGCAGTCGAAGCAGCTCATAGCCGATATCACGCGATATATCGAGCAGGAGTTCGCCTTTGGGCGGCTCACTTTTGCCGATCCTGCGTCGGGTGAGGTGCTGGGCTACGCCTATAATCTGGTCGATATGCAGGAGCTGATAGCCAAAATCTCGGACGAGGCTTTCGAGTACCACACCTCGCAAAACCATCTCTCTAAGTGGCTCTATGCTAGGGGTTTATTTCCGCTTGCCGCCGCAATCCGCGGAATAAATAAGGGGAACTACCCCACCACTGAGGCGCATAGGCAGGGGGTGGTCGCGATGATCAGCGACTACCGTATGTTGCTGGGCCAGGGGCTGATAGCCTCGTTCGACAACGACACCTATAGCGATGTGATCGCCTTTGCGCGTATCGGCTCGGGGTCGATCGGCGGCAAGGCTCGAGGTTTGGCATTTATGAATAGCTCAATCATTGAGAATCAGCTATATAACAGATATAAATGGGTGCGCATAATGATCCCGCGCACGGTTGTTGTCGCCACCGACTACTTCGACGAATTTATCAAACTCAATGGCCTAGAGTACATTATCTCGGCCAATCTGAGCGACGAGATCATCCTCTCGGAGTTCATCGACTCCACGCTACCCCACTCCCTGCGCGAGAGCCTCATGAGCTACATCCGCACGGTCAACTCGCCGCTGGCTATACGCTCCTCCTCTAAGTTGGAGGACTCTCACTATCAGCCATTTGCGGGGATCTACTCGACCTACATGATCCCCTACACCGACAACGAGGATCAGATGTTGCGCCTGGTGATAAAGGCGGTGAAGAGCGTCTACGCCTCGGTCTATTTTGCCTCGTCGCGAGCCTACATCGCCACCTCGCAAAATATGCTCTCCGAGGAGAAGATGGCGGTGGTGATCCAGCAGGTGTGTGGCACGGAGCAGGATGGTCTATTGCTGCCAACCTTCTCAGGTGTAGCGCGTTCGATCAACTGCTACCCTATCGGTGACGAGCTCCCCGAGGAGGGAATCTGCAACGTGGCGATGGGTCTGGGCAAGCTTGTGGTCGACGGTGGCAAGAGCCTCAGATTCTCCCCCTACTATCCCAAAAAGGTGCTCCAGACCTCGACCGATGAGCTCACCTTGAGCCAGACGCAGACCGAAGTTTTGGCGCTCAATCTGTCGCCTGAGGAGTTCAAAACCTCGATCCATGACGACATCAATATCGAGAAGCTCAACCTGCGCCAAATTGGTGCGTTGCGCCAGAGCCGTTACACCTGCTCGACGCTCGAGCGCGACTCGGGGCGCCTAAGTGAATCGCCACTAAGCAAGGGGCGTAAAGTGATCACATTCAACTCAATACTCAAGTACGACAGCTTCCCGCTGCCGCAGATAATAGCCGATATCCTGAGGATCGGCCAGGAGGATATGCGCTGCCCCGTAGAGGTGGAATTTGCTGTAAATATGGATGTTCCATCCTCCTCACCGCAGATCTTCAACCTGCTGCAGATCAGGCCTATAGTCGATTACAACGAGAATCGGCATATCGATTGGGAGTTGCTCGACTGCAGCGACCCGATCCTCTACGCCGAGAGTGTTCTGGGGATGGGTCAGATGGATGATATCTCCGACATAATTTACATCAAGGATGAGGCTTTCACCTCGCTTGTGACCGAGCGAATTGCCAGCGAGCTGCTGGCTTTGAACGAGGCGATGAGGCTCGAATCGCGCAGTTACATTCTCATTGGAATGGGGCGCTGGGGCTCCTCCGATCCTTTCCTCGGGGTGCCCGTAAAATGGGCGCATATATCTCAGGCTAAGGTGATTGTGGAGCGCGCAATAGATGGTTTCGACATCGAACCAAGCCAAGGAACCCACTTCTTCCAGAACGTCACCTCGCTGGGCGTAGGATACATCACCATGGATTGCCGCAAAGGGGTGGATAAGCTTGACCTCGAGCGCCTTAACGCCATGGATAGCAGCTACGAGGGCCAGTTCCTGCGCCGCGTAACATTCCCCTCGCCACTCGAGGTGTGCGTGGATGGTGTGGCTAGTCGCGCTATCGTGCGGTAATTTGTTTTTTACTTTTATACTCGCTCATCGCGCTCATGCCGTGCGGGCACCAAGCAAGCTTGGATCCAAAAACGGCAGTTTTTGATTTTATATTGCGCCGATTTGCAGCGCTTGAAAGCGCTTTACGATATATAATAATAAATGTGAGCTTATGAAAGCAAGACTTTCAACACTCAAATTCATTATTATATATCATTGTCAACCAGGGGTTGACAATGCAAATCAACGAGTTATGAACATGCATTTGATGTAACGTTAAGTCGAAACTTTAGTTAGATTTACAATTCGAATTGGGTTTAAATGCCTTTGGGCATTTAATAAATTTTAGAGGTTGGTGAGCAGTTCAAATTTATTTGAAGCTGCGCGCTAACCTCTAAAATCATAGAGTTTTAGCAAAAAAAACTCTATGCCCAATACGCGGGGTAATATGCACCCGCGGAGGTGCAATCTCCGCCCGACGGAGTCAGACCCAGGCCAACCCAAGATGTATAGAAAGCGAGTAATTCATTGTAATTTTGCGATTAAAGTAGTATCTTTGCGAGGGTAACAGAATTTTGACATTTATGAAATTAAAACATGTAACGATATTTATTGTCGTGTTGCTGCTTTTGGATCAGCTTTTAAAGATCTGGATTAAGACGCATATGTCTATTGGTGAGGCGATTATAGTTTTTCCTGATTGGTTTCAGCTTCGTTTTATCGAGAATAATGGAGCTGCTTTTGGCATGCAGATCTCGCGCAGTGGCGCTTTTGATTGGGGTAAGTTGATCCTTAGTCTCTTCCGTGTTGTGCTGATCTCGGGGCTTGTGTGCTACCTACCTAAAATGGTGAAAAAGGGGGTGCATAAGTGGGTTTTGATCCCCTTTGCGATGATCTTGGCGGGCGCCATTGGCAATATGATCGACAGCATTTTATATGGCGTGATCTTCTCGGAGTCGACGGTAAATAGCGTGGCACACTTTGGTGGAAGCTATGCGCCGCCGCTTATGGGCAAGGTCGTCGATATGTTCTATTTTCCACTGTTTCAGTGGAATAGCGTGCCGCGATTCCTCTCGTTCTTGGTCGATGGCAACAACTACTTCTTTGGAGCAATCTTCAACCTAGCCGATAGCTATATCTCGGTGGGCGTGGTACTCTTTTTGCTCTTTGGACAGCAACACTTCGAAAAAAAGGAGAATGATTAATATTAGTGTCGAGAGTCAGTACGATGGCTACTCTCGCTTCGAGATGATAGCCATGTGCGGAGGCTTCGATGAGGGCTCCGAGAGAGTCTATGTGGTCTCGGCGCAAAAGGGTGATGGAGAGAGCTTTACGCAGCTCGAGGCCGATGCGGCGCACCACATCGAGGTGATCATCTACTTCGTGCCTAAGGCGCTGCCGCAGGGCAAAAATTGCGCTATCGCCGACCACCCTACCTTCGAGGCTGAGGTGAAGATCTCAAGCGACACAAAAGAGATATATAATGCTGTGCACCAGATCAATGCGTGGGGTGGCGCAGCCATAAAATTACAATTAAATATAGAATAAGATATCATGGAATCACTAAAATGTTTGATAATTGGTAGTGGCCCAGCGGGTTACACCTCGGCAATTTATACATCACGAGCAAACCTTTCGCCCGTGCTTTACCAGGGCTTGGAGCCTGGTGGTCAGCTCACTACGACCACCGAGATCGAGAATTTCCCAGGCTATCCCGAGGGCATCGACGGCCCTGCGATGATGGAGGATCTGCGCCGTCAGGCGGAGCGCTTTGGAGCCGATATCCGCACTGGAATCATCACGAGCGTCGATCTTAGTTCGCGCCCATTCCACGTTGTTGTGGATGGCGAGCATGAGATCGCGGCCGAGAGCATAATCATCTCGACGGGCGCTACGGCGAAATATTTGGGGCTCCCCTCCGAGACAAAATATCGCGGTCAGGGCGTCAGCGCTTGCGCCACATGCGATGGATTTTTCTACCGCAAGAGGGATGTGGCGGTTGTCGGCGGCGGCGACACGGCGTGCGAGGAGGCCACCTATCTGGCTTCGATCTGCCGCCAGGTCTACCTTATTGTGCGCAAGGATCACCTCAGAGCGTCGAAGGCGATGCAGGAGAGGGTCTTCAACACCCCAAATATCGAGGTTCTTTTCGAGCACACTACAGCCGAAGTTCTTGGTGACGATAGCGGCGTGACGGGGGCACTTTTGCGCCATACGGATGGCACAGAGCGCCAAATTGATGTCATGGGATTCTTCGTGGCTATTGGCCATCACCCTAATACTGAGCTCTTTGCAGATCAGATCGAGCTGGATGCCGAGGGGTATATTGTAACGCAACCCCACACTTCGAAATGTTCGGTCGAAGGGGTCTTTGCCGCGGGCGATGTGAAGGATCCGCACTACCGCCAAGCGATCACAGCGGCGGGATCGGGATGCATTGCGGCGCTCGATTGCGAAAGATTTTTACTCGCTCAGTAATGCGCTTCGTCGATACCCATTCACACCTCTACTCCTCTGATTTTGACGAGGATAGAGGTGTGGTGATAGGCCGTGCCGCAGAGGCTGGCGTCACGCGTATTCTGCTGCCCGATGTCGACTCTTCGTCGCGCCAAGCGATGATGGAGATGGCCCACGCACACCCCTGCTGCACCCCGATGGTGGGGCTGCACCCAACGTCGATCAACGAAAACCCCGCTTGGCGCGAGGAGGTGGCCGCAATTGAGGCTCTTTTGGCCGAGGATAGTAGCCGCTATTGTGCTGTGGGTGAGATCGGTATAGATCTATATTGGAGCAAGGAGTATGAAGCTGAGCAGCGCGAAGCCTTCCGCCAGCAGGTGGAGTTGTCGCTGAGGTATGACCTCCCCGTTGCCATCCACGTTCGTGAGGCGTGGGAGGCTGTAATAGAGGAGCTTACGAACTTTTCGGAGCGCGGTCTGCGAGGCGTGATCCACGCATTTACGGGTGAATTATCGCACTATCGCAAGATCCTCGAGTTGGGCGATTTTATATTTGGAATTGGCGGCGTTGTCACCTTCAAGAGGTCGGCGTTGGCTCCCGTAGTCGCGGAAATGTCTCTAAATCACATAGTTCTGGAGACCGACGCCCCTTACCTCACCCCAACACCTCATCGCGGAAAACGGAATGAATCCGCCTATATTCCACTCATTGCGGCGGCCATTGCCGACCTGCACGCTGTTGATATTGAGGAGGTTGCCTCGGTGACTACGGCTAATGCCGAACGAATGTTTAGCCTATAAATCTACTGAGTAGGGTAGCCACAGATGAGGCGGTGATTGACATGTAGTATGCTGACTCGCAGCCCTTTAGCGCAGTCACACCATGGTGGTCGATGAAGAAAAGTTCGTCGAACGTCGTGAGTTCGTCGGCTCGAATTGGGCGTTCGACAAGGTTTACCCCCTCATTTTTAAGCAGTTGCTTCGCAAATTGATGCTCCACCGAGTATGAATCGGTGGCGGTGATCACCACCTCCCCCTTTGCTGCAAATATCTGTGCGCCATTCACCATGTCGATGTAGTCGCCGCTACGTCGGAGTGCCAGGTCGCACCCTTTTCTGCGCGCCGCAACGTTGGCCAGCGCCACCGCCTGCTCGCGTACCGAAGTGGGGCAGGTGATGTGCGGAATTGCGAAGTCGACGAGCGCTGCGCGGGGAGAGATGCAGCGCAGGGAGTAGCCGCAGTAGAGCGATCGGTCGGACTCTGTGATCACAATTTTGCCCCCCTCGAAGATCTCGAGGCGCACGAAGAGTGACACGCCACGTGGGGCGCGACTACGCACAATCGCGGCCTTAATCTGCTCTTCTATAGCTGGTTGCTGTAGCCTTACGCCGCTTCCAAAGATCTCGTAATAGGCCTCGAATAGCAATTTGAGATGCTGCTCGAGGTGGAAAATTACACCGTCGAGCGTGTGAATAATTTGATATATCGATAGGGTAGCCATCGGCAGTTATGCGGTGAAAATCTTGAGTAGAAGTTCGCGCAGAAGCTCGCCATCGGTCGCTCCGCCCGTGTCGATTCCCTTGCTCTTGGCGTCGTATTCGCGCAGAAATCCAAGGATCGCAAAGACCTTTTTGTTTGGCCAATTTGGGGCTACTTGGCGCAGCTCGCCAATGGCGTAGATGTTGCGAATATTGAGCTTCGACATCAGTTCGTTGTCGCTTGGAGGCGCGGCGTTGCGGAACTTGGTGAGCCACATCAAGTAGTTGTAGACGAAGAGCTGCTTGAACTGGTTGAAGAGAGCCATTACGGTGAGCAGTAGTGGATTATCCTTTGGATTGCGGGCGAAGTGGTCGGCAATCATCAGAGCACGCGCGAAGTTGCGAGTGGCCACAGCGCGACACAGCTCGAAGTTGTTGAACTCCTTCGAGATACCGATATTCTGCTCCACATCGCTGTCGGTGATCTTCGTGGTTCCCGCGGGCAGCGAGAGGAGCAACTTGGTGATTTCGTTGGCAATTTTCGAGATGTCGGTACCTAGATTTTCGGTGATCATCGACAGCGCCTTGTTGTCGATTGTGCAGCCGCGCGAGGTGATGTAGTCGGTGAGCCAGGGGCCAATTTCGTAGTCGCGCGGGCGGATCGCCTCAAAGACAACACCCTTGGCCGCGCAGTGCTTGTAGAGCTGCGAACGCTTGTCTAACCCCTTCTCCTTGTGGCAGATAATAAGCGTTGTTGTGGGGTTTGGCGCCGATGTGTAGAGCGAAAGTTTTTCGATCGAGCGCAGCTGCTGAGCCTCCTTTAGGATCACCACCTGGCGCTCTCCCATCATCGGCATTTGGCGGCAGCAGTTGACCACTTGGCCCACCTCGGAGTCCTTGCCGTAGAGGGTCATGGAGTTGAATGCGCGCTCATCCTCGCTCAGGATCGAGGCGTCGAGCAGGTCGCAGAGCTGATCTATAAAGTAGCTCTCCTCGCCCATCAACATATATATAGGTGCGAAGTCGCGCGCCTTGACGCTCGATGAGATGCGGGCGAATTCGGCCACGCTATCGCGAAATTTTAGAGTCGATTTTGCCACTATATCGTATCTTTAATAATTCGTAAAATATTCTCGCTCTCGCCATCGAGTTTGAACTTTTCGCTGATGCGACGCCCTATCACCCAGACGATTTCGCCCCCCGATACCAATACAAATTGGCGATCCTTTTCGGGCTGCGACACCTTTTCGTCGATCAGAAAATCGCTCACTTTTTTGCGCCCGCTCATCCCGAATGGGACGAAGACGTCGCCCTCGCGCCAGCGGCGAATGGTGAGTGGATATTTAAGTTTATCGTCGTCGATAAGAGCCACTTTCGACGGCACCGAGAAGCTCTCAAGTGCCCCAATATCAAGGTGTTCGTAGTAGAGAATTGAGTTGCCGCAGTAGTTGCGCAGCACATTCTCCTCGACGCTCACCTCGCACGGGTCGTCGCTGGGGATCTTTGCGATTAAAATAGCTCCTCGATTGGTGTAGGCCACATACTCCTTGGAGTAGAATCGGCGCCCCGAGCTCTCGGCTTGGCGCGAGGCGATCAGTGAATCCACTACGTCGCCCTTGAAGCCGAAGCGCGAATTGAGCAGCTCGTAGATGACAAATTCGCGTGGTAGGGTAGGGTCAATCCGCTCGACGTCGAGGGTGTATATTTCTGCCTCGCAGCTGATTACATCGTCGCCGATCTTCGATATGGCGCTGTTGATAAATCGCTGCGCATTGATCAGACGATCGATGTTTTTGCGCATGAGCGATGTGAACTTTGGGGTGATCTCCTTGACGCGCGGAATTAGCCCCAGTCGGATCTTATTTCGCAGATACTTAGTCGAATGGTTCGACGAATCCTCGCGGAATGGGATCTTGTTTGCCACGGCACACTCCAAGATATCTTTGCGCTGCGCAAACATCATTGGGCGAATAATTTGGCCGCGGTGGGCGGTGATCCCAGTGAGTCCCTTGAGCCCCGTTCCGCGGAAGAGATTGATGAAAAATGTCTCGATCGAGTCGTCGATATGGTGCGCCACAGCGATGAGATTGTACCCCTGGTCGCGGCTCAGCGTGTCGAACCACTCGTAGCGCTGACGTCGCGCCACCATCTCCATCGAGTCGCCCGAATTCTCCACCTCCAGCGCCGTTTCGAAGCGGCGATTGTAGCATGGAACGCCCAATTTTTCGGCCATCTGCTGCACCAATACCTCATCCTCATCGCTCTCAGCACCACGTAGTTGGAAGTTGCAGTGGGCAATTCCGACCTGAAAGCCGCACTTCACAAAGAGGTAGAGCATAACCATCGAGTCGACCCCTCCCGAGACGGTCAACAAGATGCGATCCTCCTTCGAGGCCATTTTATTTAGAGTGATGTACTCTTCAAATTTTTCGGCAAGATTTATCATCGTAATATCTTAATCTATAACACATTAACTTCTGGCTCGATGGCCACTCCAAACTTCTCTTCGACCCTCGCCACAATTGTGTGAGCCAAGGCCATCACCTCGCCTCCCGTGGCGCCGCCTAAGTTGATGAGCACCAACGCCTGCTTGGGGTGCACGCCCACGCGACCATCGACGTGGCCCTTGAATCCCGCCTTGTCGATGAGCCACCCTGCGGCCAGCTTAACGCGCTGAGGATCACTCTTTAACGGGTATACTGGCATATCGGGATATTGCTCTAAAATGGCGTCGGCTACCGAGGCCTCCACCACGGGATTCTTGAAGAAACTCCCCGCATTTCCCGTCACAGCGGGGTCGGGCAACTTCGAGGATCGAATGGCGCAGATCGCCTCGCGGATACTCTTAAGCGTGAGCTCTCCTCGCGCAGCTACCTCGCTCACCACATCGCCGTAGCCCAAATTTGGTGCCGCCACGCGACTCAATGTGAAGACCACCGAGGTGATGATCACCCGTCCGCGCAGCGATCGCTTGAAGATGCTGTCGCGATAGCCGAAGTCGCAATATTGGCCATGCAGCGTCAGGCTGTTGAGCGTCGCGGGGCAAAACATCTCAACCTCCGAGATAATATCTTTGGCCTCAACGCCATAAGCGCCAATATTTTGAATCGGCGCAGCGCCCACTTTTCCTGGAATCATCGAGAGATTTTCGGCTCCCCACAACTCATTTTCGACACACCACTCAACGAAGTCGTCCCACTCCACACCTGCGGCCACTCGCACTCGGCACTCTGCTCTATTGGAGCTGACGATCTCGATGGAAGTTGCTGTAGGCGTGATGATTACCCCCTGATAATCCTGAGTGAAGAGCACGTTGTTGCCCCCGCTCAGCACATACCACTCGGCGGGTGGATCGACCGAAAAGATCTCGACGAGATCCTCCACAGAGTCGAACTCCACTATCTTCGATGCCCGCTGATCGAGCCCAAAGCTATTGCGCCCCAGCAGCGAAATGTTGTAAAATTCTTGTTTCATACGGGCAAAGTTACAAAATAAATTATTAATTTTGGAGGTTTAAATTAGTTATAATAATATAAATAGATATATCACAATGTTTACATCCCAAGATTTAGAGCAGATTCAGGCTCACGGCATCGACCCAAAGTGCGTCGAGCAACAGATTAAAGATTTCGAGCAGGGCTTCCCCGCTCTCCCCGTTTTGCGCGCTGCGGCGGTAGGCGATGGCATCATGCGCCTCGATGAGGCGGAGCTCAAGGCGGCCGAGGAGTTTTACCAGGGCCAACTCAACAGGCTCAAGGTGGTTAAATTTGTCCCCGCTTCGGGCGCTGCAACCCGTATGTTCAAGGAGCTTTTTGAGTTTGTCGGCGACGACAAGCGTACGCCAGGCATCGACAAATTGATCGAAAATATCGAGAAGTTTGCCTTCTGGCCCGAGCTCAAAGCGCTGCTCCCCGAGGGTGCCGACGACAAGACGATCGTCAGCGCAATCATCGGCGAGGGGCTTAGCTACGGCTCTCTGCCAAAGGGGCTTGTGACATTCCATAGCTACGCAGATGGCAACCGCAAGGCCATCGAAGAGCACCTGGTGGAGGCGGCTATCTACGGCAGCAACAACGGCGTTGCCAACATCCACTTCACCGTTTCGCCCGAGCACAAAGCGGCATTCGTGGCGCTACTCGAGGCTGTCGTTCCGCGCCATGAGGCTACCTTTGGGGTCACCTACAACATCTCATTTTCGGAGCAGAGCGCCGCAACCGACACCGTGGCGGTCAACCCCGATAACACCCTCTTTAGAACCAACGCAGGAGCCCTGCTTTTCCGCCCTGCAGGCCACGGAGCGCTCCTCGAGAACCTCAATGCCATCGACGCCGATTTAGTCTTCATCAAGAATATCGACAACGTCACCACCGATGCACTTCGCGGCGACACGGTGACCTACAAAAAGGCGCTCGGCGGAGTTCTGCTATCACTTCAGGATCAGGCCTTTGAGCGTATCAAGGCGCTCGAGGTGGATGGTGCCGACCTCCAGGAGATCGCACAGTTCATCGAGACAAAGCTATGTGTCAAGTTGCCAGATGATTACACCACGGAGTCGCTTCGCAACATCCTCAACCGTCCAATGCGCGTCTGCGCCATGGTTCGCAACGAGGGCGAGCCAGGAGGAGGCCCATACTGGGTGAAGGATGCCAACGGTTGCGAGTCGTTGCAGATCGCCGAGTCGAGCCAAATTGCAGCTGAAGATGCCCACCTAATGAGCTCAGCCACACACTTTAACCCCGCCGACCTGGTTTGCGCTGTGAAGGATGCAAGAGGCGACAAGTTCAACCTCAAAGCATTTGTCGACTACTCAACAGGATTCATCTCCGAGAAGTCGAGCGAGGGGCGTCCCCTCCGCGCGCAGGAGCTGCCAGGCCTCTGGAACGGCTCCATGGCTAAGTGGAACACAATCTTTGTCGAGGTTCCCGTTTCGACATTTTCGCCCGTGAAGATCGTGCAGGATCTACTACGCGAGCAGCATCAATAGTTAAAACTTAAAACCAAATTAAATGAAAGTTGTAACAATGGGCGAGATCATGCTCCGCCTATCAACACCTGGAAACAAGCGCTTTGTGCGCTCCGAGTCGTTCGACGCGTGCTACGGCGGCGGCGAGGCTAACGTGGCGGTGAGCTGCGCAAACTATGGCCACGACGCCTACTTCGTATCTAAATTGCCAACTCACGAAATTGGACAGTCGGCGGTTAACGCACTTCGTCAATTTGGCGTTCATACCGATTACATCGTTCGCGGTGGCGACCGCGTGGGTATCTATTTTCTGGAGACAGGTGCCTCGATGCGCCCCTCGAAGGTGATCTATGACCGCGCCGATTCGGCAATCGCTAAGGCCACCGCAGCAGAATTCGACTTCGATGCCATCATGGAGGGTGCCGCCTGGTTCCACTGGTCGGGCATCACACCTGCTCTCTCGGCTGAGTCGGCTGAGATGACACGCCTGGCTTGCGAGGCTGCTAAGCGTCACGGCGTGACCGTCTCGGTAGACCTCAACTTCCGCAAGAAATTGTGGAGTAAAGAGCGCGCACAAGAGGTTATGCGCCCACTCATGGATTACGTCGACGTATGTATCGGCAACGAGGAGGATGCTGAACTTTGCCTAGGCTTCAAGCCCGACGCCGATGTCGAGGCGGGTCACACCGACGCCGAAGGCTACAAGGGAATCTTCAAACAGATGCCCAAGACATTTGGCTTCAAATATGTCATCTCGACCCTCCGCGAGTCATTCTCAGCAACCCACAACGGCTGGAAAGCGATGATCTACAACGGCGAAGAGTTCTACATGTCAAAGCGTTACGACATCGAACCCATCGTCGACCGCGTAGGTGGAGGCGACTCATTCTCGGGCGGCGTAATCCACGGACTTTTGACTAAGCCTGACCAAGGCGAGGCATTGGAGTTCGCAGTTGCAGCTTCGGCTTTGAAACATACAATCAATGGCGACTTCAACCACGTATCAGTCGAGGAGGTAGAGGCGTTGGCAGGTGGTGATGCTTCAGGTCGCGTGCAGCGGTAAGGGCGAGCGCATCTCGCACATCATTTTCGGCACTTTCCTCCGCTTTTTAATCCTCACGTACCTTAAGTACGCTGCGGTTAAAAATGCTCACAAAGCCCCAAAACTGATGCACGATATGCACTCTTGCGAAGTTGCAATTAATTAACTTATGAAACTATAAACAATGGCTCGATTTACAAAAATGGAGGTGCTCGCAGCAGCACACTCAACTGGCATGGTTCCAGTATTTTATCATAAAGATGCAGAGGTATCTAAAAAAGTATTAAAGGCGTGCTACGATGGTGGTGTGCGTATGTTTGAGTTCACTAACCGTGGCGATTTCGCAAGTGAGGTCTTTATCGCCCTTGTGAAATATGCCGAGAAGGAGTGCCCCGAGATGATCCTCGGAATCGGCTCGATCGTCGATGCTCCAACGGCTGCTCTCTACATGCAGTATGGCGCAAACTTCATCGTTGGCCCATACCTCAATGCCGAGGTGGCTAAGGTTTGTAACCGCCACTTGGTGCCTTACACACCTGGTTGTGGTTCGGTAACCGAGATCGGATTTGCTCAAGAGTTGGGTTGCGATCTCACTAAGGTATTCCCTGCGGGAAATGTCGGTGGCCCCTCGTTCGTAAAGAATGTAAAAGCTCCACTTCCATGGTCGAACATCATGGCAACAGGTGCCGTAGAGCCCACCGAGGAGAATCTCACAGCGTGGATTAAAGCGGGTGTAATGTGCGTAGGAATGGGCTCTCAATTGTTTCCAGCGGACGTTATCAAAGCAGAGGATTGGGCAGCAATCACAGAAAAATGTAAATTTGCACTAGAGGTAATCGCTAAATTGCGTTAATTTTGGTGTATTTGAGTTAAAATTCGGAGATTTGCTTTTGGCAACCAGAGGTTGCCATAGATAAAAGTGTTACAATAATTTTTTGAGAGTTTACTCTCGGGAAAATTATTGTAACACTTTTAACGTAAGAGCGCAAGCGAAAAGCAAATCGCCGCAGCATAATATGCACCCGCGAAGGTGCAATCTCCGCCCGACGGAGTCAGACCCAGGCCGTCCCAAGGCGCACAGAAAGAGGCCAACAAGAAAAAGAATTTGTCACAATATACAAGAAACTCCCATATTTTTAGTATCTTTGCATTTTAAAAAAATAATATACAATATGGCAGATAATTCAATCCTTATACGTCTCGATGGTCTCAAGCTTAAGTTCGAGGAGATCGGGCAGAAACTCACTGACCCTGAGGTTATTGGCGATGTGAAGCAATATATCCAGCTCACGAAAGATTACAAGGAGTTGGAGCCGATCATCGAAACTTCGGAGCGTTTCCGCAAGGCTATCAATGACTTGGCGGATGCCAAAGACATCTTTGCCAATGAGAAAGATGAGGATTTCCGCGAGATTGCTCGCGAGGAGATCGCCACTTTGGAGCCCGCGATCGAGCGCATGGAGGAGGAGATCAAACTATTGCTGATCCCCAAAGATCCTCAGGATGAGAAGAATGCGATCCTCGAGATCCGCGGCGGTACGGGTGGCGACGAGGCCGCAATCTTTGCGGGCGACTTGCTGCGCATGTATACAAAATATATCGAGACTAAGGGCTGGAAGTATGAGATGACTTCGTTCTCGGATGGTACCTCGGGCGGCTTCAAGGAGGTTGTCCTTAAGGTCTCGGGATCAGGCGTTTACGGCACCTTGAAGTATGAGTCGGGCGTGCACCGCGTGCAGCGCGTTCCGCAGACCGAGACGCAGGGCCGTGTCCATACGTCGGCCGCTTCGGTGGCGGTGCTTCCTGAGGCTGAGGAGTTCGATGTCGATATCTCTATGAACGACATCCGTAAGGATATCTTCTGTGCGTCGGGCCCTGGAGGTCAGTCGGTTAACACCACCTACTCGGCTATTCGACTCACCCACATCCCTACGGGAATCGTGGTGCAGTGCCAGGACCAGAAGTCGCAACTTAAGAACTTCGATAAGGCGTTCGAGGAGCTGCGTACGCGTGTTTTTAACCTCGAGTACTCGAAATACCTCGACGAGATCTCGTCGAAGCGTAAAACTTTGGTTTCGACGGGTGACCGCTCGGCCAAAATCCGCACCTATAACTACCCTCAGGGTCGTATCACCGACCATCGTATCAACTTTACAATCTACAACTTATCGGCATTTATGGATGGCGATATCCAGGGTGTGATCGACGAGTTGATCGTGGCCGAGAACGCCGAGCGCCTCAAGGAGAGCGAGCTGTAGGGGGATGGCTACATCGATCACACTTAGCGAACTGCAACTCTCGATCAAGGGCGCCCTTAGCGAGAAGTTCCCCTTGGCGGTGTGGGTAACAGCTGAAATATCAGAGCTTAAGGTCAACTACTCGGGCCACTGCTATCTTGAATTGGTCGAGAAGATCGAGGGCAAGACGATGGCCAAGGCGCAGTCGCGCGCGGTGATCTGGCGCAGCAGCTACGCGATGATCTCGTCGCACTTCCGTAGCCAGACGGGGCAGGAGCTCGCGCCTGGACTCAAGGTGCTCATCAAGGTGCTGGTCAACTACCACGAGCTCTATGGATTGTCGCTGCAAATCACCGATATAGACCCCACTTACACCCTTGGCGAGGGCGAGCGAGAACGTCAATTGACCATCGCGAGACTCAAAAAGGAGGGCGTGTGGGATATGAATCGAGAGCAACCACTGCCAACATTACTCCAAAATATAGCAATCATTTCGAGCGCCAATGCCGCTGGATATCAGGACTTTTGCAATGAGATTGGGCGTAGTAAGTACCACTTCGCGCTCACTCTTTTCGACGCCTATATGCAGGGCGCTGCAGCCGAGGAGTCGATTGTGGCGGCACTCGAGGCAATCGCCTCATCACCAGTGGAGTACGACGCCGTGGTGATCATCCGTGGCGGAGGATCTGTGGGCGACCTGCAGTGCTTCGATGGCTATAGGGTGGCCTCGCATGTGGCGCAGTTTCCGCTGCCCATCATCGCAGGAATCGGCCACGATAAAGATGTCAGCGTCGTGGATATGGTTGCAGCTAAGTCACTTAAGACCCCTACGGCCGTTGCGACGATGCTCGTCGAACGCATGGCGCAGCTCGAGGGGTGGCTGGAGGGTGCAGCCCTTGCGCTCCACGATTCGGCCGTTGGAATCACCCGAAACCACTTTCTTCGACTAGAGCAGCTGTCGGCAGATCTCTCAGGTCGCGCCACGCAACTTCTTGATAGTGCGGCTACTAAGTTGGAAAACCTCGCTGTGTCACTCCCCGAACGCGCCGAGCAGCTGCTAGCGCTGCAACGCAGTCGCCTAGAGGGACTTACGGCGGCCGTTGAGCTCCATTCGCCAGCGCATCTTATGCGACTGGGCTACGCCGTTGCGCGAGCTCAGGGGGCGGCCATCAGGTCGGGAGAAGAGGTGAGCATAGGGCAGTCAATAATGCTGGAACTCATTGATTCAGAGATCATAGCAGAGATCAAAACAATAGAAAAAAAGATAGAGATATGGCAAATAAAGAGTTAAGCTACGACGAGGCGATAGCCCAAATCGAGGCGACGATGGCGAAGTTCCGCACGGGCACCATGTCGGTCGACGAGCTTGCGGCCGAAGTGAAAAAGGCCACCGAGCTGATCACATACTGCAAAGGGCGCCTCCACAAGGCGGAAGAGGAGCTGAAAAAGGTGATGGAGTAGGATGAAAAAGTTGATTAAAACCACTCTCAATGTTGTGCCGCGACCGCTCATGCAGCGCGTTGCGGGGTGGGCTGTGCCGCTCCTGGGGCTGCTCTACATTGGTCGTGGCAAGATCTGCCCCATCTGCGGCTGCCAACGTCGCAAATTCCTCCCTTACGGCTACGCCACCACGCGCGAAAATGCACTCTGCCCCTCGTGTCTCGCGCTGGAGCGCCACCGACTGCTATGGCTCTACCTGAGCCGCAACACCACCCTCGAGAAAAAGTGTCCGACGCTGCTGCATATAGCCCCCGAGGTGTCGCTCATGCGCAAATTCAAGAAGATATATAAAGGCTTCATAAAGAGATATTTAACGGCTGACCTGGAGAGCCCACTGGCCTATCTTCACTTCGACGTACAGCAGATTCCACTCGAGGATAACTACGCCGATGTGATCATCTGCAACCACCTGCTGGAGCATGTCGAGGATGACCAAAAGGCTATGCGCGAGCTCCATCGCGTGATGAAATCGGGTGGCTGGGGCGTGCTGCTCTCGCCCGTCGAGTACGACCGCCAGCAGACCTTCGAGGATGACTCCATCACCGACCCCAAGGAGCGCGCAAAGATCTTTGGGCAGTATGATCACCGCCGAATATATGGCCTCGACTACGCCGATAGGCTTCGTGCCGCGGGCTTCGAGGTGGAGGAGTGCCGCTTCTTCGAGACGCTAAGCGAGGAAGAGCGAGAGCAATATGCGCTCACAAATGAGATAATATACTTAGTTAGAAAGAGTTAGTTCCAAATTATAAAGGATATGAAGGATAGAATAATGGAGCTCCTAGAGGAGGTAATCCACCCCGAAACGGGGTTGGGGCTCATCAGCAGCAGCTTTGTCGAGAATCTAAATGTCGACGAGCAGAAGATCTCTATCACATTGAGTTTCACCAAAGTGCGCGACCCATTTGCGATAAAGATCAAGAATCAATTGGTTGCCCTCATCGAGCAGGAGTTTCCTGCGCGCAAAGGCTCCATAAGCGTGATGATCAAGGAGGCGGCGCCCAAGCAGCAGAAGCCCAAAGAGGCCCCCACGGCGACCAACGCCATAGCCAACATCGTCGCGATATCGTCGGCAAAAGGAGGCGTCGGCAAGTCCACCGTGACGGCAAATCTCGCCACAACACTCCGCGACATGGGCTTCAGGGTGGGTATTCTCGATGCCGATATTTACGGCCCCTCGCAGCACAAAATGTTTGGTGCTGAGCAGTTTACGCCCGAAGCGGTGAGCGAGGGTGGTTTCGACTACATGATACCCGCCGAGGTTGACGACATCAAGCTCATGTCGATCGGCTTCTTCGTGCGCCCCACCGACGCCCTGATGTGGCGCGGCGTGATGGCCACCAATGCTCTAAAGCAGTTGATTCACCAGACGAAGTGGGGTACTCTCGACTTCCTGCTCATCGACCTGCCACCAGGAACAGGCGACATACACCTATCGTTACTCACTGAGCTTAAGGTGACTAGCGCCGTAATTGTGTCGACGCCACAGCAGGTAGCTCTGGCCGACGTAGTGCGCGGCGTCGAGATGTTCCGCCACGAGCAGGTCAACATCCCCATTGCGGGAATCATCGAAAACATGGCCTGGTTTACCCCCGCCGAGCTCCCCAACAACCGCTACTACATCTTCGGCCAAAGCGGCGCCGAGAAACTCGCCAAAGAGAGCGGAATACCATTCCTGGGAAGCATCCCCATCGTGCAGTCCATAATGGAGTGCGCCGACGCAGGACGCCCCGCAGCAACCCTGCACCCGCAAGTGGCCGAGTGCTACCGCGCTATCGCTGAGGGGGTTGTCCGTGGGACTTTGTAACCTCTTGGGTCGGCTTGGTTTTTTGACCTGGGTCTGACTCCGTCGGGCGGGGATAGCACCCCCGCTGGTGCATACATACGCTGCGGCGATTTGCTGATCGCTTGCGCTCCTACGATAAACGATAATGGTCATATTTTGAAAGTAAACTCTCAAAATATGACCATTACCATTTATCTATGGCAACCACCTGGTTGCCATCAGCAAATTACCGAGTTATAAACTGATTCCAATTTAATAAACTGGTTTCAATTTAGACTGGTTTCTATCTTTACTTACGGCGCCCTCCGAACTTGCCGCGTGACGATACCCCTCGGTTGCCTCCAGAGTTGCTTCTGCCGCGACCCTTTGAACGATCGCTGCCCCATGAGTTATCACGACTCTCAAACATACTCCAATCAAAACCCTCAGTCGACATCACCGATGGAGTGCTCTGACGACGCTCCTCATTACGGCGATCATCACCACCTCTGCGATCTTCACCACCTCTGCGATCTTCAAAACGACGGCGGTCATCACGGCGGTCATCTCTGCGGTCTCCCTCGCCGAAGCTCGAGAATCTATCGCGACGACGTGGTCCACGATCACGGTCTCCACGGTCACGATCACGACGATCACCTCCAAAGTCACGACGATCGCCACCGCGACGGTCACCTCCGAAGTCACGCTCTCGGCGTCCTCCGCGATCCCCACGATCACGACGCGAACCTCCATCACGGCTCTCGTTAGTGATCTCAGCTAGAGGCCTACCGCGCACCTCGCCTAGCGTGTGAACGATCTTCTCAGCCTCCGTAAATGGCACTGTTACAAATGAGTAGCTCTCGAGCACTGCCACGTCGTCGATCTGGCGATCCTCCAGCGCGCAACGCTCCTTAAGCATATCAACAACCTTACGGCCAGTGTAGCCATCGCGCTTACCCACGGCTAGGAATAGGCGTGTTGTGCCCTTGCGATCCACCGAGAATGTGCGAATCTCAGGGTAGTTCGACTCATCGAGCTCACTGCGGAAGGCCAAGCGAAGTAGCGCTCCCAAAGCCACCTCAGGAGAGTATAGCTCCAAAAGATCTTTCACGATCTCGTCCTGGTCTGAGTAGTTGTCGTTGGTGATGATCTCGCGTAGATCGTTCTTGATCTTATTGCGTTTCATCGCCACAATATCCTGAGCTGTAGGCAGCTCCTCGCGTTTGATATCGACGTTGATGTCGCGCTTCATAAATCCGAAGCTGCGCATCTCGCCCTTGGTGATAAAGGTGATTGCGGTACCCTTATTTCCTGCGCGGCCCGTGCGGCCAATGCGGTGCACATAGCTCTCAGAGTCCTGAGGCAGAGAGTAGTTGATAACGTGAGTGAGGTTATTCACATCGATTCCGCGCGCTGCAACATCGGTTGCAACCAACACATTGATGTTCTTCTCGCGGAACTTGCGAAGGATCTTCTCGCGCGAAGCCTGCGACACATCTCCGTGGAGGCCATCGGCGCTATATCCGCGCTCGATAAGACGGTTAACAGTCTCATCTACATTGTTTTTCGTGCGACAGAATACGATTCCGTAGAAGTCGTTCTCGATATCGATAATTCGCGTAAGTGCGTCGAACTTATCGCCCTCGCGCACCTCGAAGTAGATCTGCTCCGTGAGGTCGGTTGTGAGCTGGCGCCCCTCGACCTTCAAGATCTCGGTGCCCTTCATGTAGCGATCCGAAAGTGATACGATACGCTTTGGCATAGTCGCCGAGAAGAGCATCACACGACGATCCTCGGGTGTGTGGCTCATGATCTCCTCGACATCTTCGATGAAGCCCATGTTGAGCATCTCGTCAGCCTCGTCGAGGACTAAGAATTTAACGTCGCCCAACTTAAGGGTTCCACGACGTATGTGGTCGAGTGTACGACCAGGAGTTCCGACAACGATATCGACGCCTTTGGATAGGCGACGTAGTTGTTCGCTCATTGCTGCACCACCATAAATTGCGGTGATCGCGAGTCTTTTCTCAGAATTAAATGATTGTAGCTCGTCCGCAGCTTGAATTGCAAGCTCGCGAGTAGGTACTAAGATAATAGCCTTTACACCCTGCTCGCCGCGCTCTATCTGTTGCATAATCGGCAAGCCAAATGTTGCCGTCTTTCCTGTTCCTGTATGCGATTGTGCGATTAGGTCGTTTTCGCCCTCCAAAAGGCGAGGTATTACCATTGATTGAATCTGTGTAGGGGTCTCGAATCCCTTGGCCTTGATAGCGTTTAGCATCTGATCGTTCAGACCTAACGCTTCGAATTGATCTTCTAAATTTGTCATTCTCTAATATTTTCGGTGCAAAGATACAACAAATAATTGGATAATTACACATAAATCAATTAATTATGATTTTACCGAGAGGGGTTGGCCTGGGTTGACCTGGGTCTGACTCCGTCGGGCGGGGATAGCACCCCCGCTGGTGCATACTCCCCTCGCGCATTGGGTTTAGAGCCTTTAGCTCTAAGATTTTAGAACACAATAGACTGAATCAAATGAATTTGTTCAGCCTATTATATTCTCAAATTATTAAATGCTTGCAGCATTTAAACCCAATTCGAATTACAAACACACCATTACATTATTGTAGAATCTTCTATGCTTGTTAACTTGGGCTTATCAACTCGGAGATTTGCTTTTGGCAACCGTAGGTTGACATAAGATAAGTGCGTAACAGCAATTTTTTTGAGAGTTTACTCTCGGGAAAATTGCTGTTACGCACTTGTCGTAAGGAGCTGCAAGCGACGAAAAAACAAATCGCCGCAGCGTATGTATGCACCAGCGGGGGTGCTATCCCCGCCCGTCGGAGACAGACTCAGGCCGACCCAAGAGAAGCCTAAACTCGACGTTTTATATCCTTGATTCTCAGCTGCATTGTTACCGACCCGCGGTAGTGGTTTTCGACAATATGGTAGCAGACGTCGATTGGGTGTCCGCACCGTATCCACTCGAAGTTTGTGGGTTGGCCGAATGCTATTGTTGGGATCCTGGTATTTGGTTTTTGGCGTTGCGTGAGGTCCATTCGCAGGTGCTCCATGTCGGCTCCCACGAGCATTGCGTCGCCGTGGTTGCTCACTGACATTGTGGCAAATACGGGCGCGGTGTTGCCAGGGCCGAAGGGCTGGAAGCGCTTCAGGTCGCGGCGGAATGCGGGGGTGATATCCGAAAATAGTATCTCGGTATCGATCTCAACCTGGGGCACGAGGATGGCGGGGTCGATGTTCTCCTCGACGTAGTCGTTGAAGCGACGCGTGAATGCCTCGACGTTCTCGGGCTTCATGGTGAGCCCCGCGGCGTACATGTGACCTCCGAAGTTCTCGAGCAGGTCGGAGCAGGACTCGATAGCCTGGTAGAGATCGAAGCCAGGGATGGAGCGTGCGGAACCCGTAACAAACTCATTACTACGCGTTAGCACGACCGTTGGGCGGTAGTAGCTCTCGATTAGGCGCGAGGCGACGATGCCGACGATGCCCTTCATCCACTCGGGGTTGTAGATCACGGTGCACTTCTTGTCGTGGAACTTTACGTTGTTCTCGATGTAGTTGTGCGCTTCGATGGTGACACTGCGATCGATGCTTTTGCGATCTTGGTTGAAGCTGTCGATCTCGGATCCGAACTTTGCCGCGGCCGACTCGTTACCCTCGATAAGTAGCTCAACAGCAGCATATCCACCCGATGGGGGTGCGTTGAGGTCGTTCTCGTCCATGCGCATGCGTCCCGCGGCGTTGATGCGGGGTCCGATCTTGAATACGATGTCGTCGATGGTGATGGAGTGGCGCTCGAGACCACAGATCTTGATAATGGAGTGAAGCCCTTTTGAGGGGTTTCGGTTAAGGCGCAAGAGGCCGTAGTGCGCTAGGATTCGATTTTCATCGATCAAGGGCACAATGTCGGAGGCGATGCTCACCGCCAAGAGATCGAGCAGATGTTCGATCTTCGAGAATGGGATGTTGTGCTTCAGGGCGTAGGCCTGAGCGAGTTTGAATCCCACTCCGCACCCCGACAGTTCGTCGAAGGGGTAGGTGCAATCGACCCGCTTGGGGTCCAAAACAGCAACTGCCGCAGGAATCTCCTCGGCTGGAAGGTGATGATCGCAGATGATGAAATCGATCCCCTTCTCTTTGGCGTAGACAACCTTCTCTATGGCTTTGATACCACAGTCTAGGGCAATGATCAGCGAAGCGCCTTTGCGCTGGGCGTAGTCAATACCCTTAAACGATATACCGTATCCATCGGTGTATCGATCAGGAATGTAGAACAATAGGTTCTGGTGACCTATCTGCTTCAAAAACTTGTACATCAACGACACGGCGGTGGTTCCGTCGACGTCGTAGTCACCGTAGACCAAGATGTATTCACCTCGCGCCACGGCAACCTCAATCCTCGCGACCGCCTTGTCCATATCCTTCATCAGGAATGGGTCGTGCAGCTCCGAGAGCTGAGGATTGAAGAAGTTTTTAGCCTTCTCTACACTGTCTATGCCCCTCTGTACGAGTAGTCGAGCCAATATCGGCGAGAGTGAGAGCTTTGTGGCAAGATTCTCCACAAGCTCCTGGTCTCCCAAAGGCTTGATTACCCATCTTTTGTCTATAGGCATAATCTTTATTTTTTATATATTTTAACATTTAAAATCTTAATTAAGTTGTTCAACAACAGCTCCTTAGCCTCATTCATCGAGACTGGAGAGCTGGTCTCAACCTCCAGCGAGGTGACACCGCGATCGGTGAAACCACAGGGGTTGATATAGTTGAAATATTTCAAATCGGTCCGAACGTTCATCGCCAAGCCGTGCATGGTGATATAACGAGATGACCTCACTCCTATTGCGCAGATCTTGCTACGCGAGGCTCTTTTAACAATCCAAACGCCCGCCGCCCCCGCGATACGTTCAGCCTCGACGCCCCAGTGAGCCACGGTCTCAATCACCGCCTGCTCCAGCGCCCAGATGTACTCTTTGAGCCCAATGCCCACCGCCTCCAAATCGAGGATCGGGTAGAGTACAATTTGCCCCTCGCCGTGGAAGGTGACATCACCCCCGCGGTCGATGTGGTAGTAGTCGGCTCCGATGGCCTTGAGCTGCTCCTCGCTAAAGAGGATGTTGCTGCTCTTGCCGCTCTTGCCCAGGGTGTAGACCGCTGGGTGCTCCACCATTAGGATGTAGCCCGTGTTTTTATCTTCGGCCGCCTCTTCGGCCGCCTCTTCAATTCCCTCTTCGGCTCTATCATCGTCTGCCTCTTGCTCCTGCGAGACGCAGCTCCCACTACCCTTTTTTCGCTCTATCAGCCCCTCAAAGAGTTGCTGCTGCAGCCTCCAGCACTCGCCGTAGGCCACTGTGCCAAGGTCGCGGAACTCAACCACTCTCGCCCTAGCCATTTTGAGCCATATTTACAGCTCCAAGAGCCTCGTCGGCAAGGTAGGACGAGCGAACTAATGGCGCGCTTGCGCAGTAGCTAAAGCCCATCTCCAGAGCCTTTTGTCGATACCACTCAAAGCGCTCGGGCGACACGTAACGGTCCACTGGATGGTGCTCCAAGGTGGGACGCAGGTACTGCCCCAACGTTACGATCTGCACCCCCGCCTCGTGCAGGTCGTGCAGCGTCTCGATCACCTCCTCGTCGCTCTCGCCCAGCCCCACCATGATACCACTTTTGGTCACGGCACCCATCTGGCGAAGCGTCGAAAGAACCTCAAGCGAGCGTTCATAACTGGCTCCAGAGCGGATCGAGGGGGTCAACGCGCGCGTTGTTTCGATGTTGTGGCCAACGATGTCGGCGCCACTCTCCACAACGACTCGCAGCGAGTCGGCTCGGTTATTCATATCGGAAATAAGGAGTTCGATAGTAGTCTGCAGCCCTCGAGCGCGGATCGCCTCGATAGCCTTGACCCAGTGTGCAGCTCCGCCATCCTCGAGGTCGTCACGAGTGACCGACGTCAAGACGATGTGCCGAAGCCCCATCAGCTCCACGCTCTCGGCCAACTTCTCGGGCTCGGCGGGATCCAACGGTGCAGGTCTACCTGTGAGGGTGGCGCAAAAACGACAGTTGCGCGTGCAAACATCGCCCATAAGCATGAAGGTGGCAGTCTTGCGACTCCAACACTCAGCCTTGTTAGGACACATCCCACTGCTACAAATTGTGTGCAGCGAGTGATCCTTCACAATGCGCTCAACCTCTGCGTAAGTGGGGTTAGAGTGTAACTTAATTTTTAACCAGTCGGGCTTCGATAACTTGATCACCCTATCACGCATTGATGGCATTCTACTAAATTCTTAATTTCCAATTGAGACAAAAGTAATAAAAAAAAGTGACAATCGGAAATAAAAACGGAAAAAGATATGCGCTAAGGGTGGAAAAATTGTGAATTGTGAATTGTGAATTGTGAATTGTGAATTG
>JAWXTG010000005.1:0-55326 GCA_044433705.1 Rikenellaceae bacterium | reverse complement strand
AATTGTGAATTGTGAATTGTGAATTGTGAATTGTGAATTGAGTTCATCATTCGGAGATTTGCTGATGGCAACCTTTAGGTTGACACAAGATAAACAGTAAGGGATATATTTTGAAAGTAAACTCTCAAAATATATCCCTTACTGTTTAACGTAAAAGCGGAGCGATCAGCAAATCGCCGCAGCGTAATATGCACCCGCGCAGGTGCTATCCCCGCCCGACGGAGTCAGACCCAGGCCTAAGCTTACTCCTCAGAGGCTGGCTCTGGCTCTGGCTCTGGCGTTGATGTGCCGACCACCAAATTGCGGTATATCACAGCGTCACAAGCGGCGCCGATTGCGGAGAGGCAGATGGCTCCTGCGATCAACAGGATGATGCCGAAGGTGTCTAGCTCTAGGCATATTCTCATGAATATCGCGCCGATTATACCTAGCACGAATCTAATGCCGAAGATTGTCCACTTGTAGCCGTAGGTCGCCTCATTGCTCTGCATGATAGCATCTAGCGGAGAGATACGCTTGTCGAGGAAGATCAAGATGGCCAGGCTCCACGCGACGGCAATCACGATCATGGGGATGAAGAAGAAGAAGACACTTGCAGCCATACCCATGCCGATAAGACCCACGAGGATGAGGTACTCACCCATGAATCGACGGAATTTTGGGTCGAAGATGAAGAGCGGATTGATGATATTTCCCTTGCTCAGCTCGAGCGGAATAGTGGCCACGGCGATGGTGGTTCCCACATTGATGTAGGGGACGATCAAAGATACAAACCATAGAAGGTAGGTCAAAATTAGTGGCACAACATTTTTAATGCCGATTCCAACTGCATCACTAATGACGCCAATTACTGTAATTTTTTTCTCCATAGCTTAAATTATTTAAAAGTTGAGTGTGTCCTAAATTACATGCGAGAAGCCGCCAGAATCGACGACGCGACAAAGTAGATATGCGCATGCCGCTATAAATCCAACTTTAACAAAAGTAAAATAAAAAAGCTTAATTTGCAAATAATCAAGCCATAAAGCCAATTTTAACCCCCGAAAACCACTTTTAAATCTACGAGGGTGCTTTTTCCGCCCGTCGGAGACCGAAGCGCACAGTAAGAGAGATAGAGAAAGAACCCTGCAAGAGGCGAAAAAGCCAACCTGCAGGGTTCCTATCATAATAAGAGTTGCGCCCTCTTAGAATTCGATCTTAGAGAGTCGTTTGTAGCCGTTGTAGCGCCATTGAGCGTTCTCCTCGGCAGCCTTGAATAGCTCGTCTGCCTCTGCGGGGAATGCTTTTTTGAGCGATGTGTAACGCACCTCGCGCATTAGGAAGTCTTGGAATTTGCTCCAGTCTGGCTCCTTTGAGTCGAGTACGAATGGGTTCTTGCCCTCGGTTTCCAACTCTGGGTTGTAGTGCCATAGGTGCCAGTATCCGCAAGCTACAGCATCCTTGCCTACGGCTTGGGTGCGAGTCATGCCGCCCTTGATACCGTGGTTGATACATGGTGCGTAGGCGATGATGAGCGATGGTCCGTTGTAGGCCTCAGCCTCTTTGAGAACCTTAAGTAGCTGTGCCTGAGAGGCTCCGATTGCCACCTGAGCAACGTAAACATAGCCGTAGGTCATTGCGATAGCTCCGATATCCTTCTTGCGAATGCGCTTGCCGCTCGATGCGAACTTAGCTACAGCACCCACGGGAGTCGCCTTAGATGACTGACCACCAGTGTTTGAGTACACCTCGGTGTCGACGATGAGGATGTTCACATCCATGCCTGAAGCCAATGCGTGGTCAACTCCGCCGAAGCCGATGTCGTAGCCCCAACCGTCACCTCCGATGATCCACTGCGACTTCTTAGCGAGCCACTCTTTCATTGCGAGGATCTTCTTGCTGTAGTCGCATCCGCAAGCCTCAGCCATTGGAATCAACTTAGCCGAAGCTATGGCTGACGCAGCTGTTGAGTTGCGAGTGTCGATCCACTCTTGCATTGCAGCCTTCATCTCGTCGCCGCATACGGTACTCTCGGCGATAGCCTCCTCCATGATGATCTGTAGACGGTCGCGAAGCTTCTCAACACCCATGTGCATACCCATACCGAACTCGGCATTGTCCTCGAAGAGCGAGTTAGCCCATGCTGGTCCCTCGCCTGCCTCGTTGGTGCAGTATGGAGTTGATGGCGCTGATCCAGAGTAGATTGAGGTACATCCAGTAGCGTTAGCCACCATCATCTGCTCGCCGAAGAGCTGAGTGATCGCCTTAATATATGGAGTCTCACCACAACCTGCGCAGGCTCCCGAGAACTCGAAGAGTGGTTGTGCAAATTGTAGGTTCTTCACGTTCTTGGTCTTGTCGGTAACCTTCTTGTAACCAACCTCTTTGAGCATGTAGTCCCAATTCTCCTGCTCGCCCATCTGTGTGCCTAGAGGCTTCATAACCAACGCCTTCACGCCCTTCTTGCCTGGGCAGATGTCGACGCAGTTGCTACATCCTGTACAATCTAGTGGAGTGAGCTGCATGCGGAATTTGTACTCCTTGGTCTCGCCCATGCCTGTGAGCCATGTGGCGTCGATGCCCGCTGCCTCCTGCTCTGTAGCGAGGAATGGACGGATCGCTGCGTGAGGGCAGACGTAAGCACATTGGTTACACTGAATACAGTTGTCGGCAACCCACTCAGGCGCCATGACTGCGATTCCGCGCTTCTCGTAAGCGGCTGTGCCGTTGTCCCATGTACCATCCTCGCGGCCGTTGAATGCCGAAACTGGAAGGTCGTCACCCTTGAGTGCGTTGATTGGGTCCACGATGTCGCGAACGAAGGCTGGACGCGACTCGTCGACTGTAGCCTCGCATGCACATGAGCAGAGCGAGATTGAAGCCCACTCAGCTGGAACATCGATAGTTACAACAGCGTCGCCACCCGCGTCAACCGCCGAGTAGTTCATATTTACGATATCCTCGCCCTTGTTGCCGTACGACTTCAAGATAGCCTTCTTCATCTCCTCTTTGGCCTTGTCGAAAGGAATCACATCGGCGATTTTGAAGAATGCCGACTGCATGATTGTGTTTGTGCGTGAGCCCAATCCCAAATCTGAGGCGATCTTAGTTGCGTTGATAATGTAGAACTTAATGTTGTTTTTAGCCAAATATACCTTCATGTGGTCGGGCAACGACGCGCATGTTGTCTCGGCGTCGTGCACCGAGTTCAAAAGGAACGATCCGCCAGGCTTAAGACCCTTCAACACGTCGTACTTGTCGACATACGATGGCACGTGACACGCCACGAAGTCGGGAGTTGTCACCAAGTAGGGCGATGTGATTGGGTTGTCACCAAAACGAAGGTGCGACGCGGTGTAACCGCCCGACTTCTTAGAGTCGTAGAAGAAGTATGCTTGGCAATATTTGTCGGTTGAACCACCGATGATCTTGATCGAGTTCTTGTTGGCACCCACAGTACCGTCGGCACCCAAACCGAAGAATAGACCCTCGAAAGTGCCCGCCTTAGATACAGGAATCTCCTCGCCTACAGGCAGTGAGAGGTTTGTTACGTCGTCGACGATACCCACCGTGAAGCCGTTGCGAGGCTCATCTGCAGCGAGGTTCTCGTATACCGCGATGATCTGCGCTGGGGTGGTGTCCTTAGACGAAAGGCCGTAGCGACCGCCAATGATAAGTGGCTGCTGCTCTTTGCCATAGAACATATCTTTCACGTCGAGGTACAATGGCTCGCCGCTCGCTCCTGGCTCCTTGGTGCGGTCCAAAACGCAGATGCGTTTTGCCGTTGCAGGCACCGCGTCGAAGAAGTATTTAGCTGAGAATGGACGGTATAGGTGAACCGTGATCAGACCAACCTTCTCGCCTTGAGCCGCCTTGAAGTCGATAACCTCCTTGATTGTGTCGTTCACCGAACCCATTGCGATGATCACATTCTCGGCGTCGGGAGCTCCGTAATATGTAAATGGTTTGTATGTGCGGCCAGTCATCTCCGAGATCTTCTCCATAGTCTCGGCAACCATATCAGGGATTGCATCGTAGAATTTGTTAGAGGCCTCGCGAGTCTGGAAGTAGATATCAGGATTTTGAGCTGTACCACGAGTAACAGGGTGCGCAGGGTTCAACGCGCGGTCGCGGAACGCCTGTAGACAATCTTTGTCGAATAGCTCAGAGAGCTCATCCTGGTCGATCACCTCCACCTTCTGGATCTCGTGCGATGTGCGGAAACCATCGAAGAAGTGTAGGAATGGAACGCGCGATTTGAGCGCCACGATGTGAGCAACGCCCGCCAAATCCATGATCTCCTGAACAGAAGATGTCGCAAGCATCGCGAAACCAGTTTGGCGAGTAGCCATAACATCCTGGTGGTCGCCAAAGATCGAAAGCGATTGAGCAGCCAAAGCGCGAGCCGAAACGTGGAACACACTTGGAAGAAGCTCACCAGCAATCTTGTACATGTTAGGGATCATGAGTAGTAGACCCTGCGATGCGGTGAACGTTGTGGTCAACGCGCCACTCTGCAGCGAGCCGTGAACAGCGCCCGCAGCACCAGCCTCCGACTGCATCTCAACAACCTTTACAGTCTCGCCGAAGATATTGCGGCGATCCTTAGCAGCCCACTCGTCAACGAGCTCGGCCATCGTAGAGGATGGGGTAATGGGGTAGATCGCTGCAACCTCAGAGAACATGTAGGCCACGTGAGCAGCAGCGTAGTTACCATCACAAGTAATAAATTTCTTTTCTGCCATTTTCTTAAATTTTAAGTATATTTAGTTTGTTTATTAATTAATCCATACCTATTAATTAATCCATACCTATTAATTAATATGTTAAATATCCACCCCAAAAAGGGCAGGTATTTACATAGACGTGGTAAATATCGCAAAAAAAATCGAGAAAACATCATTAAAACGATGTTAGTTTGTTAACAGTGGGGCAGAGCCTGGATCGAAGGCCGCCTTTTTTGCGTTTCTCTTACCTCTTTCTTACCTCTCTTACTGCGCTCATGCCGCGCGGGCACCAGGCAAGCCTGGACCCAAAAACTTGCGTTTTTGATCCTTTTTTCTTGCGCTGATTTGCAGCGCTTTTCAGCGCTTTACGATATATAACAACAATTGCGAGCTTATGAAAATAAATTTTCAACTCTCGCAGCTATTGTTATATATCATTGTCAACCTGCGGTTGCCAATGCAAATCCGTGAGTTGGAACAACATAGGTTGCAATGCATAATTTATAATTGTTGTTAAATCTCAGCTGTTTGTCATTCGAATTGGGTTTAAATGCTGAAAGCATTTAATAAATTTTAGAATGTAATAAGGTGCGCAAATTTATTTGTGGCAGCTTATTATGTTCTAAAATCATAGAACTTTAGCAAAAAGTTCTATGCCCAATGCGCGAGGTAGTATGCACCCGCGCAGGTGCTATCTGCGCCCGACGGAGTCAGTAGTATACGTCCACATGCACGCGCTCCTCGCGCGCGCGTAATTATTTTTTGTCTGTTTGCATTAAATAAATTGGTCTTACAATTGGTAGAATTCAAATATTATTCGTACCTTTGCGTGCAACAAAAATCCAATGTCAATATGTCATTTATAGAGGAGAAGGTGCAAAAGGAGGGACTCACGTTTGATGATGTCCTGTTGGTTCCAGCCTATTCAGAAGTGGTTCCGCGCGATGTCTCGATCGAGAGTCGCTTTTCACGTAACATCAAACTCAGTGTGCCCGTGGTTTCGGCTGCGATGGACACGGTAACCGAGGCGCCGTTGGCGATCGCAATTGCTCGAGAGGGAGGTATTGGTGTAATTCACAAAAATATGTCGATTGAGCAGCAGGCTGCTCAGGTTCGAAAGGTAAAACGTGCCCAAAATGGCATGATCAACGACCCAATCACAATCTCGAAGGAGAGCAATGTGGGCGACGCTCTGGATCTGATGAAGGAGCATAAGATCGGCGGTATCCCCGTGGTCGATGCTGCGGGCCTTTTGATCGGTATTGTCACTAACCGCGACCTGCGTTTCCAGACAGATATGTCGCGCAAGATCGACGATGTGATGACCAAGGAGAAGTTGATCACAACACGTAGTTCGGATGTTAAGGAGGCGGCTAACGTGCTGTTTATCAATAAGATCGAGAAGTTACCCGTGGTCGATGCTAACGGCAAACTTATGGGTCTTATCACCTATAAGGATATCACAAAAGTTAAGGATAACCCCTTCGCATGTAAGGACGACATGGGTCGTCTGCGCGTGGCTGCGGGTATCGGAGTTACCCCCGACGCAATGGTTCGCGTTGCAGCACTTGCTGAGGCCGATGTCGACGCGCTGGTCTTGGATTCGGCGCATGGTCACTCTGCAAATATCACAAATCTGCTTAAGGAGATCAAAAAAACATACCCAAATATCGACGTTGTGGTGGGTAACATCGCAACTGGAGAGGCTGCGAAATACCTTATCGAGGCGGGCGCCGATGGCGTTAAGGTTGGTATCGGACCTGGTTCGATCTGCACTACGCGTATCGTTGCGGGTGTGGGTGTGCCACAGCTCACCGCAATCTTCGACTGCGCGAAAGCGGCTCACGCTCTGGGCGTTCCAGTGATCGCCGATGGAGGTCTGCGCTACTCGGGCGACATCGTGAAGGCTTTGGCAGCTGGTGGCGACTGCGTGATGATCGGTTCGATGTTGGCAGGTGTCGAGGAGTCGCCAGGTGAGACCATCATCTACAACGGCCGTAAGTTCAAGAGCTACCGCGGAATGGGCTCGATCGAGGCGATGAACAACGGCTCGAAGGATCGCTACTTCCAAGGCGAGGAGAAGAGCTCGAGTAAATTTGTCCCCGAGGGAATCGTGGCTCGTGTGCCATTCAAGGGCACCTTGGCAGAGACTGTATATCAATTAGTTGGCGGTCTAAAATCGGGTATGGGCTACTGCGGTGCTGGAACAATCCCAGCGCTTCAGCAGGCTAAATTTATCCGCATCACATCGTCGGGTGTGATGGAGAACCACCCCCACGACGTGACTATCACGCAGGAGGCACCCAACTATTCAAGAGGAAATAATTAAGAAAATGACTGAAAAAATATTAATCCTAGACTTCGGTTCGCAGTATACGCAGCTCATCGCTCGACGTGTGCGCGAACTCAATGTCTACTGTGAGATCCACCCATTTAACAAAATCCCTGCAATCGACGAGTCGATTAAAGGCGTTATCCTCTCGGGTAGCCCATATTCGGTTCGCGACGAGGTTGCACCGCGACCAGACCTATCGGCCATCAAGGGTAAACTGCCTCTTTTGGGGGTCTGCTACGGCGCTCAATACCTTGCTTCGGCTTTTGGCGGCGAGGTGGAGCCAGCTCCATCACGCGAGTACGGTCGTGCGATGTTGACCATCGGCGAGGCGGCAGATCCACTGCTTGTAAATATGCCTGCGGAGACTCAGGTGTGGATGTCTCACGGTGATACAATCACCTCAATACCTGATAGTTACAAGATTATAGCAAGCACCGAGGATGTGAAGGTTGCGGCATACCACATTGAGGGCGAGCAGAGCTGGGCAATCCAGTTCCACCCCGAGGTGTACCACTCGACCGACGGCAAAATCCTCCTTGAAAACTTCGTGGCGGGCATCTGCGGATGTTCACAAGATTGGACCTCGGAGAGCTTCGTCGAGAGCACAGTTGCCTCACTTAAAGCGCAATTGGGTTCCGATCGCGTGGTGCTTGGCCTCTCGGGTGGTGTCGACTCGACTGTTGCTGCAGTGCTTCTTCACAAGGCGATCGGCGAGAACCTATACTGTATCTTCGTTGACTCGGGGCTTCTTCGTAAGAATGAGTTCGAGGAGGTGTTGGAGTCATACAAAGGAATGGGTCTTAACGTCAAGGGTGTCAAGGCAGTAGATAAGTTTATGGATGACTTGGCTGGTGTCAGCGACCCTGAGACTAAGCGCAAAATCATCGGCCGCGACTTCGTCGAGGTCTTCAACGACGAGGCTATCCAGATCAGCGACGTTAAGTGGTTGGCTCAAGGCACAATCTACCCCGATGTGATTGAATCATGCTCGGTGAACGGCCCTTCGGCAACCATCAAATCGCACCACAACGTGGGCGGTCTGCCCGAGAAAATGAACCTCAAAGTGGTTGAGCCACTGCGACTTCTATTCAAGGATGAGGTTCGCCGCGTAGGTCTGTCGATGGGAATTTCGGCTAAGCTAATTGGTCGTCACCCCTTCCCTGGTCCAGGCTTGGCAATCCGCATTTTGGGCGACGTGACTCCCGAAAAAGTTCAGATACTACAAGATGTCGACAAGATCTTCATCGACGCACTTCACCGCGCCGACCTATATAAAGATGTTTGGCAGGCTGGCGCAATGCTACTCCCCGTGAAGAGCGTCGGCGTGATGGGCGACGAGCGCACATATGAGAGCTGCGTGGCACTTCGCGCAGTGACCTCAACCGACGGAATGACAGCCGATTGGGTCGATTTCTCACACTCGTTCCTCGCTGGCGTTTCGAACGATATCATCAACAAAGTGCGTGGCGTCAACCGCGTAGTCTACGATATCTCGTCGAAGCCACCCGCAACAATCGAGTGGGAGTAGACCTTGCAATTTATAATTTATAATTCATAATTTATAATTCATAATTCATAGTTGAGTTTCTCGGTTACTATACTCGGATCGTCGTCGGCTAAACCGACCGCATCGCGTCATCAATCGGGACAGGTTGTCAACATCAATGAACAACTTTTTTTGGTTGATGGGGGCGAGGCTGTGCAGAAGCAGATGTTCCGATACGGAATTAATCCGCTGAAACTCAGAGCTATATTCGTGTCGCATCTACATGCCGACCACGTCTATGGAGTCTTCCCGCTACTCTCGACCATGTCACTTTATGGTCGTAAGAGTGCAATAAAAATTTACGCTCCAGCCCCTTTTGGGGCTATGCTAGAGTCATATCTCACCTTTTTTGGTGGAGATATGGCTTATGCTGTGGAGTGGATCGAGGTCGACACCTCGAAGCACCAAATAATCTTCGAAAATCGCACCCTCGAGGTGTGGTCCGTGCCTCTGCGCCACCGACTTCCAACGTCGGGATATATCTTCCGCGAGAAGGAGCCGCCGCTCAATGTCGACAAGTTTAAGATAACAAAGTATGGCCTTTCGATCGCTCAAATCACCGCTGCCAAGCGTGGCGAAGATGTCGAGCTGGAGAGCGGCGAAACGTTGATTAATAGCGAGTTAACCTATCGCCCTTATGCGCCACGCTCCTATGCCTACATCTCCGATACGGCATACTGCCCACCAGCGGCTGCGATGTGCAAAGGGGTCGATCTGCTCTATCACGAGTCAACTTTTGCGGCTATCGACAGCAAAATTGCCAAGGATCGCGGCCACTCGACAAGCCACCAGGCGGCAAAAACAGCCGCTGCAGCCGAGGCTAAGAGGCTGATTATAGGTCACTTCTCGTCGCGCTACAAAGATCTTGAACAGCTGCGCACCGAGGCCCAAATAATATTTCCTGAGACGGAACTAGCCATCGAAGGAGAGGAATTCAAAATAGGAAAAGAGCAATGACAAAGAGCGAAATACAACTGGTTAAATCACTGAGCGACAAGCGTTCACGCACCGAAACAGGTCTATTTATAGCTGAGGGCGAGAAGCTGATTTCAGAGCTTCGTGACTCTGCACTCAACGTAAGAAAAATATACTCTCTCGAGGGTGTTTTCGAGGGCGAAGGTGTGGAGTGGGTCGCTCCGCGCGAGATGGAGCGCATTTCGCAACTCAAGAGTGCAAACAACTCCGTTGCGCTGGTCGATATTCCCCGATATGAGATGGATATCGATGAGCTATGCGGTCAATTGTTCTTAATCCTAGACTCGGTGCAAAACCCTGGTAATCTGGGTACTATCATTCGTCTTGCCGACTGGTTCGGAATCGAAAACATAATCTGTTCACCCAACTCTGCCGACTGCTTCAACCCCAAAGTTGTGCAGGCTACGATGGGTGCTATCCTGCGCGTTAAAGTGCACTACACTCCTCTGGAAGAGCTACTTACGGAGCTGCAGCAGCGCAAAGTGCCAATCTACGGAACCTTGCTCGAGGGCGAGAACATCTACTCGCAGTCGCTCTGGCCAAATGGCGCAATTATAATGGGTAACGAGGGTCAAGGAATTTCGCCCGAAGTGCAGCAATTCATTAGCCATAAGCTCTTTATCCCACCATTTCCCGCCGACCGCGATGGCTCCGAGTCGCTCAATGTCTCGATCGCCACGGCTGTTGTCTGCTCCGAGTTTAGGCGAAGATATAGCGATGGAGAACCTGCACGCGCCAATCCTTAAAATTCTACTCCCATTCGCGCTAGGTATCGCACTTCAGGGCCACTACGCCCAACCTTTACTATATTCTATATCCCTGTTAATCACACTGTTGCTGATCTATCTGGTTCGGCCTAAATCACTATTTCTATATCTGGCAACGCTTCTTGTGGGCTACACGTCGGCGGGAATTGCGCGCGGATCTGCACCACTCGAGGAGCGGGAAAATGTCATTATAACCGTGCAGTTCAATGAGGGTAGCGATGCCAAGATCATCGCCATGCAAGATGCAAATGGTCGTGAGCGGCAGTGTCGACATCGAGTAATTGCATCCACTTTAGACGTTGATAATCACTGCATTGCAACGGTTCGTGCCAACATCAAACCCTTTGAGTCGGATGCCAGCGACTACCACCGAGCTATGCGCCGCCGCGGCTACCGAGTCTCAGTGAGAGTTGCGGAGGTTCTATCAACCTCTGAGCAGTGTAAACCGCTGGGTATGAGGCTTAATGAGTGGGCATTTGAGCGTCTAAACAGGCTTCCTCTTACTCGCAGTAGTGCCGCCACAGCTGCCGCAATGGCATTGGCTCGGCGCGAAGGGCTCCCGAAGGAGATCACCGAAAGCTACTCGCGCAGTGGAACCTCGCATATCATGGCGCTTTCGGGGCTCCATCTTGGTGTGATCGTCGTGCTGATTTCGGCCGTAACCTGCCTACTTTCGCTGCTGCATAGAGGTTACCTGGTTGCAAATGTGTTCTCAATTGCCACCATATGGCTCTTTGCGCTTATGGCGGGTGCGGGGGAGAGCCTTATTCGTGCGTCGCTGATGTTCACCATCGCGCAACTTGCTAGCCTTATCGCGCGCCGCAACTTCAGCCTTAACTCTCTGCTACTCTCCGCTTTAGCTATTCTTTGCGTCGACCCTTTGGCGCTCTACGACCTCGGCCTGCAACTCTCATTTATCGCCGTGGCGGCAATATTGATGGTAGGAGTGCCTGTGTCTCAGACAATTGCAACACCAAAAGCCGCTCTCAATCTGCTCCTTTCATCAATCACAATCGGCCTGGCTGCCACTGTCGCGACAATTCCGCTCCTCTCTTATACCTTTGGTCACTTCTCGCTCATCGCGCCATTGGCGACCCTGCCACTGCTGCTATCGCTGAGCCTAATCATCTACATATCAATCCTTTGGATCCTATTCCCCATAGGCTTTCTAGCACCCATCGTAGGATATGTCCTCGAACTGATAGTCACGGTTCAAAACTATATGGTAACGCTCTTCGCCGAAAGCAATTATGGCTATATCAGCTTTAAAATATCGAGTCTAGGCCTAGTCGTAAGCTACGCAATTTTGATAGTAGTAGCAGTGCTAATATCAAAATGGGCAGCGAAGCAAAACCGAGAAAAAGAGGACAAAATCCTTAGTTATACCTAAGAAAACTAAGAGCATTTGGCCCCTCGCAAAATAGCAAATCTAGGATCGATAGATTTGGGGCAAAGGGGTGCCTGTCGGAAAATACCTGAATATACGGCAAAACAACAAAATCGGGGTCTGAGGCGCCTTTGGGGCGTAAATCAAGGTCATTTTCTGATGCTTCAATATAGCATTTCGAGGTTTTCAACTCGAGTGCAACTCCTAGAAGCCGCGCAATTTCCTTAGTCATAGCTAAGTTTAAATCTACCAATTTCTCATATTTTTTTGTGAAAATTGGCTCGAGCATGTCGGCGTAGTAATCGAAGAATGGAGAGCACTTGTAGGCCGAAACTATGGCCATCCAATGTTGGTGTTGCCACCTCTTGGAGTAGTCGATCTCCACCTCCATCATGGGGGTGCGCGGGCGGTTTGCGCGTGCAATATTTACCGTCAGTTGCATCACTCCATTTGCGGTCATTATCTCGGTGCGGTTGCGCCCCGAGCGCTTGATGTAGTGCTCGCCAAGGTCGATGATGTAGTCGCCTCGCAGGATCTGGGCAAAGTGCTCGATCGAGGGTAGGTATGTCGATGGTAGTATAGTCATATTAGTCGATCCAGTCGCCGCTCTCTTTAATGTAATCAATCAATCGGTCGAGCGCCTGCTCCTCGGGGATGTTGCGCTCAATCACCTCGCGGCTGCGGTAGAGGGTGATCTTGCCAGGACCCGCCCCGACGTAGCCGTAGTCGGCGTCGGCCATCTCGCCAGGACCATTCACGATGCAGCCCATCACCCCGATTTTCAGGTGTTTAAGGTGCGAAGTACGCGCTTTGATCTCGGCGAGGCGACTCTCGATATCGAAGAGCGTGCGGCCGCAACTTGGACAGGCTATATACTCGGTCTGCGATTGGCGTACGCGGGCCGCTTGGAGGATCATCAGCTCCACTTCGGCGATCTTCTCGGCGGGGTGCTGCGGTGCGTCGATCCAGATTCCGTCGGCAAGCCCGTCGAGGAAGAGTAGTCCTAGGTCGGCGGCAGCTTTGATGGCTAGCTCCGTTAGGTCGGCGTCGGCGTATGCGCGCTTAACTATCACTGGCTCAGCTGAATTGAGGTTCAGAATTGCTGCGCGTAGCTCTGCTGTAGGGTTCTGCGAAAGTGACTCTATGAGGGTGAATCCTGTGCGATCTTCGGAGTGAATAATCGGTGTGGCGACACCGCTCCTGCGACGAAATTCGTATGGTGAGTAGGCTTCGGGATGCTCCACGTAGAACTCTCCACTGCGCTGCTCGAAGTGCCTCACAATCAGATCGGCAACGGGAATTTCACGCTCAGGCGCCTCAGTTAGCGAGACCCTGATTGTGTCGCCAATGCCATCGGCCAGCAGCGCCCCGATGCCCACGGCGCTCTTCACGCGAGCCTCAATTCCGCTTCCCGCCTCGGTCACGCCGAGGTGAATAGGGTAGCTCATTGTGCGTGCCTCTAACTCCTTGCATAACAGTCGGTAAGCCTGCACCATAACTCGCGTGTTGCTCGATTTTAGCGACACGACAACCTGGTCGAAATCCTCCTCTCGGCAGATCTCCAAGAACTCGAGCGCCGAGTGCACCATCCCCTCGGGGGTGTCGCCCCATCGATCCATCTGGCGCGCAGAGAGCGAACCGTGGTTGACGCCTATGCGCAAAGCGACGCCTCGCAGGCGACATAAAGCGATGAGTTGCTGCAGATTACCACCGTCCAAACGGTAGTTGCCAGGGTTGATCCGCACCTTGTCGACATATCGAGCAGCGATGGCCGCCACCTCGGGCGTGAAGTGGATGTCGGCAACTGTAGCCACCTTTGATCCTCGTGCGCGCAGCTCCGCGACGATCGCCTCTAAATTTTCGGCCTCGGGGCGACCCTGGGCGGTGAGACGCACAATGTGTCCGCCCGCGCGCTCTATTGCAATTGCTTGATCTACACTTGATTGCGTGTCGCGCGTCGAACTGTTAGTCATCGACTGCACCGCAATCGGACTTCGCGATCCGATCTCCACCCCGCCGAAGCGAACTTGGTGCGCAAATCGACGTACATACTTTCCTATCTCCATAATTTTAAATTGAAACAGATTCTGAATAGCGCAAAATTACGCAAAAAAAACTAATTATAAATTAGGCGCACTCAAAATATTGGTTTTTATTGTTATCTTTGCATTTTGGTTTATTATATATAGGAATGAAATTTACACTGCAACATAAAGCGCCTCGAAGCAAAGCCCGCGCGGGAGAGTTCACCACCGACCATGGAGTGGTGCAAACCCCCATATTTATGCCCGTGGGAACCGCCGCAGCGATGAAGGGAATCTTTCACCGCGACGTGGAGCAAGAGGCTAAGGCTCAGATTATTTTGGCAAATACATACCACCTCTATATGCGTCCAGGAATGGATATAATCGAGAAGGCGGGCGGCGTGCATCGCTTCTCGTCGTGGGACAAGCCGATGCTCACCGATAGCGGTGGCTTCCAGGTCTTTTCGCTGGCTGGATGCCGCAAAATTAAGGAGGAGGGGTGCCAGTTTCAATCGCATATCGACGGCTCGAGACACCTCTTTACCCCTGAAAATGTGATGGATACGCAACGCACGATCGGCGCCGATATCATGATGGCCTTCGACGAGTGCCCTCCTGGGGATGCTCCGCGCGACTATGCGGCAAAGTCGTTGGCGCTCACGCAGCGTTGGCTCGATCGTTGCTTCGAACAGTTCGCTAAGACACAGCCAAAGTATGGTCATCAACAGTCGTTATTCCCTATCGTTCAGGGGTGTAGCTATCCCGACCTGCGCGCCAAGGCTGCCGAACACGTTCAGCAGTACGATGCCGACGGCTACGCCATTGGAGGCCTAGCGGTGGGTGAGCCGACCGAAGTTATGTATGAGATGATCGAGGTGGTCAACGCCGTGTTGCCCGAGCAGAAGCCCCGTTATTTGATGGGTGTTGGCACCCCGATAAATATTTTGGAGGCGATCGATCGCGGCGTCGACATGTTCGATTGTGTGATGCCGACGCGCAACGGCCGCAACGGCCAACTATTTACGTGGGAGGGAGTTATAAATATTCGAAATAAGAAGTGGGCCGACGATTTTTCGCCCATCGACCCTGCGGGTGAGGCCTTTGTCGACACCCAATACAGCAAGGCGTACCTCCACCACGTGACCCGCTGCAACGAGATGTTGGCAGCTCAGATATCGTCGCTGCACAACGTCACTTTTTACCTGTCGTTGGTGCGTGAGGCGCGTCGCCACATCATTGCGGGCGACTACGCAGAGTGGAAGATTGGAGCGGTCGAGAAGTTAAGCCGCAGATTGTAAGACGCTAAAACAGAGTGTGATGAAGATAAAATTTCCTGGTCTAAAGATCTTAGATCGCTACATAATTGGCAAGTTTCTTTCGACCTATTTCTTCGCCATTGCGATGATTATTGTCATCGTGGTGATCTTCGATTACGCCGAGAAACTCGACGACTTCACGCAGTTCAAAGCTCCGCTGCGAGCGGTTGTGATGGACTACTACGTCAACTTTATCCCTTTCTTTATCAACCAGTTCAGCGGTCTGTTCACCTTCATCGCGGTGATCTTCTTCACCTCGAAGATGGCCTACAAAACCGAGATCGTCGCGATGCTCTCGAGCGGAATGAGCTTCAAACGACTCATGTGGCCCTATTTTGTGGGCGCACTGGTGATCTCCTCCCTCTCGCTGACCCTCAATCTGTGGATCATCCCCACGGCGCAAAAGACCCGAATCGAGTTCGAGGGCCAATACCTCGCCCGAAAGCGAAACAAGACCTTCGATAAGCATATCTATCGCCAAGTTGAGCCTGGCACATTCCTCTACTTGCGCAACTACAACGCAACGGGAAAGGCGTCGTATCTGGCTCTAGATCGCTATGCGGATGGCACGCTCGTCTCGTCTCTAGAGGCTGCTACAGCACAGCTCGATGATGAGACAGATCGCTGGGTGGCAACACGTTACGTCACGCGTTCGTTCGACTCGCTGGGCGTCGAGACATTCACTCAGCACCGTAATCTCGACACGCTGATCAACATCGACCGCAACGAGCTGGGCAAGGTCAACGAGTTGATCAAAACCATGCCGATCGATGAGCTCAACGCCTTCATGGAGCAGCAAAAAATCAAGGGATCCGACTCGATCAGGATAATCGAGGTGGAGCAGCACGCCCGCTACTCCTACCCGCTGGCCACCTTTATCTTGACCCTAATCGGCGTCTCGGTCTCCTCGCGCAAGGTGAGGGGCGGAACGGGTCTGCACATCGGTCTGGGAATCGGCCTCTGCTTCTCCTACATCCTCTTCACGCGCTTCTTCGAGGAGTTCGCCAAGAGCGGAACGATGACACCGTCGCTGGCCGTGTGGCTCCCAAATATCATCTATCTATTTATATCGATATACTTCTACATCAAAGCTCCAAAATAGTGAATACCAATAGTTTACAGCTAGATATAATAGCCGAAAAATGTCGCTCAGCGCAGCGCATAACCTCCGACGAGGCTATCACCCTATGGCAGCAGGCGCCCCTGTGGCTGCTCTCGCAACTTGCTACCGAGCGCAAGCGCGCAAGCAGTGGCGACAAGGTATACTACAATCGCAACTTCCACATAGAACCCACAAATCTCTGTCGTTTCAACTGCCTATTCTGCTCATACAGACGCGGAAAGGGGGCTCCCGATGCGTGGGATCACTCGATTGACGAGATGTTGCAGATCGCCAAAAGCTACGTGGGTAGCGGTGTAACCGAGGTGCATATCGTCGGTGGAGTGCACCCCGATCACAGCCTTGATTTCTACATCGAGCTCATCGCGGGGGTCAAGGCGATTCTGCCCGAGGCGACCATTAAAGCCTTCACCGCGGTGGAGTTAGCCGACATGATTGAGCGTGCAAATCTTAGCTATAGCGAGGGATTGGAGCGCCTACGCCAAGCGGGAATGGAGGCGATACCTGGCGGTGGAGCCGAGATCTTCGACGAGGAGCTACGCAGCCGAATATGTCCCGACAAGGGGTCGACCAAGGTGTGGCTCGAGATGCACCGCACGGCTCATAGCTTAGGCATAAAGAGCAATGCAACAATACTTTACGGCCACTACGAGACGCTCGAACAGCGCGTCGATCACCTCGAGCGCCTACGCTCTCTGCAGGACCAGACTGGTGGTTTCAACGCCTTTATTCCGCTCAAGTATCGCAACTTCGGCAACTCGATGAGTGACCTGGGCGAGGTGTCGATCGTCGAAGATATGAAGATGTTGGCACTCAGCCGTATATACCTCGACAACATCCCGCACATCAAATCATATTGGGTGATGTATGGCCGCGACACAACCGAGATGGCCCTGGCCTTTGGCGCCGACGACATCGACGGCACGATCGACGACTCAACAAAGATCTACTCGATGGCCGGAGCCGAAGACAAGCGCCCCAAAATGAATATTGAACAGATGGAGAATTTGATCCGCCGCGCAGGCTTCGTGCCCGCCGAGCGCGACACACACTACAACGAAATCAAGAGAGTATGAAAAAGGAAGTAACTTTGAAGGGAATCCTCACCAATGCGGCGGTAATCATCGCTGTAATCTTAGCTATAGCTATAGCCGCTCACTTCTTGCTACGCGCGGGAACGCGCCACGGCGTTCGTCGCACGGTGCCCGAATTCAAGGGGGTATCGTTGCAGGAGGCTGAGTTTTTGGCCAAGCAGAATGATCTGCAGATCTACATCAACGACTCGTTATATGTCACCGCGCAACCTGGAGGCACGGTGCTCGATCAGCTCCCCGCAGCAGGTGTCGAGGTGAAGCCTGGACGCACTATATATGTGGTAATCAACGCCTTTGGTAAGCGCATGGTCACCGTGCCATATGTCGCAGGACGCTCTCTACGACAAGCCAAAAACATGTTGGACGTGGCGGGACTCGAGATCAAGCACATCAACTACGTCTCGGACATGGCCACAAACTACGTTCTCTCACAGAGCTACAACAGTCGTTCAATTGTCTCAAGTTCAAAGGTGGAGGCACCGACAGGTGCGGGGATTGACCTCACGGTGGGCGTCTCAACCGACGACCCATACACGCGTGTGCCAAACGTCATTGGTCTGAGTCTCAAGGAGGCTAAAAGCCGCATTTGGGAGTCGGGGCTCAATGTCGGACGGATAAACATCGACAAGGGGATTAACCTGCTTAAAGATCTGAATGCCAAGGTATATATTCAGGGCGAAGCAGCCAACGGCGACGCAAAATGGGGCCAAAGCATGAGCGTAACCGTAACCCTAGATCAGAAGAAAATTGACGCCGCCACAGCCGCAGCTCACAAAGCAGACCTCGAGTACGAGAAGTCACTGCTCGAGGCTGAGGATGAGGATGTGGCTGAGGAGGAGGTTTAGGCTGGGGGCGGCTTTTCTGGGGACGGCCTGGGACTGACTCCGTCGGGCGGGGATAGCACCCCCGCAGGTGCATACTTATCCTGCGCGTTGGGCTTAGAGTTTTTCTAAAACTCTAAGATTTTAGAGCTCAACGAGTTGCCACAAATAAATTTGCACAACTCATCGTTCTCTAAAATTTATTAAATGCCTTCAGGCATTTAAACCCAACTCGAATTATAAACCAAAACCACTTACTTAAATCATTGTATTATTAATGAAAGTTGTGTGGTTTTAACTCGCTGATTTGCATTGGCAACCGTAGGTTGACAATGATATATAATAATTAAGTGAGAGTGTTGAAAATTCATTTTCATAAGCTCGCAGTTAATTGTTAGATATCGAAAAGCGCTGAAAGCGCTGCAAATCAGTGCAATAAAAAGATCAAAAACGACAGTTTTTGGGTCCAGGCTAAGCCTGGTGCCTGCGCGGCATGAGCGCGATGAGCAAGAATAGAAAACAATATAAAAAATGACAGAATACGAATACGACAATATTGACATTGATATTGAGGATGATGCGGTAGAGCCGATTGAGGGTACTGCGGTCGAGGGTGGGCTCTACGAGCACTTCCGATTTGTGGTGGATAAGGGGCAGTCGCAGGTGCGGTTGGATAAGTACCTCACTCCGCTGATGCGCAATGCTTCGCGCAATCGCGTGCAGGATGCTGCTGATAATGGGCGCATTGTGGTCAATGGCAAGCCGCAAAAGTCGAGCTACAAGGTTAAGCCGCTCGACGAAATATCGGTGTTGATGGACTACCCGAAGTACGAAAATGAGATCATCGCCGAGGATATTCCCCTCGACATAATCTACGAGGATGAGGATCTGCTGCTGGTCAATAAGGAGGCTGGCATGGTGGTTCATCCTGGCCACGGCAACTACTCGGGGACGCTGGTTAACGCTCTCACGCACCATCTGCAAGGCCTTAGTCTGCTGGAAGATAGCGATATGCGTGCGGGGCTTGTGCACCGCATCGATAAGAACACTTCGGGGCTGCTTCTGATTGCCAAGAACGAGTATGCGCACACTTTTTTGGCTAAGCAGTTCTTCAATCACACCACGCGCCGACGCTATATTGCGCTGGTTTGGGGCAACTTCGATGAGGATGAGGGGACAATCACAGGTAACATCGGCCGCTCGTTGCGCGATCGTCTCCGCATGTTCGTCTTCGAGGATGGCTCCGACGGCAAACACGCTGTGACTCACTACAAAGTGCTCAAGCGCTTCGGCTACGTCACACTTGTTGAGTGCCATCTCGAGACTGGTCGCACGCACCAGATCCGCGTGCATATGGCCTGGAAGGGGCACCACCTCTTCAACGACGAGCGCTACGGTGGCGACAGGGTCCTTAAGGGCACAACGTTCACAAAATATAAGCAGTTTGTGGATAATTGCTTCGCGATAATGCCTCGTCAAGCGCTTCACGCTCAGTCACTTGGCTTTGTGCATCCGCGCACCAAGGAGGAGATGTACTTCGAGAGTGAACTGCCCGACGACTTCAAGGCACTTATCGCCAAGTGGGAGGGCTATGCAGCCAACAGCAACGCCATCGAGGAGTAGCTTTCCGCACACAATCAGCAACTTACAGTAATAGATAAAATGTTAACGGTATGGAAAAAGATTTCCCAGAGTACATCGAACAGACCTTCGAGGTACAATCCTTCGAGGTGGATGCGCGGGGCTACATGAAGCCCTCGGCCATCATGAATATCTGTCAAGAGGCCGCCTATCTTCACTCGGCGAAGCTTGGTTTCAGCTACCACGGCCTAAAGCAGCTCAACCTTGCGTGGGTGTTGGCCATGGCTCGAGGCGAGATCTACAGCTGTCCGAAGTGGCTCGACAAAGTGACTGTACGCACCTGGCACAAAGGGCTTTCGGGCATCTTTGCGGTGCGCGAATTCTCATTTCGCGACGCCCGCACAGATCGCGAGATGCTCTACATAACCACCTCGTGGCTGATCATAAACATCTCCACGCGCCACATTCAGCGCGCCGACAGGATAAATCTCGATGGCCTGGAGTATCGGCTTCTCACTCATTATCAAGGCACTATGCGCCCCGACGCCAAGAAGATCGAGGAGCCCGAAGAGAGTGCAATTTTGGGTGAACATATAGTGCGCTACTCCGATATTGACTTGAATCAACACACCAACAACGCTAAATATTTAGATTGGGCGTGCGACTTTTCGGAGCTCCAGAACAGTGGCGAGTACCGCTTAAAGGAGTTCACCATAAACTTCTTCCGCGAAACAAAACTAAATGATAAAGTGGTGATTAGCAGCGCCCAACAGTTAGGCAGCAAGCCTAGCTGCATCATCAATGGCAAGACATATGGCCATCTAAACTTTATCGCTGAGCTAAAATATGGCTGGTGCGATTGATGTCCACCTCTTACGTTTCCTGCGTTTTCCACGTTTTCCACGTTTCTTACGTTTCGTACTGCCCTAGCAGCGGGCGGCCGCCAGGCAAGCCTGGACCCAAAAACTGTCGTTTTTGATCTTTTTTTGTCTTGCACTGATTTGCAGCGCTTTCAGCGCTTACAGATATATAATAATAGCTGAGAGCTTATGAAAGCTAGACTTTCAACGCTCTCAGCTATTATTATATATCATTGTCAACCTGCGGTTGCCAATGCAAATCAGCGAGTTGGAACAACATAAGTTACAATGTATAATTCACAATTCACAATTCATAATTGATGTTGGCTGTTTACGATTTGAATTGGGTTTAAATGCCTTTAGGCATTTAAGAAATTTTAGAGTTCGATGAGTTGTGCAAATTTATTTGCGGCAACTCGTTGAGCTCTAAAATCATAGAGTTTTAGAATAAAAACTCTATGCCCAATATCGCAGGAGTAATAAGCACCCGCGCAGGTGCTATCTGCGCCCGACGGAGTCAGACCCAGGCCGTCCGAAAGCAGGCCGTCCGAAAGCAGGTCAATAATGTTAAAACAGAGCAGGTTGGTCGGCGCCGTGGTTGAAGGTGAGTCGGTGGTATGGGGTCAAGCCGTACTCGAGGATTGCTAGGCGGTGTTCGCGTGTGGGGTAGCCCTTGTTTTTTGACCATCCGTAGTGCGGATACTCTTTGTCGATGCGCTCCATGTATTCGTCGCGGTATGTCTTTGCGAGGACGGATGCTGCGGCGATATTTGCATATTTGCCGTCGCCTTTGATGATGCAATTGTATGGTATCGAGAGGTGTGTGCGGAATCTGTTGCCGTCGATTGAGAGCAGCTGAGCTTGCGGCTGTAGCTGCTCTGCCGCGAGCGACATGGCTTCAAATGAGGCATTTAGGATATTTATCTGGTCGATTCTTTCGGGCGATAGGGGCTGCACAGCCCACGCTATGGCCTCCTGCTCGATGATCTGACGCAGGGCGTGTCGACGCTTCTCGGTCATCTTTTTCGAGTCGTTGAGATGTGGATGTGAGAAGTCTGGCGGGAGAATCACAGCCGCAGCAAAGAGGTCGCCAGCGAGACATCCGCGCCCCGCCTCGTCGCATCCCGCCTCGAGTAGCTCTGTTTGAAATGATGTTATCAGCATATGTGTAAATAGTTATGGCACAGGGTCGTAGCCGCTACCGCCCCATGGGTGACACTTTATGATCCGCTTGAAGGCGAGCCAAAGACCTTTGATGGGGCCATATTTTCGCAGCGCTTCGAGCGCGTATTGCGAACACGTCGGGGTGAATCGACATGAGGGAGGGGTGTATGGCGAGATGCACTTGCGGTAGAAGAGTACTAACAAAATAAGTGGCTGCACAAGGAGCCACTTAATTGATTTATAGATCTTTAGCAATATTTTCGAGAATCTTTCGCACTGCATTGTTAATAGTTTTGTAGCTGTGAGCCTCCTTGGTGGAGTAGATCAAAGCTAGGTCAATATTGCATGGTGTGGCCGCCGAGTCGAGCAAAATCTCCTTCTGCAACCTGTATGACTCCTTGACGCGTCGACGCAGAAGGTTGCGTCGATTGGCGCGCTTGTGGAACCTTTTTGGGGTTGAAAACAGCACCTCGCATTGTGTAGTCGACTGTAACTCAGGAGCTTGGTCGACAAACCACATGTAACGCAGCGGATAGACAAAACCACTCTTGCCGCCCTCGAAAAGTCGACGTATCGAACCACGCGAGCGAAGTCGTTCGTGGTGTGCGAGGGAGTGGTTCGTGGCCATGCTCTTTATGGCTTTGTGGTGCGCTTGCGAGTGGTTGTACTCGCTGCAGATGAGGCAGTTGTAGTGCGACGTGCGCGCGGTTTTTTCGCCAATTTCGACTGCTGGGTGCGTAGGAACTCCTCCTGCTCGGCGTCGTTCATGGGGACGAAATCCTCGATCTCTTCGCCATTTTTGCTCTTGTCGATGAAGATGTCGAGCGCCTTGACCATCGAGGGAGCCTCGGGGCGTGGAGCCATAGCCTTCACGCGGAGTCCTGCATCGACTGCAGCGTGCAGTGTGGCCTGTCCGAATGTTGCAACGATGGGAAGTTGGTCGGCAGGGCAACGCTCGATAACTGCCTTAACGTCAGAGGGTGAGTAGAGCGCCGTGATGTCGAAATCCGAGAATTTGACATCGTTCATCTCGGCCGAAATTGTACGAGCCAAGATCACGGGGCTGTAGTTCAACTTAAGCTTCTCGAGTGCGTCGTGCAGCTCTGGCTTGTGAGGCTCTGTGAGAGTCAAGAGGAACTTTTCGGCCTTATTCTTCACGATAAGCTCGATGAAGTTGGTGAATGACCCATCGGCAAACGAGATTTTACGCTTGCGATATACGATATATTTCTGTAGATAGAGTGCTACAGCCTCGGTCTGGCAGATATATTTCATCCCTTCGGGGACGGTCATACGAGCCTCTTCACAGATGTGGAAGAAGCTATCTACGGTGGTACGCGAGGTAAAGATCACACATGTATGATCTAGGATTTCAGTACGTTGCGCCAAGAACTCCTTGAGTGAGACGCCAACAACTTTGATTAATGGGAAGAATTCTACCTCGATCTTCTGTCGCTGCGAGAGTTCGTGGAACGGTGACTTCTCGATGACAGCGGGGCGTGGCTGAGAGACTAATACTTTCGCTACTTTCAAATCTTTACACTATTACTTTTCACAATTTACCTATAAAAAAATCCCCAAATCAGCGTGATAGGGAAAATTTCGACGGCACAAAGGTACAAAATTGTATGCAAAACAGAAACTTTTTTTGAGAGAAAGAGCACAAAACTCTTATAAAAATATACGGCAGTAATTGCAATAAACTGTAAACCAATGATATAGAGGAGTATTTCGCTGCTCTTTCCATCGCTTAACGCATAGCATAAAACGGTGGGAAAGGTGGTTATTCCCACCATTACGATGCTAATGCTCTTGAATCTGTAGATTATGCTGCCCATTTTTCGGCCATTTATCACTCGGCTAATCAGGTCGATGAGCGCCACTTGATAGATGTAAATTGCGGCGACGCCCCCCAGGATTGCGGCGCAAAGTTTGTAATTTCCGCCAAATCCCACCCCGACAAAGCTGCTCACGGTGATCCAAATTGCGATCATGCCGATCAGCGAGCCGCTGGTTGTGTATGGCGAAAAGGAGGGGCGCAGCTCGTCGAATTGCAAGATGTGATCGCGACGTAGGCGCCCAAATTGAGCGAAAAGAGTGTGGTGATTTCGGCTTCTGACGCTCCAGTGGTTGACCCACATGAGGTAGCCTGTGGCCACAAAGAGGATGAGGCCAAGGAACCAGAACTGCTGTTGCGCAGCGTTGGCTACCGAGCTGTTAGTAAGGTTATTAACAACTGAGTCGGCGCCGAAAATATAGGAGGGAATATCGGCAATATGTGTCAAATCGGAGCTCACGCCTCTACTCTTTTAAGTGTCACGCGGATGGTTGTTCCCTTGCCGATCTCCGACTCCAACACGGCGATCTTGCCGTAGTGATACTCCTCGACAATGCGGCGCGAGAGCGAGAGCCCCAAGCCCCAGCCGCGAGTTTTCGTGGTGAAGCCAGGCTCGAAGATCCTCTTCCAGCTACTTTTTGCAATTCCCTTGCCCGTATCCTGCACGTCGATGAAGACCGATTTGTCGTCTGACGAGATATTTACCTTGATCGCCCCGTGCCCCTGGAGCGCGTCGAGCGAATTTTTCATCATATTCTCGACCACCCACTCGATGAGCGCGATGTTGACCGACGCTTGAACGGGTGCGATCGCCAGGCCGTTGTACTCGAGTGTGACGTTGCGCGGAATGCGCTTGCGGAAGTACATAACTGTCTCACTAACAACCTCATTGATGTTGGCAGGGGTGAGTGGCGTTTCTGATCCGATCTTCGAGAATCGATCGACAATCTTCATCAAGTGGGCCAGATCTTTGCCCATCTCGTCGACCGCCTCTTGGTCCACGGGTTGGCTGCGCAGGTACTCGATCCAACCCAAAAGCGACGAGGTGGGGGTGCCCAATTGGTGGGCGGTCTCCTTGGCCAGGCCGATCCAGACGCGGTTCTGCTCATCCTGCTTCGATGTGCTGAATGCAACGATGCAGATAAACGCAAAAGCGATGATGGTAAGAATCTGAATATAAGGGAAGTAGTAGAGCGTTTTGAGCAGCGACGAGTTGCCGTAGAAGATCAGATGCTTGTGGTTGTTCCACCTGAGCTGCACCACAATAGGGTCGTTTATTGCGGTGAATTGGTCGATCTGCTCGCGCAGCTTAACTGGGTGATCTATAATCTCTTCGGCCACCAAATGGGAGGTGATCACGTTGAGATCCTCGTCGGTGAGGATAAACGGGATATTTTGGCTCTTGCTGACGATATCGGCGACGAATGGATCTTGACGCATGAAGCGATCCTGCGAGATGTACTCCATGGTGTGTGCCCACAACTCCACGTCGAGCTGCTCCTTTTTTCGAAGACTCGTAGCCATATTATTGGTGAAAAATAGGGTCAAAAAGACCAATACACCACCGATGACAACCATAATTATACGGTTGCGGTAACTAAATAATTTGGCTATTTTCTTCAGCATAACACTCTAATTTTGGGGTTGTAGTATACTATTATATTGTTCGGCGTCTGTCAAAATTTCGATCGCGCGATCTAGATCCTTGTCGTCGAGCAGCGAGTGGCGAATGACGCCCGCCTGATAGGCGTAGCGCAGGATGATGTTCGAGTTGATGGTCTCGATGATCTCCTGACGGTACTTGTCGAGGTTGGACTCGGTGTCATCTTTTAGACCCGCCTCCAACTCCTCAATCTGCTGAGCTACATCGGAATATAGATCCTCCTGGGCGGCGGTTTTCAGCGCCTTGAGCACTCCGCGCGTAGCCGATTGATAGGGTATATCCTTGGTGGCGATGTAGGCTTTGAAGTTGTCGTAGTCGGCCTCGGTGATGCTGAAACTCTCGACGTCGATTCTCTGATCGTGGTTCTCCTTGAAGTAGATATCGCCGTAGTTGTCGATGTGTCCTAGGCCGTAGAGAGTTGCGGCAAATCGGCTAATATACTCCGTCTCGACGCTCTCGTCGGGTTCGATTCCACCGCCGTCGTAGACCTTGCGTCCGCCCGCGGTGTAGAATGTATGTCGCAGTGAATCAGCCACTTTGACCACCTTGCCTTTGCTGCTATGATCCGAGTAGTCGAGCTCCTGGATACAGCGACCCGAGGGTATAAAATATTTGGCCGTGGTCATCTTCACGAAGGAGTTGTAGCCCACGGGACGAGGTGACTGCACCAGCCCCTTTCCGAAACTTTTGTTACCTACGAGCACCGCGCGGTCGAGATCTTGGAGCGATCCTGCGACGATCTCGGCAGCCGAAGCTGAGTTCTCGTTGATCAGCACGGCGAGTGGCAAATCTGCCGCAATAGGCTTAGTTGTAGTGAGATATACCACCGAGTCGCGACGCCCTTTGAGGGTCACCACCTCGGTGCCGCGTGGCGCGAAGAGCGATACCACCTCGACGGCCTCCTGCAAGATTCCGCCGCCATTGTTGCGGTAGTCGATGATCAGCGCCTTGGCCCCTTGGCTCTGCAGTTCGCTCACCGCAGCGCGCATATCTGCGGCAACGCCCGCCGTGAAGTCGGCGTGTTGAATGTAGCCGATAGAGTCGGCAGCATCGCCCACAAAGCCGTAGTATGGTATGCCTGGGATCGAGATTCGCTCGCGACGTATGGTGATCTGCTCATCCTCGCCCGAGATCAGGCGGCGTACCGTCAGCTCCACGTCGCTATTTGGGGTCCCCTTCAGTCGGCTGCTCACCTGCTCGGTGGTCATCTCTTTGGCCGACTGGCCATCGATGGCCACAATGCGGTCGCCAATGATGAGTCCCGCCTTATCGGCAGGCGACCCCTGGTAGGGTTGGGCGATCTTCACGTAGCTGCTATCTTGGCGAATCAGCGAGCCGATTCCACCATATTTACCCGTGGTGAGCACCTCGAAAGAGTTCATCTCCTCCTCGGGCAGGTACTCGGTGTAGGGGTCTAATCGTCGCGAAATACCCTCTGAGGCGTACTCCAGAAGCAGGTCGGGATCCACCTGGTCGACATAATTCTCCGATATCTCGCGCATCAGGTTGACCATGATCTCTACGTTGCGACTAAGACCAAAATCGTCGCGCGAGGCGAAGATCGAAAGGGCTGCAACAGAGGCTATAAGAGCTATTGAAACTATCTTTTTCATACGGTATTTCTTTTTTTTGAGGCGAGGTTTTAAGCCTCCTGCCTGCTATTTTTAATAAATGCTTCGAGGTAGTAGACCGCATAGGCGACGCCTCGGCGCACCCCCTCGATGTGGATACTCTCGCCACGCTGCGAGACTGAGATTTGGTCCTCAAAGAGAAACGTTACACGGCGCAAAATAGTATTTGCCTTGAAGGTTAAAACCCCGTCGCTCTTGCTTTTGAGGCTGAAGCCAGCCGACTCCATCGCCACGATGATCTGCCCCTCATTCTCCACGATGTTGCCCTCGACGTCGCGCGCGATGTAGCCAAAAATGGGGTAGAGGGCCGAAATGATGGCTAAAAAGAGAATCTTCAACGCTCCGTTATTGGCCATAAATAGGTCGATTTGCTCCTTGCCGCTGAGCTCGAGCGATCCCGCGAGGCTCACAAAAAAGGTCACTGCGATAAATACGATCGCCAGCATCGCAAAATATTTTAAAGATCTAATTAGGTATCTCATAATCTATAAATTTATAGGTTTTCTAAACTCTTAACTCTCTCTGCCACGCTCTCCATGAGCCACCCTGGGGTCGATGTAGCGCCACATATTCCAACCGAGTTGGCGCCTGTAAACCACTGTGGGTCAACCTCTGCGGGCTCCTCGATGTTGTAGGTTGCCTCATTTGCCGATCGACACACTTCGAATAGGATTTTGCCGTTGCTCGACTTCTTGCCGCACACGAAGATCACCACGTCGAAGCGATGCACAAATTCGCGCAGATGATCCTCGCGCGAGGAGACCTGCCGACAGATCGTGTCGTTGACATAGAGCTGATCCTTGTCGCTGATCCTATCGCGCATGCTCGCGGCGAGCGATTCGAAGAGGGCTACGCTCTGCGTGGTCTGCGAGACGAAGTAGATCGGGCGCCCAAAGTCGATCGCCTCGAGATCCTCCAACTTCTCGACAACCAAGACATCGTCGCTAACCTGTCCCGTGAGCCCAACGACCTCGGCGTGGCCTCGTTTGCCTAGCAGAACTACTTGGCCTCCACACTCTTGCATCTTCTCGTATGCCTTTTTCACCTTGCTCTGCAGCTTAGCGACAACAGGGCATGTGGCGTCGATTATCTCGAGCCCCAGCGCCCGAGCATGCTCGTAGGTCGAGGGTGGCTCGCCATGGGCGCGGATCAAGACTCGCGACCAGTTTGACTCAGCTAAATCCTTGGTCTCTATGCTCTTAAGCCCCAACGACTCGAGGCGTAACACCTCGATACGGTTGTGGACGATATCGCCCAACGAGTAGACCGCCTCGCCATTGCTCAGTGCCCTCTCGGCCTCGCCAATTGCGCGTACAACGCCGAAGCAGAAGCCCGATTTTGGATCAATCTCGACTCTCATAGTTCTACATTTTTGCCTCCACTTTGTGGTAGAGATCCATAAACCACTCCATCTGCTCTTCGACGCTCATTGTGCTATTGTCCAGCACTATAGCGTCGTCAGCTTGGCGCAGTGGCGATATCTCGCGACTTATATCTGCGTGGTCGCGCTCACGAATATTAGCCTCGATCTGCTCGAGAGAGACCGCCTCGCCCTTGGCCGTAAGTTCGTTGTAGCGGCGCAATGCGCGGATGTGAGGATCGGCGCTCATAAAGAGCTTGATCTGAGCCGCGGGGAAGACAACGGTGCCGATATCGCGGCCATCCATCACCACGCCACCCTCGCGCCCCATCTGCTGCTGCATGGCCACAAGTTTGGTGCGCACCTGCGCAATTGAGCTCACCGAGCTGACGAAGTTGCTCACCTCGATGGTGCGGATCTGCTCCTCGACGCGCTCGCCATTGACGTAGATGTCGCTAGCGCCGCGCTCTGAGTTGAAGCTAAAGCTGATCGACACCTCGGGCAGCAGTTCGACAACTCGCGCCGCGTCGATCACCCCCTCGACAACCCCGCCATGGCGGAGCGCATAGTGAGCCACGGCGCGATACATCGCCCCCGTGTCGATAAAGATGTAGCCCAATCGTGCGGCGATAGCCTTGGCGAAGGTGCTCTTGCCGCACGACGAGTATCCATCGACGGCGATAATAATTCCGCTATTTTTAGTGTCCGAGCAGTTCATTAGGTATAAGATCTATAAGGTCAATAAATGTTGATAAAATTGTAGATAATCCAAGCATCGCAATAATCGAACCCGCAACGCGATTTATTATGACCAAATGGCGCGGGCGGAACTTGCGTCGAAAGAGATTTATAAGGCAGGCCAAGGCGCTCCACCAGAGCGACGAGCCGAGGAAGAATCCCGATAGGACGACCACCGCTGTGACCATTCCGCTGCTGCTCGACGAGTCGAACGAGGGGATTCCGAAGACTGCGAAAAAGGCCAGGATGTAGGGGATGACCATGATAAAGTTGGTGATGGTGAGCCCAAATATCGAGGCGAAATCTTTCCAGAGCGAGTTGCGACCCGAGCGGTTGCGGCGGATCTGCATAACGGGGTTCTGCATAAAGATATAGCCGCCAACCACCACCACGAATAGACCTCCGCCCACCCTCAAAAAGGAGTCGTACTGCAGGATCTGGCTCTGCAGGATCGAGTAGAAGATGTAGGATATAAAGGCCAGAAAGGTGTCGGCCGAGGCCACACCTAGGCCCGAGACGATTCCCGAACGGCGATTCTTGCTGAGCGTGCGCTGGATGCAGAGTATCGCCACAGGGCCAACGGTGATCGACGCTGCGACTCCAACGATGATTGCACGAGTAAAAATATCTATAATTGCAAAATTCATTTCTATATGCTTTAAGATTACAAAGGTATAAAAAAATATGCGAGTCAAATTAAATTTTCATATATTTGTGCTTACAACATACACATATTGTCTCAACTATGATAGCCCGATTTCTGCAATATATCGAAAGCGAACGTCGATCCTCGCCCCATACCCTCAGGGCCTACCGGGCTGATCTAGAGTCGTTTCTGCAGTTCTTGGATGTGGCAGCCGACGATTTCGACCCGCGCACCATCCACTCCGACGACATCCGCGAGTGGCTCATACTCCTCAGCGAGGATCGCAGCGCAAAAGTTGCCTCGATCAACCGCAAGCTCTCCACCCTGCGCAGCTTCTTCAGGTGGGCGCGCGCCAAGGGTCACATCGAGCGAAACCCCACTCTCTCAGTGCGTTCGCTCAAGGATGGGCGCCGACTTCCCACCTTTGTCAGCGAGGTGCGCATGGCCCGAATCGTCGAGCACTGCACCGACGGAATTGACCCCGACGCCCCCTTTATTGAGCGCCGCAACGCCCTGATCATACTTTTTTTCTACGCCACGGGCATCCGCCTCTCGGAGTTGCAAGGTATTTGCCGTAGCCACTTCAACGACTCACTAACCACCCTCAAAGTGCGTGGAAAGGGCGATAAGGAGCGTATTGTGCCCATCATCACCCCGTTGCGAGCCGAGGTCGAGAGATATTATTGTAAAATTAAGGAGGAAAATATTTGGAAAAACCAAGAAGATTCACTATTTTTATCTCGTGAAGGAGAGCCACTCTCGGCAAATATGATCTACCGCATAGTCCGCCGCGAGCTGAGCGAAGCCAGGGTGCAGGGGCGCAAAAGCCCACACGTTCTTAGACACACATTTGCAACACACCTGCTCAACGCTGGTGCCGACATGCGCGAAATACAGGAGCTTCTAGGCCACACATCACTGCGGGCCACTCAGGTATACACCCACAACTCCATCTCGCACCTGCAGAGCGCCTACAAAGCAGCGCACCCACGAACGCAAAACCGAAAAATGAAAGAGGGCCCCGGGCCCAAAATAGATCTCGACAAGCCTATATAATATAGGTGTAGGCTCGCCGAACATGTTGAACTACTAAAATTTGATGTTATGAACGTACAAATTCAATCAGTAAAGTTCGATGCAGACAAGAAACTCATCGACTTCGTAGAGGCTAAAATCGCTAAACTCGAGAGATTCGCCGAACGCTCCACAGGCGTCGAGGTGATCCTAAAACTAGATAAAGATCACGACAAAGGAAATAAAGTGGCTTCACTCAACCTCCGCATGCCTGGCGGTGATATGTTCGCCGAACGCCGCGCCAAAAGCTTCGAAGAGGCCTTCGATGACGCTCTCGACGCTATACGTAAGCAGTTGGATCACGCTAAGGCTTAGCCCTTTTGGCCTGGGTTGGCCTGGGTCTGCCCTGCGCGGGCCGCGGTGGGGTGCTCCCCACGGAGCTAATCTTTACCTCGCGCGTTTGGGCTACTCGCTTCGCTCATAGTTTTAAGAAGTCGACTAACAAGGTCATTTTCGGCACTTCCCTCCGCTTTTTAATCCTCACGTACGTAAGTACGCTGCGGTTAAAAATGCTCACGAAGCCCCAAAACTAACCTTGCTATCCGACTTCTCCAAGAAAAAAGAGGGTGACTAAAAGTATTTTTTACTTGTTAGTCACCCTCTTAAAATTTTTCTAGCACCTTTGGTGCTAGAACCCAAACTCGAATTATATCCACACACATACTAGGTGAAAAACTTTAGTTTTTCAATCCAAGCTTGCTTGGTGCCCGCGCGGCATTAGCGCAGTGAGGGACGTTGCATAGCTGTCGCCCTCCCTCTTAAAAAAGAATTTTTGAGAATCAAAAATTCGCAGAGGGCGAGCAGATCGGAGATCTGCCCAACAAAAAACCACCTAACAAAAAACCACCCCAGAAAAAGCCCCCACCACCCCTCTCCAGCCCTATATTTATAATTTTACGCACTCTTTTGCTCCATTATACCCCACATATATTTGGAATAAGTTCACGACCTTTGTTCTGTGATATAGTGCAATAACCTAAAAATTAAAAAATATAACCAAATGAAAAAAAACGCCTTAATTACGCTACTATCTGCTCTGCTTGTGGGGGCAGCATCGTGTGGATCATCTGACTACTATCCCGACATTACGCACACCTCGTCGCCTGCGGGCACCGACCTATTTCAGCCCGACTCGTTGTCGATCGGCAAGAATTACACCATCCCCGAGTGGTTCACCAACGATAAGTTGGGAATCTTCATCCACTGGGGAGTCTATTCGGTTCCAGCCTATGGCAGTGAGTGGTACGCTCGCTGCATGTATCAGGAGGGTCACAATATTAATAAGTATCACGAGGAGACCTATGGCCCCGTGACGGAGTTTGGCTACAAGGATTTCATCCCGATGTTCAAGGCCGAGGCCTTCGACGCTGCGCAGTGGGCGAAGCTCTTCAAGGAGTCGGGAGCACGCTATGTGGTCCCTGTGGCGGAGCACCACGATGGTTTTGCAATGTATAATAGCGCCTTCAACCCCTGGAATGCAGTGGATATGGGGCCTAAAAAGGATATAATTGGCGAGCTCTCGAAGGCCATCAAGGCCGAGGGTTTGGTCTTTGGACTATCGTCGCACCGCGCCGAGAATCCATGGTTCTACAACGAGGGTATGAAGATCCCATCGGACGTTCGCGACAACCCCGTTTCGCTTTATGGTCAACGCATTGAGCGCCCAGGCGGATTGGGTATGACCCCCTACTGCGGCGAGCATGAGGGCTCGAATGAGGAGTCGCGCGAGCAGTGGCTACTACATATGTATGAGCTCATAGACCAATATCAACCCGAGTTGATCTGGTTTGACTGGACCGTTGGAAAGTATCCGTTCCAACCTACATTCTACAAATTTATGGCCTACTACTATAATAACGCTCTGGATTGGGGCAAAGAGGTTGTGGTCAACACCAAGTGCGGCTTTAGTGACCAGAGTCAAGTCTTTGACATTGAGCGTGGTAAGAGCGACCGTATTCGTCGTTACGCTTGGCAGACAGATACCTCAATCGGTAAAAAATCGTGGAGTTACACACCCGACGAGGAGAACAAAACTCCAAACCACATCATCGACGACTTTGTGGATATCGTAAGTAAAAATGGTAACTTGCTTCTAAATATCGGACCTAAGGTCGACGGAACGATCACCGACGAGCAGCAGAGCGTACTTCGCGAGTTGGGCGCATGGTTGGCGGTCAATGGCGAGGCGATCTACGACACCCGCGCATGGGTTCGTTGGGGCGAGGGTGACAACGCAGGAACATCGGGCTATATGACTGATAGTAAGGCTACTCACTACTCGGCGCAAGATATCCGCTTTACATGCAACGACGACGCACTCTATGCAACAACTTTGGAGTGGACCGACGGCGATATCTTGATCCGCTCGTTGGCACCATCGTGCGGCGAGGGTCTTAAGGTGACGGGTGTGTCTATGTTGGGATCTGACGAGCAGATCGAGTGGAGCCAAAGCGATAAGGGTTTGACTATCAGCTTCCCCGCGAAAAAGCCAACCGACTATGCTCACTCGTTTAAGATCGACTACGAGGGTGTGGCTTATGGCGATATTCAGGGCGATATAATCGACGAGGCGGTGATCGTGGAGCACTACATCCGCAACAATAGCGACAATGACATCACCGTCGAGGTGGTGTGCGCCAACAACGGCGAGAAGCAGCAGCAGAGCGTTCTTGTGCCTGCGCACCAGAAGGTTATCACCGACTTCCAATTCGCTACCGACCAAGATGAGAATATGGTTGCGCTATGGGTCGATGGCCACAAAGTTGCAGAGAAGAGTCTCTCTTCGGCGGCTCAAAAGAGCGTTCAGGGCAAGACTAAATCGGTGATACACACCACAAACCAGGTCTCCAACCAAAAGAAGCAGTAACGATGAAGATAGCTAAAAATTATCTCCTGCTGACTCTATTTTTAGCCTGTACACTAAGCTCCTACGCTCAAAATGAGCAGATTCTATTCGACTTCGGGTGGCAGTTCAGCAGGGGTGAGTGCCAAGGTGCCGAGGCGCCCGAGTTCGACGATTCATCGTGGGAGAGTGTCGATCTGCCTCACGACTGGAGCATCGAGGGCCCCTTTAGCCTCGACAACCCCGCGGAGTGTCGCGGGGCGTGGTTGCCCACGGGTAAGTGTGGCTACCGCAAGAGTTTTAAAGTCAAATCTTCGGATATCGGCAAGCGCTTCGAGATCCACTTCGAAGGCGCCTACCGCAACTCCGAGGTGTGGATCAACGGTCAATATCTGGGCAAGCGCCCGATGGGGTATATCGCCTTTCACTACGATATGACTCCATATATTAAAGCGGGCGAGAATGTGATCACCGTCAAGCTCGATAACTCGTCGCAACCTGGCTCGCGCTGGTACTCGGGTACGGGAATCTACCGCCACGTCTACCTCAATGTGAGCGAGAAGCTATACATTCCAACCTGGGGCTCATATATCGTTGCCAATAAGGTTGATGGCGCCACGGGCGTGGTGGATGTAGAGACCACCGTGAAGAGCGACCGCACCAAGGGCAGTGAGAAGTTTGGCATCAAGTATACCATCTTCGACGCCGATGGCGCTGTTGTCAGCCGTGTCGAGCAGGAGGAGCAGACAATCGCTGCGGGCGAGTCGAAGAGCATCGCGCAGCAGCTCTTGATCGAGGATGTCGAGTTGTGGAACGGCCTGGAGAACCCATACCTCTACACGCTTCAAACGGAGATCGTGAGGGGCAAAAAGAGCATCTTCAAGAGTCAAAATTTGGTGGGTATACGCACCATGGAGTACTCGGCAACCGAAGGATTTAAGCTCAATGGAGAGGTTCTCAAGATCAAAGGTGCGTGTCTGCACCACGATGGTGGCGCGTTGGGCGCTGCGGTCTATCGTCGCAGCGTAGAGCGCCAATTGGAGATTCTTAAAACAATGGGTGTCAACGCTATACGTGTTGCGCACAACCCCTCGTCGGAGGAGTTTCTAGATGTCTGCGACAAGATGGGATTCTTAGTTATGGCTGAGATTTTCGATGAGTGGAGGCTCACCAAGAAGCCAGGCATCACGCGCAACGGATATAAGACAAATCTGCCAGTCGATTACTACGGGGCGCTCTTCGATGAGTGGAGCGATAGAGATATCACCGACTGGTTGCTTCACGATCGCAACCACGCTTCAATCTTTATGTGGAGCATCGGCAACGAGATCGACGAGATGAAAAAGGCGGAGGGCGAGCCGATGGGAAAACATCTGGCCGAGATTGTCCACCGCCACGACTATCGCCCCGTGACAAATGGGGTCAATGGCTATGGTTGGAACGCCTGGCCGAACGCCGATGCGGTCTCGACCAGCGACGTTATGGGCTACAACTATATCAAGGCGAGCGGCTTCAATATCGAGCGCGAGAGCTACCCAACTCGGGCGGCGATCGTTACCGAGTGTTCGGCGGTGCAGTCGTTCTACCCGCGCGGCGAGCACCTCTTCGGTAAGGAGCGCAACGACTTCTTCGAGCGACTAAACTACGAGGGAAGTTTCACCGTGGGTGAACTCGAGAGCAATAAAATGTTGCGATTGGCGGGAATCGAGGCGCTCAGATCGGTTAAGGAGCGCGATTACGTCATGGGAATGTTTATCTGGACTGGATTCGACTACCTTGGCGAGGTGACGCCATTCGATTGGCCTGCGCGCTCGTCGTCATTCGCGCCCATAGACCTCTGCGGCTTCCCCAAAGATGGATACTACATCTACCAGTCGCAGTGGAGCGACGAACCGATGGTTCACATCTATCCCCACTGGAACTACGAGGGGCACGAGGGGGAGACGATTCCTCTGACGGCCGTCACCAATGGCCACAACTTGGAGCTCTTTGTCAACGGCAAGTCGTGGGGGCGTCAAGTGGTTGACTACGATGGTGTTGACTATAAGCAGTGGTATGTCCCCTACGAGCCTGGCCAGATCCGCATAGTGTCGTACGTGGGCAACACGCAGGAGATATTTGCCGAAAAAGTTATCCGCACCGCTTCGGCGCCAGCCAAGATCGAGCTTACGGCCGATAGGGAGTCGATGAGGGCAGATTCTCAAGACCTGATCTACGTGGAGTGCAACATCACCGACCGCGATGGCAACTTCCACCCCACGGCCGACAACCTTTTGGAGTTCTCGGTGAGTGGTCCCGCAACGCTCGTCGGGGTCGATAATGGCGATAATTTCTGCCATGAATCGTTCAAGGGCGACAGCCATACGGCCTTCAACGGCAAGTGTTTAGCGATAATCAAATCGACCCACACAGCGGGCGATATCACCCTGACGGTGAGATCCCAAGGGCTCGAGGAGCAGAGCATCGAATTGCAATCTAAAAAATAGACCAAACAGTGAAAAAACTTATAAAACTTCTCTTTGTAGCATCTACCTTAAGCGCTTCGGCGCAGAGTGTAGAGTGGCAAAATCACCGAATTAACCAGATTAATCGTGAGCCGATGCACACCAATTACTTCGCCTACGAGTCGCTTGAGTCGGCTTTGGAGGGTGATCGAGAGCGCTCGGCTAACTTCATGACGCTCAATGGCCTATGGAGCTTCAACTTCGTCACAAGCCCCGAGGCTCGACCTCTCGACTTCTTCGAGGTGGGGTATAACGACCTGGCTTGGGGCACCATCGAGGTGCCAGGCTGCTGGGAGATGAACGGCTACGGCGACCCCATATATGTAAATGGTGGCTACCCCTGGATGAACCAATTCAAGAGCGACCCACCTCGCGTTCCAAGCGAGAACAACCACGTGGGGTCGTACCGCAAAACCATCACCTTACCCCAAGATTGGAGCGGCAAGCGCGTCTATGCCCACTTTGGCGCCGTGTGCTCCAACATGTGGCTGTGGGTCAATGGCAAATTTGTCGGCTACAGCGAGGATAGCCGCCTCGAGGCGGAGTTCGAGATCACAAAATATCTCAAAGCGGGGGAGAATACGATTGCCTTTCAGGTGTTTAGGTGGTGCGATGGCACCTATCTAGAGGATCAAGATATGTTCCACTACTCGGGCGTCTCGCGCGACTGCTACCTCTATGCTCGCCCCAAGAGCCACATCGACGATATAAGAATTGTCCCCTCGCTCGACGAAGATTATCGCGACGGAGAGTTGGCTATTTCGCTGCAGATGAGCGGTAAAGGGGAGGTCGAGTTGACCCTTCGCGATGCTCAGGGCCAGATCGTGGCTCAAAAGAGCGTCGAGGGCAGCGGCACAATTGAGAGCACAATTGCGGTTGAGAACCCGCTGAAATGGAGCGCCGAGCAGCCCAATCTATACCACCTCACAGCCACACTGATCTCCAAAGGCCAGGTCGTGGAGTCGATCCCGCAGAGCGTAGGTTTCCGCCAGATCGAGCTTGAGGGTGCGCAGCTGCTTATCAACGGTGAGCCCGTGCTCTTCAAGGGTGTAAACCGCCATGAGATCGATCCAAACGCTGGGGCATATGTTACGTGCGAGCGCATGATTCAAGATCTGCGCAGGATGAAGCAGCTAAATATCAACGCTGTAAGAACCTGTCACTACCCCGACGACAACTTTTTCTACGAGCTTTGCGACAAATTTGGCTTCTATGTGATCGCCGAGGCGAACCTCGAGTCGACGGGCATGGGCTACGATAAAAACTCGCTCACCGACAACCCCGACTACCTGCAGTGCTACCTCGAGCGCAACACGCGCAATGTGGAGCGTGGTTACAACCACCCCTCGGTGATCTTCTGGTCGCTGGGCAACGAGTCGGCGATGGGCGTCAATATGGAGGGCTGCTACACGCATCTCAAGGCGATGGATAGCAGTCGCCCCGTCTTCTACGAGAGGGCGCAGGGGACCGAATTCACCGATATCTTCGCTCCGATGTACCACAACTATGAGAAAAATATCGACTACTGCGAGGATCCCACCAAGGTGCAGCCCCTCATCCAGTGCGAATATGCCCACGCGATGGGCAACTCGATGGGTGGATTCAAGGAGTATTGCGATCTCATCCGCAAATACCCTAAGTATCAGGGCGGTTTCATCTGGGATTTTGCCGACCAGTCGAATCGTTGGACCGACAAGAATGGAGTCGAGATATTTGGCTATGGCGGCGACTACAACCGCTACGACATGAGCCACAACAACTTCCTAAACAACGGCGTTGTCTCGCCCGATAGGGAGCTCAATCCCCACGCCGACGAGGTGAAATATTACTATCAATCGATCTGGAGCAGCGCCGAGGATCTGCAGAAGGGAGTTATCAATATCTACAACGAAAACTTCTTTAAAGGTCTATCCGACTGCTACTTAGAGTGGCAGCTACTCGCCGATGGTGTGGTGCTGCAGCGTGGCACAATCGAGAGTCTCGAGGTTGCTCCACAGCAGAGTCGTTCACTCGCGCTCCCCTACACCTTGGCAGAGGTCTGCCCCCAAAGCGAGCTGCTGCTAAATCTCAACTATAGGCTTAAGCGTCAGGATCTGCTTCTAGAGGCGGGGGAGTCGGTGGCAAAAGAGCAGCTAGTTATCGCGCCTTACAACTTCGAGGAGCTCTCGCTGGGCAGCGTGGAGTTGTCGAACATCGCGGTGAAGGCGCCCCAGGTGAGGAATAACGACAAAAATTACTTGATCGTCGAAGGCGAAAGATTCCAGATTGACTTCACGCGCAAGAGTGGTTTCATCTCTCTCTATTGCGTTAATGGTGAGGAGCTTATCGCGCCAGGTAGCCAGATCGAACCAAACTTCTGGCGTGCCCCAACTGATAACGATCTTGGCGCCAACACCCAGAAGAAGTACCGCATGTGGCTCAAGCCAACCTACAAACTCAACTCGCTAAAGAGCGAGGTGGTGGGTGATATGGTCGAGGTGGTTGCCTCCTACACTCTAGTAGAGTCAAACGCCTCACTCACAATGAGCTACACGATAAATAATGCAGGCGAGATACAACTCTCACAGGCGATGGTGGTCGACAAGAGTGCTACGGATGTACCAAATATGTACCGTTTTGGCCTCAAGATGCAGATGCCGCGAAGCTACGACCGCATTGAGTTCTACGGCCGCGGACCCATCGAGAACTACGCCGACAGAAAGAGCTCTACGCACATTGGTCGCTACGCGCAACGTGTTGAGGATCAGCACTACCCCTACATCCGCCCGCAGGAGAGCGGCACAAAGAGCGACCTACGTTGGTGGCAGGTGAAGAGCGTCAGCGGCAGAGGTTTAGAGTTCGTGAGCGACGCGCCATTCTCCGCCTCGGCGCTGGAGTACACCATCGAGAGCTTGGACGATGGCCTGGAGAAGGATCAGCGCCACTGGCAGCAGGTCGAAAAATCTGAGTTTACAAACGTCGCTGTCGACAAGGTGCAGATGGGTCTAGGGTGCGTCAACAGCTGGAGCGCACTGCCACTCCCCGACTATATGGTTCCCTACGACGACTATACCTTAAACCTGATTATCAAGCCAATAACTAACCAATTTTAACATTTGGAACAATGAATATAAGATCAATTTATCTGCAGATAGCAACGCTTCTTCTCGTCGTCGTTGCCAGCGCGAATAGCGTTTCGGCCAAGGGCTTTCCACTCTTTAAAGATGGTCGTTTGGCGCAAATATACCTCTCGGATCAGGAGCCAACGCCGCTAAAAGTTGCGGCAAAACATCTCCAAGATGATATCGAAATGGTGACGGGATCAGCGCCACAAATCATCAGCGACCTCGACAAGCTCTCGGGCAATGTGATCATCCTCTCGACCGCCGCCAACAACAATTTAGTGAAGGATTCAGCACTCGAGGGGCTCTACGACTCATATATGATGCGCGCCGTGAAGTCGCCTTTCGACAACGTCGACTCAGCGCTAGTTGTCGTTGGTAGCGACGCCATGGGTGCCGTCTATGGAGCCTATGACATCTCCGAGAAGATCGGCGTCTCGCCCCTCTACTGGTGGTGCGACATCATCCCTGAGCGCAAGAGCGAGGTGATCGTCGAGCAGTGCAGCGTGGAGCCACACCAGCCATCGGTGCGCTATCGCGGAATATTTGTCAACGACGAGGAGGCCACCATTATCTGGAGTCAGCGCACGTCGAAGATCAAGGAGCAGGGAATAACCCCCGAGACCTATAAGCGTATCTTTGAGCTTATGACCCGCCTTAAGATCAACGCTTTATGGCCATCGATGATGGAGGAGGGAGCCTTCTTTTTCGAGGCTAAAGATGAGAATGGCATAGCTGTCAACCCCAAGAATGCCACAGATTATGGCGTTTGGGTCGGCACCTCGCACTGCGAAAATATGGCTCGCAACAACAACGCCGAGTGGTATGAGTGGGCCGACAAAAATAGCCACCTATTTGGCGACGACCTCCACGAATTCGACTACACGGTGAACCCCGAGGCCATCGAGCAGTATTGGCGCGAGCGTTTGGAGGAGAGCCGTAACTTCAACATTATCTACACAATGGGCATCCGCGCGGTGCACGACTCGGCGTTCAAAAGCCGCCTAATGGAGAACCCAACGCTCGAAAATCGAGTTAAGATGCTCCAAAAAGTGCTCTATCGCCAGCGTGCGATCATCAAAGAGGTGTTTGGCTCAGAAAATGCTGTGCCTCAGATCTTTGTGCCTTACGAGGAGACCGCCGAGCTATACAATGGCGAGAGCAAAAATGGCGAGGAGAAGTGCAAGGGGCTCGACGTTCCCGAGGATATTATCTTGGTGTCGACCGACGACAACTACAGTTTCCTACGTCAGCTTCCCACGCAGCAGGAGTTGGCGCGCCGTGGCGGTTGTGGAATCTACTATCACATTGCCTATCAGGGAAATCCATCGCCCTACGACTGGCTCACCACCATCCCCTACAAGCAGATGCAGCACGAACTTCGTAAGCTCTACGACGCGGGTGCAATGGCGTTTTGGATTGTCAACGTAGGCGACATCAAGCCCAGCGAGATGGGGCTTCAATACTTTATGGATATCGCGACCGATGCCCCCAAAGAGTTCGAGCGCGACCCTCGCGAGTATGTTGCCGAGAGTGCCGCAGAGCTGTTTGGCATCGACCAGCAGCGCGCCGACCAATTCTCCGACCTCTTTACCCGCTTCTGCCTCAGGGCAAACATCCAGAAGCCTGAGTTTATGACCTCGTGCCTGAGCATCTACTACGACACCCCAACATGGGCCAAATTTAGCTACTACTCGCTCACCGACTTCGGCGACGAGGCACAACGCATGATCGACGACTACATCGCAATGGAGGCCGAGGCCAAGGAGCTCTACGACTCGATGGACGCAAACCACAAAGATGCCTTCTTCCACCTGGCCTACTACCCAATTCGCTCGGCGCGATTGATGGCCGAAAAGAGCTACTACTACCACAAAAATCTGATCTACGCCAAGCAGGGTCGTTTCGCCAGCGTCAACGGCTATAAAAACCTCTCTCTCAAGGCGGCAGATGCCATCGACGTCGACCTCCATTACTACAACAAGGAGCTGGCAGGGGGCAAATGGGATGGCATCATGGACCCCTACGCAACCTACAACATCTTCGAACGTGTGGTGGACGACGCCAATATTCCATACCGCTTTGTCTACAACGAACGCTTCGTTGAAGAGTCTAAAAACCAGGGCATTGGCTCTGTCTGCGAGGGCCAACTCATAGGCGACGAAGAGGTTGCGCTTCTCTTCTCATCACTCGAAGATTCTCGCCGTTTTATCGACATCTTCACCACGGGTCTCGCGGAGCAGAAGTGGAGCATCGAGAGCGACCAACCATGGGTTAAATTCTCCGCAACATCGGGCACCACAGCTGCCGAGGAGCGTGTCTGGGTGAGTATCGACTGGGCAAAGGTCGGCGCAGAGCAGCAGCAGGCCACAATCACAGTCAGCGGCGCCGATGGCTTCGAGAAGAGCTATCCCGTTGTAGCACACAAATTTACAGAGAAGATCAAGCCTCGCAGCTACGTCGAGGGGGCTGGCTTCGTGGCCATCGAGGCGGAGCACTACACCAAGAGCATCAAGGGTGCCGACGGTGCTATGTGGCGCGAGATCACCGACTTAGGTCACTGCGGCTCATCAATGGCCATCGAGGGTTCCAAGAAAAAAACAACTGCCAAAGGGGCTGCTGCACTCGAGTATCAGGTCTACTTCACCTCGGCAGGAACCTTCGACGCAATACTCTTCAGGGTTCCAACCCTAAACGAGGGTAAGGGCAAAAGTTGTGAGATAGCCGTGGCGATCGACAACGGCACACCTTATATATTAGAGGGTGTGCGCCGCAAGGATCAAACCGTGCAGCGCGAAATGCCTAGCGGCAAGAAGCAGAGCCCAACGGCATGGCGCATGAACGCCTTCATCCAGATGGAGAAGATTCCATTCGAAGTGGTGATAAACGAGCCTGGCTACCACACAATTAAGGTCTACCAGCGCGACAGCGAAATGGCATTCGATAGAATCGTAATCGCCACCAACGAACAGAGTTCAATCGCCCAAGCGCGAGCAATGGATGGTGCTCCCCAGAGCTACAACAACATATCATACACTCCCATGGTCGAGCAGGCAACAGCCTCTCTATCAGCCGACAATATCACCGTTGACACCTATCCCGAGCTTGTGCCAATGCTCTACGCCAAGTTCCTATTTGCCAACTACAGCACAACGCCCATCGTCGAAGAGTGGGGCTTCACCCCCGTATTCCCCCGCAGCGCCTACGACAAAAACAGCGTGCTATTTGGTTGGGAAAAGGGTGATTTGAACCATATCATAAGCAAGCAGAGCGTTGGCTCACGCCCCGTGCCCTTCTTCCGTCTGATGAGTCACTGGAGCCGTCAGCCTGCAACATTCTACGCCACAATGCACGAAGGAAATTACGAGATAACGTTCCACTCAGGAAACGTAACTGAATACTACTCAGGCGCCTCAGGTCGCGAACTCAACATGACCATACACGCCAATGGCGAGGAGCTCGTCAACGGCCTAAACGTGAAAAGCGACGAGATGAGCGTAGTGAAATACGACGCCAAAGTCGGCAAAGATAACATCCTCAAGATCGACTTCAGCGGCGACTGGAGCATCTCGGCAATCGAAATCTACCGAAAGTAGACATAGTGACCTGGGACTGTCCTGCGCGGACGGCGGCGGGGTGCTCCCCGCGGAGCTATACCTCTGCGTTTGGGGCATAGAGTTTTTTTGCTAAAACTCTATGATTCTAATAATTAGAGGGGAGATTCAAATAAATTTGATCTCCCCTCTAATTATTAGAATTTATCGAACGCCCAATGGGCATTCGAACCACAATCGAATACAATATACCAATCCACCAAGTTGCCAAATTGCCGATTTACTGATTTGCACAATTTATAATTGGATAGGTGTACTTATGTTTTGTCTTCGGTTTGGGATTAAACACCTGCAGGGTGTTTAAAAAATATTACTAGTCACTTTTTTTGTACAAGCTTGCTTGATTCAAAAAAAGTGACTAGTAATATTTTAGAGCGACGAGCTCGTCTCCCAAATCGCATATAAGTAGCTCTGCGGGGAGCACCCCGCCGCCGTCCGCGCAGGACAGTCCCAGGCCAACCCCAAGCAAAAAAAACTAAGAACGACGACGATCGAAGAAATAGCTTTTTTGGCGGCGTTTATCCTCTTGACTTTTAGCGACGAAGACTTTTTCGCCGCTGTAGGGGTCAATCCCCGTGTAGAACATCACCGAGGATAGGGTCATGGGTGTTGGGGTTAGGTCTTGCACCTGTTCGAGGTTGAAGTGTAGACGTCCGAGCACCTTTTTAGATAGTGCGCGCATGTCGTTTTCGGTGCAGCCAGGGTGCGACGATATGAAGTATGGTATAAGCTGATAGGGTAGCCCTTCGCGCTTGCAGATCAGCTTGAAGTCGCTGTTGAGCTGCTCGAATTGAGCGAATGAGGGCTTGCGCATGATCTTCAGTACACGCTCCTCGGTGTGCTCGGGTGCCACTTTGAGGCGCCCCGAGGTGTGATATTTAAGCACCGTCTCGAGGTATGGAGAGTCGTCGAAGAGGTCGTAGCGGATGCCGCTTCCGATGAAGGCACGCTTCACCCCTTTGACCTGGCGGATCTTGCTATATAGCTTAAGCAGAGGGCGATGGTCGTTGTCGAGGTTGCGGCACACCTTGGGGTGTAGACAGGAGGGGCGGCGACATTTGTCGCAGAGGTCGGTGTTGCGACCACCCATGCCGTACATGTTGGCCGAGGGGCCTCCGATGTCGGAGAGATTGCCCCTGAAGTCGGCCATTTCGACCACCTTTTGCACCTCGGCGAGGATCGAACGCTCGGATCGGGAGGCGATAAATTTACCCTGGTGGGCCGAGATTGTGCAGAACGAACAGCCGCCGAAACAGCCTCGATGTAGGTTTACCGAGTGCTTGATCATCTCCCATGCGGGGATGTCGCCTTTGCCGCGATAGCGCGGATGTGGAGCGCGCTCGTAGGGCAGGTCGAAGGAGCGATCGACCTGGCTTGTGGTGAGGGTCGCCAAGGGTGGATTTACCACAACGTAGCTGCTGCCGACCTGCTCCACCACATAGTTATCACTAAGTCTGAGGTTGCTTTGGGTCTCGATAATCTTAAAGTTTTCGGCAAAACTATGCTTGCTTTTGCAGCACTGCTCAAACGACGATAGTTTGATGGTTTTGTCGGCTGGGAGCCTCTCTACAAAGCTTTTATCGGCGATGAAGGCCACCTGTGAGATCTCGCGCAGCTTCTCAAATTCATAGCCATGACTAAGTGCGCGGGCCACGCGTTCGACCACACCCTCGCCCATTCCGTACATCAGGAGGTCGGCGCCGCTTTGGCAGAGGATCGAGGGGAGGAGTTTGTTGCTCCAGTAGTCGTAGTGGGTCAGTCGACGCAGCGAGGCCTCGATTCCGCCGAGGATCACGGGGGTCTCGGGGAAGAGCTCTTTGAGGATCTTGGCGTAGGTTGTGGCGGCGTAGTCGGGGCGGAATCCCGACTTGTTGCCAGGGGTGTATGCGTCGTTGCTTCGGAGTCGAATATTTGCGGTGTAGTGGTTGACCATGGAGTCCATCGAGCCCGCTGTGACGCCAAAAAATAGTCGTGGGCGCCCCAATTTCTTGAAGTCGCGCAGGTCGTCGCGCCAGTTGGGCTGCGGCACAATGGCTACGCGATACCCCTCGGCCTCGAGCAGTCGTCCCACAACGGCCGCCCCAAACGACGGGTGGTCGATGTAGGCGTCGCCCGTGAAGAGGATCACATCTAAGTAGTCCCATCCCAAGGCTTTAACCTCTTTTGCTGTTGTTGGTAAAAACATATAATTACTTTTTTCGCCCTATTCTCTAACGCTCGCTGAGCTCCAGCCAGCGCATGGTCTTCTCGTCGATCTCCGCGATTATTGCAGCTATTCGTTCCGACTTCTCGGTTAGCTCGTCGATGGCTAGTGTGCCACTCGCTAGTGCCGCCTCGATCTGTGCTTTTTCGGTCTCTAATGCCTCTAGCGAGGCCTCAATCTCTTCGAGTTCGCGCTTCTCTTTGAAACTCAACTTGGCTGGTTGTGAGCTCTTTACGGTATTTTGTGCGGAGGTAGATGCAGGAGCACTCTTTCGCTCCTTGGCAGCCTTTGCCGCGCGCTCCTCCGCCTCGTGTTGCGCCTTCATTTCGCGCCAAACCAGGTAGTCGCTGTACGACGAGGGGAAATCTTTGATGCGACCCTTGCCCTCGAAAATCAGGAGGTGGTCGGCAACCTTATCCATAAAGTAGCGGTCGTGCGAAACCACGATCACGCAGCCCGAAAAGTGTTGCAGGTACTCCTCTAAAACCTGCAGGGTCATGATATCCAGGTCGTTAGTAGGCTCGTCGAGGATCAAGAAGTTGGGATTTTGCATCAAGACGGTGCATAGGTAGAGTCGACGTCGCTCGCCACCACTCAGTTTGGCCACGTAGTCGTACTGACGTTTTGGCTCGAAGAGGAAGTGCTGAAGCAGCTGTGAGGCGGTCATTTTGCGGCCATCCATAAGGTCGATGGATTCGGCAATTGCCGAGACCACATCGATCACTTTGTCGCTCTCGTTGAAGGCGATCCCCGCCTGCGAGTAGTAGCCAAAACGAACTGTTGTACCGATGTCTATTTTTCCGCTATCTGGCTTAACCTCACCCATTAACATCTTCAGAAGAGTCGACTTGCCAACCCCATTTTCGCCCACAATACCCATCTTCTCATAGCGGGCAAAGAGGTAGCTGAAATCCTTTAATATTATCCGCTCACCAAAGCGCTTGCAGAGGTTCTCGACCTCGAAAATCTTCTTGCCGATGTAGCTGCCTTTCATCTCGATCTTGACGCTTCCCTCGGCGCGTTCGCGCTTTAGTCGCTCCTCGAGTTCGTAGAAACTATCGATGCGCGACTTGGCCTTTGTGGCGCGCGCTTGCGGTTGTCGGCGCATCCACTCGAGCTCCTTGCGGAAGAGGTTTTCGTCGCTCTCGCGCTGAGCTGCGGCCGCGGCTTTACGCTCGTCGCGCTTCTCTAAGTAGAAGCTGTAATTGCCTTTATATGAGAATATTTGGCGCTCGTCGATCTCCAGAATTCGGTTGCACACACGATCCAAAAAGTAGCGATCGTGGGTCACCATCAACAACGAAAGTTTGCTCTTCGAGAGGTAGCCCTCGAGCCACAAAGTGACATCGAGATCGAGGTGGTTGGTGGGCTCGTCGAGGATCAAGAGGTCGGGCTCCGAGATCAGTGCATTGGCCAGCGCCACACGCTTGAGTTGGCCTCCCGAGAGTTGACCTACATTCTGCTCGAAGTCGTTGATTTTCAGCTGCGAGAGGATCTGTTTGATCTTGGCCTCGTAGTCCCAAAGTTGGGCGGCGTCCATCTGCGCGATGGCCTCATTGATGCGCTTATCGTCGGCCGATGCCAGCGCAAGTTCGTACTCCGAGATCACCTGCAGGGCGGGTGAATCGCCTGTTAGACAGGCCTCTAGCACTGTCAGGCGGTTGTCGTACGATGGCGCCTGAACAAGATAGGCCACCTTGATCGAGTTGCGGAATGTGACACTTCCTGCGTCGTAATCCTCGCCGCCCGCGATGATGTTTAGGAGTGTCGACTTACCCGCTCCATTGCGCGCGATCAGCCCAGCGCGTTCCCCCTCGGCGATGCCGAACGAGAGCGAGCGAAATAGGGTGAGATCGCCATAGCTCTTTGTGAGCCCCTCGACCTGTAGGTAACTTACCATATCGTGTAATTAATTAAAATTCAGAGGTAAAGAAGAATTGAATATCTTTGAAATTCTCCTGCGCTAGGGCCAAACCGTAGCTCGTGTCGGCCAAAAATACGTCGCGGCCATGCTTATCGACAGCCATATTTGTGTGCTTGCGACGCTTGAAATCGGCAAGCTGCTCGGCGTTGTCGCTCTGGATCCAACACGCTTTGTGGATGGAGATTGGCTCCCAACGACACGCTGCGCTATACTCGTGCTCGAGGCGGTACTGGATAACCTCAAACTGCAGTGCACCAACCGTGCCGATGATCTTGCGACCATTGAGCGTCGAGGTGAATAGCTGAGCCACTCCCTCGTCCATCAGTTGGTCGATACCTTTGCCCAACTGCTTGAATTTCAGCGGGTCAGCATTCTCAATATAGCGGAACTGCTCGGGGGCAAACGATGGAATGCCCGTAAATTTGAGCTTCTCGCCCTCGGTGAATGTGTCGCCGATGGCGAAGTTACCCGTGTCGTGGAGTCCCACGATGTCGCCAGGGAACGCCTCATCGATGATCGACTTCTTTTCGGCCATAAATGCGGTTGGTGACGAGAACTTAAGTTGCTTACCACTACGCACATGCAGGTAGTTTTTGTTGCGCTCAAAGGTTCCCGAACAGATCTTCATAAAGGCCAAGCGGTTGCGGTGGTTGGGGTCCATATTGGCGTGGATCTTGAAGATGAAGCCCGTCATTTTAGGCTCCGCCGCCTCCACCTGTCGGCTCTCGGTTGTCGCGGGACGAGGCGATGGCGCTATGCGCACGAAGCAGTCGAGCAGCTCGCGCACACCGAAGTTGTTAACCGCTGATCCAAAGAAGATTGGCGCCAACTCTCCGCGCAGGTAGGCCTCGCGATCGAAGGCGTCGTAGACCCCTTCGACGATCTCGACATCTTCGCGAAGTTGATTTGCGTAGCGCTCTTCGACGATGCTATCGAGCTGTGGATCAGTGATATCGCTGATCTCCACGGTCTCACCCTCCGCCGTTTGGCGATCCTCGTCGAGGAAGAGCGAGAGGTTGTGCTCATATATATTATAGACCCCCTTGAAGGTGGGGCCGCTCGAGATTGGGAACGAGAGCGGGCGCACACGCACCTTAAGCTCCTTTTCGATCTCGTCGAGAAGCTCGAACGGATCTTTACATGGGCGGTCCATCTTGTTAACAAACACGATGACAGGGGTTTGGCGCATGCGGCAGACATCCATCAACTTCAGGGTCTGCGCCTCGACTCCCTTGGCGCCATCGATCACGATGATAACCGAGTCGACAGCGGTGAGCGTGCGGTAGGTATCCTCCGCAAAGTCCTCGTGGCCAGGGGTATCGAGGATGTTGATCTTGGTGCCACCATACTCAAATCCCATCACCGAAGTGGCAACCGAGATTCCGCGCTGGCGCTCGATCTCCATAAAATCAGATGTTGCCCCCTTCTTGATCTTGTTGCTCTTTACGGCTCCCGCAACGTGGATTGCACCACCGAAGAGCAGCAGCTTCTCGGTGAGTGTAGTTTTACCCGCATCGGGGTGCGCAATGACGGCAAAGGTGCGTCGGCGCAAGATCTCTTCTTGTTGTGTCATATACTCTTTTTTACTTTGTAACAGGTGGATAATCAATTGTATAGTGCAGCCCCACCGACTCCTTCCGTTCGCCGCCCTGCTTGATGGTCAGGTAGGCCACGGCGATCATATTGCGCAATTCACAAAGTTCGCGGTTGGGGGTGGTTTTGTTGTAGAGTCCCTCAGTCTCTTGCCAGATCACCGTTAGGCGCTTCATGGCGCGCTCCAGGCGCAAGTTCGAGCGGACGATGCCCACATAGTTGGACATGATTTGCTGCAGCTCCTTGCGGTTTTGGGTCACAAGGATCATCTCCTCGGCCGACGAGGTGCCCTCGAAGTCCCAATCGGGAATGCCCTCCTGGATCGAGATCTTCTCGATCAGTGAGGCTGTGTGTTGAGCCGCTTGATCGGCGTAAACAGCCGCCTCGATCAGTGAGTTCGAAGCCAAACGATTGGCGCCGTGGAGCCCCGTGCACGAAGCCTCGCCTAGGGCGTAGAGGCGTTTGATGGAGCTCTCGCCATTCTTGTTAACTCGCACACCTCCACAGCAATAGTGCGCCGCAGGTGTTACGGGGATCATGTCGCGCGTGATGTCGATACCCAGCGACAGGCACTTTTTATATATGTTGGGGAAGTGCTCGGGGGTCTCCTTCGGATCCTTATGCGTGACGTCGAGGTAGACGAACTCCTCGCCGCTGATCTTAAGCTCGTGGTCGATCGATCGGGCCACAACATCGCGCGGCGCCAGCGAGAGCATCGGGTGGTATTTCTGCATAAACTCCTTGCCACTTTGCAATCTGAGGATTGCGCCATAGCCGCGCATCGCCTCGGTGATTAGGAACGATGGGCGCTCGCCAGGGTTGAAGAGCGAGGTGGGGTGGAACTGTATAAACTCCATATTTTCGGTCTGCGCCTTAGCGCGGTGGCACATCGCAATGCCATCTCCCGTGGCCACCGATGGGTTGGTCGTGGTATTATATATGTTGCCCACGCCACCCGCCGCCACAACGGTGAACTTAGCCAGCAGAGTTTCGATATGTTTGCTCTCCAGATTGAGAACGTAGGCGCCAAAGCAGGCCAAGCCGCGCGTATGTCGCGTGACGATCTCGCCCAGATGGTGCTGGGTCAAAAGGTCGATGGCGAAGTGGTTCTCCATGATGGTGATGTTGGGATCTTGGCGCGCCGCCTCGACAAGTGCTCGCTCGATCTCGGCACCAGTAAGATCCTTATAATGAAGGATTCTATGGTCGGAGTGACCTCCCTCGCGGTGTAGTTCGTAGAGCCCCTCGGGGGTTTTGTTGAAGCGCGTGCCCCACTCCACCAAATCGGCGATAAGTTCGGGCGCACGACGCACAACCAGCTCCACGGCCTCGTGCTTGCACTTGCCCGCGCCGCACACCTCCGTGTCGTGGATATGTTTCTCGAAAGTGTCGGGGGCATAGGTCACCGAGCAGATTCCACCCTGAGCGTAGTTTGTGTTACACTCGTCAATTCGATCCTTGGTGACGATGGTCACCGTTCCACTCTTTGCCGCCTTAAGCGCAAAAGATAGCCCCGCAATACCAGAGCCAATAACAAGATAATCAGTCTTCATTGATAGCTGTGTTTAGTAGCCGCGCAACCCCTCAAAAGTTGCACTAACCACCCGCAAAGGTAGTGATTTTTTCGCGGATAGCTTAGAGTATCTCTATGAAAATTTACTCTTCCGCTTTGGCGAGTGGCTTTTGGACGGCTCTCGGGTGGCTCTCGGACGGCCTGGGTCTGACTCCGTCGGGGGAAAAGAGCACCTCCGCGGGTGCTTACTTATGCTGCGATTTGGGCATAGAACTTTTTCAGCCAAAGATGGATCGGCGACCTGCCCCCATTGCAGTAAGCCTGTTACTATCAAACTCGAATAATAGCTGTGCTATCTCGGTATTTTTGTTGTGGTAAAGCAAAATAATTGGTAAAACATTTGCAAAGTATTCGTAATATTACTATATTTGCACTGTAATAAAAACGCAGAGCTATGAGTTATAAATCAATCAAAGATGTAATAACTATGCTGCAAGCCAACGGATTTGTGTTGAAAAGTCAAAAAGGTAGTCATATGAAGTTCGTTAAGGGTGACAAGATGATAATTTTGCCTAATCACAATAGCAAAGGCGTTGAGAAAGGTACTTATTACGCAATTTTGAGGCAGGCGGGGCTTAAATAGCCCTTGCCACCTCTTTTGAAAGACACATTAAAAAGGTAATTGATATGAAAATGGTTGTAGTAAATGTTGAGTATTCTGAGAAGAATTTGAGTGCCTACATTGATGGTGCGCCAATCTTCACGGTGGGTAACAATTTAGATGATGTTAAGGGTAATATCACTGAGGCTATCGACCTCTATTTAGAGGATAACCTTGCCCCATTGGATATGTTCATAGGGGAGTATGAGTTGCAGTTCAAAATCGACATCGTTACGTTCTTGAACTATTATAGCAATATCTTCACAAAGGCGGCTTTGAGCCGTATTACAGGCATTAATGAGCGTCAGTTGTGGCACTATGCAGCAGGGGTTCACAAACCTCGTAAGGCTCAATTGGAGAAGATTCAAAAGGGTATTATGGCCCTCACAAAGGAGTTAGATACTATCGTTCTGAATTAGCAGCATTTAAACCCAATTCGAATTATAAACAGCAGAGAATCAATGTGAATTATGAATTGTAAATTGTGAATTGTGAATTGATTTTGCCATTCGGAGATTTGCTGATGTCAACCTTTAGGTTGACGTAGATAAAAATAGTACAATAATTTTTTGAGAGTTTACTCTCGAGGAAATTATTGTACTATTTTTATCGTAAGAGCGCAGCGATCAGCAAATTACCGCAGCGCAAACTGCACCCGCGCAGGTGCTATCTGCGCCCGTCGGAGACAGTAGTAAACGTCCCAGGCAGAGACAGGCCGCAAGGTGATTTTTGTGAGTTTGCGTGACGGAATGGTCGGATATTCGAAAATTATCACTACTTTTGAGTGTTGAAAATGAATTTTAGGGATGAATAATAGGGCGTCTATACTTATAATATATACAGGGGGTACGATTGGGATGCGGAATGACGAGGCTACGGGGGCTCTTGTTCCGTTTGATTTCAGCTCGATTTACAGTGAATTTCCGTCGTTGCGGCGCCTTAATGTCGATATTGAGGTGCACACTTTCGAGCGGGTCATTGATTCGTCGAATGTCTCGGCGGCGATGTGGCAAACGTTGGCTCAACTCATCGAGGCGAACTACTCGCTCTATGACGGCTTTGTGGTGCTGCACGGCACCGACACGATGTCCTATACGGCTTCGGCGCTGAGCTTCATGCTCGAGAATTTGAGCAAGCCTGTGGTGTTCACGGGCAGCCAGATTCCCATTGGCGTGCTGCGCACCGATGGCCGCGAGAATCTGATCACGGCAATCGAGATCGCAGGTGCGTATCGAGATGGTCGGGCGCGTGTCCCCGAGGTGTCGCTCTACTTCCAGAATCGACTCTATAGAGCCTCTCGCACAACAAAATGGAGCGCCGAGGAGCTCGATGCTTTCCGCTCGCCGAATTTTCCGCCGCTGGCCGAGGTGGGGGTCAATATCAGCTATAACGACGCGGCGATGATTCGTGTGGAGCCTGACGCTGTGCTCAATATATCAACGGAAATCTCTGATTCGGTGGCTGTTATCAAGCTCTTTCCTGCGCTCAGCTATTCGATGCTCGAGCAGATGCTCTCGTGTCGGGGGCTGCGTGGCGTGGTGCTCCAAACGTACGGCGCGGGGAATGCTCCGACCGAGCCAAGGTTCCTCGAAATTATCGAGCAGGCGGTTGCTCGCGGCATAATTATCCTCAATATTTCGCAGTGTGTCAATGGCCGCGTGGAGATGTCGCTGTACCAAACGGGGCTGGCGCTCGAGAGGGCGGGCGTGGTGTGCGGCTACGATATGACCATCGAGGCGGCGACCACAAAAATGAGCTATCTTTTGGGGAAATTCGATAGCGCGGAGAGGGTAAAAGAGCAAATTATTTTGAATTTGCGCGGCGAGATGAGTCGATAGGCGTTGCATAAAAGAAATTTTTTTTATATATTTCGCAACGTAAATGTAGGGGAATAATAGTGGATGGGCGATATTGACGTCGTTAAGTTGCTGTGTATAAGTGATTTAATGGCGCGGATAGAGCAAAAATTTGAGAGAAAGAGGGACGCTAAGAATTAAGAAAAAAGTGTAAAAATCCGTTTTAATGCAAAAAAAAGATGGAGTTTTACGGAGATTAACAAAAAAATAACTCAAAAAAATAAATTAACTAACAAAAATTAATTACTTAACACAACTATGAAAAAAATTTCTATTCTAACAGTTGCCTCGCTAGCTCTTGGTACTGTAAACTCATTCGCTCAAGAGGCTGCTGCGGCAGCTGCTCCTGCAGTAGAGAACATCGCTGGTGACAGCATGCACCAAATTTTGATGCAGAAATTCCTCGAGGGAGGTTGGGAGTGGATGCTTCCAGTACTTGTATGTTTGGTACTCGGTTTGGCCGTAGCTATCGAGCGTATCCTTTATCTTGCTCTAGCAACTATCAACACTAACAAGTTTGTTGCTAAAGTTAAGTCTACAATCATGGAAGAGGGCGTTGAGGCAGCAGCTGATCTTTGCAAGAACACTCCTGGTCCTATCGCTTCTATCTACTTCCAGGGTTTGTCTCGTTACAACCAAGGTCTTGACGCTGTAGAGAAGACAGTTGCTTCTTATGGTTCTGTTCAGACAGGTCAAATGGAGTCTGGTCTTAGCTGGGTTGGTCTTTTCATCGCTCTTGCTCCTATGTTGGGATTCATGGGTACTGTAGTCGGTATGATCGGTGCGTTCGATATGATCCAAGCTGCAGGTGATATCTCTCCAACCATCGTAGCAGGTGGTATCAAGGTTGCCCTTTTGACAACTCTTATGGGTCTTATCGTTGCGGTTATCCTTCAAGTATTCTACAACTACATCGTTGCTAAGATCGACTCTTTGGTTAACGACATGGAGGACTCTTCAATCAGCTTGCTTGACATCCTTATCGAGTACAGCAAGAAATAAGCTACAACCTTATAAGAGATAAACTAATGAAAAATATATTTAAAATATTGCTTGGAGTAATGCTCGCAGTGACCGTATGCGTTATCGCATACCCAGTCTATGTAGCATTTACTGGAGGCTCTGAGGAGGCTATCGCAGCTGCAGTTGGTGTCAACCTATATTGGGGTTACGCACTACTTGCTTTGGTTGTGTTGTCGGCTCTCTTCGGTGCTGTGTACGGAATGTTCAAAGCATCCGCAGGCCTACTTAAGACCGTCATCTCGTTTGTAGTTGTTGCTGCAATCGTAGTGGGTTCATATCTATTTGCAGCTAGCCACACTATCGAGATCTTCAACATCGAGAATGGTAGCGTGTTCCCTGCAGGAGACACAATCATCACAGAGTGTTCTATTATCATCGCATACATCGCTATGGGCGGAGCAGTTATTGCAGCTTTGGCGTCTGAGGTGATGGGTGCTTTCAAATAATCAAGGAGGCTAAACAATGGGAAAAAATAAAAGAGAAATACAAGAGATCAATGCTGGTTCTATGGCCGACATCGCCTTCTTGTTGCTTATCTTCTTCCTTGTTGCCACTACAATGAATGTTGACACTGGTTTGACGCGTATGCTACCACCTCTTCCCGAGGACGATCAACAACAAGAAGAGATCGATATCAAGGAGCGTAACATCCTTTTGGTATTTGTTTCAGGTAGCGGTAACATCATGGCTGGTGGAGAACCTATCGACATCAATGCGTTGACTAACAAAACTAAAGAGTTTGTTCTCAACATTGCTGACGATGAGACCCTTCCAGAGAAAGATATCAAGGAGTTTGAGCTCCCTGATGGCAGCAAATGGCTATACCCAACAAGTTTGGGTGTTGTGTCGTTGCAGACAGCACGTGAGACCGATTATCGAGTATACATTCAAGTTCAAAATGAACTTACTCGCGCCTTCAACGAGATTCGTGACGAGGTGTGTATGGCTAAATTTGGTGTGAAATTCGCAGATCTAGAGACTGACGTGCGCGACGTAGTAGTCAAAGCTATTCAGGTGAAGATCTCCGAGGCTGAACCACGTGAAATTAAAAAGTAAGAGATATGGCAGTAATCAAAAAGAAGGGTAACAAAGGTACCCCTAAAATTTCGTCAGGATCGTTGCCCGATATCATCTTCATGATCCTCTTCTTCTTCATGGTGTCAACAACCATGCGCGACCAGGAGCTATTGGTAAAAACAAAGTTGCCAGGAGCAACTGAGGTGCAGAAGCTAGAGAAGAAATCATTGGTAAGTTACATCCACGTTGGACCTCCATCAGTTGCAATGCAGGCTAAGTTCGGTACTGCAACCCGTATCCAACTAAACGACTCGTATCGTACCACTCGCGACATCTTGGACTACATCGCCGCTGAGCGTGATAACCTCAATGAGGCTGACCGTGCTCAACTTACGGTGTGTCTAAAGACCGACGAGAATACAAAGATGGGTATTGTAAGTGACATCAAGCAGGAGCTTCGTCGTGCAAATGCACTCAAAGTTTCTTATGCAGCTAGTAAATCTGTAGGCTACTAAACGAGCCCTATAAATGAGTCGTAAGACTCAATAGCAATTCAAAAAAAGGCTATCAACTTCTTGTTGATAGCCTTTTTTTTGCCCCCTCCTAGGTTGGCTTAGGCTATGGCCTGGGTTGGCCTGGGTCTGACTCCGTCGGGCGCAGACAAGCACCTGCGCGGGTGCATATTATGCCGCGCATTGGGCATAGAGTTTTTTGCTAAAACTCTATGATTTTAGAGGTTAGCGCGCCGCTTCAAATAAATTTGAGCTGCACGCAAACCTCTAAAATTTATTAAATGCTTGCAGCATTTAAACCCAATTCGAATTCTAAAC
>JAWXTG010000004.1:0-93470 GCA_044433705.1 Rikenellaceae bacterium | reverse complement strand
CGCATATTTGCCAGTGAAGTTAGTTGGGGCGGTATAACTCCAACTGGGGGATCGTATCCCAGTCGGAGTTTCTGACACCTTGGCGGAAATGCGGTTGCTTATCCAAAATTCAGGTTAATAGTCATAGAGCTTCAGAAAGCTCTATGCCCCAATCGCAGGGTGATATACACCCGCGGAGGTGTTATCTCCGCCCGACGGAGTCAGTTGTATACGTACTCGACAGACGATCTAGAACGGCAGATCGTCTGGATCCTCAGCAGGGGTCTCGACTACTGCAGGAGCGGGGACAGGAGTTGGTGTTGAGGCTGCCGTTGAAGCGGGATTGTCCGCCTTGCGGCCCAACATTTTAAGTTCATACGCCACTATTTCGGTGGTTGTATGTTTAATATTCTCTTTATCGAGCCAGTCGCGTGTGCGGAGGTTACCCTCAATATATATCTGAGATCCTTTGCGCACATATCTATCTGCGACGTCGGCCAATCCGCGCCACATGATCACAGTGTGCCATTCGGAGTGCTCTTTGGTCTCGTTGCTCTGACGGTTGAATATGCGTTCGGTGGTCACCATGCGAATGCGAGCCACCTTGGCGCCGCTCTCAATGGTTCTCACTTCAGGATCCATGCCGACGGTGCCGACCAAAATTACCTTATTAATCATTCTTATAGTTGTTTAATTAGCTCCTCGAATAGCATTGTCATCTTTACTGCAGCCTTAGCTCCTTGACGCTGAACATCTTCATGATCGCCAATCTCGTCGCTTAGACCGCAGTTTGTGATCACCGAAACGCCAAAAACGGGGATCGACATATGGCGAGCAACAATCACCTCGGGCACGGTCGACATACCTGCAGTGTCGCCACCAATAGCTTTAAAATATTTATACTCCGCCTGTGTCTCGAATGTTGGCCCTGTACCACCCACATACACACCATATTGCAACTTAATGTTACGCTCCTCGGCGATAGCGGTAGCTTTAGCAATTAGGGCGTGATTATAGCAGTCGTGCATATCGGGGAAGCGTGGCCCCAACTCCTCGATATTTGGCCCGACGAGTGGGTTTGGCATCAAGTTGATATGATCGGTAATGACCATCAAATCACCCACTCTGAATGAGGTATTGATTCCGCCCGAAGCGTTCGAAACAAATAAGTTCTTGATACCCAAGAACTTCATCACGCGAATTGGGAAAGTCACTTGATCCATTCCATAACCCTCGTAGTAGTGGAATCGGCCCTGCATAGCCACCACACGGCGCTCACCGATAAATCCAAAGATCATACGACCTTTGTGACCTTGAACGGTCGACACGGGGAAATTGGGAATTTGACTATATTCGATCGAGTATTTCACATCGATATTATCTGCAAAGTTACCAAGGCCTGTGCCTAGAACTATACCCACTTCAGGGGCAAAATTTTGGCATTTTTCATTTAGGTATGCCGCAGTCTCTTTAATTTTCTCTAACATCATTGTCTAAGTGTTTTAGGAAGTTTCTGACTGGTTCGTCAATAAAATTAATTTGGATAGGTATATAGTAGATCCTTCTGCGCAGCTCTGCGGGGATCTTACTTGGTACGCGAAGCTTCACCGCATCCTTTTCGGTGATGATGATAACCGAACCTGGGTGCTTGTCGAGCATCGCAGACATCGCGTTAATATCGCGCATCTTATATACGTGATGGTCGTTATAGATAATCTGATCCACAAGATTGTAGCTCCGCTTCAGCGAGTCGATGAATGGCAAGGGGTTGCCCAGACCCGAAACGGCGATCACCTTAGAGCTACTATTGAGCACCTCGCTACCCTCGTTTAAGAAGAGTGGCTCGGGACGATAATTTATGTAGCGCGTAAAATATAGCTTCTGATAGGCAACACTGATCAAGGTTTTACGCATCAGACTCCTATCAATTGCACTCATCGTCGTAGGGCACTTAGTTACAATGAAATAGTGCGCTCGCGACAGTGCTTCGGGAATATCTCGCAACGACCCCCATGGCAACATGCGATCATCCTTAATGGGGCGAGTAGCATCGATTGTGATAATATTGATCTTAGCCTCGACGCTGCGATGCTGAAAACCGTCATCCATAATAATAAGCTCAACTTCAGGGTGTTCAACTTGAATTCGTCGAATTCCCTCGACTCGTTTCTCGCATACGACAACCACCGCTTGCGGATATTTCAACTTGATCTGCAGAGGTTCATCACCCACCTCGCGATAGTGCGAGGTTGCACTAGCCTCGATATAGCCCTTCGTTTTACGGCCATAGCCACGCGAAAGCACCGCTATTTTACGTTTAGCGGCAAAATGCGATACTACAAGCTCTGTCATTGGAGTTTTACCCGTGCCTCCCACCGTGATGTTACCTATACATATAATAGGAATATCAAATTTATAAATTTTTCGCAAACCGCGGTCAAACAATGCATGCCGCAATCGAATTGCGGCCTTGTAAAGCGAAGCGACTAACGCTTTTATCAGGGTTTTAGACATGCGGTGCAAAAATAAATTTATTGTCAAAGATAATGATAATTTTGATAAACTCAAAAAAAATAGTATATATAGGGTTAAAAGTTTAATAAAAAATCTAAATTTACCTCTATTTTCTACACTTTTTTACTACTTTTGTAGAGATTACTCACTTTATTTAAAACATATGAATAACACTATAAAATATATCATCATCGCCTCACTCTCGCTACTTGGCAGCTGCGGTGGCGGCAGCACCACACAACAAGCCGAAAGTGAAGAGGTTGAGGTAGTTGAGAACAGAACATTTGGCATCCTTTCGGATGGTTACCAGCTCGACCACTCCCAAATTAAGCAGGGTGAGACAATGGGCAAGATACTCAACGGCTACGGCATCACCGCCTACCAAATCGACAAACTCGACAAAGCCTCGAAGGAGATCTTTCCACTAAATAAAATCCGCGGAGGTAATCGCTACACAGCCTTTCTGAAGCAAGATTCAATCTCATCGAAACTCGACTACTTTGTCTATGAGGAGGATAACATCAACTACGTCGTATTCGACATGTCGACCGACTCCCTATCGATCTACAAAGGGGTAAAGCCAACAACCATCAAACGTAACATAAAGAGTGCCGTAATTGAGAATTCGATGTGGGGCGCCATCATGGATGCCCACCTACCCTTCGCTCTAGCCTCGGAAATCGAGGATATCTACCAGTGGACCGTCGATTTTTTTGCAATCCAAAAGGGTGATAACTTCACGGTGATATACGACGAAAAATTTGTCGAAGATACAATTTCAGTAGGCATTGGCCGTGTGTGGGGCGCCAAATTTGGTCATGGCGACAGAACATACTACGCAATTCCGTTCATTCAAGATAGCACACTGCAATATTGGGAGGAGGATGGCGCAAGCCTGCGCAAGCAGATGCTCAAAGCACCGCTCAAATACTCCAGAATCAGTTCGGGCTACACTACTGCGCGACTTCACCCCATCTACAAAGTCTATCGCCCACACACAGGCATCGACTACGCAGCACCATCGGGCACACCCGTTCACGCCGTTGCCGATGGAGTGGTGACATTCAAAGGCTGGGGCGGCGGAGGCGGTAACACGCTGAAGATCAAGCACCCGAATAACATGACAACGGGATATCTACACCTCAAGGGCTACGCCAAGGGGATCTCAAACGGATCGCGCGTGAAGCAGGGTCAAGTGATCGGCTACGTTGGCTCTACGGGAGCCTCCACAGGTCCTCACCTCGACTACCGCGTCTGGAAAGGGAGCACCCCAATCAACCCGCTAAAGATCCCGCAGGAGCCACAGGAGCCAATCCGCGAGGAGAATAAGGAGGCATTCGAGGCTGTTAAAGCCAAAATTATCGGAGAGTTAGAGGGCAAGATAGCACCTGAAGAGGTCGTCACGCAACTCGACTCAATAGCATTAAGTTCAACTAAATAACATGGACGAAAGAGTAATAAAATTTATAAAAAAACATCATGTGTTGACACTTGCCACGGCAAAGGACAACGCACCCTACTGCGCCAATGCATTCTACGCATACGATGCCAAGCGCAATAGATTTATCTTCACCTCCGACACTGCGACGCGTCACGGCAGCGAGATGACAAACAACCCACAAGTGGCCGCCTCGATCGTATGGGAGACCAAGATTGTGGGTAAGATACAAGGATTACAGCTAACAGGAGGCGTAGTGGAGGCCGATCAAGAGGATCGCGGATACTACATAAAGCGATTCCCCTACACCGCACTAGCGGAGCTAACATTATGGGCGATTGAGCCTCAAGAGATTAAATATACCGACAACACGCTCGGATTTGGAAAGAAATTGATATGGAGTGCAAAATAGAGCCAAAAATAGGAGTTGTCATCGTTGCTGGAGGCAAGGGTGAACGGGTGGGAGGCGACATCCCAAAGCAGTTTAGAATATTGGGGCAGGCGCCAGTCCTTGCGCACTCAATCAACGCCATGTCGTCGGCGCTCAACCCGTCGGAGATTGTTGTGGTCCTACCCGAGGCGCATATAGATTACTGGAAGAACCTCTCCTCGCGATTCGAGATTGCCGCCCACAAGGTTGTAAGCGGAGGATGCGAACGCTTTCACTCAGTGAAGGCTGGCATCGATGCCCTCGGCGAGACTATCGACATTATCGCCGTGCACGATGGCGTGCGTCCACTCTGCAGCAGCGAGGTTGCAAAGCGGTGCGCCGACAGAGCGATAAGCCATGGTGCAGCGATACCCGTTATCGCGATTAGCGACTCGGTGCGGATGATCGACAATGAGGGCTCAAAAGCGATAGATCGTGCGACACTGCGTGCAGTGCAAACACCTCAGATATTCGACTCTGCGATGCTGCGACGCGCATACCGCCAGGAGTATACCGCACAACTCACCGACGATGCATCGGTGGTAGAGGCTATGGGCGAGAGGATTGAGCTCTGCCAAGGCGACAAAAGCAACATTAAGATCACCACTTTGGAGGATCTGACATATGCACAGATGATTTTAGAGAGTAGAGATGAACGAGAGGAGCTATAAATTTCACAGTAACAGACGTACGCTAATCACAACAATTGTATATTTCATTGTATTTGTGGTTGCAGGATTGCTGATCTGGCTGATGTACGTCGGTGGATACTTCTCCGCCTGGTTTATCTCGCTTATGGTGGCGCTCATTGCCCTAATGTCGCTCTCCATTCCGCGCAGGGTGACCGTTGACGACAATAATGTCACGATTCTATGCCTGCTGGAGATGGTCGAGATACCCAGAAGCGAGATTGTTTCAATTAACAAGGTGGACACCAACGATTGTCGCTGGATAATCCCAATATTTGGAAGCCGCGGCTTTTTTGGTTACTATGGCTACTATCTTGATTTGGCAACACTCGAAAGAGTTCGATTCTACGCCACAGAGTGGCAAAATCTAGTTGAAATAGTTGACATCTACGATGATCGTTACTACATTTCGTGTCGCCAGGCCGATCAACTTATCGAGCAGATAGAGAGTTAAAATCTAGACAACATACACCTCATATAGGGCAAACAATAAGAGATCACCTTGCGGTGATCTCTTATTGTTTGTAGGCGTAATCCTACTTTAGCTTCTACTATAAATCCTCAGTGTAACCAGTGTAACGGTATCCAGTAATCTTAATCATAGTAAATGGAAGACCATATCCACCAAAATATTCACCAAAATCGCTATAATATACATAAGCAGTGATGCCATCAGCGGTTCTACCAGATGGAGTGATTACAGAGTCCTCAGTGATTCTACCATACTTGATGTATGCGTTGCAACCCTCATAAACCTCTGACTCAGCACATGAGAATGTTCTTGCATTGTAATTTACATCACATTTGAACGCAGCACCCCAAAAGTTATCGACAAACCACATCTCAGTGGCGATATTGGCAGCTGTATTTGAAGTGATCACCTCTTGGTTACCATAACCTAGGATATCTTCCCATACAAGAGCATCAAGTTGCTCCTCTGTTAGGTTCAACAAATCTGGATCTGGATCGTTAGAGCTACCATCGAATGAACGATACTCAGCTACGCTCTGCTCAACGACAACGGTCCAAGTACCTGCCATCTTCTCGACAGCAGTACCACCCGCCTCGACATCGGTATATACGCTACAGCTAGAAAAGGTTCCAACCAATGCCGCAGCCATAAGAACTATATATTTCTTCATAATTTCCTATTTTTATTAATTTATTCTTATTTACTATAATCCCAATGTGAGGTAGAATGTCATAACACTTGCATACGCAGCCTCCCAGTAAAGAGTTCCAGCTGCTGCATCGTACTTACCACTCTCCATGTAGTCGAGTGAGTCGCCCCAACCTGACAAATAAGAGCTGATTAGAGAGATAGTCTCATTGTCATCCTTAAGTGTAATGTAACCAGTCATTGCATATGATGAACCATACCCTACTCCTTGGTCGTAGTAACCACCAATCAAGTCTGACACATAGAAGAATCCAGGAGCAACAGTAGTAATATTTACAGAGAAACCTGAGAAACTTGTAGGTGTACCACTATAATCACGGTAGCTACCAGGTTGAATAGTGTAAGAACCTGCCAAATCAGGACCAGCATAATTCTCATCGTAAACGATTACAGTACGAGTTGTAGAAGCCGAAAAGCCGTCAGCATTAACTGCAGAGTAGATTAGAGTGTAAAGACCCATAGTGTAACCATCAACTGCAGAGTAGTCTACAGATACGTTGGCAGTAACATCCTCAGAGCCCTCCATAGCAGTGAAACCAGGATCTACGAACTCTGATCCAACTGGGTGAAGATAGGTGCTTCCACCGTCCAAATCAAATGTTACATAGTATGTGATAAAAGATGTATCTTCAGTAGTCACTTCGTGGCAAGAGGTAAACATTGCAGCCACCACAAGCAACAAACTATATATTAATTTTTTCATAATTTTCTAAATATTATTCGTTAGTGACTAATTATTCAACATCCCACCAAACCTTAGTGTCTGCACTCTTAGCAGAAGGAGTGTTTTTGTTAAGGCTACGAGCTGTGTATGAATAGAACATACGCTTGAAGATTTTACCTGAACCAAGAGCGTTAGTCGATGGCTCGATCAAATCACCAGCTGAGTAGATTGTAGAGTCAGCATAGATATTTTTAGCTGAAGAAGAAGAGAGTGCAGGAACGTCTGTACGACGAATCTCGCTCCAAGCCTCCATGTGATCCATGTAGAATAGGGCAACCCATTTCTGCATGTAGATCAACTCAAGCTTGTCTGAAGCTGAATCCCAAGATGTCTTGCTTCCAGTCAAGAAAGATGCAGCACCAGAGATTCCACGAGCAGCGAAGTCAGCTGTAACAGCAGCCTCGTATGCCGCCTTAGCAGCTGCGCTATCGTTATTGAAACGATACTCAACCTCTGCGATAAGGAACTGAAGGTTAGCCTGAGTAAAGATAAATGCTTTGCGTGATGTACCAGAGCCATCGAAAAGAGCGTAGTTGATAGCACTAACATCCTCGTCACCCCACTCGCCATCATCAGTCCAGTTTTCAGTATCCATCTTAGCACCTGGCATTTGGCCTACATACTCATCATCGTTAACACTTTTGCTGATCGCATACTCGATACGAGCATCAGATGTAGCAAGCATGTACGATACGATTGGATATGCTGCGCAGTGGTTAGCAGTACCAAGCGAATAGTAGCTATTGTAGAATGGAGAGTAGTTACCATCTGATGCACCATAAGCGTCAACTGCAGCGTCGCCTGTGAAGAAGTTGTTCTCCTCGACCAAAGCTGTGATCTTGCTTAGTACGCTGTTGTCGTAGTCGTACATACGTATGTACATACGTAGACGGAGTGCGTTAACGTAACCAATCCACTGATCAACATCCATACCGAACATCATGTCGGTCATTGTCATAAGTTCTGGCTCTGCTTCGTAAGCCTCCATCGCTGCATCTAGCTCAGCAAGGATTCCTGCGTATACATCCTCACCGTTATCCCAAGCTGGAGATGTGTTAGCGCTACCCTGAAGAGCCTCGCTATATGGACACTCACTCATATTATCAACCAAAAGTTGGAATGAGAAAGCGCGCAAAGCTGTAGCTGCAAGAAGGTCTGCAGTATTGCTAGTCTTAGATTTGATATCCTCGATATCTTGAAGAGCACCTGCAAAAAGGCCTGAGTAAGCGCGGTCGATAGTCTGGTCAGACTCAGTAATGTTCTGCCAAGTAATACCGTTGAACTGGTTAGCATCTGGCATCTGATCGTAGTACTGAGCAAAGAAACCAGCGTAGTTAAACATTACATCACACGAAGCAGCTGCAACAAAATTTTGCACTGATGGGAACAACAAATCTGGCGTTATGCTATCGTTGTCTGGTGTGGTTGGATCGGTGTTAATATCCAGGTCACATGAAGTGAACAGCGCGGATACACACAATGCTAATAAATATATTTTGTTTATCTTCATTGTCGTCAATTATTAGAATTTAAGCATTAAGTTGAAACCATAGTAACGTGAACTTGGGTTGGTTGAGTACTCACCAAAGTTACCCTCAAGGTCATTACCGAAAGAAGTTGAGTCTGGGTCAACGAAAGTATTTGTACTAGGAGTCCAGATGAAGAGGTTGTTACCGAAAGCCGATAGGCGAGCACCTGTTAGAGGTGTACCTGCCAACCAAGCTGTTGGTACGTCGTAGCTAAGAGATAGCGAACGAAGCTTAAGGTAAGTTTTTTCGATCAAGAAGCCGCTCTCCAGATCAGAGCCACCGCCCTCCCAGTAAGAGTAGATGTAGGTATTGTCAAGAGCTGTCATATTCTCTACGTAGCTTACAGTACCATCGTCAGCAGTCACTGCGTTAACTGAGTTAGGAATAACGAATGGGTTACGGTCATTGTATGCTGTTTGGATCGCGTTACCTGTGAAGTAAGCAATATCCTTAGTACGTGAGTACATCAAACCACCGTGACGATAGTCGAAGTCAGCAGCAAAAGTGAAACCTTTGTAAGAGAGAGATGTGTTGAAACCAAGTTGGTAGTCGTAGTTCATATCACCAACGATTCCCTGCTCCTCAGCAGCAACTGGAAGACCAGTTGTAGCGCTTACAACGATTTGGCCATCCTCTGTCATCTCTGGAACAGTAGATTTGAAAGTACCAACTGGGTAACCCTCGATAGCCCACATACCTGTACCACCAGAGAAACCGTAGATTTGAGTCTCACTACCCATCTCCTCAGGAAGGCTAACTACCAAACTGTTGTTCTTTGTGTAGTTTACGCCAATTTCCCAAGTGAAATCTTTTGTGCGGATTGGAACGAAGTTAACCAACAACTCAACACCCTTATTTGATACCTCTCCAAGGTTGGTGTTTTGAGCAGTGTAACCTGTTGCAGGATCCATTGTCAATGAGTAAACCTGGTTGTCAGTCATACGATCGTAGTATGCAGCGTCGATGTTGATTCTGTTATGGAACAATGCAACGTTCAAACCAACCTCGAACTCTGTTGTCATCTCAGGGCTTAGGTATTGGCTACCCAAAGTGTTACCTACTGTGTAAGCGTTGTAGCCTGACGAGCTATATGGGAAACTGTAAGTACCCCAGTAACCATAAGTTGTTGACTGCAAGTAGTATGGGTTTGTCATGTATACATCAGCATCGTTACCAGTCCTACCCCATGCAGCACGCAATTTACCAAATGAGATAACCTCTTTAACTTCGCTTGGAAGGATCTGAGAGAAAAGGAAACTTGCAGTAACACCAGGATAGAAGTAGTTGTTGTTCTCAACTGGAAGTGTTGACGACCAGTCGTTACGAGCTGTAGCAGTAAGGTACAACATATCTTTGTAACCAAGGTCTACTTGAGCGTAAACACCCATCAAACGACGCAACCACTCAGTTGTAACTGTTGTAGCTGGGCTAGAGGTGTTGCTTAGGCTATACCATGTTGGGATAGTAAGGTCAGAGATGCTAGAGTATACAGAGTTTGCACTACGTTGGTTACCATTGAAACCAGCGATTGCGCTAACGTTGAAATCTGCGTCGATCTGCTTGTTGTAAGACAACATGATGTCGTGGTTGTACTCCTTACGGCGGATCATCTGAGTTGTATAAGAACCGGTCTCACCAGTGTATGCACCTTGGTCACCATTTACAGTATCCTCTGACAAAGCCTCCATGTTAGGCTCACCAATGCGAGTCTCGCCTGTAGTTGAATCAAGACCAAAACGGTATGAGAACTTAAGGTCGCTTGTGATGTCGTAATCAACTTGGAACTTACCGTAGATACGCTCTGAGTCGTACTCATTCATGTAGTTCTCAAGGATGTAGTATGGGTTAGTTACACTATAAGGAGTGTAGTAGTAACCTAGTGAGTTGAATGGATCGTCAAGATCTGCAAGACTTACGATACTTATGTCACGTGGAGTCTGCATGATACAATTGTACATAGAGAAACCTTGACCTGTAGTAGCGTAGCTGTTTTGCTGTGAAGCGTAGTTGATCGCTGAAGATACCTTCAAGTTACCAACTGTGTGGCTTCCGTTTGCTGTGAAAGTGTATTTGCTGTATGAGTCAGCTGCCGTTGGGATCATACCATCGTCGCTAACTTGAGAGAATGACACGAAGTAGTCGCTCACGTCGGTTGCACCGTTGAATGAGATACTGTTGCTGTAACGAACACCTGTCTCGAAGAAGTCAAGAACGTTATCCTCCTGTGCAACATACTCTTTTACCTTTTGTGAGCTGTCGTAAACAGTACCCCAAATTTGCTCAGTACCATCGAACGCAGGTCCCCAAGAACCATTCTCGTCGTCGGTCTTAGCACCGTACCATCCCATACCGAACTCATTCTGCATCTGTGGCAAACGCAAAACAGAGCTAAGTTGGATACCACCGTTATACTCGATTCCGATACCCTCGTTCTTCTTACCAGATTTGGTTGTGATGATGATAACACCACCAGATGCGCGGCTACCATAAAGAGCTGTCGCCGCAGCACCCTTAAGGATTGTCATACTTGCAACGTTGTCTGGGTTGACTGCTGCTGCACCATTACCAAAGTCGTAACCTGAGTTAAGACCATCAGAAGAGTAAAGTGAGCTGTTGTTCATTGGAACACCATCGATTACGTAAAGTGGTTGGTTAGAGCCACTAAGAGAGCTCACACCACGGATAACAACCGATGTAGATGCACCTGGGTCAGATGATGTAGACGAAATGCTAACACCCGCTACTTTACCAGCCAAACCTGTCATCATATCATTTGTACGCTTTGATGAGATATCCTCACCTGATACAGATGTTGCTGAGTAACCAAGACTTTTCTCAGAGCGAGAGATACCAAGAGCCGTTACGACAACCTCGTCAAGAGCAGTTGTGTCCTCTGCAAGAACAAAATTGATCTTAGACTTACCAGAGATAGCCACCGACTGTGACTCAAATCCAATATATGAAACTGTGATAGTTCCATTTACAGGTGATGAGATCGAGTATGATCCATCAACGCCTGTTGTTGTTCCGATAGATGTTCCATCAACGATAACCGCTGCACCAACGATAGGGGCACCAGCAACGTCAGACACACTACCAGAAACTTGTTTATTTTGAGCTATACCACTGAAGGTCATTCCCAAAACAACAAATAACGAAAGTAAAATCTTTTTTACCATAAGCATTAAGTGTTTTTTATTATTAAAAATCTACAGAGGCAAAGGTAGGTATTAATAAATTATTTTACAAACAATTTGTTATTTTTTTTCAACTTGCTTACGATTTTAATCTATATGGTTTTATGTAGTTACAATTCATAAGTAAATACATGCAAAATAGAAACAGATTAAAACGTGAATTTTCTAAGATATAACAGATTATTAATCAAAATGAAACAAAAGGCGCATTGAAAAGCGGTTTTTTAACGATTGCGGGCAGAAAAATTATGCTTCACAACCATTTTCAACGTATTTTTGGAGTAGAGTGTATTAAAAATAATTGATTAAGATAGAATAATGAGGCAAAAATAGCAATTAAAAAAGGATAGCTGAAAGAGGTAAAATATTAAACTAAGCCATTATTGTTATTAATAATTTTAACTTGTTAATAAAATATTTTCATAACCCCTCGAAATAGAACTATTTTATACCTATATATTATATAGGTTCCGCCATGCGCTCGGCACCTACGCCTAGCTTTCGATACTGACTCGGAGAGATGCCGTGATACTGCTTAAACGCCTTGCTGAAATATTGGTTATCTGTATAACCGCACTGCATGGCGATCTCGGTAATCGACTTACTTGTCGAGAGCAGGCGCTCTGCAGCAATGGTCATGCGGATCTTAGTAACATACTCCATAGCGCCTATATCGATGATTGTTTTAAGCTTCTTATAGAGGGCTGCACGGCTCATACACATATGCTTAGCAATGATCTCAACATCTATGCTAGATGCTAGATTATCATTTATGAACCCGTTGAGCTTAAGCATAAACTGCTCATCGGCATTACTATAGGTCACCTCCTCGATTTTAACAGCCGAGGTGAGCTTACTGTAGTAGCTGCGTGTGATATCGCGACTACGCAGCTGGCTAGCGACAATAGAGAGTAGATATTGAAGGTCAAACGGCTTAGTGAGATAGGCATCGGCACCCGATTTATATCCCAACATCTTGCTGCTCGCCTCCGCTTTGGCGGTCAAGAGCACTATCGGCGTGTGGCTAACCTCGATATCGTTCTTCACCTTGGCGCAGAGTTCGTAGCCATCCATCTCGGGCATCATAACGTCACTCACAACAATACTAGGGAGATGGCGCTTGATTGCGGCATAGGCCTCTACACCATTACGAGCACGATAAACACGCTTAAAGGTGCGAGCTAGAGCATCCTCCAAGAAGTCGAGAAGTTCGACTTGATCCTCGACTATGAGAATTGTATGCTGCGAGAGTGGATAATCCTGGTTGGTCATCTCTCCGCTTCTATCGTCGAGATCGAGCATATTAGATAGGTATGGCTTAGCTTCGATCTTCTGGCTACTGCAAGCCAGGCCAATAGGCAACTCGAAGAAGAACGTCGCCCCCTCGGAGTTGTTGCAGAATGCGCCGATGACGCCACCACGGTGCTGCTCGATGATGGTTTTCGAGTAGGAAAGACCTATACCTGAGCCTGTTGAGTGGTTATTTACCCTAACAAATCGATTGAAAAGGCTATTGATATCGACACCCGCCAGACCGACGCCATTATCAACTACCGACAGGCGCACCTTATCGTTAAGGCGCTCAATCACAACTCTAATCCGACCGCTCCCGTCGCGTTTTGAGTAACGAATAGCGTTCATCAGCAGGTTCGAGAGCACCGTACGACACTTTGGAGCATCGAAATTAAGGGTTGCCACTGCAGGGTCGAGCAGCAGCTCTAGATCAATCTTGTGCTCTGCACACTCATCGCGGAACTCCTCGACAATTGCACGCACCCACTCGTTGAAATTATGTTTCATAATTTCGATCTCACCATGACCAGCCTCCATGCGTCGAGCATCGAGAACCATATTGATAAGCTCGGCCATGTAGCGAGTTTGGCCAAATATATTGACGAGCGAACGCTTTATATCGCCCTCGAAGTGGCTATTCTCGAGCAGACGCTTCAAAGGAGCATAGATCAGAGTTAGCGGAGTGCGCAGCTCGTGCGAAATATTTATAAGGAACTGAATCTTATTATTTGATAGCTCCTGCTCGCGCTCCATGTGCTCCTGCATCAATTTACGACCTCGATTGTGGTTGTAGAGGATAATCACAGCTATCAGCACCACAATCGCCATCAATGTGATGATCAATTTAAAGAGCGTACTATTCCACCATGGTGGCAAAATGACAATCTCGAGAAGCTCGGTTGGCGAACACCACTCTCCATTATTATTAAGGTAGGCGGCTGTGATTTGATGCTTGCCCTGATAGGGCATCTGCATCGATAGTCGATTGTCCGAGATGAAGGTGGAGGTTTTGCCGTCGCTGGTTATAGTGTATTGAAACTCGTTGATATGGTGGATATTACGATTTTGAGCGTAGATCTCCAAATCGATCGAGTTGTAGTTCCATGGCACTGTCACCACTCTGCGGTTAGTTGCGCCCCTTGGCTCAACCACCTTCTCATCCACCTTAACCGAGAGCAACTCGATTGGTTTGGGACTCTCGGCCAATAGCGGAATATCGCGATCGATGGTAATGAAACCATTGGTTCCTCCAAGATAGATATCTCCACTTTGTGAGCAGATCGCTGCACGAGCAAGATATTCATCCTGCGCATAACCCACAGCGCTATCGAATCTGAGGTAGTTCTCAGGATTTGAGATATCCATCGCAACGACACTATTGAAGGTTGTAAGCCAAAGATTGCCTCGCTTATCCAACTCAGCACTAAGTATATACCCACTTATCGACGGCATCAAAAGTTGTTCTGTATGGCGCTCTAGATCGTAACTATAGAGCGAGTAGTTGCGAACAATCCACAAACACCCCTCAGAGACACGTACCGAAGAGATACCACCCTCGCTGGCGCTATACAATTGAGTGATTGCAGCACTACGTCGATCAACTTTATAGACCGTATATTGATTATGAACATATTGATTTTCAGAATTTTGATCGGCAGCAAAGAGATTTCCAGTTGCAAATTTCACCCTACCCTGCAGCTCGCTTACCACACCGCGATTGGAATTATATTGATAGAGATTATCTGCGAGAATCAGCACATTGGAGTCATCGAGTTTTGCGAAACTGACCACAAGGTCCTTATCTGCAATCGACTTATCGCACTCTTTATCGACGATTGTAACCCTGGTCATCGCTCCACTAGCTATATCTAGTCGATAAATTCCATCGCCATATACCGACACGAGCAACGTCCTATCGCCAATAACTGCGATATCGGTCACCTTAAGATCTTTAGTTGAGTGCAACTGGGCCACATCCAGCGTCCCCACGTCGTAGCGCCACACACCACCACCATCGGTTGCAATCCATATTCTGTCGCCATCCTCACAAAAGGATAGAGTTGCAACATTGGCCAACTTCCGACTATTTCTATCGCTATGCACTCCAATACTATAAGTCTGTATGTCAGTGTGATAGAAACCAATAAGGCCATCGCGTATAGTGCCCAGAAAGAGTCCATCGTTAGCATCAACCCACAACGTATTGACAGATCGCGATAGCGGGATCTCTCGGTAACTAAATAGCTTTGTCGAGGGAGATTGACGATCGTTCAACATGTCGATCGAGTTGATACCACCGCCATCTGTTGCAACAAGCAACTCTCCATCATACTCAAACATATCAAGCACCAGGTTGTGACTCAAGCTTCCCTTATTTGTTGAGAACTCCGCCTCCTTGACTCCCTCACCATCAAGAGAGTAGCGCACTAATGAGTGGTTAAAAATAGAGATCCAGAGTCGCCCTTGCGAATCTACAAAGATCCTATCTCGATAGTTTGAGGTGCGAACAGGGAGTTTGATATTGTCGTATAGATCCAACTCCAACGTCGCTATATTCAAACGGTATATCTCACGTCCCTGCGAGCAGATCAACAAAATATTATCTCCATCGAGCACCCGCATGGTATTATACTCCAAACCTTCGCCGCCATCGATCACTAGAGGTTGAGCGATACCCGTTGCGGGATCGTAGATCTCGATTGCATCGCGACGACAAATCACAATGTCACGTGAAGTGGAGCCAACAGCGTTGGCCGATGAGTAGTTCTTGCCCCCTGCCACTCGATTGAACTCACGACGAGCGTAGTCGTAAAGAAGCAGATCGCTATCGGTGGCTACCCACAACTGAGATAGGGAGTCGGTGTAGATAAATTTGATCTCCCGACTACCAATGTTGGCATCTTGCCACTGCTCTACCCTACCGTTGACAATGTAGTTGAGCCCCCTGCGGGTTCCCACCCAGTAGAGTCCATCTTTATCCTTGGCAATAGCTGTGACTTTATTATTCGACAACCCTGCCAACTGATCCACTTTACTGTAAGTAAAGAGGCTCTTGGCCGCAGCAATATCGCCGTGCAGCAGAATTGCCAGCAGCGATAAAATGGTCATTAAAAATATCTTAATTATATGTCTAACGGTCATAAAAATCAATTTGGTTGGTCTAAAATCATCTTAAGAGCAACAAGATAGTAACTTTTCATAGAATGACAATAGAAATCGATACAAAAATAGGGGTGCAGTAGACAATTTGACAACTTTTGTAGACAGATACACCTATTTTCACCCTATACATCCACTATTCGAGCCATCTATAGCATCGGCTAAAAAATCGGCGCGCCAACACAATTTCACCAAATACACAATTATCAAACATAAGTAGATGATGCAACAACAACCATATCGACATAACGATTAAATTTGCATAGTGAAATTAAGTAACAACCTCAAAAAATCAACAACATGAACACATCGCTTAAGAAAATGTTTTTTGCAACTGCTGCACTGTTGGCTTTTGGTTGTAGTCAGCCACCCACAAACTACGCTGACGATAGTGAGTTCATCCATGGAACCTACACTGTCGCCAAACGTATGAAGGGACACAACTACGCTAAAGCTGCCAACTACGAAGAGTTTCAATTCACTTACTTTTTCGCTCAGCCGCAGTGGGCAGTTGCCGATTTCGACATGACTCAAGAGCAGATCAACGCCAAGTATGTCGACAATTGGGACTACTCGATGCAGGAGGGGTGCAACTACGTAAATGAGCTAATCGACAACATCCACACCAACAAGGATGCCAAGATTCTCTGCTCGTTCCAAGGTCGCGAATTCTCGCAGATCGCCTCAGACGAGGCTCGCCGCAAGAAGTTTGCCAATATGATGGCGCAATTTGTCGTGAAACACGACTACGACGGAATCGAACTCGACTGGGAGCACACCATCACGCTCGACGAGCACATCTTGTTTATGGCCGACATTCGCGAGTCGCTCGACGCATTGAAGCTAGACAAGACGTTGTACCTAACAACAGCTCTACACACAACCCACATCTACACCCAAGAGCAGGCCGATGCACTCTCGGCTCAGGTCGACTGGATCAATCTTATGACCTACGACATTGGAGGTGGAAACTGGGGCACAATTGCAACACACAACACACCACTCAACTCGATGCGCAAGACACTCGAAGATTGGGAGGTTTTCTCACCTAAGAAGATCTGCATTGGTTTGGCTAGCTACGGTTTCCAATACCACGATATCATGCCTAATGTCGAGCTTCCAGAGGGAGAGCTATTAAATAGGTATGGTCGCTACTGCTCGGCATACGAAATGCCAAACCTAATCGAGAAAGAGGGTTGGGTCGAGCATTGGGATCAAGAGGAGCAGGCACCCTACTTCTTCTCGCCCGACTCTACGAGCTTTATCACCATCGACACATCACGCTCACTCGCACTCAAGATCGACTGGATCAAAGAGGCTGGCTACAAAGGTGCCTTTTGGTGGGAGTTCCACACCGACTGGTATGCACCACAAGAGGGTGAAGAGCGCGGAACACACCTCTTGATGGATGAGGTGACTCGATTAATCGACACGAAGATTCGAAATAAATAAACAACCAAAAAAACTAAAGTTAAACCTTAAAATTAATTGTATGAAGAATTTACAAACAATTCTCAAACAAGTGGTCATTCCGCTACTCTTAGCTTTGGTTATTATACCAACCAGCGCCATAGCCCAAGGGCTACAGGTGACAGGTATGGTGTTGGACGATCAAGGCGAGAGTGTGATTGGAGCACACGTCCTTGTGAAGGATACAACACTTGGTGTAGTTACCGAAATTGATGGTAGTTTCACACTGACCGTACCTAACGCCCAAAGCGTTTTGATGATCTCGATGCTAGGTTACCTCGAGCAGGAGATCACTGTGGGTGCAAGAACACACGTCGAGGTGATCTTGCGATCTGACGAAATGGTGATCGACGACGTTGTGGTGATCGCCTACGGTAGCCAAAAGAAAGAGACCCTAACGGGTGCTATCGCTTCGGTTTCGACCGAGGATCTATTGGTTACTCCTGTAGCCGATGTATCGAACGTATTGGCTGGTAAGATGCCTGGTGTAACCACAATTCAGACTACTGGTCAACCTGGTAAGAGCGACGCTCAAATCTACATCCGTGGTGTGGGTTCGCTTACAACTGGAGCATCTCAGCCTCTAGTGTTGGTCGATGGTGTCGAGCGTGAGTTCTCGTCGATCGACGCCAACGAGATCGAGAGCCTCACAGTACTTAAGGATGCATCTTCGACCGCCGTATTCGGTGTGCGTGGTGCAAATGGTGTAATCTTGGTTACTACTCGCCGCGGTAAGGTGGGCGCACCTCAAATCTCTGTTTCATCATCGATCGGAGTTCAGGTCCCAACATCGTACGTTCAGCAGGCTAGCAGCTACGACTACGCTCGTATGTACAACCAGAAGAACGAGAACGACGGTACTACTTCGCTTAACTTCAGCGATGTAGCACTGGAGGCTTACCGCACTGGATCAGACCCTATCATGTATCCAAATACCGATTGGGGTGATTTGATGTTCCGCGATGCATTTATCCAGACTCAGAACAACGTAAATATCTCGGGCGGTAGCGAGGATGTTCGCTACTTCTTGTCGATGGGTTACCTATATCAAAATGGTCTTTTGAAGCAGATGGAGGGTCACGACTACGACAATAACTACAATTACAATCGTTATAACTATCGTGCCAACCTCGACTTCGCACTCTCTAAGACCACCACGATGAAGGTTAACATCGGAGGTTCGATTGGAGCAACTCAAGAGCCTGGAGTATACGAAAATGTATCGAATCCATGGACAATGGTCAATCTTTGGAGTTTGCCATTCTCTAGCCCAGGTCTAATCGACGGCGTCCGTTCAGTTGTATCTTCAGCTTCGGTACCATCGGCATTTAACAATATGCGCGACGGTTACTATACATTCTATGGTATGGGTTACCAAAACGAGTACGACGTAGACCTTAATATGGATGTTGAGATCTCTCAAGATCTATCATCTTGGACTGAGGGTTTGAGCGTAATGGCTAAAGGTTCATACGACAACAACCTCTATCTTCTTAAGGATCGCTCACTTAGCTATTGGGGATTGGAGTCAAACACAATCTACTACCAATCGCAACTCGACGATTCGACTCTTGCGATGACCGATCCCGATTTCGACAAGACATTAGTTTATGTACCAACCACTGGTACCTCTTACACCCCACTACCATACAGCGAGAGCTCTAAGCGCGACCGCAACTGGTCGATGGAGTTCAGAATGAACTACGCTCGCACATTTGGCGATCACGCTGTATCGGGACTTTTACTCTACACACAATCGAAGGACTACTACCCTATCTACTCGGGCAGCTACCTCGACTACACATATATCCCACGCAGCTATAGCGGCTACGTTGGTCGTATCACCTACGGCTACCGCGACCGCTACTTGATGGAGGTTAACGCAGGTTACAACGGTTCGGAGAACTTCGAATCGGGCAAGAACCGCTTCGGTCTATTCCCATCTATCTCTTTGGGTTATGTTATCTCTGAGGAGAACTTCATGAAGAGTCAAGATTTTGTCTCATTCCTCAAGGTTCGCGCTTCAGCTGGTAAGGTTGGTAACGACAGCAGCAGCTCGCGATTCCTATATATGGATGGTGTATGGTCACAAAATGGCTACTACTACTTTGGTGACAACAACTCTTCGGGCACCGAGGCGTACTACCTTGGAACATCGGGTAACTCCGAGGTGACATGGGAGACCTCTACCAAATATAACCTTGGTCTTGATATGGTTATGCTCAACGACAAGTTGACACTTAATGCCGACGCATTCTACGAGCACCGCAAGAACATCTTGATGCAGCCAAACTCGATTACCGAGATCATCGGTATGACCATGCCAAACCTCAACATTGGAGAGGTGGAGAACAAGGGTTACGAGTTCTCTGTGGGCTGGCGCGACATCCGCCCATCTGGCTTTAGCTACAACTTGTCGGCTAACATGTCGTTTGCACGCAATAAGATCATCTACATGGATGAGATCTACACTGGTTACGACTACAAGAACCAAACTGGTAAGTCGGTTGGATACTTCACCGACGTCTACGAGTATGTGAGACTATACCAGGAGAGCGACTTTACCGATGGTGTGCTCAACTCAAATCTTCCACAGCCATACACGACAGTCTACCCTGGTGACGCGATGTATGCCGACCTGAATGGTGATGGCATTGTCAACGACGACGATAAGATGACCACAGGATACTCTACAACTCCAGAGTATATGTTTGGTCTTGTTGGAGATTTCAACTACCGTGGCTTCAACCTAAGCATCCAGTTCGCTGGAGCGACCAACGTTAGCCGCATGATGGAGTCGGACTACCGCATTCCATTCACCAACGCGGGTACTCGCGGTCTTTTGGACTACTTCGTAGATGATTGTTGGACCTCTGACAATCCAACTGCAACATACCCTCGAATTTCTGAGGCCTCCGAGTCGTGGAACTCCGAGCAATCTACACTTTGGCTCAAAGATGCAACATATCTTCGACTCAAGACTCTCTCTGTAGGCTACACATTTAGCGACAGTCCAAAACTCAAGAAATTGGGTGTTAAATCTTTGGGACTTAAGCTATCTGGATACAACCTATTTACAATTAGTCCATTAGATTTCCAAGATCCTGAGGCTTTGGCTTCAAACAATGGTGAGTACCCTATGGTACAGACATTTGACTTGGGTATTAACATTAAATTCTAGAAGAGGAGACTACAATGAAAAAGATTATATTTATACTATCGGTGATAGCTCTATCGGTCTCATCATGTGCCGAGATCCGATTTGGCGACGGTGCATTTAGCGAGGCGCCAGACCAAGAGGGAGCAACTATCGAAGAGATGTTCAGCTCGACCTACAACGCAGACCGCGTGTTGGCTGCAGCCTATACATACCTTCCCTATGGAATACCCACTACCGACGACCTCAAATTGGGCGCAAACGTATTGGAGTGTATCACAGACCTTATGATGAGTTGGAAAGCGGGTCAAACCGACGGTCCATCAAACCTATATTATAATGGCGCAATGAGCAACAGCCTCAACTCAACAATCTCAGGTAGCGAAGCTTATGAGTTTGGCGACGAGGATAGCTACTACGCAATCCGCTACGGATGGCTATATGTTGAGAATGCATATATGATTCCCGATATCGACGAGACAACTCGCAAAGAGCGCATTGCCGAGGCGAAGGTGATCATCGCTCTATCGTACGCCGAGATGTTGCGCTACGTGGGTGGTGTGCCACTTATCGACCACGCAGTTGAGACAAACGACACAATGGAGTTTGCACGCGCAACATTCGAGGAGACGGTTGATTTCATCGTTGACCTTCTCGACGAGGCTGCCGCAGATCTTCCATGGCGTCAGAGCGACCTTAGTGTCGACGGAGCACGCATGACAAAGGCTGCAGCGATGGGTCTTAAGCTTCGCGTACTTCTATTCGCTGCTAGCCCAACGTTCAACAACGCAACACCATGGCACGCTGACTCGGATCTATACACTCGTTACGAGACATACGAGGATAGCCACTGGGAGGCAGCATACACCGCTGGTAAAGAGTTCTTCGCAGCACTCTCTTCATACGGTTCGTATGAGTTGGTTGCAGCATCGGGAACCAGCCACGACAGCTACCGTGAGGCTTTCCGCGAGGCATACCTCGAGACTGGCACCACTGAGTCGTTGATCTCGGTTCGCAAGAGCATCAACACAAGCTATCACAGCTACATGGCTCCAAACGTTATCTTCTCGGGTCCAACCCTGACATATGTAAATATGTTTGACTGGGCAGATGGTACCGCTTTCGACGCCGACAGCTTCGACTGGAACGTAGATTGGGACTCAACCGAGGATTACACAATTCCATTCTTCATCCCTGTCGATGGTCAGATCCCTGGCACCGCTACACGCGACCCACGTCTCTACGAGACTGTTGCTACTCCTGGCGCATTGTGCTATAGCGGCGTTGTAGCTTCGGTTCACTCAAATGCAACTGACTACCAAGGATTTGCAAACCACACTGGTTTCTATATCATGAAGTTCAACCTCGAGACCGAGAGCGATCGTAACACACCTCCTCACTGGCCATACCTTCGCCTTGCTGAGATGTACTTGAGCTACGCTGAGGCGATCAACGAGTATGAGGGCGACCCTGCAAATGCCTATACTTACGTCGACAAAATCCGTCAACGTGTAGGTCTAGGACCTGTTCAAAACCGCAATATGACTCAAGCTGAGTTCCGCGAGTATGTACTCAACGAGCGCGCTAAGGAGTTTGGTTTGGAAGAGGTTCGTTGGTTCGACATGGTTCGTTGGGGATTGGAGGATGACTTCAAGAAGTCACTTCTTAAACTCTCGTCAATTGGAACAGACTCTGCAACTTCACCTACCAAATTTACATTCGAGGTGTCGGAGATTCCAACAAAACGTTACTGGGCTACAAATTGGGATACTAAATGGTATCTATCACCAATTCCACAAGATGAGGTAAACTTGGGTTACGGAATGACTCAAAACCCTGGTTGGAGTAGCGTAGAGGTTAACTAATAACTAATAATATAGAAGTTACCAATATGAAAAAATATTATATATTAATTTTGTCACTAGCTGTTGCAGCAAACTCCGCTTTTGCTCAAAGTAGCGATTCTCTCTCGATGGCCACATCGGGTGTGAGCCGCGCCTACAGTAGCGTCAGCCAAGATGATAAGATATTCGAAAATGCACCTCAAGTAGATGTCGCTAAGAGCCTCTACGGTGCACTACCAGGAGTATTTGTGCAGGGCGTCAACGCCACAAGTGCAACAAATAATGCATCGGTTACAATCCACGGTAAGACCCCATTGATCTTAATCGATGGTTTCCAACGTAGCATAACCGACCTCTACAACCTCGAGATCGAGAAGATCACAGTGCTCAAAGATGCTGCATCGCTAGCTATTTATGGTGTGCAGGGTGCCAACGGCGTAATCCTTGTCGAGACTAAGCGCGGCAAGAACGAGCGTCTGAAGGTTAGCGCCAACTATCAATTTGGACTCAGCACAGCTTTCCGTGCTCCCGAGTTCGTTGACGCATACACCTATGCAACAGCTTATAACGAGGCTCGCGCACTCGATGGTCTTTCGGCTAAGTATAACGATCGCGAGTTGGCAGCGTTCCAGAACGGAACCTACCCTTCGCAATACCCTAATGTCGATTGGATGAACCAAATCTACAACGATTATGGATACAACCACCGACTAAACTTCACGTTCCAAGGTGGTAGTGAGCAGTTCCGTTACTTCACGATGGTTGACTACATGCAGGATACTGCGCTATATCGTAGCGAATCAGACAATAAGAACTACTCTACTTCGCCACTCGACACACGTCTAGGCATCCGTGGAAATATCGACGTTGACCTCACATCATCGACCAAACTTCACTTTGGCGTTATGGGTCGCATTAGCGAGAGCAACTTGAGTGCAAGCGCAGCTGAGGCTTCAGCAGCAGCATTCAACACCGCTTCAGCGGCATTCCCCGTGAAGCTCGACGATGGTGTCTACGCTAGTGCCGATGGTTATGGAGCAAACAACCCTACTGCGCTTCTCAACAGCACAGGTATCAACAACTTGACATCTACAACTCTGATTGCTAACATCAAGTTGCAACAGAACCTAGAGGCTATCCTCGAGGGTCTGTCGGCTGAGGTTGCTGTATCGTTCGACTACGCAGGTTCGATGTATGACAACATTGAGGATTCATACCGCTATGGTCTCTACAACGCAACAATCCTCGAGGATGGAACCATCGCAACTTCACCTGTTTACTACGGCGAGGATGCATCGGTACTCACCTACGACTCTGATTTCAACTCTCTCGGAGTTCGTTCGGAGCTAACAGGAGGTTTTAACTACACACGTGCAATCGATGCACACTCACTCTCTGCGGCTCTTCTATACAGCCACAACTCGATGATTCTCAATGGCCAAAACACATCGGTTAAGCGCCAATCAATGATTGGTCGTGCATCATACGACTTTGCGAATCGCTACTTTATCGACGTTGCAGCTTCATACGCAGGTACATCGTACCTCGAGCCAGGTTCACGTTTCAACTGGTACCCAGCGGTGAACGTTGGCTGGATGGCATCGAACGAGGAGTTCCTAAAAGGTAGCGACATTATCAGCCGCCTTAAGCTCTTCACATCGTATGGTCTTTCGGCTACCGACAGCTCGCTTACCTATGGTCTTTACAGCCAATACTACAGCACAACAAATGCTAATTCATACCTCTTCACAACAAGCTACACCGAGAACTACGGTCAAGCAGAGGACAATCTAGCATCGGAGTACCTCAAACCAGAGGAGTCTCTTCGCTTCACAGCTGGTTTCGACCTTGGTATGTTCGACAACCGCTTGTCGCTCTACGCTGAGTACTTCAACGACCAACGTCGCAACGTTTTGGTGACTATGGGAACCGTTTCATCGGTTATCGGTATCGACCTTTCGCAACAGTCGACAGGTGCAACTAACTACGAGGGTATCGACTTCGGTGCTTCGTGGCGCGATCGCAAGGGTGACTGGGGCTACGGCATCCAACTCACAGGTTCGTACTATCGCAGCGAGATCGTTGACAATGGTCAAGCATTCCAAAAGTATGACTACCTATACCAAAGTGGCAACGAGGTGAACCAACAATATGGCCTCGAGTGGATCGGATTCTTCGCCGACCAAACCGAGATCAACAACAGCCCTACACAGAGCTTTAGTGATGTTACAGCGGGTGATGTGAAGTATAAGGATCAAAATGGCGATGGTGTGATCGACAGCAACGACGTTGTGAAGATGTACGACTCATCTGACCCATCATTCACATTTGGATTGAACCTCGACTTCTCTTACAAAAACTGGGAGCTTTCGGCCTATTTCCAAGGTGTTTCGGGCGTAACCAAATCTCTACTTAACACAGGTCTCTACGATCCACTGGTTGAGTATGGCAACCTCTCAACAGCATTCCTCGAGAATGAGACATACTGGACAGCTGAGAATGCAGCCGAGGCTACGATGCCACGTCTGACAACACTCACAAACTCTAACAACTACCAAGCCAGCTCGCTATGGCTTCGCGACTTCTCATACGTTAAACTTCGCAACCTAACTTTGGCCTACACAATTCCAAGCCAGGTTCTTAAGTTTGCTAGCGCTAAGGTCTACATCCAAGCAACCGACCTCTTCTCGATCGACAGCATCGGTTTCACCGATCCTGAGGTTCTATCTTCGGAGGGTTACTTGTCGACACAGGCTTTCTGGGCAGGAGTTAAATTTAACTTTTAATCTACATTGAGACTTATGAAAAGAATATTTTATATCATAGCAGCAGCAAGTGTAGCGCTCTCTTCGTGTAACTATCTCGACTTCGACGAGACGTCGGATTCCTACACCAAAGAGGATATCTACGACTACTACACCAAGAGTGCGCAGATGTTGACCAACGTCTATAGCTATATGCCTCAAGATTTCGGCACCATCGACGGAGCTATGCGCGATTGCGGATCCGACGATGCCGAGTATGCAAACTCAGCAGGCACGATCCAGGCGATGAACAACGGCAACTGGTCGGCTAGCAACACAGTCGACACCAAATGGTCGTTGTACTACGGTATCCGCGCAGCAAACGAATTTATCGAATCGATCGCCGAGACCGACTTCTCTCGCTTCGAGTACAACACCAACTACGCAACGTGGATGGATAAGTTGCAGTACCACTCATATGAGGCTCGCGTACTTCGTGCGCACTACTTCTTCGAGTTGGCTCGTCGTTATGGCGACATCCCGATGCCTCTCACAATGCTATCGATCGACGAGGCGAACTCAATCGAGAAGACCGCTTTTGAGGATGTAATCGACTTTATCGTATCGGAGTGCGAGGAGTGCGCTGAGTATCTACCTGCAACCTTCAACACTGTTTTGGGTAGCGAGTATGGCCGCACAACCAAAGGTTTTGCGATGGCGGTTAAGGCTAAAGCTCTACTCTACGCAGCAAGTCCACTTCATAACAGCAGCAACGACACTGCAAAGTGGGAGGCGGCAGCTAAAGCAGCCTACGCGATGACAACGTTGGAGCGCACTGAGGGCACGTTGGAGTATAGCCTCGACCCTGAGGGTGTGATCACAGGCAACACGCTCGATTCACGCGAGATTGTACTTGCTAGACTCAACTCTCAGAGCAGCACATTCGAGCTCTACAACTTCCCCGTACGTTTCACCTATGGTAGCCGCGACGGAAGTATCTACGGAGTATTCCCAACGCAGAACCTAGTTGACGCGTTCCAAACTAAGAATGGATATACAGTAACCCTTAGCGACGACGGCACATGGGAGAGCAACGACCCTGACTTCAACGCTGCAGCGCCATATAACAATCGTGACCCACGTTTCGAACGCACGATCTTGGCAAATGGAGCATCGTTCAAGGGTGAGACTATCGAGACATTCGATGGTGGAGCCGACGACTTTTCGATCGCCGAGGGTGGATCAGCAACTGGTTACTTCTTGCGTAAATATATCCAAGAGACATCTAGTTTTGTGCAGAATGCAACAGTTACAAACTACCACTATTGGGTTATTTACCGCTACGCAGAGGCTGTTTTAAGCTACGCAGAGGCGATGAACGAGGCCTACGGGCCAAGCTACACTAGCACCGACTTGCCACTCTCGGCAATCGAGGCTGTGGATCTAATTCGCACCAATGCGGGCATGCCATCGCTAGCAGAGACTCCTGCATATTCAGCGATCTACAACGACCAAGATGAGCTTCGCAAGATCATCCAAAATGAGTGGCGTGTTGAGTTTGCATTCGAGGATCACCGCTTCTGGGACGTTCGTCGTTGGAAGATTGGTTCCGAGACAACTGCAATCTACGGTGTTGGCATATCTGCCGACGGAGATTACACTCGCAAACTCTACGAGACCCGCAAATGGGAGGATAAGATGAACCTATTCCCAATCCCTGAGTCGGAGCTATTTGCTAACCCCAACCTTGCACCACAGAACACTGGTTGGTAGTACTATTTTGAAATCAAAAATAAGTTAAAAAATGAAAACAATAGATAAATTGCAAAACTTTGCGAAGTTTATCACAACTTCGATCTGTTTTCTGCTTCTCTTGGGATCTTGCACAAGGAACGAGATTGACTCTCAGCCCGAAACAGCTGATTACTTTACCGTTACAGCTACAGTAGCAGACGAGATTTCATTTGCAGAAAATAGCGACAATAAATTCTCGGTTGAGGGTAACGTATGGTGGGAGGCAACTGTTTCCCAAGATGAGCAGTGGTGTACATTGAGCGGATACTCGAGCGACCAGGCTGGCCTAAAGGCTGAGATATACATCTACGCCGAGGCTAACTTAAGCACCGATCCTCGCTCAGCAACCATCTCATTTAACGTAGATGGCGTCTCATGCGATGAGACCATTACAGTGACTCAGATGGGCTATGGAGCCGAAATCGTATTGAGCGAGAGTGAGTTGAGCGTGATTGCAGCTGCAGGTTCTACTGCAACCTTTACCGTGACATCAACTTCAACTTGGACCATTGCCGAGAACGACTACTTCTCGTTCGATCCTAGCGTAGGCGAGGGTGATCCATACCTTAAGGATGAGCCAACTCTTGTAACTGCAACAGCTAAGAGCACCAATGTCAACTCAACCGACATTGTGACAACTATGTACATCTCTAACGAAGATGGAAAAGAGGCATCAATTGAGTTTACTCAGCAGAAATCTGTCTCTCTAGACTTTGCTGACTCCTCTGACATCACTGCAGCTGCAGCGGGAGAGGTTCTAAGCATTGAGGTTGAGACAGACTCTGACTCATGGAAGATGTACTGCAGCAATAGCAGCGTTTCGATCGACTACAGCAAGTTCGAGAGCGAGGGGGTAGTTGAAGTTACAATTCCTAAAAATGCTACTTTCGCTTCGCGCTCGATGACCCTATCACTCAAATCCGATGATGGACTCATGGAGAGCACTTCGAACATCCTCGTCAGCCAAGATTCGGCTAACTCGTTCAACTACGTGCAGTATATGCTCCAGGGTAACTACTCTATCTCGGAGGATGGCGCACTAACAATCAACAACACGGGAGCTGCTAAGACCAGAATCTTGTCGAATGAGGCGATCTATGGAATGGGTAAATGCACAATCAAATTCGACAACTACGAGGGTGATTCGGCATCGTACATCAACTTCCACGCTCAAGATACTGGAACCGATTTGGTTAACCTAGCAATTGGACCTGGTTTATCTAGCTCATACTTTAGAAATACTGCCAATACTATCAACTCACCCCCATCACTCAAGGTTACACTCGACCACTTGCAGGCGATGACAGAGATGGTAATCTCGATTTTACCCGATGAGACCGACGGCACAAAGATGAATCTTGTGGTGGAGCTAAGCAACGATAGTGGTGTTCTCTACAACTACTCTTTGCAGACTACAAACTTCTACACTGCAGATCCAGACTTCACCAATGACATGACCCTATACTTCGGTCTATGTTCTTCGACAGCACCTACTTCGGGATCGAATACAATGACAATCAGCTCATTTGATTTCGTGCCATACGATCCTTCGGTTGGCCTCGTTCCAGACTCTGGCGACGACAGCACAGCAACTGTTGTTCCATTTAGCCTATTCACCAACACTGACAACTTATATGGAACAAAGACACTTATCAACGATGGTGAGGGTGTAACTTTGACCCACACATCGGGCGGATCTTCGAGAATTGGATACTCTACCACCGACCTACTGTTTGGCACCTACAACTTCAACATTAGCGACTACCAAGGCTCTAGCGACTCGTCATTCAATATGCACCTAGATATTAATGGCTACACAACCGATCGCGTTATCCTATATGTTGGCCCAGGCGCTCCTGTTACAATTGTCAAGGTAGATGGTACTGTAGTTAATACAACCACCGTCAACCCAACTCTGGAGCAGATGGAGGCTACGGTGAATCTCGAAGTATCGATCCTACCAAAAGCTGACGATGATTCAAAGATAGAGGTGACAACAACTCTCTACGACGCTTCAGGTACAGCAATATACACTAAATCCATTGAGAATATTAACTACTCGGATAGCGTTGCTCCATACGATATAATCTATTGCGGATTATTTGGAACACCAGAGCAATCTATCACCATCGAGTCGTTAACATACAAGCCTTACGTTGCAGCAAACTAAAATTAATTAGCTATGAAAACAAACATTATAAATAACCGAGTTTCGAGATGGGCAGTAGCCCTCTCGGTTCTCGTGGGATTTGCAGCTTGTAGCACCGACAACACCGATAGCGACAAAGAGTGGGTAGATCCACGTTATCGCAATCTAGAGGATAGCTACACTATTGCGGCCGACGGCTCCGAGCAGATCACATTCGAGATCAAATCAAACATGGAGTGGTGGGTTTACAACACCAACGAGGATTGGTGCACCATCTCGCCTGAATCGGGCGATGACCCCGACACAACCTACGAGGTGACGTTGAACTATAGCGCAAACTCAGATCTTGAGGATCGCGTCGATACATTCTTCCTAAAGAGTGACTATTGGGTATTCAAGGAGATTGAGGTGACTCAAAAGGGTGTCGCTACACTCTCAATCGACAAAGAGAGCGACTTCATTAGCAACGATGGTGACCTTGCTAAGGGTACACTCATCATCACTACCAACCAAAATTGGAGCGTCGAGATCACCGATGGTGGTGACTGGTTGTCGTTCGATGCTGGAACCACAACTTCGGGCTCGGGCGATGGTTCATCTATCGCGGAGTACTCTGTAGCATACTCTGCAGTGCAGAACGAGGTCGAGCAACGTAGCGCAACAATCGAGGTATACAACCGCAACGACGAGGTTCAGTACACCTACATCGTAACTCAAGATGGTCTATTGCTCACAACAACCGACGAGCTATACTTCTTCGACTATACTGGTGGCGAGGTGACACTTCCAATCAACACCAACCTCGAGTGGATGGTGGAGGTTGTATCGACAACCGCTTGGATCACCAACCTCGAGGCTGTCAACTCACTAGACTACCCTGATGGAGATGTTGAGGATCATGTGAAACTCACACTTTCGACAAACAACGGTGAGTCGCGCGCAGTATACTTGCGTTTGACTTCGCAGATGAATGTTGCGGGTATCGAAGAGATCGTATACTACGTAGGTGTTGTTCAAGGTAGTGGCGCAACTCCTGAGGTTACATACCTCAATACATCCGACACATTTGCTAGCCTCGGAACTAACAATTGGTACCTATACGCTGGTACAGCTCCATCGATTGTGGCTGGTGCTCAAGGAGTGGGTTACTGTAGCTTCACAACTGCTGGTCGTGTGATGACATATCCAAGCGAGATACCATTCGGTCGCTACGATATCACCGTATCTGACGTCGAGGGTAACTCTGCATCAACGTTCTTCTTCTTCCTACAGTTCGATAGCACATCGGCTAACTACGTTGGATTCAACCTTTATGCTGGGGAGTACAAAGCGGCAATTGTAACTGGCGGCGCAAACCTTACAGGTTGGCCATCATCATACAGCCCATCTGCACTTGAGGCTCTCAACGACGCATTTGCGGGATACAGCATCACCGACACCCACAAAATTGGTGTTAACATCTACCAAGGTGATTTGGGATACCTCTGCTACGAGTGGTATATCGACGATATATTGATCCTAAGCGAGTCGGGCACAACATGGCTCAACGATACATATTCTTGTATCCTCAACATGGTAGTTGGTGTGAATGGTACAACAACGGGTCGCTTCTACAGCTACTCATACACTGCACCATCTGAGTACGACGCACGCCCAGAGATGCCAACAGACGAGTAGATGATTGGAGGGGGCCAGTAACCTTAAGCGGGTAAAAGCCCCCGCCCATCAAACATTTAACTAATTAATATTATGAGAAGTATTAAAAATCATATTTTTAGAGCTCTAGCACTCGTGTGCGGACTCTTTGCGGTGAGCTGCCAGTCGGATCTTCCCGAGATCAAGGATTACGCCGACAGCGACCACCTACTCAAGGTCTTTGCACTGTCGTATGGCAACTACCAATACTACGCGGCAATCGACCACGACACTCGCTCGATGTCACTTTCGAACATCGTCTACAGCGAGTTGGTTACTGATGTTAAATATACCCTAGCCGAGGGCGCTACAATCTCGCCAATCCCTGGCGAGGATCCTTGGTGCGAGAGTCAGACCTACACCATCTCTTTAGATGGAGAGGCTGTAGACTACACTCTGAACCTACCAGACTACAGCGAATTTGTCGACTACAAATCGGTTGGTTACATCACCGCGGCATACTACGACTATGCCAACAAGATCGACCACATCGACTGGAGCAACCTTTCGCACGTAATCATGTCGTTCCTACAGGTAAATGCCGACGGTTCAATCCAATACTCATCCGACATGCTTATCAGCCGTCTGAACGACCTATTGGCTACCGCTGCACTCAACGACTTCAAGGTGATGATCGCAGTACAAAGCTCTAGCACAAGCTCTAAAAACTTCTACCAAGCGATCAACAACGAGACTTCGCGTGCATCGCTCATTGAATCACTTGTCAACTTTGTTGACGACTACGAACTTGCAGGTATCGACATCGACTATGAGGAGTACTACAACATCGGAACAGCCTTCGACACATTCCTTCGCGAGTTGGGTGAGGCACTCGACGTATTGGAGGAGCAACGCGGATATAAGGTAGAGTACTCTGCGGCTGTAGCTCCAAACATCAGTGGATACCCATCTGACCTTGGCTCTATCGTCGATTTCATCAACTTGATGATCTACGACATCGGCTGGAGTTCGCTCAACGCCGACCACGCATCGGTATCGTACTTCCAGAGCACATTGGCGGGCGGAATGGCAAAATATGGAGCCGACGCACGTCAACTTATCGGCGGTCTGCCATTCTATGGCTACACCTACGATAGCCTTGGAGCAAGCTCATCGGCATCGGGTTCTGCTGGTACTCAGAAGGCCTACAACGAGATCTTCACAACATATATTAGCAAATATTCGGCAAGCGATATCGCATTCAGCAATCAGATTGAGAATACCGTTTACGACGGTCGCTTAAAGATCGCCGAGAAGTGCCAATATGTTGTCGACAACACCTACGGTGGCATAATGATCTGGCAAATTGGCCAGGACCTTACCAACACATACGAGGATTACAAACTCCTCCCAGTAATTGGCGAGACAATCCCATACATCGAGGGCAAGGAGATTCAATAATCTTAACCTTTATACACAAAAAATCCCGAGGCATTTGCAAGTGCCTCGGGATTTTTTGTGTAGTTTCGCAAATCTAGCGAAGTGGAATAATCTTAAATGTAAATGAGCGATCCTCACACTTAACTTGGTATGGCTCCAGTGGGAGAGCTCGCCAGCTATTGACGCAGCCGAGTCCCGACTGGGTCTCATCGATGTTGAGATTGACAAAATCGGTCATCTCCAACTCTGGCCAGTGGCGTTGACCCTTATCCTCACCCTCATCGAGCAGAGTTGTGGTGTAGCGCAATGCCGAAGCCGACAGGTCGCCCTCAGAGACAATCATTACACCCTTACCAGCGCTCGACACTTGGCGCCACCAACGGATATCGCACTTATTGCCACTCTCCTGCGGACGGATATACTCGAAGTGTTGCTCATCACTCTTTTGAGTGTAGATGCCCAAGAATGCAGATGATTTGCGGTCGTTATAGTTCTCAACCTCGCCACGTCCATAATATTTAGAGGTGTCGTAACGCTTATCAAGCTGCACCTGCATACCGAAACGAAGCATATTTGGCTGCTCGACGCCACTTGTCTGTAGGGCTTGAGTAACCTCAACGCCACCAAACTTATCGATAGCATATTTTAGAGTGAGAGTCGACTCGACAGCCTCAAGATCATAGAGTGCATCAACCACAAGCGATTCGCCATGGAAAGCGTATGTAAGATCCTTCAAACGAGGCTGGATGTCGCGCCAAACGGCATAGTTCACCTGCGAACGAGCACCGAAATCGTTGTCGGTCACCGCACGCCAGAAGTTAGGGGTGAGCGCACCACCAGCATTGATCATTGCGTTGCGACCAAAAGTGTAGTTAATCATGTAACCGTTGCTCTTATCGAAGTCGATATTGAAGTCGTAACCCTTGATAATAAGCTTGTAATAGTTCTTATCGTCAACCTCGGGGAGGGTAACGTAAGCCTCTTGATCGGGGCGCGAGTACTCTGTAGCGTAGTGGTAACCATCGTATGGCGACACCTCCAATTGAGCTTTCGCCATGCGGCTGCCAGCGGGCAAGAGAGGCTCTGCAACCTTGAGTTTGTAGTCGATATTGAGAAGCACCTCGCGCGTAAGGTCCACACCCTCGAGCGAGTATCCTAGATCGATAGTACGACGCTCGCCAGCTGCGACATTGAGATTCAAAACTTCGCCCGACTTCACTGTGTGACCATCAACTAATAGCGACCACTCTAGTTTGTAGTTACTTAAGTTGCGGAATGTATACTCGTTATAGATCGATATTTTGCCACTCTTGGCATCGATCAGATCACTCCAAATCGATTGGTGAATGTAACCAACCTCATCGGCGTGGGGGTTAAATTTGCGATCTGGATTGATAAGTCCGTTGTTACAGAAGTTCTTATCGCGGTTGCAATCGTAGGCGTTGAAATCTCCAGCATAGCCAAATACATCAACACCTGCCGCCGTTGTGAAGTGTGGCGACTGATCTACAAAGTCCCAAATGAAGCCACCTTGGTAAGAGGGGTATTTGCGAATCAAGTCCCAATACTCCTTAAATCCACCCATCGAGTTACCCATTGCGTGGGCATACTCACACTGGATATATGGCTTGGCAGGATTGTTGGCAACATACTCTTCGGCCGTCTCATATGAGTCGTACATTGGGCACATGATATCTGTACCATCCTCACCACGAGCCATCTCATATTGAACCAGACGACTTGTGTCGTGTGCCTTGATCCAGTTGTAGCAGTTTAGGAAGTTCTCGCCCATACCCGCCTCATTACCTAAGGACCAGATAATTACCGACGCGTGGTTGCGGTTAGCTCTCACATTGCGCTCGTTGCGCTCCAGGTGAGCCAATTTATATGTCTCATCCTTAGCCAATGTCTTCTCCTCGAAGAATAGACCGTGAGACTCTACGTTAGCCTCAGCAACAACATAGACTCCATAGATATCGCATAGCTCATACCACAATGCATCGTTTGGATAGTGGCAAGTTCTTACGCTATTGATATTTAGCTGCTTCATGATCATAATATCCTCGATCATGCGCTCGGGCGATACATACGCACCAGTGACTGGATCGATCTCATGGCGATTAACACCCTTAACGTAGATCGGCTTGCCATTGATACGTAGCTGAGCATCAACGACGTCAACTGTGCGGAAACCTATCTTCTGTGGAATCGACTCCACAACCTCACCCGCGCTATTTTTTAGCGTCGACACCAAAAGGTATAGATTTGGTGCCTCGGCACTCCATGGTTTGATGTTTGAGAGGGTTGCATCTAGAGTATTCTGGCTTGCTGGCAACGTGCGAGCAAAGATGCTCTTGCCTGCAGCAACCTCACCCTTATCGTTAGGCGCACCCAACTCAAAGAGGTTATAATCAACTGTATACCCCTCAAGATCGCCCTTACCCTCAGTCTCAACCTTCAAAACTCCCTTTTTGAAGCTCTTATCGAGAGTCGATGTGATTACGATATCTTCGATGCGGCTCTTGCTTCGCGCATAGAGGTAGCTGTCGCGCATGATACCCGAGTAGCGGAAGAAGTCCTGATCCTCGAGGTATGTTCCATCGCACCAACGCAAAACCTGCAGTGCGATAAGATTTTTGCCACTCTTAACATAAGGGGTGATGTCGAACTCAGCGCTTAGCTTACTATCTTCGCTGTAGCCCACAAACTCACCATTGACCCAAAGGTAGAAGCAAGAGGCCACCGAACCGAAGTGCGCAATGATATCTTGACCATCCCAATCGCTCGAGATGTTAATTGTGCGACGATATGTACCCACGTGATTGCCATCAACAGGCACATTTGGCTGCTCGACGTCGGATTGACGACGCCAAGGGAAGCCCTCGTTGATATATAGAGGATCGCCATAACCATTTAGCTCCCAGGCTCCTGGCACGATGATCTTATCCCAACCATTATCGTTATGATCGAGAGCCACTAGCGCCACATCGAGTGCCGCTGAGTTGCGCACAAAGTGGAACTTCCAGTAGCCATTGAGGCTCTGATAGCTCTCTGAAACCTCTCTCTGGCTACTCATCGCCGCCTCGGTCGAGGGGTATGCGAAGTAGTTGGTGTGCATCTTGGCACGATTAACTTGATTGACTGAAGGATCCCTCCACTCCTCGAAGCTTTGAGCCAGAGAGGTCGAGGCCACTGCCGCTAGAGCAATTGTTGCAAATGTTCTTTTAAGCATTGTATATATTTATAAATTAGTTTTTAAGGTAGTTGTAGACTTTGAGATTCGACACCGAGCTGTTAAACTGGCCAGTGCGAGCTAGAGGGAATACCAAAGTGCTGATATACTTCATCTTCTCCTCAGGATTTGGGAAGTAGCGAAGTGTCACGTCGAGCTTCTGCACCAACTCACCATCGATATAGATTGAGGTTGCAGTATTGTCGCCTTGAATCATCACGTTGACGCTATTTTTATTATAGGTAGAGACTTTGAAGTTGTAGAGGTAACCGTCGCGAGAGAATCCAATCATACCATTAATTGGATCCGAGAGGTAGAACTTCGCAAAATCCGACTCGAATAGTGTCGCCCCCTTCTGCTCTGGTTTTCCTACCAAGTCAAACGAAATCGTGTAGCCGTAACCAATCTCCTCGAGAGGCAACTCTGAGTTAGGCTTAACTACCTTCTGCTCATAAACCAATGAGTTTGGCTCACCAAGGCGACCCGCATAGTTAACTCCTGGAGCCTCTGCCGTAGCCATACGTTTTTCGTTGAACTCCTCGAACGGCACCGTAGCATTGGCTCCCGACCAACATTTAGCCGAGATGATCTGCGTAGCAGGCATTGTTCTATCGTGGATATCTTTGAGCGAGACGCCAGAACCTGTGCGGTCGTTCCAGATGGCGAACATTCCGCCCAAGATAGAGGGGTGCTGCTCCTCGAAGGTGATGTCGGCAACAACCGCTGGAGTCCACTCATTATAGATCTTCTCGATCTTGAGATAGTCGCTATAATATGGCGCTGTTGGGACGATGTAGTTCGACTCTGGGATGTTGATGATCTTATATCCATCGTCGATCATCTCAGCAGGGTTTCCATATGGATTATTCCAAATAAACATGGTGATATCCTCCGACTTCTTCACCGCTGTCTCACCATGCATGTGAGTTAGCGATCCCCATAGGCACGCCTCCTTGCCGAAAGACTCTACATATTTAATATAGCGATCTGCAAAGTAACGGAACTTCTCGCGCACCTTCTGCTCCTCGCTCACCTTATACTCGTCGGTACCGATATGCACCTTCTTACCGCGGAAAACTGGCTCATCACCCTCGAGGTACTCCTTAAATAGGGCATCTACAAACTCGTAAGTCTCATCGCTGAAGAGATCGAGATAGTTAGTCGCATATTCGCTCTCCAACTCTGGCTTGTAGTGTACAAAGGCCAAAGAGTGAGCAGGGACATCGATCTCGGGGATGATGATAATATGCTTCGACTCGGCTAGCTTCTGCAAGTCGATGAACTCCTGCTTTGTGTAGTGTCCATCCTGAGCTGTAAGCCCTGGGAAGGTCTCCGACTCGAGGCGGAAAGCCGAGTAGGTTTGCCACCAATCCTCGTGGAAGAACTTCTTAAGTCCATTGTCATTGAGGTGGATGTGAAGTAGGTTCATCTTGTAGTATGCCAAGATATCGATGTAGGTCTCGAGATAGTCGAGTGGGATAAATTTACGCGCACAGTCGATCAAGAATCCACGTACACCATAATCTGGATAATCCTTAATGGTACCGCGTGGCAGCGATCCATCAACCTGGTCGTCGGCAATTTGAAGCAGCGAACGCGTAGCCCAATATAGACCTTGTGGAGTCTGCGCTGCAACAGCTATCGACTCCCCAATCTCGATGGTATAGCCCTCGTCGCCGAGTGTCTGATCCTCTACGATCTCAAACGTTATGCTTCCAGCCTTTGGTTGTCCACCCTTGACGGCGATCTTCTCACCGAACATCTTTTCATAATCTGTGGCAAAAGCCTCGGCTGCCTCGGCCACCCCTTGGGCGTCGGAGGTGATCACAACACGTGTCTTTTTATCGATCGTAAAATCTCCTTCACCACCACTCCACTCGCGGAGTTCTGGAATAACAAATGGTTTTGGATTGCTGGGCGCTGCCATCGCTCCCGCAGTCGCAGTTGCGACAAGCAGAGTCGAGAGGGTAATTAGTGCTCTTTTTTTCATTGGTTTGTATATTAGTTATTTAAGTTATTTTGCTAATCTCATTTAGCCAAGAACAAAGATAGTTATATTATATGGTAACATATTGGCAAATCGTCTATTTTATATTGACTAATGTTTCATCATGAGAGTATAGATGTCTAAATGTTTACAAAATTAAGACAAAAATACAATTGAAAAGTGGTATAAAATAGTTATTTTTGCACTAAACTAAACAATACTAATTAACACTATGAAAAAAAGTTTGACAGCAATCTTTGCAGCGACTACACTTGCTTCGTGCACTCAGCCCGCAGCAGAGCAGCCCAACATCATCCTATTTTTAGTCGATGATATGGGTTGGCAAGATACCTCGCTACCGTTCCACACCGACACCACCCGATGGAACCGCCTCTTCGAGACTCCAAACATGGAGCGCTTGGCTCAAAAGGGTGTCAAATTTACAAACGCCTACGCTAGCTCCATCAGTTCACCCTCGCGCGTGAGCCTTATGACTGGCGTCAACCCAACTCGCCACAAGGTGACAAACTGGACATTCCACAAAGATAAAAGCACCGACCAACCCAACGAGCTATTCGACTTCGAGGAGTGGAACGTCAATGGATTTACACTCGACGGATCGGTCGAGCGCGCATATCACGCAACATCGTTCCCGCAGATTCTGCGCGAGAATGGCTACACTACCCTATTTGTTGGCAAGGGCCACTTTGGCGCCATCGGCACACCTAGCGAGAATCCAATCAACGTCGGTTTCGACCGCAACGTCGGAGGTCACGCAGCGGGGTCGCAAGGTAGCTACCTTGGCGAACTATCATACGGTAATGACCTCCCAAGCGGGCCATTCTACGGAGTTCCTGACCTCGAGGAGTACCACCACACCGACACCTTCCTAACCGAGGCCTTGACGCTAGAGTCTCAAAAATTGATGGATGAGGCGCTCGATAGTGGCAAGCCATTCTTCCTATACATGGCTCACTACGCCGTACACGTGCCGTTCGACGCCGACGTGCGCTTCTACCAGAAGTATAAAGATATGGGACTCGAGGAGCAAGAGGCACGCTACGCCTCGATTGTCGAGGGAATGGATAAGAGCCTAGGTGACATCATGGATTACCTCGATGAGCGCGACATTGCCGACAACACCATCATCATGTTTATGTCCGACAATGGCGGATATACAGTTGGTGTACGCTCAAAAACATTCGATGGCGTTGGCAAAAACACCCCTCTCAGAGCGGGTAAGGGTTCACTCTACGAGGGTGGCGTGCGCGAACCGATGATCGCCTACGTCCCTGGCATGACAGCACCCAACAGCAAAAACGACTCGCCAATTGCCATCGAGGATTTCTTCCCAACAATTTTGGAGCTCGCAGGAGCCACAGGTGAAACCGTTCAAGAGCTAGACTCAAAGAGCTTCGTAGCGGCACTCCAGGGCGAGGATATCAACGGCGAGCGTCCTCTCATCTGGCACTACCCCAACAACTGGGGCGAGAGAACTCCCGACTGTGGTGAGCCATGTAGCGCAATTCGCCTCGGCGACATGAAGTTCATTCACCGATACGAGACACAATCCAACGAGCTATACAACATCGCTCAAGATCTCAGCGAGACCAACAACCTAATCGGATCAAGCACAGAGAACGATCAAATAGCGGCTAAACTTGCCAAAATATTGAGCGACAAGCTACGCACAGAGGGATCAAACATGCCAGTTGCAAAGGCAACAGGCGAACGTTCTCCATATCCAGATCAGACGCTCTAAGAGGGTTGCAGAGGCTGTAATAGCAAAAAAATAGCACTCCCAATTTGTAAATGTATAAATTAATATCTACCTTTGTTTTTATAGTGCCCAATTGGGACTCACAATAAAACAGAGGTAGATATTATGATTTCAGAGCAGCGCCCATACACATTCGACCGAGTTGTCCGCATTATACTTACGATTGCAGGTATAGTCGGGGTTTTCTATACGCTTAATCAGCTTAAAGGGGCACTGCTGCCATTTGTTGTAGCGTGGCTTTTGGCATACCTGATCAACCCGATGGTCATATTCTTTCAGACAAAGGTGCGCATTAAAAATCGTCTCTTGGCCATAATCACCACGCTCCTGATAATCATTTCGGCGTTAACGATAGCTGGAGCCCTCTTGATTCCAACCATCGTATCGGAGTTCAACGTCACCACCCAGGTTATTCAAGATCTATCGAAGAGCTCTAATTTTGGGCCCATCGTCGAAAAAGCGTGGTATCAATCTCTAATCGAAAAGATTAACATTGAGGAGATTACCAAGATGATGAACCCAGAGGAGTGGGCTAAACTGCTCGAAAACTCGATATCTCAGATTTGGTCGATACTTTCAGGCTCCATCAATCAGATAATCAGCATTATAGGTTGGCTTATAGTCATCCTATACTTAGTATTTATTCTGCTCGACTACGACCGTATAATCTCAGGTTTCAAGGATCTGATTCCTAATCAATATCGCGAAATAACACTCTCGATATTGAAAGATGTCGAGGATGGCATGAATCGCTACTTCCGCGGGCAATCACTTATTGCTCTGATAGTTGGCATACTTTTTAGCATCGGATTTGTGATAATTGGACTGCCGCTAGCCATTCCACTAGGGCTCTTCATCGGTATGCTGAATCTGGTGCCATATCTACAGATCGTCGGCATGATCCCAACCATTCTACTCTGCCTACTCGACTCCTACAACGGCAGCCACAGCTTCTGGGCAATATTTGGACTATCGATGGTGGTATTTGCCGTAGTTCAGACTATTCAAGATGTATACATCACTCCAAAAATCATGGGTAAAGTGACGGGACTAAACCCTGCGGTCATCCTGCTTTCGCTATCGGTATGGGGCTCGCTGCTTGGCATGATGGGTATGATTATCGCACTGCCACTCACCTCTTTGCTGCTAGCCTACTACCAGAAATACATATTAGGAGGTGTCAATAATAGCAAGCAGGGAGAGAAGCTAGAAGAGAGTGGCGAGGGCGACGCGAAAGAATAAGCGATCATTTTAATTGGATAAGTAAATAAAAAGCACTATATTTGCAGGCTTTAACTTCGCTATATAGGCGAGTGAGAACGGGGGTGACCGGTTTTGACAGCAGGTAGAAGTTGATTGTAAGCACGTCGAGCGTTGTGTGGTGGCTCGTAAATCCCAATGCTCAAATTTCAAATGGCAATAACAGCTATGCACTCGCTGCCTAATTTTCAAGGAAAATTGGCTTAATTGCGGAGCCCAAGGAGGTTCTGCGACGAGTATCCCGACTCGAGGTTCCGCTCTTTAATCATGAGTCATACGGGGTATCAATTATTTAGAGATAGTTTTGCGAGGTGTCTCGATCGCAAGGCGAAATTTAGGGACTGGGGCTTTAGTTCGGCGGTTCGCAGCCAGGCCAAAGCAGAAGGATTAACAGCGAACTAAACGTGTAGAAAGCTTTTGAGTTCCTTGTTTGGACGCGGGTTCGACTCCCGCCACCTCCACTACTACTAAGAAAGAGTAAACTGAATTGCTCTTTCTTAGTTAGTAATTGACTAATTAATAAATTTTGCCTAATCGCCATCGAACTACCACATTGATATATAAGGCTAATTTTGAGCCCACAGTTAGGGCTGATAACGCATGTGCGTGTGTCTACCCTGCTGAGGTATGAGACGTGGTAGCACTTAATGGCGTGCTGGGAGATGCACACTTTTTTTGCTACCAACATATCATTTTATGAGATCAATATCTATTCTACTATTAAGTATTGTTGCGCTGTGCTCATGCAACAACTACCGCCACACGAGCATTTTCGAGACTATTCCAGAGTCGGAACTATTATCTAAAGCACGCAAGGATACGTTGTTTTTATCGCATTATCAAAGCATTAATGAAAGTCGGAAATCTATCAACTCATTAACTTTAGAACAGAAATCTAAGTTCTATAACCTAACATATAATGATTTTTGTCGATTATCAACAACAATAAATAACCCCAAACAATATGACAAATATAAAACAGACTGGGATGAATTATACCACGCAGATGAATTAGCTTGTGATAGTTTGCTGTCACATTATAACAAGATGTGTGACTGGAATAGCCTATCGGCAAATGAAGCGCTATATTGGCATGCTTATTTCATTAAGCATAACATGATATCAGACTATGGCTTTATAGATTATAATGAGCTTCTTAAAAACACATTAGTTCCTCAAATTATCAGAGATTATTGGTTGTTTCCATTTAATAAGGGTTCAATTATAAAGGAACTAATAAACCCTAACTATCTTGATTATAACGATTATTACATTAAACAAGAATTTCCTTTAATCTATGATTTCTTTGTGACAATGGAAGAAGTCAATGAGAAATAATCAACACCTAATATGATAATATATACAGCCTTATGGTTGAATATCTTTCATTGCCCTAGAAAATTACAAAAAAACTCAATATTGAAAATTACCAAGTATAGGTAGAAGTGGTGACCTGCCAGGTTAACATATGCGATCTGGAAAAGAGTATTTTAAGATATTTTACAACTTATTAGCCTACATTTTGCGACAGTTGCAAGATGTAGGCTAATTCACTCTTTCATTAAAGTATAGCTCCTCAACTACTATTTTTCAAGGAACTCTAATTCATACCCCTTATACTCAGGTTTCATCATCGCTCCCGTGGCTGCATCAATTCCCCAACCAAGAATATTTGTAAGATTGAGAACCGATACGGCGTTAAAATCTTTGTATATCATTAAAGAGGTCTTATCATAACCCTCCTTCTCCGCTGTTACAATAGTCTCATTGAACCCGCGACGCACTTTGGTTTGAAAAGGAAACGTTACATTGTAATGCTTAAATCCATCAATGTTGACATAGTCTGCATCTGGAATATTGGCATCAATCAAAATTTTAGATTTTGAACCAGTAAAAATTGTAGCACAAGATGACAAAGTCAATGTTGCAACAGATAATAATAGTAATCTCTTCATAAATTTATCTTTTAAAATTGTAGTTTATTAGACTCTCAAACAATGGCATATAGTCCAAATACACACGGTTTTACCATATTACACTTCACAAATATATAAAATATAATCTTTTAAAAGAAGCCTAATAAAAATAAACACACATAAAAAAGATATAGTCCTCAACACGAAGTTCAGAACTATCTCTATATCAAATTATTGAATATTTCGAATGATTTACTCTAATTATCTTTATTCTCGAGGAAATAACTTTGCGCCTTCATCAAATTTTTAGATTGCAGCACAATTGTCTTGGTCTCGTTGAGGATTGTCAAGTATAACATACTAGAGCGCGATGAGTTGCCTGCAGCGTTCGCTTTGATGCGTCGCAACTGTTTCTTTGTAGCATCGGCAATCTTGTCGAACAACTCGTAGCGGAGGGTCAACAGAGACTCCAAGTGTGAGAAATCTTTACTCTCCAACATCGATCTCATCGCTGCAAACATCTTCTCAACATCATCGTTGATGCTCATAAGATCAAAAATCTGCTCCTTGGTCAAACCTGAGTGGTTGTTGTCGATGTGGTTAAACGAAGGTTTTGTGATATATACTAAAGCCTTATTCACCTCACCTAGATAATCAACAACTTGAACGTAGAAGTGACCTGAATTGATGTTATTACCTTGAAGGTGTTGCAGTGTCTCGAGAATATTACGTTTGCGATCGCTCGCTTTGCGACTCAATCGCTCAGCCTCAGCGTTCATCTCCTTGAGCACCTTGCGATTCTCCTTAAATAGAGCAACCAACGTACGATTATAGATCTTGTTAATACGGTTGATAGTCTCGAAAACCTCCTCTGTACAACGGTATAGAATCTCTTCACCCTTAGCTGTTGCGATCAAATTCATCTTCTGATCTAGATCATCTTGACCTTCCTTTTTCTTACTTGGGAAGAAGTTGCTGCGGACAGCAAGGAACAGACATAGACCGACGATAAGGATCATAACTGTCCATCCGCCATCCCAAAGATGAGTACCCCAAATAAGTGCCGAAGCGGTGCAGAATGCAATTGTAAATCCAACAATTGCAGTTAGGAACCAACCCATGATAACTGTCATCACACCCGTGATACGGTACACAGCACTCTCGCGGCCCCACGCCTTATCGGCCAACGACGAACCCATAGCGACCATGAAAACTACATATGTGGTCGACAAAGGAAGCTTCAGTGTTGTAGCTATAGAGATCAAAATTGAGGCTGCAGTAAGGTTTACCGTTGCACGAATTAGGTCGTATGTGACATCGCCACGCTCCTCGGGAGGTAGCTGCTCAAACTGCTTGTCGATAGCTGCCTGGATCTTCTTTGGAACGATCTTCAAATAGAAACTATTGATAGCAAGTGCCGCACGAACCAATCCACGCGAGAGCTCCGAAGAGCTAAAGTTCTCGGTACCCTCATTTTGATTCGAGAGCGAAAGCTCTGTTTTTGATACGTTCATCGCCTTCTTCGAAAAGAATAGGGTGAAGACCATGATGATACCCGAAAGAACCAGCATCCAAGTGTTAGCTTTTGGCGATTTTGCTGGCGCAGAGGATGTTGATGGTGCAGCTGCACCACCTTTAGGTGCCGACGCTGAAGCACCACCCTTGACAGCTGGAGCCTTTGTACCTTTAGGCTGAAGTGCATCCATCTTAAGATTCATGTAGTCGTCGGTCTGCTGCGCGATTTGGTATGACTCATATCCAGCAACTGGCACACCGATAAAGTTCACCAAGTCGTTACCCGCAAAGGCCAAGGCTAAAGAGAAAGTACCCGCCAAGATTGTAGTCTTAAGTATCTTAATCTTAAACATTTGAAGCAGAAGCAGAAGGAATGAACTAGCTGCCCAGATCATCAAGAGCGCAGGGAAAGTGTTTTGCTCAATGTAGCCAGTCACTTCGGGTGGAATTAAACCACTGCTTTTCAAACCTTTGAAGAGCACGAAGTAGACCATACCCGTGAATGAAATTCCACACCAAAAGGCTCCAAACTTCGAGAATATCTTCTTGTAGCGGAATGAGAAAATCAGACGCGAAACATACATAAAGATCAAACCAAAGATAAATGATAGTGCCACCGAAAGTAGAATTGCGGCGATGATCTCAAATGCCTTAGCCGTATTGATAAATGACCCTAAGTTAGCTAATACTAAGCCATTATCGACTGCAATACGGTGAATCGAGATACCCACAGCAGCTCCCAAAAGGCCAAAGACCATCGAAACTGTGGTTGAAGTAGGTAGACCCAAGTTATTAAAGATATCCAGAAGGATAATGTCACCGACGATCATACCCAAGAATAGCATCATAATTTCAGGGTAGGTAAACATACCTGGATGGAATACTCCGCTTTTTGCAACCTCCATCATGCCCGACGAGGTCACGGTACCGATCAAGATACCTACAGCGGCAACACCAAGTATCACCTTTAGTGGCGCAATCTTCGAACCGATAGCCGAGTTCAGAAAGTTCACGGCATCGTTAGCTACACCAACGATAATGTCAAATATCGCTAAAACAGCTAGCGTAATGACGACGAATGTAAAGATAGGACTCATATTTATTTTGTCTAGTTTTTCGAGTGCAAAGAAACAACAGTTATGTTAAAGTTCTGTTAACAAACTGTTACTGCGGGGTTAATGTTTGACTTTTTTCAACGAAGATGGCATTGATTATTAGGTCAGAAGCACCTTGGTTGCGAACAGTATACTCTTTGGCGGCCAAACTTTTTTGCCCGCAAAGCTCCACATCATTCAACAGCTCCGAGAACCAAGCATCCAACTCTTCGCGACTATTAATTGAGCTGCACGCCCCAAGCGCCACCATATCAACCGCCTCCTTAAATTTCTGATAATTGGGACCAAAAGCAATCGGCAGACCAAAGGTCGATGCCTCGAGTGTGTTATGAATACCCACACCAAATCCACCACCAATATATGCCCAAGATGCATAGTGATATATCGACGAAAGGTGGCCCATGGTATCAAGGATAAGCACCTGATAATCAATTATATTACCGCACTCTTGAGCTTTTGTATAACGTATAGCATCGGGGAATTTAGCCTCGATCTCAGACAGATGTGACTCATGAATTTCATGTGGTGCAATAACAAATTTTATATCCTTATGCCCCTCCACAATTGAGACTAAAAGGTCCTCGTCGACAGGCCATGTAGAGCCTGCAACCAAGAGCTGAGCTGACCCTCTAAAGCTCTCTACAAGTTGATTGGATTTCACATTTCGCGCAACCTCTGCAACTCGATCGAAGCGGGTATCACCTGCCACAATCACATCTTCTACACCTATTTTAGATAGGCGCTCTTTCGACTCTTCATTCTGAACAAAGATCAAATTAAAGCTATCGAGAGCTCGGCGCCACAAGAATCCGTAGCGACGGAAAAAGATAGAATTTTTGCGGAAAATTGCCGAAACGATATACGTTCTTATCGAACGACGACGAAGCTCGAAGAGCATATTGAGCCAAAACTCATACTTTACGTAAATTGCTATTTCGGGGTGAACGATATCGAGAAAACGGCGTGCATTACCAAGCGTATCGGCTGGCAAATAGAAGATATAATCGGCACACGCGTAGCTCTTTCGCAACTCATAGCCTGAGGGCGAAAAGAAGGTCAAAAGAATCTTATATTCAGGGTATTCAGCCTTAATTTTTTCGATAAGAGGACGCCCCTGCTCGAACTCACCAAGCGAGGCAACATGAATCCAAACGATACGATCGTCAGGCGCAATAGCCGCAGCCATGCGTTCAAAAATATCTCTTCGTCCATCGCACCACAACTTGGCCTTGGGAATCCACAGGGAGCCCAACTTTATCGCAAGTGTGTAGAGTGCGATTGCTATGTTATATAACCACATCTGTCTACAGAAAGTTTTTTTGCACTACAAAGGTAACATTTTTTTTGATAAATCAACAACATTACCAACTTGATTGCATCGCATTTTCAATATAACGGAGTTCTACGACGCTCTGGCCAACCATTTCAACTGCAATTAAATCGAACTGATGTTCCCATCGAATGGCATTTTGAGCCAGATAGAGCGAAGCAGCACGGCTTAGCGACCTGAATTTATGACCATCAATAGCATCTTCAGGAGTGCTCCACCCGCCACTCTGACGACTCTTCACCTCGACAAAGTGGATCACGCCCCACCTCTCGGCTATGATATCGATCTCGTAGCGACCATTTCGCCAATTCATCTCGCGAATCAAAAAGCCATTACTACGTAGGTAGGCAACAGCCGCACGCTCGCCGCATACCCCTATTTCAGCTGCACTCGCCATCGCTAATCGATTATTCGCTGAATAGAATTTGCACGAATAATCATCTCATAGAGCTGCTGCTCATTATCCTGCTCAATGGCCTTGCGCATAAGTTGAAGCTGGTGAATATGTTCGCGCAATACATCAAGAACGTTATATTTGTTACGAAGCAGAACGGGAATCCAAGTCGTATGTGAACTTTTAGCTAGTCGCACGGTCGACTCAAAACCTGTAGCTGCCATATCAAAAATATGTTGCTCCTCACGCTCCTTCTCTAGCACAGTTAGTGCCAAAGCGAACGAAGTGATGTGCGAAATGTGCGAAATGTATGCGGCATGCAGATCATGCTCTTCGCTATTCATCTCGATCATATTCATGCCCAACTTATCGTAAATGGACTTTACCTGCTCCGCAGCATCAACGTCGCTCAACGCTCGATCGCAAAGGACAACAGTTTTCGACACAAAAGCGCCCTTTTGTGCCGCTGCAGGACCGCTATACTCGGTTCCCCACATCGGGTGGGTGGCAACAAATCTACCTCGCGAGGCGTGCATCGAGACCATCTCGCAGATCTCACCTTTGATTGAACCAACGTCAAAAAGTACCTGGTGGCTCTTCATCTTATTAAGAATTTTAACGGCCAAAACTGGGGCAATACTCACTGGCGTGGCCAAAATTATCACATCGGCCTGCTCGATTCCCTCATCGAACATCACAACACGATCCACGAGTCCCATCTCGAGCGCTGTCTCTTGATTTGCTGCCGACGAATCGTAACCGATAATATCTGCGCAAACCCCTCGATCGCGAAGAGCCATGGCCAACGATCCACCAATAAGACCTATACCTATAATGTATGTAGTCATTTTTCTGTGATTATTTTAACAAAAATGAGATATCGTCACCTGCATTAACCTCACGAACTGGTTCACCCCACTTAAATATTTTCATCGGTTTGGGTCCAATCAACTCGATCTGACCATCTGCGTACTCCAACATACAACCCTCGCGTAGGCCCGCTACATAGGTCTCTTTGTTGGCTGCAATGTACTCTAGGATACGCTGTTCGCGCGTCTCTCCTGCATGTCCCTCAGGGTTAGCATCCAGATAATGAGGGTTGATTTGAAATGGAATCAGCCCCATCAACTTGAACGAAAGTGGCTCAACGATAGGCATATCGTTGGTTGTGCAGAGCGTGGGACAAGTTACATTGCTACCAGCCGACCAGCCAACGTACTTAGCACCCTCAGCAACTCGTTTAGCGATCGCCTCCACCAAGCCAAGCTCCTGCATCGCTTTAGTAAGAGCAAAGGTATTGCCACCTCCAACGCAGATAGCCTCGGCCCGAGCTACAGCCTCAAGTGGGTCGCTGCATGTGTGAATAGAGCGAACATTAACCCCTATTTCAGAGAAGCGCTCTTGGACTTTTGCCTCATACTCATCGTACGAAAAGGTCACTGCAGCAAAGGGAATAAAGATCACCTCGCTGACCCCAGATAGGAATTTTTCGATCTTGCTGATCGGATATTTTAGGTATTGTTCGCCCGCATTGGTCGAATTAGAAATTAATAGAAGATTCATAATTATCTGTTTTTTAGTTACTTAATCCATCTACACGATTTTTTTTTAATAAAAAATCAATTCGATGAGTCAAAAGTAATAAAAAAGTATTAAATTTGTCGGCGATTATGTAAGAAATATTAATCAATTACAATATTTAATTATTATTAACTAAAAATTTAAAGTTATGTCAGAAGTACAAACAAAGGTTATCGAGATTATCGTTGACAAATTGGGCGTTAAAGAGTCTGAAGTAGTTGCTGAAGCAGGATTCACAAGCCACCTAGGCGCTGATTCACTTGACACTGTTGAGTTGATCATGGAGTTCGAGAAAGCATTCGACATCCAGATTCCAGACGAAGATGCTGAGAAGATCGCTACAGTAGGTGATGCTTTCACTTACATCGAATCTCACATCCAGTAATTTAGATATTTTTTTTGTAAGTAATTTTTTAGTCCTCAAACGTATTATGAGAGAGAGAAGAGTTGTTGTAACGGGTATTGGAACGATTAACCCGCTTGGACACAATATTGAAGAGTATTTTTCAAATTTAGAGAAGGGTGTTAGTGGCTGTGCCCCAATAACTCGTTTTGATGCAGAAAAGTTTAAGACTAGGTTTGCTTGCGAAATCAAAAATTACGATTGGACTCCATTTTTCGATCGTAAAGAGGTTCGCAAATACGACCTTTATACTCAATATGCACTTATTGCGGCTGCCCAAGCGGTAGACGATGCAGGTTTCGATATGGAAAACCTTGATAAAGAGCAGGTTGGTGTGATTTGGAGTTCAGGTATTGGAGGTCTTAAGACCTTCTTCGACGAATGTGTTGGCTTTGCGGAGGGTGGCAACACCCCCCGCTTCAGCCCATTCTTCATCCCACGCATGATTGCTGATATAGCAGCTGGCTATATCTCTATCAAGTATGGTTTTATGGGGCCTAACTACTGTACTGTTTCGGCTTGTGCATCGTCAAACCACGGTATGATCCATGCACTCGACACAATTCGCTATGGTAAGGCTGACGTTGTAGTTACTGGTGGCTCAGAGGCCCCTGTTAACGAGCCATCAATTGGTGGTTTCAACTCAATGCAAGCTCTTTCGACTCGCAACGACGATTGTGCTACAGCATCTCGTCCATTCGACGTAAACCGCGACGGTTTCGTAGTTGGCGAGGGTGCAGGTGCACTAATCTTCGAGGAGTATGAGCATGCAAAAGCTCGGGGTGCAAAGATCTACTGCGAGGTTATCGGTGGAGGCTGCTCTGCAGATGCTCACCACTTTACAGCACCACACCCTGAGGGACTTGGTGCAATGAAATCTATGCGCGATGCCATCAAAGATGCATCGATCTCGCCTGAGGATATTGACTATATCAATGTTCACGGTACGTCTACACCACTTGGCGACAAGGCTGAGTTGAAGGCTGTACAAGGTGTATTTGGCGACCACGCATACAAACTTAACATCTCTTCAACAAAATCTATGACAGGACACTTGTTAGGAGCAACTGGAGCAGTAGAGGCTTTGGCTTGTCTCTTCGCAATCCAGAATGGTGTGATTCCACCATCGATCAACTGTCAAGACCTTGATCCTGAGATCGATCCAAAGCTAAATTTGACTTTGGATGTAGCACAAAAACGTGAGGTAAATTGCGCATTGAGCAACACATTTGGATTTGGTGGCCACAATGCAACAATCATCTTCCGTAAGATCTAACTCCGTAAGTAGCCGTGTTTAATATTATTAATCGCACTATAAAGTGCCGATTCGGCTCCGATAAGGCGTATTACAAAATTTTCGATGATATGTTTGGCTTTGTGCCTCATAACATCGACCTCTATAAGCTGGCTTTGATTCATAAGTCAGCTTCTTTGGTTTTGGCCGACGGCTCGCACATCAATAACGAGAGATTGGAATATTTAGGGGATGCTGTGATTGAATCGGTCACATCCGACTATCTATATATCCAATACCCACTCGAGAATGAGGGATTCCTCACACAACTACGCTCAAAGATCGTTTCGCGCCAATCACTCAACAAGTTAGCTCGCGCCATTGGATTGGATAAACATATCATCAGCAAGGCCAACGGCACTTTTTCTCAAAAGCACATATTTGGTGACGCTTTCGAAGCGTTGATGGGAGCTGTCTATCTTGACAAGGGCTATGACTTTACTAATAGGTTGTTAATAAACAATATATACTATAAGCATCTCGACATCGATGAGCTACTATACTCAGAAACTGACTACAAAAGTCGACTGATTGAGTGGTCGCAAAAAGAGCATCTAGCGATAGAGTTCCGCACATGCAACGATAAAGAGTCAACCTCTTTACGCCCACTCTTCTACTCGAAGGTGATCATCGGAGGTGTCGAAGTGGGACACGGCATTGGCGAGTCGAAGAAAGAGGCTGAGCAGCGTGCTGCCTTCTCCGTGTCGCAAGGAGTAAGCGACGAGGCTGGCGACAATATATTGGATCAATTGGATGAGATTGAGAAGATGGGCTCAATCAGTGAATAGACTATAGATCTATGCTCTCAATTCAAGAAAAAATAACAGTCAGGGGCGTAGAATCTCTTACGGATTCTGAGCTTATAGCCTATCTTTTAGGCGGTAGCACACAAGCAGAAACTCAAGCTACAGAGCTACTTAGCCACTATAACAACTCCCTTGCAACGATGGCTAAGGCTGACCTCTCTCGATTGAGGATGGTCGAAGGAATAGGCATAAAAAGTGCAACGATCCTCAAAGTTGCCGCCGAGCTAGGGCGTCGCTGCGCTACGACAAATAGCGCTGAGGCGCAAGTGATTACAGGAAGCTCTGACGTTGTAGATATTTTTAGACCCTACTTCGACTCCATGAAGTATGAAGAGTGCTGGGTACTTTTCCTCTCAGCCTCAAATCGAATTATTGAGCAATTCCGCGTAAGCCAAGGTGGAATCATGGCAACCGTTGTCGATCACAGGCTAATTATCAAAAGAGCCCTAGAGCTACTATCAACTCAAATGATCATGGTTCACAACCACCCTTCAGGTGCAGTAGAGCCTAGTCGCGAAGATATTGACTTGACAAAAAAAGTAAAGAGTGCCGCAGCACTCTTTGACATATCACTCATCGACCACATAATAGTGTCATCGTCAAGTTATTTTAGTTTCCGAAGTAAGGGGCTTCTATAGACCCTCCACTTCGAAAGCCAAATAAAATCTACAATCCAAACTCACTTTTAAGAAGTTCCACAGCGTCAAGGCGCTCCCAACCGAAGAACTCAATCTCGCGTTCCACGGCTTTACCGCCCTCAAAAAGATTCACCTTTGCGGTGTATGGACGATTACCGAAGTGACCATAAGAGGCTGTTGGCTCAAAGATTGGATTCTTAAGTCCGTAACGATTTACAATCGCCGCTGGTCGTAAGTCGAACAATTTTCCAATTTTTTCAGCAATTTCGCCCTCACTAATAGATAAATTATTGGTGCCATACGTTGTAACGTATATCGAAAGTGGCTGTGCAATACCAATTGCATAGCTTAGCTGTACCATCACCTCGTCGGCGATACCTGCCGCAACCATATTTTTAGCTATATGACGAGCTGCGTAAGCTGCCGAGCGGTCAACTTTTGATGAATCTTTACCCGAGAATGCGCCACCACCATGGGCACCACGTCCGCCGTAAGTATCAACAATAATCTTGCGACCTGTGAGTCCAGTGTCACCATGTGGGCCACCAATCACAAACTTGCCAGTTGGATTTACATGCAAGATGTAATCATCTCCGATAAGTTCTGCAAGCTTATCTCCAGCACGCTCAAGACGAGCTTTAACCCTAGGTATTAAGATCTTACGCACATCTTCGCGGATTTTAAGTTGCATCTGCTCCTCAGCCTGCTTCTCGCTAATTTCGGTTGAAGAGACGATAAACTCGTCGTGCTGAGTCGAAACAACAATTGTGTGTACACGCTGTGGCTTACGATCATCGCCGTACTCGATAGTCACCTGGCTCTTCGAATCTGGACGCAAGTATGTCATCACATCACCCTCGCGACGTATATCGGCTAACTCCTTGAGTATCACGTGTGATAGAGTTAAAGTAGCTGGCATCAACTCAAGAGTTTCGTTTGTCGCATATCCAAACATAATACCCTGATCTCCAGCACCTTGTTCTGCCTCCTCTTGGCGAACTACGCCTTGATTGATATCTGCCGACTGCTCGTGTATAGCAGAGAGTACTCCACAAGAGTTACCGTCGAACTGATACTCACTCTTGTTATATCCAATTTTATTGATCACAGCGCGAGTTATGCTCTGCACATCGACGTAGGCCTCGGAGCGCACCTCGCCCGATACTACAACTAGCCCAGTGGTGCATAGGGTCTCGCATGCGACCTTTGAGTTTTTGTCGTGACGAAGAAATTCGTCGAGAATGGCGTCAGAAATCTGATCTGAAACTTTATCTGGATGCCCCTCAGAGACAGACTCAGATGTAAATAAAAATCCCATAGTTATAAATAGTTTTTAATGTTTAACGTTAAAAAACTGCAGGAAATTTGATCTGATGCATAAAAAATAGAGGCAGACGCTCTTGTCGAGGGCTGTTTTAGCTCTTTTTTATTGTGGTTTGCAATCAGTCAAATCTTTCCACAGCACGCTCTTTTTAGTTAGCGGACTGCAAAGGTAGCAAAAATTATTAGAATGTTAATACGATATGTAAAAGTTTTTTGAATTATTTTACAATTCTGGCAAATATAGAGCAAAATAAGAGCCGACAGATGATGGTTATTTGAATAATATTTGTATCTTTGTGGGATAAAAACGAGAAAAAAGATAAATTAATATATGGATATTTTAGCAGGTTTAATTAAACTTATTTTCGGCTCGAAAGCCGACAAAGATCGCAAAGAGATCGAACCATACGTGGAGCAAATCAAGGCGATCTACCCCACCATCGAAAAGTTAACAAATGACGAGTTACGTGGCCGCAGCGCCGCTCTTCGCAAAGCAATAGCTGACTTTATCGCCGACGACGAAGCTCGCATTGTTGAACTTAAGGCTAAATTAGAGCTCACAGAGACCTCACTTTCCGACAAGGAGTCAATCTCGAAAGAGATCGAGCAGATCACCAAGAATATCGACGAAAAGATCGAACAGAAACTCGACGAGATTCTCCCTGAGGCTTTCGCTATCATGAAGGATACAGCTCGCCGATTCACTGAAAATGAGACAATCGAGGTGAGCGCAACCGACTTCGACCGCGACCTCTCAACCACCAAAGATTTTGTCGCAATCGAGGGCGACAAGGCGATATTCGCGACCCACTGGTTGGCTGGTGGAAACGACATGAAGTGGGAGATGGTCCACTATGACGTTCAGCTTTTTGGAGGTGTTGTTCTACACAAAGGTAAGATCGCCGAGATGGCTACGGGTGAGGGTAAAACTCTTGTTGCAACGCTCCCTGTATTCCTTAACGCTTTGGCTGGCAAGGGTGTACACCTAGTCACTGTTAATGACTACCTCTCAAAACGTGACTCCGAGTGGATGGGGCCAATCTACCAGTTCCATGGCCTTTCGGTAGATTGTATCGACCGCTACAAACCAAATTCTGAGGCGCGTCGCAAAGCATATTTGGCAGACATCACCTTTGGTACAAACAACGAGTATGGTTTTGACTACCTGCGCGATAATATGGCATCTTCGCCAAAAGATCTTGTGCAGCGCAAACACCACTTTGCAATCGTCGATGAGGTCGACTCGGTGTTAATCGACGATGCCCGTACGCCACTAATCATCTCGGGACCCGTTCCAAAGGGAGAGGATCAAATGTTTGAGCAATATTGCCCTGCAATTGACCAACTATACAACCTCCAGAAGAACCTGGCAACTACCCTACTATCTGACTCACGCAAGCTACTTGCTGCGGGCGATACGGAGAATGGTGGCGTGGCATTGTACCGTGCTCATAAAGCTCTTCCAAAGTCGAAACCACTTATCAAGTTCCTTTCGGAGACGGGCGTCAAAAGCATAATGCAGAAGACGGAAAACACATATATGCAGGATAATAACCGTCGCATGCACGAGATAACCGACGAGCTATTCTTTGTCATTGACGAAAAGACCAACTCAGTGGAACTCACCGATAAAGGACATGAGATGTTGTCGAAATTCTTCAAGGAGGATGGCTTCTTCGTACTTCCTGATATTGGCTCCGAAATTGCCGAGTTAGAGAAATCTGCACTTTCGGCCGAGGAGAAGGTTGAAAAGAAAGATGAGTTGGTTAAAGAGTATGCCGTTAAATCCGAACGCGTGCACACTGTAAATCAGCTACTTAAAGCATATTCGATGTTCGAGAAGGATACCGAATATGTTGTGATGGATAACAAGGTAAAGATCGTCGACGAGCAGACTGGTCGTATCATGGATGGACGTCGCTACTCGGATGGTCTACACCAAGCCATTGAGGCAAAGGAGCGTGTAGTGGTTGAGGCTGCAACTCAGACCTTTGCGACGGTCACCTTGCAAAATTATTTCCGTATGTACCACAAGCTTGGTGGTATGACGGGTACCGCAGAAACTGAGGCTTCGGAGTTCTGGAGCATCTACGAGTTGGATGTAGTTGTGATCCCAACAAATCGTCCAATTTTGCGCGACGATCGCGAGGACCTAATATATAAGACGAAGCGCGAAAAATACAACGCTGTAATCGAGGAGATACAAAAGCTAGTTGACCAAAATCGCCCTGTGTTGGTGGGTACCACTTCTGTGGAGATCTCAGAGCTTTTGAGCCGCATGCTTACGCTTCGAAAGATCAAACACAATGTACTTAATGCAAAGCAGCACCAGGCTGAGGCTCAGATTGTTGCTGAAGCTGGACGCCCTGGACAGGTGACAATAGCTACCAACATGGCAGGTCGTGGTACCGATATTAAACTCACCCCCGAGGTTAAGGCTGCAGGAGGTTTGGCGATCATTGGTACTGAGCGCCACGACAGTCGCCGCGTTGACCGTCAGTTGCGCGGTCGTGCGGGACGTCAGGGAGATCCAGGATCTTCGCAATTCTTCGTCTCATTCGAGGATAACTTGATGCGTCTATTTGGTTCTGAGCGCATTGCTTCGATCATGGATAAAATGGGTCTCGAGGATGGCGAGGTGATTCAGGCTGGTGTTATGACCAAGACCATTGAGCGTGCTCAAAAGAAGGTGGAGGAGAATAACTTTGGTATTCGTAAACGCCTTTTGGAGTATGACGATGTGATGAACTCACAACGTGAGGTTATCTACACTCGTCGCCGCCACGCTTTGCACGGCGAGCGCATTGAGATAGACCTTAATAATATAATGTGTGACTACGCCGAGAATTTCGTTGAGCTAAATCAAGGCGTAGACTTCGAGGATTTCCGTTTGGAGTTGATGCGCGACATCGCCGTAGAGCCATCTTTTACCATCGACAAATACAACTCAGCAAAACCTAAAGAGCTAGTTGAGTGGATTGTAGAGGATATCCAGTCGCACTATGCGCGCCGCACTAAGCAGATTGCCGAGATGGTTGCACCAGTGATGGCAAAGGTTTACGAGGATCGCAAAGATAACCTCGACTCAAACATTGTATTCCCAATCACCGATGGTCACCTAGGTTACAATGTGCCTGTCAACATCCAACGCTGCAAGGATAGCGAGGGTATGGAGATCTTCAAAATATTCTCTAAAGTTGTGATGTTCACCATGATAGATGACGCATGGCGCGAGCACCTTCGCGAGATGGACGACCTACGCCAAAGTGTACAAAATGCAACCTACGAGCAGAAAGATCCACTTTTGATCTATAAGTTTGAGTCGTTCGAACTCTTCTCGAAGATGCTCATTAAGATCAATCGCGATGTATTGGCTGTGATCAACAAAGCATACATTCCCGTCAGAGCTAACCGTGCCGAGGCACCTGCAGCAAAAGCAGAACGCCCTAGAGTTGATGTGAATAAGCTTCAAGAGTCACGCGTGCAGGCGGCAGCCCAAGCGGGTCAAGCTGAGAAGCAGAAGCCAACGCCAGTTCACGCCGAGAAGAAGATCGGTCGCAACGACCCATGTCCATGTGGAAGTGGCAAAAAGTACAAGGCTTGCCACGGTAAAGGTCTATAATTGAAAGAACTATGGGGTATCAAGAGCAGAAACAGCTATTGCTAGATCAGCGCTACTTGCGCATGGCTGCCATCTGGGCCGAAAACTCATACTGTATTCGTCGCAAAGTTGGCGCCTTGATCGTAAAAGATCAGATGATTATATCTGATGGCTACAACGGAACCCCCTCGGGTTTTGAGAATATCTGCGAGGACGAGGCGACGGGCAAAACTAAAGCTTATGTTCTTCATGCTGAGGCAAATGCAATATCGAAAGTTGCTAAAAGTGCAAACAATTGCAATGGCTCGACGCTCTATGTCACCACATCGCCCTGCATCGAGTGTGCAAAATTGATCATTCAAGCAGGCATCAAACGTGTGGTTTACAGCGATATGTACCACTGCGAGGATGGGCCAGATCTACTGCGAAGAATTGGTGTTGAGTGTGTACACTGCTCAATTGAGTAGGTGTCATGGTCTAACAACCTCTTTTAATTTTTTTAAGGCTGACTACGTGCAGACGCTTTTCTCGTCTGAAGTAGTCAGCCTTAAATTTAGCGAGAAAAACTTAAACAGATTCTTATAAATATTAAACCTTTTTTACTATCTTTGTGACTAAATGAGTCACAAATGAAAAAGCTTGTATTTATACTTCTATTAATCACCTTGGCATCTGTAGCTAAAGCCGAAACATATAACCTCGATTTTGGTTGTAAAGAGCTTAAACAGAGTATTGACTCGCTGAAGAGCGACTCGCCATCTCGATTCAAACCAAGCCAGTTGATAACCTCAATTATCCCCATCGCAGTTGGATCACTACCACTCTACGTAGATCGAGCAAATGAACTAGATATATCATGGAGTAGTTCGATATATAATGGCAACACGCCTCTAAAATTCGATGATTATCTTCAATACTCCCCCATTGCAATTATGTGGGGACTCGACCTATTACCAAACATTGAACCGCGCCACAAGTTCAAACAACAGACGACCATATTACTACTATCCACGGCCGCCTCGCTACTGATAGTTCGCGGCACCAAAATGATAGTTGACAGAGCTCGACCCGACACTGGAGCAACCAACTCATTTCCATCTGGCCACACCGCTACAGCATTTATGGGCGCCGAATTGTTACACCAGGAGTATGGCGATCAATCTGTGTGGATCAGCATAGCTGGATACTCGTTGGCCGCAGCGACGGGTTACATGAGGGTCTACAATCAACGTCACTACGTTGGCGACGTTATTGCGGGTGCAGGCGTAGGAATCTTGAGCGCCAAAATTGCATATTGGCTCGCACCGAGCATAAATAGATGGCTGTGGGGAAGCGAAACGGGCTACGACAATAAAATTTACACCACATCGATCTCCCCTTGCCCCATTGGTGACAGCCTCGGAATAGGGCTTTCCGTCACTTTTTAATAAATCTTAATAAAATATTCTACAGATTTCATTGTTATTTAACAAACAATGGTTATATTTGTGTGCAAATTTGGAACTAATAAATTCATATAAAAAACAAACAAAGATTATGAACAGTTTTCTAATTAATTCTTCTGTCGGCAAGAAGCTGGTAATGAGCATCTCGGGTCTATTCCTGATCCTCTTTATCATCTTCCACATGTCGATGAACATTGTGGCTATCTTCAGTGGCGAGGCTTACAATTTTATTTGTGCATTTTTGGGTGCGAATTGGTATGCGTTGGCAGCTACAGCTGTTTTGGCTGCGGGTGTAGTTGTACACTTTGTGTATGCTATCATCCTCACACTCAACAACTACGCTGCACGTGGCAACATCCGTTACGAAGTTACCGTAAAGGAGAAAGGCGTATCATGGGCTTCGAAAAACATGTTGGTTTTGGGCTACATCGTCCTTGGCGGTCTATTGCTTCACCTTATCAACTTCTGGTCTAAGATGCAACTTGTTGAGTTGATGGGTCATCACACAGTTATGGTGGGAGGCCAGGAGCTTCTTCCAACTGATGGTGCCGCTATCATCAAGTTCACATTCTCTAAATGGTACTATGCAATTGCATACCTCGTTTGGTTTGCTGCATTGTGGTTCCACCTCACTCACGGTGTTTGGTCTATGTTCCAAACTGTTGGTTTCGCTAACGACACATGGTACCCACGCCTAAAATGCATCGCTAACATCGTTGCTACACTTATCTTCTTGGGCTTTGCGTCGGTTGTTGTATACTTCTTCTTCGCAACAAACTTCTGCTGCTCAGGCTGCTGTTAATCTCTTAGACAATTAAAATTTATAGATATGGCTTTAAAATTAGATTCTAAAATCCCAGCAGGTGATTTGTCTCAAAAGTGGAGTGCCCACAAAGCAGCCGTTAAGGTTGTAAGTCCTGCCAACAAACGCAAACTCGATATTATCGTCGTAGGAACTGGTTTGGGTGGAGCGTCAGCTGCTGCTTCACTTGGCGAGTTGGGCTACAACGTAAAAATATTCTGCATCTCTGACTCACCTCGTCGCGCTCACTCGATCGCTGCACAGGGTGGTATCAATGCTGCAAAGAACTACCGCAACGATAACGACTCGGTATACCGTCTATTCTACGACACAATCAAGGGTGGCGACTACCGCGCACGTGAGGCAAACGTATATCGTTTGGCTGAGGTGTCAAACCTTATCATCGACCAATGCGTTGCTCAAGGTGTACCTTTCGCTCGCGAATATGGCGGCTTGCTCGACAACCGTTCATTTGGTGGTGCGCAGGTTTCACGTACATTCTACGCACGTGGCCAAACTGGTCAACAACTTCTTCTAGGTGCGTACTCTGTACTTAATAAGGAGATCGCTGCAGGTACCGTTAAATCATACCCACGTCACGAGATGCTCGACGTCGTAGTTGAGAATGGCGAGGCTTGCGGTATCATCACACGCGACCTTATCACTGGCGAGATCGAGCGTTTCGGTGCTCACGCTGTGGTTATGGCGACTGGTGGATATGGTAACGTATTCTTCCTTTCGACAAATGCGATGAACTCGAATGGTTCGGCAATGTACCAATGCTACCGCAAAGGTGCTGCTGTTGCTAACCCATGTTTCACTCAGATCCACCCAACATGTATTCCCGTTAATGGAACTCAGCAATCTAAACTTACGCTTATGTCTGAGTCTTTGCGTAATGACGGTCGTATCTGGGTGCCAAAAAATCTTAAAGATGTTGAGGCGCTTCGTGCAGGTACACTCAAAGCTTCTCAGATTGCCGAGGAGGATCGTGACTACTACTTGGAGCGTCGCTATCCAGCGTTTGGTAACCTCGTTCCACGTGACGTTGCTTCACGCGCAGCCAAAGAGCGTTGCGACGCTGGTTACGGTGTAAACGGAACAGGTCTTGCTGTATTCCTCGATTTCAAAACTGCAATCGAGCGCTTGGGTAAGGATGTTATCAAACAACGTTATGGCAACCTATTCGACATGTACGAGGAGATCAAAGATACAGATCCATACAAGGAGCCAATGATGATCTTCCCTGCTGTTCACTACACAATGGGTGGTACTTGGGTTGACTACAACTTGATGACAACAATCCCTGGTCTCTACTCTATCGGTGAGGCTAACTTCTCTGACCACGGCGCTAACCGCCTAGGTGCTTCGGCTCTTATGCAAGGCTTGGCAGATGGTTACTTCGTATTGCCATACACCATTGGTGACTATTTGGCTAAGAAGATCCAAGCTCCAAAAATCGACACTTCGTCACCTGCTTTTGAGGCAGCTGAGAAGGCTGTTAAAGATAAAATTGCAAAACTTTACTCTATCAAGGGTCAACAATCTGTTGATGATATCCACAAGAAGTTGGGTAACATCATGTGGGACAACGTAGGTATGGGTCGCACCAAGGAGAGCCTCGAAAAGGCTATCGTTGAGATCAAGGCTCTACGTGCAGAGTTCTGGCGTGATGTTAAGATCGCAGGTCAACCAAACGAGTTCAACCAAGATTTGGAGAAGGCTCTACGTTTGGTAGATAACCTCGAGCTCGGTGAGCTTATGGCTCGCGACGCACTCAACCGCGAGGAGTCTTGTGGAGGCCACTTCCGCGAGGAGCACCAAACTGAAGAGGGTGAGGCACTTCGTAACGACGAGGAGTTTGTTTATGCTGCCGTATGGGAGTACACTGGCGCCGAGAGTGAGCCAGTACTTCACAAGGAGCCACTAAACTTCGAGTTTGTTAAGCCAGCTCAACGTAACTACAAAGAGTAATTTTGACGTTTTATTTTAATTTTGCGAAACAATGGATTTTAAATTAAAAATATGGCGTCAAAAGGACGCTAAATCTGCGGGTAAATTTGAGATTTATCCTATTTCAGGTATCTCTGCCGACACCTCTTTCCTTGAGATGCTCGACATTCTAAATAACGAACTTATCCACAAAAATGTGGATCCAATTGCGTTCGACCACGACTGCCGCGAGGGTATTTGCGGTATGTGTTCGCTCCACATCGACGGCCAAGCACATGGACCATCTTCAGCAGTAACCACTTGCCAGATGTACATGCGTAAGTTTGAGGATGGTGCAACTATCACAATCGAGCCATGGCGTTCACGCGCATTCCCTGTAATCAAGGACCTAGTAGTAAATCGCTATGCATACGACGAGATCCTACAAGCAGGTGGTTACGTCTCAGTACGTACCAACTCTGTGCCCGACGCAAACGCAATTCCAATCTCACAGGCAGACGCCGAGGAGAGTATGGATGCTGCAGCTTGTGTAGGTTGTGCCGCTTGTGCTGCAACATGTAAGAACGGATCTGCAATGCTATTCGTTGCCGCTCGTGTTTCATCACTCGCAAAACTTCCACAAGGTCGCGTAGAGGGTGCTCGCCGCGCTAAAGCGATGGTAGCTAAGATGGATGAACTTGGATTTGGTAACTGTACAAACACTCGCGCCTGCGAGACTCAATGTCCAAAGCAGATCTCAATTTCACACATCGCACGCCTAAACCGCGAATTCCTATCTGCTAAGTTGAAAGACTAAGCTTAAACCATAGGTTACAACACTAACGCCCCGAAGATTTTACTGATCTTCGGGGCGTTTTTCAACTCGTCGTGGACGTTTACAACTGCCTCCGTCGGGCGCAGATAGCACCTGCGCGGGTGCTTATTGTGCTGCGTATTGGGCATAGAACTTTTTGCTAAAGTTCTATGATTTTAGAACACAATGAGCTGAATCAAATAAATTTGTTCAGCTCATTCTATTCTAAAATTTATTAAATGCCTTTAGGCATTTAAACCCAATTCGAATTGTAAACAGCTAAGATTCAATACCAATTATGAATTATACATTATGCATTATAACCAGTGTTGTTCCAACTCAATGATTTGCATTGGCAACCGCAGGTTGACAATGATATATAATAATAGCTGAGAGTGTTGAAAATGTATTTTCATAAGCTCTCAGCTGTTATTATATATCGGTAAGCGCTTAAAAAGCGCTGCAAATCAGTGCAAGGCAAAAAGATCAAAAACGACAGTTTTTGGGTCCAGGCTTGCCTGGCGGCCGCCCGCTGCTAGGGCAGTACGAAACGTAGAATGGATACAAAAAAAAGCTTACTCGCCCTCCTGAGCTCGTCCGATATATTTCATGACAACCTCTCTTGATTGGTCGCTAATTGTAATATATTGCTTACCGAAGACGATTGAGTTGCGTTCGATGACATTTACCTGTTCGAGGTTTACGATGAACGAGCGGTGAACCCTTATGAAGCGTTCCGATGGTAGTCGGTCGGCGATAGCATTTAGGGCGCCGTGCGTTGTGATGACATCGCCCGAGGATAGCTTTATATCGAGGTATTCGCGCTTAGATTCAATGTATTGAATATCTCTGAAATTGATACGCACGGAGCGATATTCCGAGCGAACAAACATATAATCATTGTCGACACGTTCGACTGCTCCACGGTTAAAATATCGGTTATGTACCTTCTCGACCGACTTCAAGAACGAGGCGTATGATAGAGGCTTAAGGAGATAGTCGGCAGCGTCGAGAGCGAAGCCTTCGATGGCGTACTCGCGGTAGGCTGTAACGAAGATCACCTTGATGTCGAAGGGGAGCGCCTCGACAAACTCTAGCCCCGAGATCTGAGGCATGTTGATATCTACGAATAGCAGATCGACGCTATTTTCGCGCAAAAAACCAAGAGCCTCAACGGCGGAGTCGAAACTCCCCATAAGCTCTAGTATTGGGGTCTTAGTGACATATTGTTCAATCTGTTTTAGAGCCAATGGCTCGTCGTCAATCACTATGCAACTTATCATATTATAGGTATTTTAAGGGTTACACAATAGGTCTCATCACCGTTGTCAATATCGAGAGAGAATTGATTACCATATAGGAGCTTCAACCGCTTGCGGCTATTACTTATACCTATTCCGCGACGATTCACACTGACTGTTGACGAATGATTACTGTTTTTTGTAGTCATCTCGATTTCGCTCTCACTTACAGTGAATGCGATTTTGATGAACGACGCTTTAGTGTAGTCTACACCATATTTAAAGGTATTCTCGATGAAGTTCAAAAATAGTAGCGGCGGGATCTTGATGGCTGGAATAGAGTCGCTACAGAAGAAGTCTATCTTGACGCGCTCGGGATAACGTAGGCGCATCAGATTGATGTAGCTGGCAATAAAATCCAGCTCGCGCTGCAATAGAACTCGATCCAGATTCGAGCTCTCGTAGAGCAGGTAGTCCATCAATCCCGAGAGCTCGATGATTGTCTTTTGCGCCCGCTCGGGATCGATCTCCACCAGTGCGTGAATGTTGTTCAAGGTGTTCATAAAGAAGTGAGGGCTCACCTGACTCTGCAGGTTCGAGAGTTGAGCATTTACACGCTCGCGGTTGACCTCTGCCTGCTTCTGCTCCGCGACCAACCACTTTACCGCGATGCTCAATCCTAGATCCAGGGTTACAACAATCAACGTTTGTATCAATATCGAGATTGTAGGGGGAAGTGCGCTTCCTGTGTGTCGTGTGACGCTTGGGGGTAGTCCATTAATGTGTGGCGAGTGGTATGGAGGCCTATTATATGGCGACATACTTCGTCTCATTGGCAAGTGATTATCCACCCCTTCGCCAAAGAGTGCAAGAATTCTATCTAGACCATCGAAGTAGATGATAAATATAGCCAAAACAAACAGCAGCGCAATTAGTGAGATGACATATACAGTATATTTTTTTGCGAAGAAGAGTCGCGGTAATAGGACGAATCTATTAATAAGAAAGAGAACTCCCACCAAAGCACACTCCACCCAGATAATATGGACATCCATCCAATTTTGGTTGAAATCGTCCATGAATAGTACAGGTGAAACGAAAGCAAAGATCCACAGCAGGATTAGTACTGTGAATTCCGCTATCAATATTCTCTTTTCGTATATCATGTATGCAAAGTTATCTATTTTATTGAGATATCACCACTTAAACGGGATAAATTTATAATATCTCTATTCGAGTCAAAGTGTGCGGCCGATAGTTATACCCTATTTTAAATAGTTCTCAACTGTGGTATTGCGACTCTGCACATGGCTCTTGAGCGTCGATACAGCGCTGTCGAAGTATGAGTCGGAGGTGATAAATGTGCGTCCACTCTCCTCGGCGTAGGCAGCCTCCTGCAATAGGTAGTAGTAGCTTTCGTAGAGCGTCTGCATATCTGAGGTGATGAAAACCTCGTCGATAAATTGACGAAGATACCCTTCGTACATCGCCTCGTACTCATCCACCGCAATAAGGTAGCTAATCAGTGGCCATGAGCTACTTACGCGCCCCATCTCATCAACTTCGATGGAGTCGTTGCCGCTCTGCAGAGCCTCGTTGTTGTCCCACGGAATCCAGGTCAACAACCCATCTGCGGGGTTATTGTAGATGAAGTAGTTGTGCGCCATATTGCCATAGGTATCCCAATTTTGGATCACAGTGTTGGCGGCTAGCCACTTCATGAAGTGATCGACGTTGAATACCGACTCTAGATTACTCTTCCAAGACTCGTTGTTCGATGTGCGCGAACCGTCGTGAAGTGTGGTATAGAGTGCTTTAACATCGCTATAGTCAGCCTCGTCGGTGTTTGTTTTGAGGTAGAACTCCTCCTCATTGTAGGTTCCCGACTTGAACGATCCAGCGTCATCCTCTGGTTTGTAGAGGTTGCCAGATCCATTGATGAATTGGGTGTCGATCACCGTGTCGTCCACCTCCTCGACGATGGTGTAGACGCCGAAATATTTAGATCCCGATCCATAGTCGATATAGACCTTGCAGAAGCAAGTGTGGGCTGCGGGGATTCCAAATTCGCGGAAAAGATCCGAAACAACCTTCTCACGCATAAGCGATAGATCGTTGTAGTTGTTATTGAGATTCAACTGCTTAAAGCCGTAGAAACGTTGGTTTGTAAGCTCGGGATACTGAGCCTCGTACTTATCGAAATCGAGCTTCAGCGAGAGTTTGCTATTGCCCGATGAGTATGTTGTACTCAAGCTTGAGTTACCTTTGAAACGCATACCCACTTGGTACCAATCGGTATCGTTGAAGTTTATGGTGCAGGGTACCCACACAGGTGTGAATCCTAGGTCGCTATCCATATTGTTGCCACCCATGCCACCCATGCCGCCCATACTACTCGAGCTAATATTTGTTTTCAGATCCGACCACATGGTGCTCCACGACGTAGAGCTGACGGTGATATTCATTTGCAGAAGTGTGAAATCCGCAAAGACTACGTCGAAGTCTGGTTCGGCAGCATTGCTATGTGTGAGTTCGCTCCAATCGGGGTATAGATCGGTATTGGAGAGCGACTCATCGTATGGGTCGTCGTCGTTAGCATCAGTATCAAAATTATCGTAGTACTCCTGCTGTGCGATGTAGTCGTGATTGCGGCATGATATCACCGCAAAAAATATAATAAGAATAGTAAATAATCTAGTCATGTCGATAGTTTTTAGAACTTATATTTGTAACCGATGCTGAAAATATGGGCATTTTTATACTTTAGAGAGAAGTAATCGAGCTTGTAGTCGACGCCAAGCGACGAGTTCTTACTAAATTTATAATCTACACCCGTCGAGTATCGCATTTTGTAGAGCATCATTTCGTTGAGCTCCTGGAAACCCTCGGCAGAGATGAATGGAGTGAATTTGCATTTGCGGATATTGTACTCCAACTTGGCACGGTAGCGCAGAAACTCTCCGTCGAAGACATCGTCGTCGGTGTAGTTGCTGTAGCGCAACCTAAACGACGGCGTAAAGCGCTTGAAATCATCCTTATAAGTGACGTCGAAGGCGTAACGATGATAGGTCTCCGAGTCGTAGTTCGACCCAAAACCACTATAGGAGTAGGTTGTCGTTGTGCTCTCTAGGCGATCGACCGCCAATCTATACGAGGCACCCCAATAGATACATCCGAATGTCTTGTAGGTTAGGCCTCCATTGAGCATAAACATGTCGTAGCCCTCGTAGTAACGAAGTTCGGGCCCCACATCGAGTTTCATGCCTTTAAAGAGCTTAAACTGCAGATCTACACCTACTCGATATTTATATACGTTCTCGACATCATCCTTACTTCCCCCCGCATATGCCGTAAATAGACTACAAATAAGTAGTATGGGGATCAATATTACTCTCTTCTTTTTCATCTTACAAATCGCTATCAACCTGCTCCTCCACGGAGTAGATATTATCGTTAGTATTAAAATATATGATTATAATTGCTGTATCCTTCAAGTAGTCTATCTTCGTGATTTCGAAGTGTTTAATCTCGAATCCAGTCCTCTTCTTTAGATCCTCCAAGAGTTGATCATATCGATCAATATGGATGTTTGATATATTCTCGTATACGATCTTCATCGAACCCTCGTGTCTTCGACTGAGGTATCTCTCCATCAGAAGTAGACCTGCGTAGACCGCGAGATTTGTAAATACTAACTCGATGTAACTGACCTTTTTATTGGCCAACGCATTCATCACCGAGACGCCGATCACAACAAACAGATAAGTCATCTGTTTGAACGGTATGGCATCGGTTCGATAGCGAATAATACCAAAAATCGCAAACAGTCCCAACGCAAAACCGAGCTCTAGCTTGACGTTGTTGAGCAAGAAGCATAGAAGAAATACAGTGCCGCCTATCGCCAGATAGCTGAAGGTGTAGTTGCGTCGCGAACTATGTTTTAAGTAGACCCCCCTAACGATGAGTAGTAGCATACCCATGTTAAATAGGAATCTAAATAGCAAACCTGCAAGATCTTCGAAATCGAAAAATTTAATACCCAGAAACTCTAAACTCTCTATCCACTCCATTTTTATTCTCTTTTAGATTAATTATTTCAACTCTTTTCTCCAATTCGCGATGTTTGACCTTGAATCGGTTGTGTCGCAGTGTCGGATCGGTGATGCTGCGGCCAATGCAATATTTGCTAAAGCCCGATGGCTTCAGACGCCTCCGATTGAGTGCTTCGATGATTGGGCTGTAGCTCTTGCCGTCGCTCTTCACCTCAACTATAACCAGCGCATCGAGCGAAACAGAGTTCTCATTGCCACAAAACTGCAGCGAGCTATCGATCGTGCAGCGCTCATTCATAGCTTTGCTCACCAACATCAAGCGGTTAAATTTTGTCACCAAAGCTCTCCGCAACATATCACATTGGTATGGGCTCTTTGCTGCGATGAAGGTTGCCTCCTGCTCGCCAAAACCCTCGTTATGGTAGTCGCATACTCTACGCACCTTCATCGTTCGCCCCTTGTTGCTCTTGAATTTAATCTCCAAAAAGCTGGTCTGCGACGAGACGTAACTGCGGCGACGAATCTTATAACGATTCAACTTCCCTCGATGATGATTGTTGTACATCTGGTTCTCGGGTGTGTCATAATAGATGGTAGAGTAGGCCATATTACGCTCGCCCTTGATCTCCATCAGGTAGTATTGATCACTCACCTCGGCGAGTAAAGATGCCAAGAGGTCGACTGAAAACCAATACTTTCTATCGGTTCTATTCATCAGTTTCACCCCCTCCATCGCCTCTAACGAGATCGCCTCGAAGTTATTTATAGCTTGATCTACACACATAACTAAAGGTTTTTTTACTATTACAACGTCACAAATTTCGCATTTTGTAACGGTTTTGTAATATCATTTCTACCTAAACGGTAAATATTTCTACTAAAGCTCTAATTTATTTTGCTGAATAAAGTTCATTATGATTCACATGTAGATGAAATTTTTAACCGTTAAATTAGTTATTGAACAGTTATATAGTGATATTTAGTTCAAATATATAAATTTATGACTGACTAGAGAGTTTATTACTAGAAATTGACGTGGAAATTGAAAAAAAATACTTAACTTTGTAAGTTAATGACTATTATCACAAATCATATGCTGCAAACTTTAGATCACATTATCGAAAATTTTAGTGGCTGGCTGTGGGGCTGGCCGATGATCATCGCCCTTTTTGGCTGCCATATATTTCTCACTATTCGTCTGCGCTTTCCGCAGCGCAAACTCTTTACAGGTATTAAACTATCTGTGGCTAAGGATGAGGGGGCGCAGGGCGATGTTAGCCAATTTGGAGCCCTGGTAACTTCGCTTGCCGCCACAATTGGAATTGGAAATATTGTCGGAGTGGCCACCGCTGTGGCTCTGGGTGGTCCAGGAGCAGTGATGTGGTGCTGGATGTCTGGAATACTTGGAATCGCCACTAAATATGCCGAAGCGCTCCTCTCGGTGAAGTATCGAGTTAAGGGCGAAGATGGCACAATGCAGGGTGGTCCAATGTATGTGATTGAGCATGGTATGGGTGCCAAATGGCGCTGGCTGGCTATTCTCTTCGCCATCTTCACAATCCTTGCAGCCTTCGGAATCGGCAGCTCCGTTCAATCGAACGCATTTGCATCGGTTGTCGAGAGTTCGCTCGGGGTTCCCAAATTTGCAAGTGGCATTGTCATTGCCATATGCGTAGCTTGGGTTTTGCTATTTGGCGTGAAGGGCATAGCTAACGTCTGCACCCGATTGATCCCCTTTATGACGCTGCTATACGTTGCTGGTTGCATCTACATCCTCTTTGCAAACTCAGCCTTCCTAGGTGAATCACTACAGCTCATAATCTCTTCAGCCTTCACTCCGCAGGCCGCGGGAGGTGGCTTCGCAGGTGCCGCAGTGATGACAGCGGCACGTTACGGAATTGCTCGAGGACTCTTCTCCAACGAGTCAGGTATGGGTTCCGCGCCAATTGTGGCAGCTGCAGCTCAAAGTCGAAATCCAGTTCGCCAAGCGCTAATCTCCTCTACGGGAACCTTTTGGGACACTGTAGTCATATGCGCCCTCACTGGTATCGTCTTGGTGAGTAGCGTTCTCGCAAATGCCGACATGGAGTTTGCTCAAGATGGACTGCTCACCGAATTTGCCTTTCGCAAGATTCCCTACGTCGGCACTGCAATATTAACCATCAGCCTAGCGACATTCTCATTCTCAACAATCCTCGGCTGGAGCTACTACGCCGAAAAAGCCGTTCAGTACCTAGGCGGCAAACGGCTCATAAAACTATTTCGAATCATCTGGATCATAGTTATATATATAGGTGCCACAATGAACCTTAAGATGGTCTGGAACATGGCCGACGCAATGAACGCGCTCATGGCACTCCCCAACATCATCTCGCTCATCGTGCTCTCAGGCGTGGCTGCACGCGAAACCAAACGCTACCTCTGGGATGGCCGACTCGACGACTTTAGCCCTGAAGAGTAAATGTTCGTTTGATGCGCCACTTGTAGGCTTAGGGTTCCTCACGTTTCTAACTGCCCTAGCAGCGGGCGGCCGCCAGGCAAGCCTGGACCCAAAAACTTGCGTTTTGATCTTTGTCTTGCACTGATTTGCAAATCATTGAGTTGGAACAACACAGGTTATAATGTATAATTGGTGTTAACTATTTTTAATTCGGAGACATCAGACCATACAAATAAGTCAAGCGCAAGCGCACAGAGAGATATTTTCACATGTCTGTTTTGCTCTAAAATTGTAAGATTGCATAATTATAACTACCTTTGTGGCAAATTTATAATAAATGGCAGGATCAAATTTCGTAGATTACGTAAAAATATTTGCCCGCTCGGGTAATGGTGGTGGTGGTTCGACCCACTTTCGCCGCGAGAAGTTCGTTGCTTTCGGAGGTCCCGATGGTGGTGATGGTGGCAAGGGTGGAAGCATCATTTTGAGGGGTGATAAGCAGTATTGGACGCTTATCCACCTTAAATTTCAGCGCCACCAATTTGCCGAGCATGGCGGTCATGGCTCGGGAGCTCGCTCGTCGGGCAAGGATGCAAGTGACATCATTATCCCTGTGCCACTTGGCACTGTTGCGCGCGACGCCGAGAGTGGCGAGATCGTTGGCGAGGTTGTAGACCACGGCGACGAGTTGGTGCTACTCAAAGGTGGACGCGGAGGACAGGGTAACTGGCACTTCAAGACGGCAACAAATCAAACTCCACGCTACTCGCAACCAGGTGAGGATGGCCAGGAGGGCTCCTTCATTCTCGAATTGAAGGTGTTGGCCGACGTCGGCTTGGTGGGATTCCCCAACGCTGGTAAGAGCACCCTTTTATCGGTTGTTTCGGCGGCAAAACCAAAGATCGCAAATTATGCATTTACCACTCTCGAGCCTAATTTAGGTATCGTCGAGTGTCGCGATAGCCACTCTTTTGTGATGGCAGATATCCCTGGAATCATCGAGGGTGCGCACGAAGGTAAAGGGTTGGGAACCCGCTTTTTGCGCCATATCGAGCGCAATTCGCTTTTACTCTTTATGGTTCCTGCCGACAGCGATGATATCGCCGAGGAGTATAAAATATTACTTAACGAATTGACGCAATACAACCCAGAGTTGCTAGATAAACGACGATTGTTGGCAATCACCAAGAGTGACATGTTGGATGACGAACTCATCGAGCATATTAAACCCGAGTTACCAGAGGGAGTACCATCCATCTTCATCTCGTCGATTGTTGGCCTTAATATCTTAGCACTCAAAGACATGCTATGGGAAGCGCTCCAAGAGTAAGCAAATTAAGATTTTAAAACTAAACTCTAGTTAAGTTAGTGGTCAATAGGTGCAAACACTTATTGACCACTAACTTTTTAGCCCCATATCGAGATATGCTAATATTAATATTGAGTAAAATTGTAATTATAATTCCAAAAAACTCATTTTTTGATTTGAGTTTTCGAATTTAATTATTACCTTTGCCTATTATCTTTAAAAAAAGTGTGAAATAATAAATATATAGTAAATAATTATGGAAAACAAACTCCAGATTTTAACGCAAAAACTCTACGACGAGGGTCTAGAGAAGGGACGTCAAGAGGCCGACCTTTTGGTTAGCGATGCTAAGGCCAAAGCGGCAAAGATCATTGAAGATGCCAAAGCTGAGGCTCAGGCGCTTATCAAAAAGGCACAAGGTGCAGCTGAGGATACTCAGAAGAACTCGATGACCGAGATCACCCTTGCGGGCAAACAGGCTGTAGCTAAGATCAAAGGTGAGATCGAGAATGCTATTGTCACTAAAATTACAGCTGAGCCAATCAAGGCTGCTGCTGCCGACGCTACATTCATCAAAGAGATGTTGTTGGCCGTTGCTGCAAACTGGAGTGGCGCAAGCTCTTCGAAGATCGAGCTACAAGCTCTTCTTCCTGAGGCTATCAAATCTCAGCTGGACGCCGCAATCAGCAAGAGCGCATCGGAGCTTTTGGCAGCTGGCATCGAGGTTGGTTACTCGAAGCAAGTTACTAGCGGATTTAAAGTTGGCGCTAAGGATGGCGGCTACTACATCTCATTCTCTGAGGAGGATTTCGACGCACTTTTGCGTGGTTACATCCGCGAGAAGCTATCGGCAATACTTTTTAACGCCTAACGATTATGTTTGAGTCAGAGTACTACTGCTTAGTTGCGGGGTTAAAAGAGCTCACACTAGAGTCGGACAACAAAGGGATCGACCCAAAAGCGATAATCGAGGAGGTTATCAGCGAGGTCTCTGCGCGCGATGCTAAAGCTGTGAAGCTACTCTACAGCTACTACGATTGTGAGAATCTTGCAGCTGCACGTGCAGGTCGTCAGCGTCACAATCCATTGGGACTTTTAAGTCGCGAAGAGATTGAGACTGAGCTCATTGAACCCGCATACAGCCCCTCTAAGGTAGCTAGCGTTTTGAGAGCATATGCATCGGGACGTAGCGACGAGCAAGAGGCCACAAAGAGCTTTGAGCGCGCACTTTTCGGTGCCTACTACAGCGAGTGCGCCAAGTCATCATCGCGATTCATTAGAGAGTGGAGCCAGACCGATCGCAATCTACGTAACATCGCTGCAGCGATTTCAGCCCGTGCGGCATCTATCGCCATCGACGAGGTGGTGGTTGGCGATGGCGACATTGCTGAGTCGTTGCGCCACTCATCGGCTGCTGATTTCGGCCTACGCGGCGAACTACCATATATCGACGCGGTTATTACGGCGATTATCGACGAGCCCAATATTGTTGAAAAAGAGCATAAGATCGACCAGATTCGTTGGTCTGAGGTTGACGAGGCTTCGGCTTTTGACTACTTCAACATCAATACGGTGATGAGCTATCTCGTTAAGTTAAATATTGTTGCACGCTGGTCTACACTCGACGCAACTAAGGGTCGCGAGATGCTCGACAGATTGATGCGTGAGCTCAGTGCAAAGGATAAGATAAATAAATAATAGAAATAAGATAATGAAAACTACGGGACGTGTAAATGGAATCATCTCCAATATCGTAATCGTTACGGCCGACGGAGCAGTTGGTCAGAACGAAATTTGCTACGTATATTGCGGTGAGACCAAGGTGATGGCCGAGGTCATCAAAGTTGTGGGCGATGCAGCCTACGTTCAGGTTTTTGACTCTACTCGAGGTTTGAAAATCGGTGATAAAGTTGAGTTCGAGGGACATATGCTTGAGGCTACATTGGCTCCAGGTATCCTTTCGCGTAACTACGATGGTCTGCAAAATGACCTCGAAAAGATGGAGGGTCTATTCATCGAGCGTGGTTCGATGACCGAGGCTGTCGACTTTGAGAAGAGTTGGGCATTCACACCAATCGCAAAGGTTGGAGAGACGGTTTCGTCAGCCGTATGGTTGGGCGAGGTTAAGGAGCAGTGGGTAGCCCACAAAATTATGGTTCCTTTTGTTATGGAAGGGAGCTATACAGTTAAATCTGTAGCTGCAGCAGGAGAGTACAAAGTTACTGATACAATTGCAGTTATTACCGACGAGGCGGGCGTAGATCACAATATTACGATGGTTCAAAAGTGGCCAGTGAAGCGTGCCGTGCGCAGCTACACCGAGAAGCCTCGCCCTTCGCGCATGATGGAGACTGGTGTGCGTGCAATCGACACATTCAACCCTATCGCAGAGGGTGGTACAGGATTTATCCCAGGACCATTTGGTGCGGGTAAAACCGTACTTCAGCACGCCATTTCGAAGCAGGCCGACGCCGATGTCATCATCATCGTAGCGTGTGGTGAGCGTGCAAATGAGGTTGTTGAGATCTTCGCCGAGTTCCCCGAGTTGGTGGATACTCGCACAGGTCACAAACTCATGGAGCGTACCATTATTATATGTAACACTTCGAACATGCCAGTTGCGGCGCGTGAGGCTTCGGTCTACACAGGTATGACAATTGGCGAGTACTACCGCGCGATGGGTCTTAAGGTGTTGGTTATGGCCGATTCAACTTCGCGTTGGGCTCAAGCACTTCGCGAGATGTCGAACCGCCTCGAGGAGCTTCCTGGTCAGGATGCATTCCCGATGGACCTTTCGGCAATCATCTCGAACTTCTACTCTCGTGCTGGTCTGGTGAAACTCGTTGGAGGTGAGAGTGGATCGCTAACATTCCTTGGTACGGTTTCTCCTGCGGGAGGTAACCTTAAGGAGCCAGTGACCGAGTCAACCAAGAAGGCTGCACGCTGTTTCTACGCTCTTTCGCAAGGTCGCGCCGACTCTAAACGCTACCCCGCTATCGACCCTCTTGATTCATACTCGAAATATTTGGAGTATCCCGAGGTTAAGGGTTATCTCGATGAGCGCGTTCAACGTAACTGGACCGACAAAGTTTACGAGGGAAAGACCATCGTACAACGTGGTAAAGAGGCTAACGACCAGATCAATATCTTGGGTGACGACGGTGTGCCAGTGGAGTACCATGAGCGCTTCTGGAAGTCGGAGCTAATCGATTTTGTCATCTTGCAGCAAGATGCATTCGACGATATCGACGCTGTAACCCCGATGGATCGCCAGTGCTACATGTACAATTTGGTGTTAGACATCTGCCACAAGGAGTTCACATTTACTGCATTTGAGGAGTGCTCACAATTCTTCAAGTCGCTTATCAGTATGCTTCGCCAGATGAACTATACCGAGTGGCAATCCGATGAGTTCAAGAAATACGACAAGCAGATCGCAGAGGCGGTGAGCGAAAGGGTTTCAAACTAATAAATGTTAATGTTATGACTAAAAGCGCATTTCAAAAGATATATACAAAAATCGACAATATCACCAAGGCGACAGTCACCCTTAAGGCGACAGGCGTTGGCAACGAGGAGCTAGCGACAGTTGGTGGTCAATTGGCGCAGGTCGTGAAGATCATGGGTGAGAATGTTACCCTACAGGTCTTTGCGGGAACCGAGGGTTTGGCGACAAACTCAGAGGTTATTTTCCACGGTGAGCCACCAATGCTCCGCGTATCGGACAACTTGGCTGGTCGCTTCTTCAACGCCTATGGCGAGCCGCTCGAGGGTGGCGAACCAATTGAGGGTGAGGAGCGTGAGATCGGTGGACCTACAGTAAATCCATTCCGACGCCTTCAACCATCGGAGCTTATCGCCACGGGTATCGCGGGTATCGACCTTAATAATACAATCGTTTCGGGACAAAAGATTCCATTCTTTGCCGATCCAGATCAGCCATACAATGCCGTGATGGCCAATGTGGCGCTTCGAGCTAAGGCCGACAAGATCATCTTGGGTGGTATGGGTCTTACCAACGACGACTTCTTGTATTTCAAGAGCGTATTCGAGAATGCAGGAGCACTCGACCGCATTGTTTCGTTTGTAAACACAACTGAAAATCCTCCTGTAGAGCGACTTTTGGTGCCCGACATGGCGCTTACAGCAGCCGAGTATTTCGCTGTGGACAAGGGAGAAAAGGTGTTGGTACTACTTACCGACATGACCCTCTACGCCGATGCATTGGCGATCGTATCGAACCGTATGGACCAGATCCCATCGAAGGATTCAATGCCAGGTTCGTTATACTCGGATTTGGCTAAGATCTACGAGAAGGCGGTTCAGCTACCAAATGGCGGATCAATCACAATCATCGCTGTAACAACACTTTCGGGAGGCGATATCACCCACGCGATTCCCGATAATACGGGTTATATCACCGAGGGACAGCTGTTCCTACGTAACGACTCCGACACGGGTAAAGTTATCGTCGATCCATTCCGCTCACTTTCACGTTTGAAGCAGCTTGTGATTGGAAAGCAGACCCGCGAGGATCACCCACAGGTGATGAATGCTTGCGTGCGTCTATTTGCCGATGCTGCCAACTCTAAAACTAAGTTGGAGAACGGTTTCGACCTTTCGGACTACGACGAACGTTCGCTTAAATTTGCACGCAGCTACTCCGAGAAACTGCTCTCGATCGACGTTAACATCGAGATCGACGAGATGTTGGATACTGCATGGGCACTCTTTGCCGAGAACTTCTCTCGCGAGGAGGTTACCATCAAACAGTCGCTCATCGACAAGTACTGGAAAGCATAGTTTAAAGGCTTATGGCAATCAAATTTCAATATAATAAGACCTCACTAGGAGATCTAGACAAGCAGCTCAAGATGCGTCGCAAGGCTCTGCCGACCATCAAAAGCAAGGAGTCTGCGCTCCGTTCAGAGGTTAAGCGAGCTAAGGATGCTGCACTCGAATATCGCGAGCAGCTCGATGCTCTCACTCAGCAGTACGACTATATGGTTGCGCTGTGGGGTGAGTTCGATCCCGACCTTATCCGCATTGCCGACGTCGAACTGACAACTCAAAAGATCGCTGGCGTACGCACTCCACTACTCGAAAAGGTGGTCTACGAGGAGAAACGCTACGATCTCTTTTCGTCGCCAGTCTGGTTCGCCGCAGGTGTCGACCTACTAAAACGCATGGCGCGGTTGAGTCTCGAGTTCGAGCTATTCAACCTAAAAATGCAACTTTTGGATTATGCACGTCGCAAGACTACTCAAAAGGTAAACCTATACGAAAAGGTGCAAATCCCTGGTTACGAGGATGCTATGCGCAAGATTAAACGATTTATGGAGGACGAAGAGAACCTCTCTAAGTCGGCACAAAAGATTGTAAAAACTAAACAACAAGCAGCTGGGGAGGGGGCAATGTTATGATAGCCAAGATGTCTAAATATGACTTTGTTCTCTACTCGCGTGAGTATAAAGAGTTTATCGAGAAAGTACGCGCACTGGGATTGGTAGATATTACCACCTCTGGCTGGGAGAGCAGCGAGAAAGATCGCGAAATTATCGCCGAGATTGAGGCTCGCACGAAGGCTGAAACACAGCTCAAAGAGTTTGCTACAAGCCAATCATACTCAGCTGATGCTAAGCCCTCTACAGAGACTGACGTCTACGGCGAATACACTAGTGTGCAGGCAAAACGCACAGAGGTTAAGGGCGAAATAACATCGCTTGAAAAGAGCGCCGACGAGAGTCGCGTATGGGGTGAGTTCTCCGCAGCAGCACTCGACCAGTTGGAGAGCAGTGGCGTCAAATTACGTTACTTTGTCGCTGCCGATGCAACTTTTGAGCAAAACCGTGATGCTTGGAGCCAACAGTATACCCTAGAGTTGATAAACAGCGCAGAGGGCAATAGCTATTTTGTTGTTATTTCGATTGATTCATCGGAGTTATCAATTGATGCTCAAGAGCTTAAGCGCCCAGCGATCGCTGCATCCGAGGCCTCTCAGCGTATCTCTGAACTATCGACACAGTTGACTGTTCTTGATCAGCAGCTATCGTCATGCGTCAACTCGATTCAGTCGATCGAGGATGAACGCGAGGCGTATATTTTTGATCTTCAACGCTCTAAGGTTCGCTCTACAGCCACTGAAGCGGCAGACGGATCGCTCCTTTTGATGAGCGCATGGGCCGAAGAGGAGAGCTCTGCTAAGGTTGATGCTCTGCTGGAGGAGTATCCAGGTGTAATCTACCTTAAGGGTCGCCCCACTCCCGAGGACGACACCCCTGTCAAGTTGACAAATGGGTGGTTTCCACGCATTTTTGAGTTGGTTGGTAACATGTATGCACTACCTAAGTATGGCACCATCGACCTCACTCCGTTCTTTGCGCCATTCTACATGCTATTCTTTGCAATATGCTTGTGCGATGCAGGTTACGGCGCAATGATTCTTGCAGCAGGCTTGGGGCTCTACTTCAAAGGTGGCGAGGGGATGCGTCAAGCTTCGTGGCTCACTATTCTGTGTGGTACGGCGGCTGTAGTCTTTGGATTTTTGGCCAACTCACTCTTTGGAATGCCTATTGGATCGGCTCCGATATTCAGAATTTTCGACTTCCAGAAGGATTTCTTCTCAATATCGATGATGATTGGTGTGGTGCAGATTCTATTGGGTATGGCGGTAAATATCGTAGTATCAACTCGCGCATTTGGGTTTAAATATGCGTTGGGTTCGTTGGGTTGGTTCCTACTTTTGTTGGCTACTGTTATCTCCGCGGCACTCTCCTCGATGGGGATTGAGGCCTTCGGATTTAGCTCAATTCCATTCTACGCAGTAGTTTCGATATCGCTTGTCTTGATGTTATTTTTTAACTCGCCAGACAAGAATATATTTGCAAACTTCGGAGCAGGAATCTGGAATACGTACAACAACGTAACGGGCCTATTGGGTGACGTACTAAGCTACGTTCGACTCTTCGCAATTGGACTCTCGGGCGGCGTTTTGGCCATTGTATTCAATAGCTTGGCGCTAGGTATAACAGGGCTCGACGCAGGTATCGCAGGTCAGCCAATTGAAACCGTTATCTTCCAGATTATCGGCGCGGTAGCAATCCTACTCATTGGCCACGGCATCAACCTATTTATGTCGACAATCTCCTCATTTGTGCACCCAATGCGACTCACCTTTGTGGAGTTCTTCAAAAATGCTGGTTTCGAGATGACTACACGTAAGTTCGACCCATTAAAGTAAAAACAAGATAAATAATAATAATAAAAAACATTTAAAGTTATGAATTCAACAGCAATTATTTTGGCTTACATCGGTGTAGGTCTAATGGTAGGCCTAGCAGGTTTTGCTTCGGCAGTAGGTACAGCAATCTGCGGTCAGTCGGCAGTCGGCGCAATGAAAAAGAACGATAGCGCCTTCAGTAGCTACATGATCCTTTCGGCTCTTCCAGGTTCTCAGGGTCTATACGGTTTCGTATGTTTCTTTATGGTTACTAGCATCTTCAACCTAATCACTCCAGATATCACGATCCTACAAGGTGGTGCAGTTTTGGGAATTGGTCTTTTGGTTGGTATCGCAAACCTTGCTTCTTCAATCTACCAAGGTAAAGTTTGTGCTAACGGTATCGCAGCGATCGGTAATGGCCACGACGTAATGGGTAAGACTCTTATCCTTGCGGCTTTCCCTGAGCTCTACGCGATCTTGACTGTTGCAGCAGCATTCCTTATCTGCAGCGCTGTAGCATAGTTATTATGCAATAATGCAAATTGAAGGTGGCTTTTAAGTCACCTTTTTTTTGTTTGTATGGGTAATTAGCTCCACTAAAACCAAAATACCACCCATAAATTGATCTTTTATCCCCCTTTTCATATAATATGATTTACTACTTTTGTTAAGAAGTACCAAATGAAACTAAAATATGAAAAGATTACTAACTCTACTACTTTTAGCCACGACATCAACGATCTTGGCTCAACAGGAGTTCACCTACCAGGGTAACCCTTTAGTGCGTCATGAATTTACCGCAGACCCCACCGCACGTGTTTTCAACGATCGACTCTACGTCTACACATCGCACGACAGAATGGGCGCCGAGTACTACACAATGCTCGATTGGTGTGTATTTTCGACTGATGACATGCAGAAGTGGCAAGACCACGGGGTCTTTTTTGGGCTAGATGATATCCCGTGGGCCGACGATATGGCGTGGGCACCAGACTGCGTTGAGCGCAACGGAAAGTACTACTTCTACTACCCCGTGGAGCGCGAAAAGATTGGTGTTGCCGTGTCGGATAATCCCGTGGGCGGATTTGTAGACAGTGGTAAACCACTGATTGACAAGAATAATGGCGGTGAGAAATTAATCGGACGAGAGCCTATCGACCCAACCGTTATTGTCGAAGATGGACAAGCCTACATGTTCTTTGGCTGCCGCGATTTCCGCTACGTGAAGCTCAAAGACAATATGGTTGAGACCAAAGGCAAGGTCAAAAAGGTTGACCTGCGCGGCAACGAGGGCCACATCGAAAATTACGATGGCTACTACGGCGAGGCTCCATTTATCTTCAAACGCAACGGTATTTTTTATATGGTATACTCTAATGGTTGGGGCACTACCAGCGAGATGGTTTACGCCACAGCTACCGATATTGAGGGGCCATTCACATACCAAGGATCTATTTTAGCACATACGAATTGCACCACAACCCACGGTTCGATGGTGGAGTATCGCGACCAGTGGTATCTATTCTACCACACGCAAGACCTATCTAATCAAGGCTTTAGACGCTCTGTCGCCTTCGACCCTATCTCGTTCGACGACCAAGGAAATATTATCCCAGTCGAGAGAAGTCGCTCATCGCTGGCAGCTGGTGCCGACTACTACAAAGGCAAGGGCAGGATCGCCATTTCGTCGGATGGAAACATGCACGACAACGACGATATGCAAGCTACAATGATGACTATTATGATTTTGGCAAAGGCTGGTCTACAGCCACAAACCACCCTCTATACATATGGAGACCACATTTGGGCATCTGAAAGTGATGATATGCAACGAATGCAAGTTAGCGCTCAGGAGTGCGGCGAGCGTTTCGGATTTGTCGATACTCGCTTCATCCCAGCAGAACAGAGCACCGAGGCGGCATATAACGCAATGCGCGATGAGATCCTAAAATCTACCGCATCCGACCCTCTCTTTATCCTTGCAGCGGGTCCAATGCAGGTTGTGGGCGAGGCGCTTTCGCGTGCTGCTGCCCAAGACCTATACGCGCTTACCAATGTAACAATCATCTCGCACTCAGATTGGAATAACAACCACGCTGACAATCCATTAAAAGCTAGCTCACCACACTCTGATTGGGACGAGCCTCGCCACCACGGATGGACTTGGGAGGAGATGGTCGAAGAGTTTGGTCACCGCGTGAACTTCAATCTGATCAGCGACCAAAATGGAACGGGCAAAAATCCATATGCTTCACACGATAAGTTCAGCGCTGGCAAGTGGGAGAAGTGGGAGTGGATGACTCAACACGCAGATCCCAACGTGCAGTGGATATATAACAACGGACGCAAAAACCCCTGTGGCCCAGACTATTCGGATGCAGGATTGGCCTACTATCTAGCGGCAGATCTCAACGGCGAGCGAGGTGACGAAATGGGAAATCCAGCCAAGCTCAAAGAGTGGTTAGGCGACGAGGTGACCAGCAAAGATATCGATGCTACACGCGTCTGGGAGGTTGTGTTGACCACTCGCGACGTGCTTATTGATAGCATTGGCGCTACTGCGCAACTCACCGCTCAAGTTCTACCCGCTACAGCCACAAATCGCGCTATCAGCTGGTCGACATCGAACGACAAGGTAGCGACAGTCGATGCTACGGGATTGGTTACGGGTGTAGGACGTGGTCAGGCTACGATAACTGCCTGTGCAGCAGATGGTGGCAAGCTCGCTTCAGCAAATGTTGTTGTTGGACGAGTTGCAGCAGGAGAGCTGTTAGTAGGGGTTGATTTTATCTCGATTGAGGCAGAAGCAGCAATCAATGCCTTGCCTGAAAATTGGCGAGTGATGACCCCCACCGACGCAGAGTATGCAAATATCGCCAGCCGCCTTTCGCCAATCAACCACACCTATATAGTATATGAGGGTGGCAATGTCAGCGGTGGTGGCATCGCGGGAGGTGAGGATGTTCTCACATATAAATTTACCCCTAAAACAAGTGGAGTATATCGTGTTACAGCTCGCATGGGGCAGCTGCTAACTCAAAAAGATACCACATATCGCGAGGATCTATGCAACGATATGTTTATCAAAATGGAGGGTGATTTCACCCCTGGCGACAAGAATGTGACACTAGGAAATCTACAAAATTGGGCCAAATTCTTTGGTCGCGGAGCCAACAAATGGGGGTCGTTATCGCAGCTGGATATCAACCACAAGAAGTATAACCCAGTCTACAACCTCAAAGCTGGCACAGAGTACACACTATCTATCAGCGGTCGCTCAAAGGGCTTAGCGCTTGATTATCTGTTACTTTCACGCGAGCCTATGAATATCATTCCACACATCGATCTTGCGGAGGTGAACCTCGAGGCATATCAACCAAAGATTGGCGTGAGATATGATCGTGCAGGATTTGTCACATTTGCCTCTATGGATTTCGACAAATTTACAAATATGGGCAATGGATTTACCGACGCTACAGTAGATCGTTTCCGCGGCGTACTACAGATGCCAACGCGCCTAAAGTGGGCTGCAGCCGAGATGACCTACCGCGGTGAGTCAATATCGGGTTACCTCGTTCTCAACACGATGTTGGAGAGCGATGGAGAGTCTGAGTACATCGTCTACATCAACGGCAAGAAGATCGGATCTGTCGTAAATGAGTCGATATTTGGCAGCAAGACCCCCGACTACACAGTCAAAGCACACCAATTGACACCACGACACTACAACCTAAAGCGCGGCGATGTGATTCGCGTAGAGTTCAAAAGCGCCACAAACGGAAAGGTGCCCGAAGGCAACACTACAGCCACCTCACGCGGCAGATGGCACAGCATCGAGATCGTAAAATAGCCTTCTCTTTCGAATGGCCTGGGACGGCCTGGGTCTGACTCCGTCGGGCGCAGATGGCACCTGCGCGGGTGCATATTACGCTGCGCATTGGGCATAGAACTTTTTGCTAAAGTTCTATGATTTTAGAACACAGTGAGCTGAATCAAATAAATTTGTTCAGCTCACTGTGTTCTAAAATTTATTAAATGCCTAAGGGCATTTAAACCCAATTCGAATTATAATCCACAGACACCAATTATGCATTAGAATTATTCATTATACATTGATTTAGCCATTCGGTGATTTGCTTCTGGCAACCGTAGGTTGACAAGATAAGTGTGTTACAATAATTTCCCCTGAGAGTAAACTCTCAAAAAAATTATTGTAACACACTTATCGTACAAGGAGCTGCAAGCGACGAAAAAGCAAATCGCCGCAGCATAATACGCACCCGCGCAGGTGCCATCTGCGCCCGACGGAGTCAGTTGTAAACGTACTCGACAAAGTCGATCCGAAAGCAATTCCTTTCACGAGTCTACAAAACAAAACAGACCAAAATTTGCGATTTATCATAATTTTTACTATATTGCGGCGAATTTTCATTTTAGAAACATGGTTAAATTTATATTAATGTTGCTTGGATTAGGATTTGTTTCGTGTTCAACCCATAGCGACTACTCGACATCATCTACGCCGCAACAACCTACTAGCCAGGAGGTTGCAATAAACACAGCACCTTTAATATCTACCCGTACAGAGCTTGATCCCGACGATATGGCCACCACGCAGTGGAGCAGTGAAGACCGCATATATCTATGGGCGAAGGGCGAAGGTGACTCTTTTGAGCTTGAAAATGAAGAGTTTAAACTTCATTTTTTCTCTACGGTCTACTCGGCTGCAACTTTCACAACTACAATTGACCCAATGACCGAGGACGAGTACCTCTACTTCGCGGTCTATCCGCAACCCTCCAGCGCCAATGGGTCGCAGGTCAGTTTCACGCTACCAACACAACAGAGCGGCCTATACGATGGCGACCTCGATATCTTGACAGCCACCCCAATATATGGAGAGGCTCTTACCGCTGAGCCTGCAGATGATCTGTCTCTGAGATTTAGCCACATGACGCACGCTATCCGCATAAATATTCCCGATGGGCGTAACCTTTTTGGCCAAGAGATTAAGAAGTTGGAGGTTACATTCCCCAACGAAGTAGTTGGCACACTGAGCTTTAACGCTGCCAATATTGATCCAACAACCACACTCTCTGACGCCTCGAAAGTAGTTACTCTCAACTTCGAACAGGCTCTAGATGAGGGTGATCAGTATGCATGGCTGTTTATTGCTCCGACGTACCTCGACGGCGAAATCACCTTTAGAGGCTACAACAGCGAGGGGTACAAATCGGAGAACATATCTGTCGACATCGACAAGGATATGGTTGCGGGGCGTATCACACCCCTTACGCTAACCGTACCCGAAGAGGCAACTCCGACCACACTTACGCTATCCATTGCATCAAATAATTTGGGCGAGGAGATCGAAACAATCACAATCACAGCACCTACGGGGGCATACTTCTTAAACGAAGTATCGAGCGTCAGCTTGCCCGTGAATGGCGATAATGAGTATAGCATTAAATACTACGCCGATGAGTATGGTGATCTGTTCCGCTCGGGTTCACTCGCGCTCAAATTTGTGTCGGAAAATGCCATCGTCAGCGGCGATGCTGTAACGCTGGGCCAAGTTGTAGACCAGAGCACAAATCTACTCTCGTGCAGTGTCCCATACCTATACTCAACCGACTTTAGCTCAATCTCTTCGAGCAGCAATAATGAGACTAGCACCTGCTCTCTGCCAGGCATGACCGACTGGACAATGGGAAAACGCGCTCAGTGGTGGGCGGGGGAATGCATTGCAGTCCGTAACTACTCAAATACTTTTGGTGGACCCTACGATTCTGTTGTATGTTCACCATCCTTTGAATCATTTGGTCTCAAAGAGGGTAAGAGCGTAACGCTAAAGGTTCTCTTCAACTCCGATTGGTGCAAAACAACAAGTTCGAGTATGAATCTTATCGTCGGTAGAGCAACAGGAACAGATATTGACGACACGATCTCAGCAAGTACCTCCATTCAGATGAGTAGCGTGAGCACAGCCACATCAAGCAGTACATTCACAGCTCGCGAGGTATATATTACTGGGTGCACCACCGATTATCACATAAACTGGAAATCAAATGGATCAAACGGCTCCTCTTGGGCTTACGACCGAGTATATATAGATAACGTAATAATTCAAATATATCATGAATAAGATGAGGATACCTATATATATAGTAGCATTCACCGCTCTCCTTGCGGGCTGCACAAGTCAAGCGGAGAGCACTGCTGAGTGGGGCGAGGGGCAGGTATCGCTCTCTAGCCAGACGCAGATCGCCCTGGAGGAGACCTCACGCGCCAGCTATGAGCTATCGAGTGAGCTGATCCCCTCGAGCGACCAATTTTCATTGGAGCTATCGGGAAGTTACACCGATAGTGAGAGCGGTGAGCAGATGAGCTATAGTTCATCTTACGAAAGCATAGAAGATTACAATGCGGAGCTTCCATGGCTCTACAAAGGTGACTATATTGCAACGATAAGCTATGGCGATACATCGATAGAGAGCGCCACAAACGCATGTTTTTCAGGCGAATTAAAGTTTGAAGTGATCGCTCGCAAACAGTCGGAGGAGGCAATTACCGCTACCCTATCGAACTCTGCGATCAGAGTTGTCACCACAGAGTGGTTCGACAACTACTATACCGATGCCGAATTTTCGGTAACCACTGCCGCGGGCAACACCTTTGATTTCACGCCCAACGACGGAGTGGTTATCTTCGTACCCGCCGAGTGTGAGCTAACACTCGAGGGGAGCGCAAAAAATAGTCAAACGGGAGCTTCGGTGACATTCTCAAAGAGCTCAATCGGCGCCACTATAGCGCACAAACTCAACAGCATAACCATAAATGCAGGACAAGCTGGAGGCAGCATAATAGAGATCACCCTAGATGAAACCCTAACCGAAGTTAACACCGAAATAGAACTCAACCCTGAAGCATAAAAGAAGAGACAATGAACAATACAATTAAAAAAATAGCGACCTTTGCACTACTGATTGCACTGAGTATCAGTTGCAAGAGTGAAGATGTTCCATATGACACCAATGGTAATAGCGATGTCGATACCCAGAGCGTAGGATACCTCGAATTTGCAGATATGGCACTATCGGTGGATCTTGATAGCGAGGATATCACCTCGAAGAGCAGCGACTCAAATAGAGTCGAGGCGGGCGATGACTACCTCATCTCGATATATAGCGAGCGTGAGAGCTCCGTGGTCTACTCGTCGACATATGGTGAACTTCAGAGCCTTAGCGAACCTCTTTCGCTACTGGTTGGAGTCTACCAGATCAGCGCCTCATCACCCGACAAGATCCCCCTATGCAGTTGGGAGGATCCCCACTACAGCGGCACGAAGAGCATCACAATTATCAAAAATACAACCACCGAGGTTAGCGATTTGGTCTGCTCACTGTCGAACATCAAAGTTTCAGTCACCATTGCTGCCGACCTTCTGGCTCAATTTCAGGCGGATAATGGCACCGATGAGGATCTCAACATCAAAATATCATTAGGCGATTCGAGCCTCAACTTTGGACGCACCGAAGAGCGCTACGGCTACTTTAAGGCTGTGGAGCAATATAACGACTTGGTTATCAACCTCTCGGGCATGTATAGTAATAATCCAGCCGACGAAAAACCAATCTACACCATGCTCGAGAATTGGACTCAAACGATCTCGGGTGTCGAGGCTGGTCAATGGCGTAAAATCAACATCATGATCGAACACACGAGCGAGGGTAACGTCTCGTTCAAGGTTGATGTCTCGACATGGCTCTACGATGAGTTGATCAACGTCGACGTGATGTCGAAAGAGTACGCGCTCCAGGAGGTTGCAATTTTTGACCCCGACGACGAGACCACCGACCTCAACTCTCCCGTTGTGACGCTGGCTAACGGCCACGACATCGCCGATATATTCATGGTCGACGAGTCGATTTTTGACTTCGACGCACTAACCTGCATCGACGTAATCAAAGCCAACATCACCCCAGCGAGTGGAGCCACTGTGGAGACTCTAGAGGTGACTTTCAGCTCTGACAATGAGCTATTTATGGAGACGCTAGAGGCTGCTGGCTTTACCGATGGCACACTAGAGCTACTACCTACAAACCCTTGCGAGGAGTATCTATCGATCCGAACCGACGAGGATAACTCCATGGTTGTCACTGCAAAATATGACGCTATGGTGGCTCTATATAACTTTGGAGGCCAGCACTCAGCCAAGATTATGGCGATCGACTCCGAGGGGCGCCGCTCATTCACAACACTCACAATCGAGGTGACGCCCGCAGTACTACCTGAGGGCGCAACTATCACTTGGCGTGATGGTTACGACTTTGAAACTCGATACGACATCTCGATGACCACAACGCTGCCTGTCGTTATTGATATTGAGTCGGAGAGTGGTATTACCGACTTCACAATCTATATTGATAGTGATGTGCTGGATGAAAGCACACTCAATCAGCTCGATTTAGCGACCGAGATGAATCTAATTAACCCCACTACGGACGAGATGGAGGCATCACTCACAGAGTTTAACTTCCCCGTAGGCGATGAAGTAGAGGGGGCGACATGGCTTGTATTCGACATATCATCGTTTATGGTTCCACTAGCGGCATTGGGGGCTGGCGAGTCCGACTTCAAACTGGAAGTAACTGATGACAAAGGTGTTACAATTCGCACAATTAAGCTTAATGTGCTTAGTGAATAGATCATATTATGAGACAGATTATCCATATAATAATAACTAGCCTCGTGCTCCTCTCTGCCGTTTCGTGTAGTCGAAACGACCAGATGGATGGTAGCACAAGCGAGGCTGAGGGCTCACTAAAGTTGAGTTACACACTCTCCGATAGCCGCTCTTCTGACTCCTCTAGCGATGCCATCCTTGAGAATAGCACGCTTAAAGTCTACAGAGGTGATGGCGGGCTAATCCGCTACTACTCACCTGCAACCGACGCTCCCGAGGAGCTATTTTTGGTGGCGGGAGACTACTCCGTAACACTCACAGCAGGCCAAAGCAACTCTATAGCCTCATCGACTGCAGAGTGCACCTACTACGGCTCGGCCGAGTTCACGATTAAGGCTGGCAACAGCTCACAAGTAGATCTAAACTGCCCGATGCTGAACTCCGCGGTCGAGATTATCTATGATCAGACGATCGAAGAGAGCTTCGAGGAGGGGTATATAACATATGTCACCGCTGCCGACGCACTTCCCGAGGAGTTCGACGAGCTTTATACCATGTCATTTACCGAATCTGGTGTCGGATATTTCATCCTTCCAAGCGGTGTGAGTAACCTCTCGTGGAGCTTCAGCGGCACACATACCGACCCTTTGGTTGGCCAGATCACATCGCAAGGTGTGATCGAGGCGCCTGAAGAGGCTACGCTCTACGCATTGACATTTAAATACTCGAAAACAGCCGAAGGCGGCATCACAATCTCACTCACAATAGATGGCCAGGGCGAGGTACATGATGACAACATAGGATTCTTGCCGCAGCCGACAATCACACCGATATATTTTTCACTCACCGAGGTGCATGATTACTATAGTGGAACGACTTATAGTTTCGACGTTTCGTCGATTAATGCGCTGAGTGACATTGAGATAGAGTTGCTAGATGGCGATGATACCATTGTTGGCTCGTATGCTCCCTATATCGGTGGCGTCGAGCAAAATCTAGCAGCGCAAGGGGTCGTATACACCGCCAAGAGCGGCACCAGCGGACTACTCACCATTGGCGAGGAGCTCTTTGCTAGCTTCTCATCTGGCGGCATTAAGAGCATAAATATCTTAGCTACCGACGTGGTGACGGCACATAGCCAGGTCACTCCGCAATTCCGAGTTACGGGACTTTTGGCCAATCCGACCTCCGACCTATGGTGTAATACCGTTGATATTGAGGCGTGTGTAATCTCCGACCAGAGCCACGACGTGGAGATCGCTTACCGTCAAACGGGCGCAACCGAGTGGATCTCGGCCTCTGCAACAACGGATGGTGACGGAAACTACAGCGCCAAATTCCTCCCAACATGGAATCAGTCGACAAGTGGCGGCGAAGATACCGTCTACACGTTGGATACAGGCGTAAGAGCCGATTGCAGCTATGAGTACAAATACTCTATAGATGGCGTTGAACAACAGCAACTTAGCTTTACTACAGAGGGCGTTCAAACCATCAGCCACGCAGGATTAGAGGATTCTAGTCTATCGTGTTGGGGCTCGTCGAATGCCTCATCGGATTGGTGGTGCAGCGGCAACAACAGCATGGCAACGAAACTCTGCACGCAGGGCACCTACGCAGGAATGGGAGATAGCAGTTGCGCACTATTGGCGGGCGCGAGCGTAACCCTAGTTAAAATTGCGGCGGGAAATCTTGCACTCGGTAGGTTCGACAAGCCTGACTCTTTCCATGGAACTGTCTCATTTGGCCAACCATTTAACTGGCAGAGCCGTCCATCGACATTTAAGTTCAAATACGCAGCATCAATTGGCGTGATAGACGCCTCCTACCACAGCGGTGCAGCACTATCTGTGGGTGATCAAGATATGGCGCGAGTATTCTTCGCCATCGTCGATTGGAGTTCGCGGCACGACGTCAAGTCGGGAACATCCTCACCAACGGGAGTGTGGGATCCCGAGACGATGACCGAGGTTGACGAGGGACGCATCATCGGTTACGCATCGCAATATATCAAAGAATCGACTACGGGAGATATGATAGAGAGCGAACTTACCGTTTACTATTACGACACGGAGATCAAACCGAGCAGCGACATCTCGATTGTAATCTCATGCGCAACAAGCGCTTATGGTGACTACATGACAGGATGTACAACAAACAAACTCTATGTCGATGATTTTGAATTTAGCTACTAAAACCTTAACTACTACAAAGTTATGCAGTTAATAAGAGTTGCAACATTAACACTGTTGATGTTAACAATATACACTTCGACCTACGGAGCCGACCAACCAGAGACATCTGCGGAGGTGGAGAGTAGCGCAATGCCGACTCGTGGGTTGGTGAACCTCACCAATGTATTCATTTCTAAGGGTCAATGGGGCGTGGGAGGAACAATCTCCTACTCGACACACACTAACGACAACTACAAGTTTTTAGTGGTCGACAACATCTACTCCGATGGGTACAGCTTCAAGGTGAGCCCCATGATCACCTACTCCTACGCCAATAATCAGGCTGTGGGAGCCAGGTTTGTCTACGATCGTTCGCTGTTGCGCATCGATAGCGCCTCGATAAGTTTCGGCGAGGGTGACACCTCCATTGACCTCACCGCCAACGACTTCTACTCGCTGAGCCATAGCTACACGGTTCAGGCCATTTTGCGCCAATATATCCCCATTGGCCAGAGCAAAATTTTTGCTCTATTCAATGAGGTTCAGCTGGGCGTAGGTGGTTCACAATCGAAATTTGCACTCGACTCACCCGTAACGGGAACCTACTCAACCAGCAAAGATATATCACTCGGTTTGGCGCCTGGCGTGGTGGCCTTCGCAAATAATCGTGTCTCGGTCGAGGTCTCGGTGGGTGTGTTGGGACTCTCCTACAAACACATCGAACAGGTTCACAATCAGGTGACTGTGGGCGATGCCAAAAGCAAGTCGATGAACTTCAAAATTAATATCTTCTCAATCGGTTTTGGAGCCAATTTCTACATTTAAAATTGCAACATGAAGCGAGCATATTTAACATACATAATCCTCATAGCACTCTCTGCGCTCACTCCGCAGATTGCGCTTGCCGCCGAGCCTCAAGCTACAGACAGCCTGACGACCGACGCAAAATATATCCAGAAGATAGACCAATCTGCATTCATCAACAAGGGAGAGATGATGCTGGGACTCACCGCCTCGTATGGATCACTCTCGAGCGATAACTCTGCACTGCTCTACCTTTTAAATGGCGTCGATGCAGCATTGACATACGCCTCGATCAACCCATTTATCGGCTGCTTCTACACCGATAATCGATGTGTCGGCGTACGTTTGGGATATAGCACAATCGACGGAGTGGTCGACAGCGCCGCAATTGACCTTGGCGCAAGCAACGACATCGCCCTCGACGTGCCAAATATGCACCTAAACAGCCGCACTTTTGAGTACTCGATATTTCACCGTAGCTACCTAGGGCTCGACAGCAAGGGTACTTTCGGACTCTTCGCCGAGTTCGAGTTGATGGCTCAAAATGGAAAAAATAACATCTCATACGAGATTAGTGGCGTTCAAGATCATACTCACAACGAGAGTTTCGGCCTGAGTTTGGGATTCAACCCTGGCATCTCGGTCTTTGTGCTCGACAACGTCAGCACCAATGTCTCCTTTGGATTTGGCGGTTTGGGCTACAACAAGATCACCCAATACGACAGCGAGGGGAATATGAGCGGAAGCAGGGCAACATCGCAGCTACGCCTTAAATTTAACATTACCGATATCAATTTCGGTATAACTGTTCACCTATAATGAAAAGAGTTTTTGATATACGAGTGGCTCTGGTGGCCATGATATCCATATTTGCAGGCGCGCTAACCTCCTGCATATCAAACGATATACCCTACCCCGAGGTTGAACTGTCTATTACAGCGATCACGGGTGAGGGCGTCGAGTCGAGCACAATAAATTACAATACGCGCACCGTAACCCTCCAATTGGACGAGGCAACCGACATATCAAATGTCGTGATAACCGACGTGAGCTACACCCCCGAAGCGGAGCTATCAACGTCGATAATTGGCACATTCGACATGCGCACTCCGCTCAGCGTAATCCTCTCACTATACCAGGATTACGAGTGGACAATTGTTGCCGAGCAGAGCATCGAACGCTACTTCAAGGTCGAAGGCCAGATTGGAGCCGAAGAGATCGACCCCGAGAACTTCACCGCAAAACTCTACGTAACCGAGAGCACAGATCTTAACAACATAACTATAAAGGAGTTGAAGCTTGGCCCAGCCGACATAACTTCATACTCGCCATCGATCGATCAGATCACCCAATTCGAGAGCTACCGCACGATATATGTAAGCTACCACTCATTCGAAGAGAGCTGGAGGCTCTACGTTGAGACAACAGATGTCGTCGTCGACATAAGCCAATGCGACGCATGGGCAAAACGCGCATACCTCACCGCAGATGGCGACAGCTCAGGCAGTTGCGGATTTATGTATCGTATCATAGGTAGCGACAGCTGGATTGAGGTTAGCGACGAAATAGTCAAAAGCGAGGGGCAATTTTCGACCATTGTAACGGGATTGACGCCCGCTACGGCCTACGAATTCAAGGCCTTCTCGGGCGACGATGAGTCATTTGAAGTTTCGGCGACAACAGAGCCTGCAACAGCGTTAACAAATGGAGATCTGGAGGAGTGGAGTCAACCTGACAAGGCGTGGTTCCCATACCTTGATGTCTCCACAAGATTCTGGGACACAGGCAATAGCGGCTCCACACTCATCGGCGAGGCGTACAACCTCACCACACCATCCGACGACACTTGCCCTGGCTCAATAGGTAGCTACTCCGCGCAACTGAAATCGACCAAAGTCTCAGTAAAATTTGCTGCGGGCAACCTCTTTGTAGGTTCATTTGTAAAGATTGCGGGCATCAGCGGTGGTATTGTTGGCTTCGGGCAACCATTCACAGAGCGCCCCACGGCTGTGCGCGGCTGGATGAAGTATACTTGCGGCACCATCGACATGGTGGACGAGACGCCCCCAGGCGAGACAATAGTCTCAGGTCAGACCAAAGACACGGGTATAATTTACGCCGCTGTAGGCACTTGGACACCCGAAAAGTATGGCATAAGCAGCTACGAAAGCGATATGTTAGGCACTGAGCAGACCCCAATTATAGTCGACACCAGAGACAAGTCGACACTCTTCGACCCCACATCCGACTCCGTAATATCGTATGGTGAGCTAATATTTACCGAGAGTCAAGATGAGTGGGTTGAGTTCACTATTCCGCTGAATTACAGCTCTACAAGCCTAATTCCAACGCACATAGTGATTGTAGCCTCCGCTTCGCGATATGGCGACTACTTCACAGGCAGTACCCAAAGTGTAATGTGGCTCGACGACATTGAACTGCTCTACGAGTAAGAACAATCAGTTTCGGCTGAGTTCCTCAGTCGAGTACGTATACTACTGACTCCGTCGGGCGGGGTGCTCCCATGGGTGGTCGGAAGAATTTAATTAATATTAATACATTGATTATCAGTATATTAATTTGCATAATTCAGTTATTTTTACTATCTTTATAGTGTAAAAATAACTGAATTATCATGTTTAAAGAGCATAAAATTACAGCAAAAGAAATTATATCATATATCCCAGATGATATGATTACAAATTTGGCGAGCGAAACAAAAGTTGATCACTACGCAAAGGTACTAAAGGGTAGAAATATGTTCTACCTACTTCTTTATGGTATCTTAGAAAATGAACGCCTCAGTCAGCGCTCATTAGAAGATACCTTTAATGATCCTATTTTCAAGACGCTTTTCGATTTAGATAAAGAGGAAAAGGTGCGAAGGAGCTCTATTTCAGAGCGTTTATCAAAGATTGACGCTAACTATTTTCGTGCGATCTATGAATCTATATACGAGCAATTTAGTCAATCATATAGCCATAAAGAGAGTGAAAGATATAATATTGTACGTGTCGACAGTTCTATTGTGACAGACGTGTCTGGTCGGTTAACTGAAGGCTTGAAGCCAACAAATAATAGTAACGCTAAGACAAAACCTAAATCAAATATTAAATATACTATGTCGTTTGATGGGCTTTTGCCAAGCAGCGCAAATGTATTTACGGATCCATCATACTCGAGTGAAGATTTAGCTCTACCCAATGCGATTAAAAATCACGTTGTGAGCTCTGAATATCACGATAATATATACGTCATAGATAGAGGGTTACAATCAACAGCAAAGATGATAGATCTTGATACGGAGGATATAAAATTTGTCGGTAGATTGAAAGAGAGCCGCAAGTATAAGGTGATTGAGCCCATAGTCGTCCAACCACAAGAGGAGGCAGAATTTAATGGTCTGAGACTCGTATTAGACAGTAGAGCGACGATAAATAGCGGAGATAGGGGGCGAACCGCAGATAAAAAAGAGCTTGAAGTGCGCATCGTTATTGTAGAGAGGGTAAATGATAATCAGCGTTTTATATTTGTTACGAACGATTATTCTCTATCATATCAGCAGGTAGCAGCATTCTATAAAAAGAGATGGGACATTGAGGTCTTCTTTAGATTTATAAAGCAAGAACTCAATGTCAGCCATCTTGTCAGTCTCAATAAAAATGGTATTGAGGTAATGTTGTATATGACCCTAATGTTGCAATGTTGATATTGATATACAAGAAGGAGAACTCGATAGGTTACAAAACTGCAAAGCGCAGATTTGCAATGGAAAACCGCAACTTGGCAATCGAAATCATCATTATCGCAAGTGGGGGTGATCCTAAACTATTTTTTAGAAACTGATCTTCCGACCACCCATGGGGTGCTCCCCGCAGAGCTAGTTATTTGTAAGTATCCGAGATAGCACATCTTGTTAATTTGATTTTTTTTGAGTATTGCCATTCATGAATGAAGATTAAAATGCAGCACATTGCACACATTACGTCATTAAAGTGTACATTATATG
>JAWXTG010000003.1:32341-160226 GCA_044433705.1 Rikenellaceae bacterium | reverse complement strand
CCGTGCGCCGGTCGCCATCAAATCAGCCCGAAAGCTTCATTATGCTGCCCCTCGACTTGCATGTGTTAGGCCTGCCGCTAGCGTTCATCCTGAGCCAGGATCAAACTCTCCATTGTAAAAATTTTAATGTTGTTTAGAGTCCTGACTACTTAATTTTAATTCCTTTAAAAAGAATTGACAGATAATTACTACATTTTTCTTTCAAAAATAAATAACCAATAATTCAAAGAACAATTTCAAAAATTTGTTGTCGATTTAAAACTTTCAACCTTTTCAAACACCCCCCTTTTCGTGTAAGGCGGGACTGCAAAGGTATGAACTATTTTTTAAACCACCAAATTTTTAAAGAACTTTTTGCAATATTTTTTTCGTCGTCTCGAAGCCTCATCAAATTCTTAACCAGAGTGCCCTTTTGCAGAGTGACTTGTTTTTCGTATTGCGGTTGCAAAGGTAGCGACTTTTTTCGAACCTGCAAATATTTTCGCATCTTTTTTCAATTATTTTTTGCACTTTTTTCGTATTGCGCTGATAATCAACACTAAAAAACATAACCTGTCTGCAGGGTAAAACATCCCGACTGCGCCTCATAGCCCTGGTCGCGCAGGGAGGGTGCATAGAGGTTGGTAAAGCCCGCATCGAAGGCAAAGCCCAACAATAGGCGATTATAGTGCACCGACATGCCCACGCGCACTCCAAAATCGGAGCGATGGAGCAGTTGCTGCGCAGTTGGCTCGACGTCGCGCAGGGTCTGCAGCAGCTCCTTGCTATATGGATCGAACTCCTGATCGCCCAATTCGAACTTGCCATCGACCGCCACGGAGTAGTAGAGCCCCACGAAAGGGTGCACCGCCCAAGGGCCCGAGACGGGCGCGGCATAGCCAAGGAGGAGCGGGATCTCGAACTCATACTTTGTCAATTTTGAACTTTCGCCGCCATCGATCAGGAATCCATTATCGCGCGCGCCCCGTTTTTGGAAGTACAAACCGCTCTCTATATATATAGGTATGGTTGGCGACACGGAGCGCGAGTAGGTGGAACCGACGCTAAAACCCGTAAGGTAATCGGTCGCATAGCCTGGGGAGTAGAGGTTTGAGAAGTTGACGCCAGCGTTGACACTCCACCAGGTGTCGCTCAAGCGTTGAGCGTAAGATGTTGACACGCAGGCTACAAATGCAAAAATTAATAGGTATATCCGTTTCATCGAAAAAGAGGATTGCGCGCACTAGCCCCACCATGCGCCATAAAACTTATGCGGCGGGGAGCTATAGCTATATTATATAGGTGTATCCGCCACACCATTGACACAGGGCAAAATGCAATAAACAGACCAATTTGTAATTGAATGCAGGATTGTAATTCGAATTGGGTTTAAATGCCTTCGGGCATTTAATAAATTTTAGAGGTTGGTGTGCTGCTCAAATTTATTTGAAGCGGCACGCTAATCTCTAAAATCATAGAGTTTAGCAAAAACTCTATGCCCAATATCGCAAGGTAGTAAGCACCCGCGCAGGTGCTATCTGCGCCCGACGGAGTCAGACCCATGTCATGACGGAGTCAACTGTAAGCGCACTGAAAGAGCCCACAAAACTAGCGAGGTGCAAAGATCACGGCCCAGGCGACAAAACGTGCGGCGCGGCCGATGAACATGTAGATTGATGAGGTGATGAAGTTGACGCGGTAGAAGCCCAGCGCCACGGTGACCACATCGCCGACGATGGGGACCCACGACATTAGGGCGATTAAGCTTCCATATTTTTTGATTTTTTCGCTTTGGCGCTCGAGCTTTTCGCGACTTACGCCCAGGTAGCGCTCGATCCACTCCCAGCGGCCGAGATAACCTATATAATAGGTAGTTAGGCCACCGAGGAAGTTGCCCACGGTAGCGTAGATTAAGACTAGACGAAGTTCGCCACCCGCGAGGATGGCACCGATGAGAAGTGCGTCGGAGCTAAAGGGCATCACGGTAGAGGCCAGGAAGGAGCCTAAAAAAAGCCCCCAATAACCCCAATCTCCAAGCATCTCCATGAGGCAACTACTTTTGAATTGAGAGGAGCGCCTTAGAGAGCTGGTCGGGACATGAGGTGCCCTTGCCACGGCAGTCGACGCCCTGGAGCATCTTGGCTACAGTCTCGATTTTTTGGCCAGCAACCAGGCGGCTGATGCCTTGGAGATTGCCGTCGCAACCGCCGTAAAATGTGACAGATTGGAGCGTGTCGCCATCTACTTCGATCTCGATTTGGCGGCAGCAAACCCCACATGGGGTATATTCTATTGTTGACATATGTTGATTTATGTTGATAAGTTATGCCTCGCCAACAGGCGTCAGCGCTGGAGGTACAACCTCGCGTTGATGAATCTTTATGGGGCCATGGTTGGTCTCATAGCGTGCGACGTTCTCCTGCAAGGAGTAGAGCAGTCGCTTCGCATGCTCGGGCGTAAGTATCACCCTGCTAAGGACTTTCGCCTTTGGCATACCTGGAAGTGCCGCAGCAAAATCTACCACAAACTCGGTTGGCGAGTGAGATATGATCGCTAGGTTAGAGTACTGACCCTGAGCTATTTGCTCGTCGAGCTCGATATCAATACCGCCCTCCGCACCATTAATTTTTGTCATAATCTTAAAATTTTAAGTACCTTTGCGTGCAAAGATACAAATTTTAACCTTACGTAGCTACAAAAGTGAAAATAAGATATCCACAATCTATCAACGATTCTCAAACGGAGCCCCCCGCACTCTTTGCGCCGCGCCGTTTCAACTCCTACTCGGCGCACTTCAAGAAGATATTCGGGAACCGAATGCAGAAGGTGACCATCAACGCTGGCTTCAGCTGCCCCAATCGCGACGGGAAGGTGGGGGTAGGTGGCTGCACATTCTGCATCAACGAGGCCTTCACACCCTCCTACTGCACACCCAGCAAGAGCATCACCAAACAGATTGACGAGGGGATAGAGTTTCACACGCGCCGCTACCGCAAGGCCACCAGCTACTTGGCCTATTTTCAATCGTTTTCGAACACCTACGCACCACTCGAGAGGCTGCAGCAGCTCTACAACGAGGCCATCGCACATCCCAAAATATCGGGAATCATCGTCGGCACACGCCCCGACTGCATCGATTCTGAGAAGCTCGATTACTTCGCCTCGCTCGCCGCAAAGCACTATGTAGCAATAGAGTATGGTATAGAGTCGACCTACGACGCCACGCTCCATGCGATCAATCGCGGCCACGACTTCGAGTGCGCCCGCTGGGCTGTGGAGCAGACCGCAAAGCGAGGGATACAGGTGGGTGCTCACTTCATCCTGGGACTCCCTGGCGAGAGCGTCGAGATGTTACACTCTCAGATTGACACTATCAACACCCTGCCACTCACCACAATAAAGTTTCACCAACTACAGATATTCAAAGGGACTCAGATGGCCGACCAGTACGACTGCGACCCCTTGCAATTCAACTTCTGGGAGCGCGAAGAGTATATCGATCTGTTCATCGACCTCCTCGAGCGGTTGCGCGGCGACATCGTCGTCGAGCGATTCGCCTCAGAGGCTCCTCCACGATACCACCATGGCCCAAATTGGGGCCTCATCCGCAACGAAACAATGCTCTCACTCTTCGAAAAACGCCTCGCCGAACGCGGGACTTTTCAAGGAAGACTCTGCTCTTTGTTGTAATTTTTCTCCGCCCGAGGACGTTTCGGACTGACTCCGTCGGGCGGAGATAGCACCTCCGCGGGTGCTTACTTATGCTGCGCATTGGGCATAGAACTTTTTGCTAAAGTTCTATGATTTTATAGATCAACGAGTTGCCGCAAATAAATTTGCACAACTCATCGAGCTCTAAAATTTCTTAAATGCCTTTAGGCATTTAAACCCAATTCGAATTGCAAACCAACTTAGGTTTATTCAACTTCAACTTGGTTTTGTTTGTTTTTTTATAAGTTGTGTGGTTCTAACTCACTGATTTGCATTGGCAACCGCAGGTTGACAATGATATATAATAATAGGTGCTAGCTTGAAAAGCGCTGCAAATCAGTGCAATACAAAAGATCAAAAACGAAAGTTTTTGGGTCCAGGCTTGCCTGGTGCCTGCGCGGCATGAGCGCGATAAGAAGGCATCGAAAACTTAATAATTAGAGACGACCTCGACCTCTAGGATGTGTAAATCCTCGATGCCTGCGATTTCGGTTGAGCTCTCACCGAGGCCGCCATTTGCTTGATTTACACCTGTGTAGATCTTGATGAAGTCGACTCCAGGCAGCTGGGCGCTGTTGCCGTTGCTGTCTACAGCCCAGGCGATGTCTATGGCTGTGCCCTGGTCGCTGTTTGGGTGGTTGTCGGCGTAGCCGTAGAGGAATTTGTATAGAACATAGTAGCTGCTTGAGTCCTCGTAAACTCCATTTTGGGGGAGCCTGCTGCCGCTAAATGTCAGAATGTCAAACTCTACCCACTGAGGGTAGTAGGATTGGGAGTGATAGATGTTTTTTTCGACGTAGCCACTGTTTCCTTTGTTGTCGCTCCATGCGATGTAGGTCGAGAAGTCCGATTGCTCAGGCTCGGATGTGGGGCGGGTGTAGCTCAGGGTGAAGTCGGAGTAGAAGCTCATGTCGTTGCCTGAGCCGAGGGCGCGGTCGTACCATGGCTCTTGCGTGACGTCGGCGTGTGAACTTCCAGCAATCTCGTACCACTCGTCGGAGTCGGGGAGGCCATTGTTGTTGGCGTCGTAGGCCACCATGATGATTCCCGCCTCGCAGCTGCCTCCCTCGGGGGCGTCGGGGTCGGGGTTCGATGTCGAGTAGTAGGCGTTGCCCGTTACGCGGAAGTCGCAGAGCCCCTCTCTGTTCTCGATGGTGTGGTCGAAACCTACGGTTACGTAGCCGCCGTAGCCACCCAAGGAGATTAATCCGCCATTGTTGTTGCCGATGTACTCCAACACTTTGCGGTTCATATCTTCCTGAGTGTCACCCTCTTCATATTCGGGTAGAGAGTTTGTGTATTGACCTGGGGCGGGCATGTAGTCGATCACCTGGGTTATGTAGGCGGTCGGGGTATCCTCCTGCGTCGAGTTGTTGTCGTCGTCGGAGAGCAAAGAGTCTCCACACGACACTAGGGCTAGGGCCAGGAGTGTTGTGTGGAGATATCTTAGAGTGTTACACTTTAGCATTGTGCTAGTGGTGAGGTGATTAGAAAACTACTGCGACGTCGTCGAACGCGAAGTATGCAGGGAGGCTGAAGCCATAGCTGTTGGTCACCGAACCTACCATGTTGGTTGTGATGAAGCTAACCTCGCCAAGTGATGAGAGGTCGAATTTGTTCCATCCCTCGACGCAAACGCCATCCTCGATGAGGAAGAATTCGGCAGTGCCCGTAGTGATACCCTCGATGTCGTAGCCAGTAACTACGATCTTTACGTAGTCGTCTGCCCCTGCAGCATCGGTTGAACCATTGCCGTTTGTTGCAGCGTTGACAAAGTAGGTCGTTGGGCATACGTACATGTGGTCGATAAGGTGAGCCTGACCATCGTCAAAGCTGAGTGTTGGGAAGCTGCTAGCCTCTGCGCTCTCATCGACTGCGCCGTAGTGGATACAGAAGTTCTCTGAGCCGTTGTTTCCGCCGAGGCCAGTTGTAGCGTCTGAGTAGTAGACAGATAGCTGTGTAGCGTCTGAGCCATTAGCTAGATCCATCTCGACGAAGTTAGATAGTGCATGACCGCCATTCCAAAGTGCGTATGAGCCCCATGAGAATAGTAGCTCCGTGTGAAGGAATGTGTTGTCGGTGTCGGTCCATTGGTAGCAAACGTCTGATCCCCAGCCACTTTCGCCATAAAGTAGTAGACCGCCATACTGTGCGTTGTCGATAAGCGAGCTCCACGACTCCTCGCCAACAAAGTTAACGCCAGCTACGTAGTCGGCATCCTCGAATGTTAGCACGCGGATGTCTGCAGTCTCCTCCTCGTTCTCTTCGTTCTCTTCGTTTTCGTTCTCTTCCTCCTGCTCGGTGCTGTTGTTGCCGCCTGACAAGATTGGGTCATCACCTTGGTGACATGAAACTAGAGTCATAGCAAATAGCAGAGTAAATAAGAGTGTTACTTTTTTCATTTTTCTTTTTTATTAAGTGTTATTGAATTGATTGTAATTGCGTGGTGGTGAAGACTATAGAGGATGGTACGTCGCCCGTTGTGACGCTCCACTTTAGCTGACCCGACAGCGAGTAGCAGTATAGTTTTCCAGGTGTGACATAGTTGGTCGCGTCTGTGACAAAAATCTCTTCGGTCTCGGCGTTCACCGCTAATCCATAGGGTGCTACGATTGCAGATTCCGTACCATCTTTGATGAAGTTTGAGTCGATAACCGCCTGCGTTTTGGTGTCGACAACGCTGTAGGCGATCGGCTGCTCGCCGCTGCTGTAGTTCCACTCATACGAAGCCACATAGAGCATATCGCCCATGAGAGCCATGTTGCTATTGGGTAGGTCGAGCTCTGTAACTTCATGGTTTTGAGTGTTTAACACATATGTTTTAGATGGAGTGTCGTAGTAGTCGCCACGCGAAGAGATCCACAGGCAGCCATACGAATCGAGTTCCAAGCGGTGGAGATTGATCTCGATTTCGATCTTCTCGATCTCCTCGAAGCTCTCCAGGTCGATCACCGAGAGTCTATTGTCGTAGTCGGGGGCGCAGTAGCCGCCAGAGTTGGCCACGTAGAGCTTTTGGCCCACCACCACAAGCTCCTCGGGTTGGTAGCCAACGCTGCACTCGGCGACAACCTCGAGAGATTCGAGGTCGATCTTAGCAACATAACCCAAGCGATAATTGGCGTCGGACTCGACGGCTCCCGCATAGGAGGTGACGTAGGCGTAGGCGCCATCGAAGGCGATGTAGCGGCAGTTTGGGACCGACACCACGCCAACCTGCTCGGCGCTATCGCAATCCATAACTTCGATCAAATTTGAGTTGTTGATAACCGCATAGATGCGGTCTTTGTAGATTTGGATGTCGTTTCCAACATCGCCCAACTCCTTGGTAACATTGGGGTTACGCTCGGCGTATATGTTTTTAGAGTAGACGCCACTTGGGTAGTCGAGATAGTCGATCGTGGCTTTGTTGCTGCCCATATTTCCTTCGTTGAGCAGAAAGAAGCCCTTGATGTCGCCCACCTGCTCATAGTCGTAGACCTGGTTCGAGGTCGAGGGCACGATATGCTCCTCGCCGCGGCACGACGTGCTCGCAGCCACCCAAAGCAGCACAACTGTGAATATGTAGATAAGTCGTCTCATCGCAACTAAAAGTTAGTTAGTTACGTCAAACAAAAGTAGTTAAGGGGACAAAATGCGATATGCAAGGCGCTCTCAACTCAGATTCATTCTCCGTAAATCTAAAATTAAAATTGTACATCTGGCAGGTCTTCTGACTTATTCCAAGTTTGGCGCCTTCCCAACCCCCACAGGGTCAGTGGCTAAAGAGAGCCAAACTAAATCCTTGCGCAACGTAACAGCACAAGATGGAGTTCACAGCAGCGGGAACTGTTGCCGATTTTCACGGCATTCCCTTTTAATCCTACTCGCGACGAAAAATGTCACTTTCGAAACCAATGCGTCGCAAAGGTAATGATTTTTTTTAAAAATGCAAACGCGTGTGGAATCTTTCTGTGCGCTTACAACTGACTCCGTCGGGCGGAGATAGCACCTCCGCGGGTGCATATTGTGCTGCGTATTGGGCATAGAGTTTTTTTGTTAAAACTCTATGATTTTAGAACACAATAAGTTGCCACAAATAAATTTGCGCAACTTATTCCATTCTAAAATTTCTTAAATGCCAAAGGCATTTAAACCCAATTCGAATTATAATTAACAGGGGTTTAATTCAACTGTATTTTGTGATACGATATTGTTTCAAGTTGTGTTGTTCCAACTCGCTGATTTGCATTGGCAACCGCAGGTTGACAATGATATATAATAATTAAGTGTGAGTGTTGAAAGTCTTGCTTTCATAAGCTCACACTTAATTATTATATATCGGTAAGCGCTTAAAAAGCGCTGCAAATCAGGGCAAGAGGAAAAAGGATCAAAAACGAATAGTTTTTGGGTCCAGGCTTGCCTGGTGCCCGCGCGGCATGAGCGCAGTAAGAGAGGTGTAAAACAGCCTAAAGAGCCTCACCCTCAAAGGTAAACAAGTCGCGTTCGGGCCACTGTTTCACTTTGGCTATGGCGCGTGAGATGTGTGAGGAGATGTAGTTTGATATTCGGGGGCCGATCCATGCGGAGTTGTTGACCACGAAGATCCAGGTGTAGCCATCCTCTTGGTGCTTGATTAGGGCAGAGGTGCCAGCCATTGATCCACTGCGGAGCCACTCGCCGCGACGCACTGTGGCCCAGCCTATTGGCTTGTCGTGGCGGCTGTCGTAAGTCATTGTTTTTATTGTCTCGGGGGTGAGGAGATCCTCTTTTGCCCCTTCGTTGTTTATCGAGGCTACAAGGCGTAGGAGCTCGGTGGGGGTTGCTACCCAGCCGCCCGCTCCGCTGAGTAGGGGGATGTTGTTGCCGCCGTCGCTCTTCATTGTCATGCGGCCGCTGCCGTCGTAGGCCTCCACCTCGGTGGCCTCTTTCACCTCGTAGTATTGGACTTCGTTGGGCCCCAACTCCTCGCGGAAACTTTTGCCGATGTAGGGGCCGTGGCAACCTATGGGGGCGAGGATGGAGTCTTGGAGATATGTTTCGTAGCTCTGCGCTGTGCGCTCCTCGATGATCTTGGTGAGGACGATGTAGCCGAGGTTGGAGTAGTCGTAGTTGTCGCCAGGGCGCGTGCGTAGACGTGTGCGCGTTGCGTAGTAGACCATGTCGTTGATGGTTAGCGGAAGTGGCCTGTCGATGATGCGCGCAATGGTGTGGGTGGCGAAGGCGGGGTCGCCGTGGGGCGAGGAGAAACCCGCCGTGTGGCGTAGGAGGTGCTCGATGGTGATGAGCTTGTGATTCATGGAGTAGAGGTCGAGAAAGAGAGAGTCGTTGAGTATGCCCTCTTCGCCAAATATTTGGGCGTCAAGCGATAGGCGACCTTGCTCGATGAGCTTCATGATGGCTGTTGCCGTGAGGAGCTTCGATATGGAGGCTACTCGGAAACAGTTGTTGACGTTACACTTTAGGGTGTCGTTGGCGTAGCCGTACCCCTTGGCGTAGAGCAGGCTGTCGTTGCGCATGAGCGCGAAAGAGGCCCCTTTGAACTCCCAACGGCGCATGAAGGACTCCACTTCGCGGTCGAAACCTTTGGTCTGCTCGAATGAGCTCATGCTGTTGTCAAGGTGTGAGCTGATGGGGGTGGGTGGCGCTTGTTGCGGCGTGAGACGCTTGGGTGAGGCTGTCTCGGTGGGGCGCAGCAAGGTGGCTGCTGTTGTGATGATGGCCAATATGATGATTGAAATCCAGATGGTTGATCTATTCATCGATTAGTGGATGGTGTTGGTTGTCAGTATGTTGATCGCTTGGTGACCTTCGTCGCCAAGGGCGAGCGAGTGATGGTTGACGAAGAGCGATATGTGGCTCTCGATGACCGTGTCGTCGAGCTCTTGAGCGTGCGATTTTATAAATTCGCGCGAGGCGTGTGGGTGGTTAAAGGCATATTCGATGCTTTGGCGGAGTAGCTGGTCGAACTGGCGGCGGATATCGGGGTCGATGGCGCTGCGCATGACGATGGCGCCCAAGGGGAGTGGCAGATTGAAGCGCTCCTCCCAGAGTGTGCCGAGATCGGCGACAAGCTCCAAGTTGCGTTGGGCGTAGACAAAGCGTCCCTCGTGGATGAGGACTCCAGCGTCGGCGTGGCCGCTCTCGACCGCCTCGGCGATCTGCGAAAATAGCATAGGCTCCTGCCTCTCGACCCGTGGACAGAGTTTGGAGAGGAGCGCGGAGGCGGTTGTGTGGAGGCCAGGCACAAGGACGTGGCGGATGGGGCCCTGCTCGGCGTGGCGTCTCACCAAAAGTGGGCCGTTGCCGCGTCCGAGTGCAGCGCCGCTCTCCAGGAGCGTGTAATGTGTTGATATGTGGGGAAGTACGGCGCAGCTGATCTTTGAGATGTCGGCACGCCTCTCTAAAACCCCTCTGTTGAGCTCCTCGATATCGTGGTATTCGACCTCGAGGCGTAATGAACCAAGATCGATGCGCCCATTGATGAGCGCATCGAACATGAAGGTGTCATTTGGACATGGTGATATGTGTAGCTTGAGTCGTGTCACGACGCTATACTTCCCATGTTTCGCCCGAGTGGAGCAGGTCGTCGACGCTCTTGATCTTAGCTGTCGAAGCGACCCAATCTAGCTGGGCTGCAACCGCCTGGTCGTAGACTTGTGCATCTTCGATAGAGCGGATAACTCCCAATGCTACAGGCAGTTCGGGGTATTTCATAGCTGCCAACATATTGTGGAGCGTTGTGTCGGATGTGTGGGCGTCGTGGGTCAGAACATCGTCGATCGTGTAGCCATCTTCGCCAACGGTAACCGCCTTGAGGCGCATATTTTCGAAGATGAGTCCCTTCTCTTTATTGGCACCAAAGAGCATCTTCTCACCATGCTTGAGGGTGATTGTATTCTCGGCGCGAGCAGCCTTGTTGCCTGCAAATTCGGAGTAGGTGGTGGTGTTAAAGATGACGCAAACCTGGAGGATTTCGACAACCGACAGACCCTTGTGTAGACCGCCCGCAACCAGGCAATCCTCGGTGAGTTTAAGCTCGGCGTCGATCGAGCGTGCAAAGAATGTTCCTTTGGCTCCGATCACAAGCTCGCCAGGGTTAAATGGGTGTTCCACAGTTCCGTAGGGCGAAGTCTTGGTGACTCTTCCTAGTGGCGTTGTGGGTGAATATTGACCCTTGGTCAGACCGTAGATCTCGTTGTTGAAGAGCATCAGGTTGAGGTCGATATTGCGGCGGATGGCGTGGATAAAGTGATTACCACCAATGGCCAACGAGTCGCCATCGCCCGTTGCAACCCATACGCTGAGGTCGGGATTTGCCACCTTGACGCCCGTAGCTACTGCGGCAGCGCGGCCGTGGATCGTGTGGAAGCCGAAGGTGCGCATATAATATATGAAGCGCGACGAGCAGCCGATACCCGAGATGAAGGTGAATTTGTTGTGTGGGATGGCGCGCTGCTCGGCGATGCTGACGCATGCGCGTTGAACGGCGCTAAGGATGATGTGGTCGCCACAGCCAGGGCACCAACGTACCTCTTGGTCGCTCTTGAAATCGGCGGGGGTGTATATGCAGTTTGCTTTCATGGCTTTACTCTTCGATTAATTTAATAAACTTTTCACTTAGCTCCTCGTAGGTGAAGGGTAGTCCCTCGCACTTGTTGATCTGGTGGAAGCTGATTCCAGGGAATGTTTGGCGGAGGTAGCCTGCGAATTGACCCATGTTGAGCTCGCAAACCACAATCTTCTTGAAGCGCGAGAAGATCTCCTCGACTCCGTGGGGAAGTGGCATGATGTAGTTGAAGTGGCAGAGAGAGACGCTTTTGCCCGCCTCGACCATCTTCTCGACCGCTGTGGTGAGATTTCCGCGAGTTCCGCCCCAGCCAACAACGAGTAGATCGCCGCTCTCGGCTCCCACGTCGATGGTTTGGTGAGGGATGTAGTCGACCACTTTTGCCACCTTCTCGGCGCGGGTGTTGACCATAACTTGATGATTTGCAGGAACTGTCGAGATCGATCCCTTAAGTTGATCCTTCTCCAATCCGCCGATGCGGTGCTGCAATCCGTCGATACCTGGGAATGCCCAGCTGCGAGCCAGACGCTCGTTGCGTGCGTAGGGCATGAATGGTGTGCCGTCGGCTGCGGGGGTTGCAAATGGAGGGTTGATTGTGGGGTAGTCGCTCATCGAGGGGATGCACCACGCCTGCGATCCGTTGGCGATAAAGCCGTCGGTGAGCAGGATTGTGGGTGTCATATGCTCGAGTGAAAGGCGGCTAGCCTCGAATGCGTAGTGGAAGCAGTCGCTAGGGGTTGAGGCGGCCACCACGATAAGTGGAGCCTCGCCGTTGCGGCCGTAGAGCGCTTGGCTAAGGTCGCTCTGCTCGGTTTTTGTGGGTAGACCAGTCGATGGGCCACCGCGCTGAACGTCGACGATAACTAGCGGAAGCTCAGCCATTACCGCCAAGCCGATCGCCTCGCTTTTGAGCGAAAGGCCAGGGCCCGAGGTGGTTGTCACAGCAAAATTGCCCGCGTAGGCAGCTCCGATCGAGGTGCAGATTCCTGCGATCTCATCCTCGGCCTGGACGGTCTTGACTCCTAGGTCTTTACGCTTTGCAAGCTCCTCGAGGATCACCGTAGCGGGGGTGATGGGGTACGAACCGCAGAAGAGTGGCAGGCCAGCCTTCTCGGCCGCTGCGCACAAGCCCCATGCTGTTGCAACGTTTCCGCTAATTGAGCGGTAGCGACCCTTTTTGAGGGGTGCCGCAGGGGTGCGGTAGGTGTTTGCGAAGGCGTGGGTTGCCGCGCCGTAGTTGAAACCAGCTTTGATCGCTTTGATATTCGCCTCGGCGATTAGTGGATTCTTCTTGGCAAATTTGGTCTCGAGGAAGCTTTTTGCGTGATCCTCCGACATATTAAATAGGTAGAAACAGAGGCCTAGGGCAAACATGTTTTTACACTTCACAACAGACTTGTGGTCGAGCCCGCTCTCTGCGAGAGCCTCCTTGGTCATGGTGGTGATTGGGGCGATAACCACGTTATAGCCCTCGAGGCCAAGCTCTTCGATGGGGTCGAGAGTTGCGAAACCAGCCTTCTGAAGCAGCTGTTCGGTCACCGTGTCGGCGTCGAGAATGACCGTTGCGTCGGGCTTAAGCCATTGTCGATTGGCTTTGAGCGCCGCAGGGTTCATCGCAACTAATACGTCGCTGTAGTCACCTGGGTTGTCGAGGCCCTTGGCGCCAAAGTGAACTTGAAATCCAGAGACTCCCGCCACGGTTCCGTGTGGTGCTCTAATCTCTGAGGGGTAGTCGGGAAAGGTACAAATGCCGTTTCCTTGCAGCGCCGAGGTCTCTGAAAAGAGGGTGCCCGTGAGCTGCATACCATCGCCCGAGTCGCCCGAAAAACGGATGACTACGTCGTGTAGCTCTTCAATTGTGGTTTCTTTCATAATTCTGTCGTATGTGGTTTCTTAATTTGTGTGTCGTATTGCCGTGTTGTATGTGAATGTTGCAAATTTAATATTTTAATTGGAATAATACTAATAATTACTAAAAAAAATTAACAATTGCTAAATTGTTGTGGCTCAAGGGTTGGATTCAATGATTTGATTTTACATGAAAATAATTTGTTAAAAGACTTGACAAACCTGTTTTTGTGTTATATCTTTGCGCTGTCAATAGTTGATAATAACACTTGCTAACATCGAGAATTGAGATGTTAATAACTTCGATTATCAACATCCAATAAACAGAGTATAAACAACCATTTAACATAGTTATAAACATGGATATTTCACAACTTGAGAAGAGTATTGCACAGTTATCAACAGAGAGAGGATACACACCTTTGATCGCCTCGGAGCAGGAGTTGGAGGGTGCGCAGGTTCGGTTTCCAGCGGCCTGGATTCAGTTGCCGATGGTGCTCTATGTCGAGGGGCGCGATGAGGGGGTAATTTGCCATAAGATTGTGGTGGGTCTGCTCGACGACTATAGTAGTTATAGTTTTGATGATAAGAGTGATAGATTGAATCAGATGCACGACGATGCCCTGGAGATAATGACCGCTCTGAGTCGTGTAGAAGGGGTGGTTGAAATCAACGATTTGACCATTACTCCACGCGTTACGCACCTCACTCGACATGGCGATGTTTCGCAGATTTGTCAAGCCTCGGTCGTCTCCTATTTTTAGGTACAGCGTTTAAAGTTATTAACAAAGAAAAAATATATAAAACTATGTTTGTTAACATTCCAGAAAACTTTTCCACAATGTGTAAGCCTGTCGTTTATGAGTACACTTCCGACGAGCAGGGGGATATCGTAATTGAGATTATCAATGAGCGTACGAGTGAACAGTTAGTAGTTAAAAAATTTTACTCTTCAACCTCGGCAAAGGTCAATATTGCCCCGTTAATCTTTGACACGATGTTGCCTCATCCATCGACCGTTACACTCGCGGAGGATTGGGATGCGTGTTATAAATATCCGAGAATCACAGTCAAGGTTGGCTCGGAGACTACCGCCAAGCGATACCTCACATACTCGAAGAGAGAGATCGAGGCGCCGCAGTTAATTACCACAATGCCGCCAAATAGACTGCTGCATTCTTGTGATTTTGACTCACTTACGGTGGTTGTGCCCGATGGCGCGCAGGCTTCGTTTAGTTTGAGTGGCCTGCCTCGCGAAGGTGGTGATGAGGTGGATATATCCACGACAAATTGTGGTTATAACACACTACTTCACCCCTTTCTGATCGACGCTTCGCTCTATGCTTGCAGCTATAGCACCTTGCGTGTGAAGTTCTACACCGACACGGAGTTGCAGCGCGAAATTAACTATTCGTTGAGCCCTGATAAGTGTTCGGGTTATCGAGTTGCGTGGATTTCGTCGTATGGCGCAATCGAGCACTATACGTTTCCTATTGTGGTGGATCAGGGTTATTTAAATAGTGGGGCAACTGTTAAAACATTGCGCTCGGCCTATGGCTCAGCAACTGAAATTGAGGCTCTGAGCGAGATCTTAAGTTCGCCTAAAGTGTGGCGCTACAGCGATGGCGAGTATACCGAAATCGAGCTGCTCACAACCGAGCAGGAGATACGCCGCGATGGGGCGTTGATGATCGCAACATTAAAAATTAAGGAGAATGGTTGAGGTTAAAATTGATGGCATTGCGTGCGATTTTGAGCTCGATGAGCCGCTGGCGTTGAGTTACAATAGCGACGATTTAGTCGACTTGGAGAGTGGTCGCACGGGGGTGGTGCTGGAGTTTAGAATGCCCATTAACAGCGTTAATTCCGCGATTTTTGGCTTTGAGGGCGACATCCATCCGCAGGTGAAGTTCAACTCGGAGTGGCACCCGATGAGTGTCGAGGCCGACGGCATCGAGATATTTAGCGGAACGGCCTACTTGATGCAGGTTCTTTGGGGCCAGGCAGAGCGCTATTTGGTGGTGCAGTGTCGCGGTGGTGTGGCACAATGGGCTGAGGATGCGGCCACTACATTATTAAAAAATATTGAAATCAACTATACTGCCAACCTCAATGAGCCGATGATTAAGGCTAGTTGGTTGAGTGATTCGCCCGTGAAATTCTTCCCAATTGTGAGGGATACATATGAGTCGGAGGGGTCGTCGGTCGATGTCACGGGAGTGCGCGTGGCGCGAACAATCGATGATTATCACCCATTTTTTCAACTCTCGGCACTCGTTGAGGCGATATTTGCCATGAGCGGTTACACGGTGGAGAGTAATACCGCTGATAGTGAGCTCTTTTCGGAGCTCTACATGAGCGGAAATTACAGCTCGTCGGAGAGTAGCACGGTGGCGCAGGAGGCGATGGGATTCTACGCAAAGCGCACCGATGATTGCACAACGCAGACCGATTTACTGGGTCGCGTCTCGATGTCGCCCTATGATATCTACTCGACGGTGGGCAACATTGTCGACATCGAGAGTGTCGAGGTGGAGTATGAGTGTTATAATCATGGCAACTGTTTGCAGATTGATAATAAGGCACTTATATATAAGCCGCTGACGCAGGTGAGCGTCGGTTTTGAGTACTATTTGCACTATACGTGCCAGTGCTCGATCGATTCGCGAACCACCCTAAGTGGAGTAAATCGGCTCAATACGATCAGCGACGGCACGGTGAGTTGGGAGATTTCGAATCGCTATATCGACATGCGCGAAAAGCAGGTGACGGGTATCGAGTATAAGACCTTGATCTTCGATTACGACTCGAGCAAGATCTATCGTTTGGTGGGTTACAATAGTTCGGGGTCGAAGATTACGGCCATTAATTTCATCTCTAAGCGTATCTATTCGGTGACCTTCACGCAGGCGCTAACAGGCTTACAATTAGAGTATTATAATGGTTCGGAATTTGTCTCTGCAGCCGAAGATTGGGCACTCTACTACGGCTATGTCGAGGAGAGTTGCACCACCGAGGTGAAGGTTACGTTTCGCACGGCGCCGCACGACTACTCGCCAACCTCGCCCATGGAGTTTGAGACGCAGCTTCTGGAGGGCGGCGAGGCTGAGACTGAGTTTACACTCTTTGCCGACAGCTCATTGCGGCCCTACTTTTCGAGCTATCCTAGTTATAATTCGACTGTTACCTTTGCCGATCTCGCTCAGCACACCTACGTCTCGGCGCTCGACTTTTTGAGCTCGCTGCAGCACCTTTTCAACCTTAGATTTTCAACCAACAGCGCCGCCAAGCGCGTTACGATCGAGAGCTTTGATCAATTTTACAACGGCGGCCAGTGGGATTGGAGCCACAAAGTGGACGAGGTGTCGCAGATCGAATTTGTCGACCTCGCGCACTCGGCGCACCGCACAAATACGCTGGGGTATCAGCAGACCGATGGCGTTGTGCAGCGCATGGGGCAGAGCGACAATCTCTACTTCGGAGAGTGGAGCTATGAGGTTGACTCTTACGCCGCTTCGAGTGGTGACCAGACGCTGTTGAACCCTCTCTTTTCGGCCTCGACCTGCGACGAGCAGGGGGTGATGGTGGTGGGCGATCGCGACGATGAGACTATGGTTGACTCGCTCAACTTTTCGCCTCGCATAGCTCGATTCTTTGAGCTTCGCGATGTCGATGGGGAGAATTATCAACTGCCCTACATCGCGTTCCACTCGCCCGACGATGGGTTCACCCTCTGTTTCGAGGATCGCGATGGAGTCGAAGGACTCAACAGATTGCGACTCAGCGAGGTAGAGCTTCTCGTAAGGTCGCAAAAGATCTCGCTCACCTTGAAACTCTCGGCTCTCGACTATTCGAACCTCTTCGAGCCAAACGACTCGAGCCCATCGATACGGAGCATATTCTGCTTTGATCTGCAGGGCGAAAGCTTCAGGACAATACTCCATAGCATCGAGAGTTACAACCCCGAGAGCGGGGTGGCAAAATGCTCATTTTTAACATTAGATTAACTTAAATTTATGCAAAACATTAAAATTATGAATGCCCTCGATACGTGTGTGATAGATATCGAGGGGGCGATCGGTGTTGCCGAAGAGTGGCAGTTCGAGAACGCTGGCGACAGAGTTGCAACCTACGAAAAATTTCGTGAGTGCGTGGCGCAGATCGAGGCGTTGGAGGCTCAGAGCGTGGTAGTTAACATCCGTTCGACGGGTGGCGACGTGGGCGACGCGATGCTGATTTACGAGGCGCTTTCGTCGCTCGATATTCCAATCACCACACGCTGCTACGGCTATGTTGCTTCGGCCGCTACGGTGATCGCTCAAGCGGCGTCGGAGGGGAGTCGCCAGATCTCGGCAAATGCGCTCTACTTGGTGCACAACTCCACCTGCATGGCCGAGGGCAACGCCACGGAGCTGGCCTCGAGGGTCGATCTGTTGCTCAAAACCGATGAGCGTTTGGCCGATCTCTACGCTCGTCGTTCGGGCCGCACGGCCGAGGAGTTTGCCACATTGATGGCCGAGGAGGCGGGTAATGGTCGTTGGTTGACGGCGCAGGAGACCATCGACGCTGGCCTGGCCGACGTGGTGATCGATAGCGCCGCTCAGGGGGACAACTCGTCGATCAAGAACTTCTGGCGCAGGCTTGGCGCAAAGCTAGGTTTGAGCGCAACTGAGGAGCTGCAGGAGGTGGTTGAGATGCCGCAAAATGATTATAGCGTGAAGCACGCTATGGATGCACAAATGCAAGAGCAGCAGTCGCTTATAGCCTTTGCTGAGCAGCAGTCGGCGGTGCGACCAACGACCCTTAAGCAGGTCGAAGATCCAACCTTGGCGGAGGTGACACCAAACAAAAATCAAAAAGCTTATGCGGCAGATATTCAGGCTTTTAAGTAGCCAGATGAGCGCGTAAGTACAATAATTCCTTTTTTTACAAAACATCAAAACAAAAACAATTATGAGTTACATTGAATCAGCAAAAAGCTACACAGGCAACGATCTAGAGACAATATTTTTCCGCCCAATGCTATCGGGACCATCGGCCGAGGAGCTAGGGGTTAAAGTGTTGTATAACATGCCTTTGCCTACAACAATCCAGTTGTGGAAGGGTCAGAGCAACGTCCTGCAGCCATACACTACAAACGGTTGGAGTGGCGGCAACGGCGCAATCAAGCAGCAAAAGACAATCAACTTGGATCGAGTGAAGGCGGAGCTAGGTTTCTCGGCGTCGGATTACTTCTCGCTTGTCTTTGAGCAGATTGCATCACGCAGCGACATCAACATGGATGATTTGACGGGTAGCGAGCTCGAGAGCGCTGAGACTGAGCTATTCCGTCGTTCGATCGCTGAGTCGATCCGCGCAACAATGTGGGTGGGCGACACCGAGGCAGACTCTGGTTTCAACACATTCAACGGTTTCCTTAAGACCATTTACGAGTTTATCGACGACGAGGCGATCCCTGTAAAGGATTATGCAGCAGCAGATTTGGCCGACGCTGACTTTGCCGTTGAGTGCTTCGACGAGACGTGGGCAGATGCCGAGCAGAAGCTCAAGGATATGAAGAGCGAGGGCCAATTGGTCTACTTCGTCACTTCGGACATCTACAATCTATATGAGAAGTACCTCGACTCGAAGGGTGTTGACTCATCCTACGTCGACGCTATCAATGGCCGTTCGACGCTGATGTATCACGGTATTCCAGTTGTTGACATTCACATTGGTAGCTACTTAGCTGATACTGACTACGATTCGTCGTTCTGCATCTTGACTGATCGTCGCAACATGGTGATGGCGGTGAACACCTCGGACTTCCCTGGTGCCGAGATCAGAATGTGGTACAACCCCGACGAGATGGAGAATCGCCAACGTGCTGTCTTCATGGCGGGTTGCGACATTGTCGACGAGGAGTTGATCTCTGTTGCGCGTCTAAAAACTGTTAGCGCGTAGCGTATGGAGAGCAAAAGTAGACCACTAGGTGGTGTTGCAGCTCTCACCCTGGGTGTCGCCTCCTCGAGTGGAGCGGCACCCACACTCCCCGACGATGGGGTGGCCGTGCCGCTGCTCGAGGATCGCTCGACATACTGCGAGACCACCACATGGGTGGGGCGCGAGAGGAGTGTGATTCACTCGTTGCGACTGATCACGGCGCTCGAATACTCACTTCCTGAGTCGCTCGAGGAGGGGCTGGATCGGGGTTTTGTCGCCTTGATTGTGCTCAATTCGCTCGGTGAGGTGTGTGTGGGGTGGAGCCAACAAGCTGCATCGGATCGACCATTGCGGCTCGTTAGTTGCTCTACTGTGAGTGGCGAGAAGCCCGCTTCGCGAGGCTACAAGGAGTGGCTTTTTGAGTCGGTGGATGGAGTAAATTGCATTTAGTAATCAGTAAAAAAGAGTTATTATGACTAAAACAAAAATAGGCGTCAGCAATAGCCACGAGCCATATATGCTTGTGGGAAATCGCTCGGGGGTGAGCGATAAATATTGGCATTGGGGCGACGACAACCTCTTCCCTTTGGCGTTGGCGCAGATGTCGCGCCGCTCGACCATTCATCGTCGAATTATTAACGACAAGGCCGACTACATCGCTGGAAAGGGGCTGGTGGTCGATCCCGAGCTGAAGCTCACTTCGCAATTTGTCGAGAGCGTAAATGGTGGCGGCGAGAGTTTGCGCCAGCTGCTGTATAAGTTGGCGTTCGACAAGTCGCTCTTTGGTAATGCCTTTTTGGAGGTGGTGACCGATGCGTCGAACAGCTTTTTGAGCCTCTACCATCACGATGCCTCGCACTGTCGAGTCTCGAAAAAAGATGGCCATATCTTGCTGCATCCCACCTGGTTAGGCTTCTCGGCCAAGGATGCTGTCGAGCTGCCGCTATATCCGCTCTTCGAGCAGCAGGAGGATGGCACTATGCGATCGATGATCCATTATAAAGATTATGAACCCACCTTCGAACACTATGGCGTTCCGCCATATATCGCGGGAATGAACGTCTCGGCGATAGCCTACAAGACCGATGTGTGGAATATTTCGCGCCTCGATAATTCGTTCCAGATGTCGGGCGTGATGCTTCTCGACGACGCTGTCGACTCCGAGGCGGAGGCAGATCGCGTGGTGCGAGCGGCGCAGGAGCGCTTCGGCGGTAAGCCTGGTCAGGTGCTCTTTGTGGTGAAGGATGGTAGCGAGACCGACAACTCTCGATTCATTCCGCTCACCTCGTCGAGCGATGGCGATTGGACCGATCTGCACGATCAGGCGGTGTCGGATATTGTGATTGCGCACTCGTGGTTCCGTGCGCTTAGCGGGCTCGATTACGCCTCGTCGTATAGTGCCGATCGAATTATTCATGAGTATGAAGTGGCGCTCAATACCATAATTCTCTCTGAGCAAGAGGAGCTTATGGAGCCAATCAAGATACTCATTGAGCGTTTCTTAGGTGAGTCTACCCAGTCGCTTATGATCATCAATCGTGCACCATCGTCCACCAAGCCCGACTACATGAAGGTGTGGGAGGCGCGAAAATCAGAGGGACTGGATTACGATCCCGAAGATCCTGCACAGCAAGTTTTCTTGGCGCAGTTGGCGTCGAGTGTATCAATTTCTAAAGAGAGCTAAATATGATTGCCAAGTTACTGATGTCACCCACAGAGGTGATCGATTATGCATTTGCCACGGGTGAGTATGTTGCGCAGGGTGCAATCACCGAGAGTATAATCATGGCGGCGCAACTGCGATATATCGCCCCTGTGTTGGGCGAGAAACTCACCTATGCGGTGGGCGAGGGGCTCTACGAGGAGCTGCGCGAGGAGTATATTGCGCCAACGTTGGGCATACTTGCCCGCTTGGAAGCCGAGCTCCCTGCCTATCCGCCAACGGTCGTTGAGCGACAGCGCGCAAAGCTTTTTTTGCGAACGCTTTCGGATTATCTCAATGCAAACAGCTCGCTCTTCGATGAGTATGACCCCGAGGAGAATGTGCTGAATCGTTGCTCGCTGGTTGGCGGGTTTGTGCTGTAGAGTCGTTTTTATTTAATTATACCTATATAATATATAATATAAACCATGACACGAGGATTAAGAAATCGAAATCCAGGTAATATTCGCCTGTCAGCAACAAAATTCAAGGGTGAAGTTGCTAGCGCAGACAAGGCTTTTAAGCAGTTTCGCGGTATGGCATGGGGCTATCGTGCGATGTTTGTGGTGCTCAATACATACCGCAAAAAGCATGGGTTAGAGACTGTACGTCAGATGATTAACCGCTGGGCGCCTCCCGTCGAGAACCACACTGATATCTACGTCGATGCCGTGAGTCGACGTGCGATGCTCGACGCCGATACGCCCATCGATACCCAGCAGCGTGAGGCGATGATCCCAATGGTTGCCGCCATGTCATTTGTTGAAAATGGCGTGGCAGCAGATTGGGCGAGTGTCGAGCGCGGTTGGGAGCTTTTTGAGGCCGATCTAGATCTCAGTGCGACCCATTAATTTGAAAATAGCCTTACTTCGGCGCTCCACTTCGGCGCTTATTGCCTCTGTGTCGCAGCCCTTTAGCGTATAATCTTCGACCAAGAGGCAGCCGTTGACCATCACGCACTCTACGTCGGCAGCCTTGCCGCAGTAGACGAGCGACGAGATAAGATCGTGTTGTGGGCGGTAGTGTAACCTATTGGTGTTGAGTAGAATAATGTCTGCAAGGGCACCCTCGGCAATTACGCCCAATTCGCCCTCGCGGCCGATGCTCTTCGCCCCGCCGACAGTTGCCATCTGCAGCACTTGGTAGGCTGGAAGCGTCGTTGGACTGCCCGAGGTGAGCTTGTGGACGAATGAGGCGGTTCGCATCTCGTCCCACATATCCAGATCGTTGTTCGAGCAGACTCCATCGGTGCCTATCGAGCAGGTGACACCCGCTGCAAGAAGTGCGGGGATTGGGGCAACGCCACTCGAAATTTTCATGTTGCACTGCGGGTTGTGGGCAACTTTGGCACCACGTTTGTTGATAATGTTGATATCCTCGTCACTAAGGTAAATGCTATGAGCGAGGATAGTAGAGGGCTTTATGACGCCACAATCATCGAGATATTTGGTTGGGGTTTTGTCGTAGAGCTCTCTTATTGTCTGCACCTCGGCGGTGGTCTCCGCAAGGTGGGTTTGGATCGGAAGTTGGTGTTGCTCAGAGAGTTCTACGCAGCGCGCCATGATCGCAGGCGGGCAGGTGTAGGGGGCATGAGGCGAGACGATGGCGCTAATTCTATCGCACGCCGCAGTGCACGCCACCAATCGAGGGAGGTTCTCCTCGAACTGATCCATACGACCCTCGAGACAGCTCTCACCCAGCACAGCGCGGACTCCTAGCTGCTCAACGGCCTTAGCTATAGCGTGTTCCGACCAATACATATCGACAAAAGTTGTGGTGCCTCCAAGTAGCATCTCAGCTATACCTAGGCGCGCGCCAGCCTCGATGTCGTCGTCGCTCTGCAGCGCCTCGAAGGGCCACACTATCTCGTTGAGCCACGGCATAAGTTCGGTGTCGTCGCCCGTGCCGCGCTGCAGTGTCATCGCCACGTGGGTGTGGGTGTTGATGAGTCCAGGCATCAGAAGTTTGCCGCAGCAGTCGATCTTGCGCGCCTCGGGGTGGCGCTCGGTGAACTCTGCTGTTGCCTCTTCGGATTGTGTGACCAGCGCTATGCGTTTGTCGATAACTCCCACTGCACCACGCAGTAGCGAGGGCGATGATTGGGTCATCGTGAGAATTTGTGCGTTATAAAATAGTGTGCTCATAGACTAATTCATTTTAAAAATATAGGTGATTGTTCCAGCCTGAATAAAGTTGTCGCTAGTGGTAAATTGGGCTTTGAGCGCCGCCTCACGTGCTGCGGCCACCAGTTGGGAGTTGTTGGTGGTCGAGCCTTGGGCGCGATATGTTGCGCTTTTGACTCGCCCTGCGTCGTCGACCGTGATGTCGATAATCACCTTTCCCGAGGCGTCGGCACCATAGTTTGGTTTAGGGAGTGAACCCACCACCGAACGATCTTTGAGGGTTGCCACGGCCGTGTTACCATCGCCACCGCCCTGCGAAACTCCGCTCTCGCCACCGCTCTCGGCACCTTGGTTGCCTTGGTCGGTGGAGTCTCCTTGCGATGTGGCGCTACTCTGTTGGTTGCGGCCAGGGAAGAGCGCCTGCTGATTGACTACGCGCTCCTCGACGATCACCGTGTCGCGGCTCTCCTGAGGCTGCTCCACCTGAGTTGTCTCGGGGCTCTTCTTCTCGGTCTGTTGCTGTTCGATGGCAATCTCCTGCCTATCGTCGTGCTCGAGAGGCACCTCCTCCTGCAACTCTTGTGGCACGGGGGGTGTCGCGGAGACATCGGTTGCGGCCAGCTCCTCGGCCCCTTGGCCAAAGTCACTCTCGCCAAACTCCACCAAGATACCCTCCTGAGTAGTGTCGGCGACCATCGTGGTAAAGTGGATGGTGAGCATCAACACCGCAAGGATGATGGCGTAGATCACCACGGCGACGATCGCCCAGCGAAACGGCTCTCTATTTTCGGGATTGTAGTACTGCATAGGGCTCTTGGGGTGTTGGGTTTAGTTGGCCGAGGTGGCGAGAATTAGCAGGTAGTTGTGCTTCTTGGCGACGTTCATCACCTTGACTACCTCGTCAACGGCAACACTCTTGTCGCAGTGTAGCGATACGGTGGGGCTCTCTTGGCCAGCCAAGAGCGAAGTTAGGGTCTGCTCCACACCCGCGATGCCATCCACCTGGTTGAGTTCGACGTAGTAGCGGTAGCCGTCGGATGTTGGCTCGATCGAGACTGTTGTTATCGCCTTGTCTTTAAGCGTGTTGCTGCTCTTTGGGAGCATCAACTTTAGCGCATTGGGGTTGATCAAAGTGGTTGCGATAAGCAGGAACAGCAGCAGCAGGAACATTAAGTCGGTCATCGATGATGACGCAAAGGATTTATCTACCTTTGAACCTCTTTTGATTGCCATAACTATTGGTTACTTTGGGGTTTAGCTGGACGATTTAGGATATCCATAAAGGCGATTGTGTTGGCCTCCATGCGGAAAACGAGCTTCTCGATGCGAGCCACAAGGTAGTTGTAGCCGAAGTAGGCTGGGATACCAACCAAGAGTCCCGCAACGGTGGTGACCATCGCCACGTACATACCTCCCGCCAAGAGCGACATATCGATGGTGCCACCCGCTGCCGAGAGGTCCATAAATGTGCGAACCATACCGATAACGGTTCCCAGGAATCCGATCATTGGGGCTCCACCCGCGATGCTAGCTAGCGTTGGAAGGTTCTCTTCGAGCTTCGAGACCTCGAGGTTTGCTACATTCTCGATTGCATTCTGCACGTCGGCCATCGGACGACCAATGCGCTCGATACCCTTCTCGACCATGCGAGCGATTGGGGTGTTCGTCGCACGGCAAAGCTCTACTGCTGAGCGCATTTTGCCCTCGAGGATAAAGTCGCGAATGCGATTCATGAAGTTCATGTCGAGGCTCGAGGCCTTACGTATAGCTAAGTATCGCTCGACAAAGATGAAGATTGTCACTCCGCCAAGCGCCAGAAGTGGCCACATAAGCCAGCCTCCCTTTGAGAAGAGCTCCCAAAGCCCCATTTCAGTTTGTGTTGTGGTTGCAGCAACTTCGGCTGCGGTGTCTAGTAGATTGAACATTTTGTTGGGTTTTTAATTTATTGTTTTTAGTTATTTTTACCTATTTTTTGCGTCGGAATCTATCGGCGATCTTGCGCTTCAACTCCTTAAATGTGTCGAAACTCTCACTATAATATATACCTATGCCCGTCTCCTGCAGACCCTGATTCTCGTCGTATCGATCGATGGTCTGCGTGAAGCCCTTGAGGCGTAGCGTTCCCGCCTTGTCGATGAGCCATGTGATGTAGGCCTCGACCATAAAATTCGAGAAGTTGCTGTCGTCCATGGTCTTATTGTCGGCCAGGTAGTTGCCCTCCACCTCGATCAAGAGGCGATTGTCGATCAAGCCTCGCGAGAAGCCTAGGTCGACCTCGTCGCTGGTGAGATCCGACTCGGGGCGGTAACGAATGACCACGTTGTAGTTGCTCGATGAGAGCCAGTTACTCAGCTGGTTGGTGAGCAGCTCGAAGCCCGTCGAGGCGGTGGTGGATCCCGTGAGGCCACTGCCGTAGCTGGTCGAAACGGGGATGAAACTGTTGGCGAACATCAGGTAGAAGAACTGCTGCGAGATGGTCTCCTGGTCGATGAGCGTATTTGCGATCACCGCCTGCTGCTCGGTGTCGGCCGTAGGTACCTCGATGCTGAAATCGACCGAGGGCTGGTTGAGTCTATCGCCAAGGTGGATGATGCAGTCGACGGGAACCGCCCGCGAGGTGGAGCTGTCCGATGAGTAGTCGCTTGATGTTCCGCCAGTTAGCGGATCAAGCGAGGTCTTTACCTTGTATACAGCGTCGATGTTGAGGATCGGGTCGATTGGGTCGCCCGTCCACTGAATCGATGATCCGCTATCGATCACAAAGCGTTTAGAGATGGGGTTGAGCAGCGTGAAGAGGTAGTTTCCCTCGGTGATGTTGTAGTCGCCATACATCTCAAAGGTGTTGCTCTGCGGAGCAATGTTCAGGTTGAGTCGTCCCTCGCCACGCGCCTTGATGATGTCGCCCACAACGGGGTCGATCACGATCTGGAAGTCGAGATCGGGGGTGGCGTGGAGCGCCATATTTATATTGACCTGCGCCGTAGATTGGGCGCTCATGCGGCGGTTGCGCTCGTCGATGTAGTTGCGCCTGAAGTTGGTGCTTGCGCTCTGTTGCGGCTCTTTGCGATTTTGGACAAAGGTGATAAAGTCGGTCTTGGCGACCGTCGACTTGGTGGAGAGCGGCATGAAGAAGCTCGAATTCGACGATGAAGTGGCGGTTATATCCATATTGACTCCGCGCTTGTCGCCGTTGATTGTGGCCACTCCCGTGGCGTATAACTTGCCGTAGAAGAGCTCGTTATCGCGCTCCGTAGTGTTGAGAACCAACATATCTTCGGGAACTATGCGCATGCTGTACGAGACGTTCGAGAGGTGGTCGAGACTCAGATTGAGCGTGATCAAACCGCGATTGCCATCGCTATCGAAAAATTCACGAGCCTGGCTTCGTAATTTGTTGTCGTTGACCTCTATGCGTGCTGCGGGGATGTTGTAGTCCACCTGCGTAAAGATAATCTTAGTGCTCAGATCGTAGACGTCGATTGTGCCATTGAGTGCGGCATTTTTATGCTCGCCACGCAGCGTGACGTCGACATTGGCGTAGCCCTTAGTGCCCGAGATTGTGGTTTTGAGCAGCGGATCGATCAGCCCCATATTGAGGCTATCTACCTTAAGCCGAGCGTAGTAGCGTGTGTCGGCAGGGGCGTAGTAGCCCGTTACCACCGTCTCATCGTTATTGCGGTTGCTCACCAATACGCGGGCGCGATTCTGCTCAGTGTCCCACCTTGCACTCAGCTTGAGCGGAGGCGAGGGGATCGAGTTCACCTCGACGCTGTCGAGTTCGACGTCGGCAACGATGCGCGGTGAGTTCAATAGTTGGCGTATATTTATATAGCCATTGCTCAGTCCATCAATCGAGTAGCCCATGTCGCCCACCACCGAGGTGATCAGCCCAATGTCGTAGTTGTTGAGTTTAAGAACCAGCGAGTCGCTAGGCTCTTTAGAGATTGTGCCATTGAGCGTCAGCCTCTGTTGGCCGTTGACCATGGCGAAGTTGTCGATCTTCAATTTGGCCCCCTCGCCCTCGATTTGGTCGGCTGAGATCATCCACATGTCATCCTCCATCGACACCTGTGAGGGGAGCAGAGCGATAGAGGCTCGGTGCACCCCGTCGAATTTGACGCGCATGCCCAATGTCGCTGAGAGTGAGGCCAATGAGTCACGGAATCCTGTCGATAGCTCCAGCACATTGTTGCGCGCTCCCGCCATTAGCGTGGCTGCCGAGAGCGAGTTGCGCCCCACAAAGAGGTTGCTGGCCGTGGCGTAGAGCGAGAGCGAATCCTTGTCGTTCGAGGCGTTGATGTTGATCCCCGCCGCAGCTAAAGTGTTGTGTTCCATGTAGTCGCTCTTCACGCGAAGCGAAAAACGTTCGCTGTAGGGGTTGACCATCAGGTTGAGCGCCGTGTTGTCAGCGACATTCAATCTGCTGACAATCGCGTCGGCCACCTGGTTGAACTCCTTGAAGTTGACGCTCAGCGTCGAGTAGTTGTTGGCGATGGTGACGCTTTTGCCGCTTTTGCGCTCTGTGCGAGCGGTGTAGAGCAGTGGGATATACTCGCGCAGGCCATCCCTGAGGTAGGCGTAGAGCACCTCGTAGGAGCTCTTCGAGTTGAAGGTCATATCGAGGTAGTCGGACTCGAGGGAGAGAAATTTGCTGCTCTCGGTGTTGCGCGCCGTCATGTCGATCATTGGCGAGTAGAGCGACTTTTCGTTGTATTGGTAGTTGATGTTGCGCAGCGTCACCAGACCGTTTAGGTCGTCGAGGGTGTTGCCCCTGAGCTTCACCTTCACCGATCCCGAAACCCTTGATATTGAGTCGCGTCGGTTGAGCGCCATCGCGTTGAGGTCGGCCTTGTTGATACGCATCGTCACGTCGTAGTGGTGCATCTCACCCAGCCCAAGTAGCGCCTCGAGGTCGAAATCGAGCGCCTTATTGCGCGAGACGATCGTGCTCTCGAGCTGCTCGCCGTCGAACGCAGCGTGGAGCTTTATATCGAAGTATTGGCAGTTGTTGTAGTCGGCCTTTGTGATCGCGCCATCGACGCCTGTGGTGTAGCTCGCCCTGTTTTTTCGGTAGTAGACGTTTGCGGCTAGATCCACCGCTCCAACCATCTGATTATTAAGCAGATTGCCGACGTTCAGCTCTTTGGTGGTCACCGTGCCCTCGATTTTAGGCTGCTTACCCAGGCTCTCCAGCTGCCCCTTGTAGCGCACCTCTCCCTGCGTGCTGCGCATGGTTGCAGCGAGCGCCATCTTCGCCATGGAGCCCTGTGCACTCGCCGTGAGCGTAATCTTATCTAGCGCCCCAACTATCTGCTGTGCAGTGTTTTGAAGTGGCGACGCGCCAAAACCAATCAGCGTGCTGTTGATATCTTTAAGCGTGGTTTTAAGCTCGCTAATCTCGATCTCGAAGTTGGAGCTCTCCACCTGAGTGACCCCTCTCACCGCCAAATCACCCACCATCTGGCTCCCCTCACCAAAGGTGAGCGACTCGATCTGCGCCTCCAAGTTGTCGACTGTGCCGTTGAGGGCAAATGTTAAACTCTTGGCTGTGAATGTTTTATCTTTGAGTGCTGGCGCAAAGTAGGCCACGTCGCTAGCCGCGAGCCAGCTTCGGTTCGATTGCAGTTCGATGCTCACCAGAGCGTTGAAATCTTTGTAGCCCTCCCACGAGTCGTTCTCCAGGCGCAATTTCTGGATGTTGAGGCGCGAATTTTCGGTGGTTGCCTTGAAGTTCATCAGATCGACCACACCCTCGTAGACCACCAGGTCGGTCGAGAGCGAATTTATCTTAAGGCCACTCTGCTCCACCCCCGCGAAACTCTCGACCGAGAGCTCCGTTACCTTTTGGTGCGACACAAAATTTGTGATTGTGCCATCGATCCCCTTAATTTGGATATCGCTCAGGTCGACACCATATTCGCGCTTAAGGCTCACGAGGCGTTGAAGGCTGAAATCTAGACCTTTAACGTCGATCTTTTTGATCGATGTTCTGAAAGCTCCATCATTTTCGGGGTTGGTTATTCGCTCGACAATCTGCTTTATATTGAGCACTCCCGCCTCCATCTCACGCAGCTGCAATTGACCGTCGTTTATCCCTATATGGCTTAATGTTAGCTCCTTATGAAAAGGTGATAGCACCGACAGGCGCACCGAAGTCTCCTTGCTGTAGATTAGCGTATCGCCCGCCTGATCCTCGACCAGAAGGTCACGAAAGATGATGTCGTTGGGCATGGCGTAGTCGATCGCACCAACTGCGACCTTAGCATCGATTTTCTCGGAGGCTACCTCGGTGAACCAACCCACCAAATGGCGCTGAACCGAGGGCAGCGACAGGGCCAAAGATATTGTCAACGGCAAAATAATCAGCAACAAAATGGTTGCGGATAGGAGCATTGCCAATATTTTTGTAACTTTGCGCATTGATTGTTGGTTACGTGTCAGTTTTTATGGGCTCGGCTCAAAATGAGTAGAGCGATTCAAACTACAAAAATAGCCATAATTTAACGAAAAAACGAAAAAACAGATATAACTTTTTGCGCTATCTATGGATATTACAATTTTAGGAATCGAATCCTCCTGCGACGACACCTCGGCGGCGGTGATCCGAAACACAACTCTTCTATCGAATGTGATTGCTTCTCAGGCAGTTCACGTTAAATATGGTGGTGTCATTCCCGAACTGGCCTCGCGTGCCCACCAACAAAATATAATACCCGTGGTCGACACAGCACTCAAAGAGGCTGGTGTGACTATAGACAAAATAGATGCCATAGCCTTCACCCGCGGCCCAGGTTTGGTGGGCTCACTGCTGGTTGGAGTCTCCTTTGCCAAGGGGCTCTCGTTGGCTCACGACATACCACTTGTCGAGGTGAATCACCTACAGGGTCACATACTTTCGCACTTTATCGACCTGCCCGATCAGCAGATCGCACACCCCGCATACCCATTCTTGACGCTGCTCGTGAGCGGTGGACACACCCAAATTGTGCGTGTCGACTCGCCGCTGGAGTTCGAGATCATCGGAACCACAATCGACGACGCCGCGGGCGAAGCCTTCGACAAGTGTGCCAAAGTGATGGGGCTACCCTACCCTGGTGGTCCTGTGATCGATGGCTTGGCCAAGCAGGGTGACCCCAAAGCCTTCAAATTCGCACGACCTAGCGTTGGCGATCTCAACTACTCATTTTCGGGGCTAAAGACCTCATTCCTATACACTTTGCGCGACGCAATGGCGGAGAACCCAAACTTCATCGAGGAGAATAAGGCCGACCTCTGCGCGTCGTTGCAGCATACAATTATCGAGATTCTGCTCAAGCAACTCGTCAAGGCTGCCAAGAGCACAGGCATCCGCGATATCGCCATCGCGGGAGGCGTCTCAGCCAACTCGGGGCTGCGCGATGCCGTTGCAGCTGAGGGTGTTAAGCGTGGATGGCGCACCTTCATCCCAGAGCGTAAATTCACCACCGATAACGCTGCGATGATCGCCATTTCGGGTCTTTTCCGCTACCAAGAGGGGCTCTTTTCGGAGCTCGATGTTTCACCTTTGGCACGAATTAAATAGCCATATGTCTCACAAAATAACCCTTACTCTAACCCCAAAACAGGCTGCAGATCAGAAGTTTTACACCGCTCAGGCGGCCCACAAAGTGGGGATCAAAGATAGCGATGTGGCGCTGCTTCGCGTAGTGAAACGTTCGATCGACGCCCGCCAGCGCCAAGTCAAGGTCAACCTCACCGTCGAGCTGTTCGAGGAGTGCGACCCCACCCCCGATCCGATACACTTCGACTACCCATCGGTCGTTGGCGCCACTCCCGTGGTGATTGTGGGCTCTGGCCCTGCGGGACTCTTCGCCGCCCTTCGACTCATCGAGTTGGGTTATAGGCCAATAGTGCTCGAGCGCGGCCGCGACGTCTCGGCGCGAAAGCGCGACATCGCGCAGATAAATCGAAATCAGGGGATCGATCCCAACTCCAACTACGCATTCGGCGAGGGTGGTGCTGGAACCTTCTCCGACGGAAAGTTATTCACCCGTTCGAAAAAGCGCGGTGACTATAATAAAGCGCTGCAAACCCTTGTGTTTCACGGTGCTACCGAAGAGATACTCTTCGAGGCACACCCCCACATAGGCACCGATAAGTTGCCTCGAATAATGACCAACATGCGCCAAACAATCCTCGACGCAGGAGGCGATTTCATCTTCGAGGCCAAGGTGACCGACCTGAAAATCAAGGGCGAAAGGGTCGAAGGGGTCTGGTGTGGTGACACCCAATATGAGGGTGCAGCCGTGGTTTTAGCTACGGGTCACTCAGCAAAAGATATCTATGAACTGCTTTATAATAAGGGAGTTGCCATCGAGGCTAAGCCCTTTGCCATGGGTGTGCGCATTGAACATCCGCAGCAGTTGATCGACTCAATTCAATATAGTCAACCCGAGCGTGGAGATTATCTTCCTGCGGCAGCCTATTCGCTTGTAAGCCAGGAGAATGGCCGCGGCGTATACTCATTTTGCATGTGTCCAGGAGGTTTTATCGTGCCTGCGATGACTCACCAAAGTGAGTCGGTTGTCAACGGCATGTCGCCAAGTCGGCGCTCCTCGCCATTTGCCAATTCGGGGCTTGTGACCGAGGTTCGGCTAAGTGACTTTGCCCATCTGAGTGCGGAGTGGGGCGAGCTCGCAGGGTTGAAATTTCAGCAAGAGCTCGAGCAGATAGCGCGCGCCCACGGTGGTGAAAACCAGATCGCTCCAGCGCAACGTGTCTCCGATTTCGTCGCAGGAAAAAGCAGCTCTTCACTCCCCGCAACATCTTATGTGCCAGGGCTATGTCCCTCACGTCTAGATAAATGGCTACCCCAATTCATCGGCGATGGCCTACGCGCAGGACTCACAACATTTAACCGCCGCATGCGCGGTTTCATCACCCCCGATGCGATTGTGGCAGGCGTAGAGTCCCGCACCTCCTCCCCAGTTCGAATTCCCCGCGACCGCGACACGCTCATGCACCCCCAAATTGCAGCTCTCTTCCCAACGGGCGAGGGCGCAGGATACGCAGGTGGCATAATCTCGGCCGCCCTAGATGGCGAACGTGTCGCAGCGGCTGTGGATCAGTATGTTAAGTGATGCTTTTTGAGTTGCTTGGGTCGGCCTGGGTCTGACTCCGTCGGGCGGGGATAGCACCCCCGCAGGTGCATACTACGCCGCGTATTGGGCATAGAGCTTTTAGCTCTATGATTTTAGAATACAATAAGTTGCCGCAAATAAATTTGCACAACTTATTCTATTCTAAAATTTCTTAAATGCCCAAAGGCATTTAAACCCAATTCGAATTGTAAACAGCTGAGATTCAATACTAATTGTGAATTGTGAATTAATTTTGTCATTCGGAAATTTGCTGATGTCAACCTTTAGGTTGACGTAGATAAATAATAATGGTCATATTTTGAGAGTTTACTTTCAAAATATGACCATTATTATTTATCGTAAGGAGCGCCAGCGATCAGCAAATTGCCGCAGCGTAAACTGCACCCGCGCAGGTGCTATCTGCGCCCGACGGAGTCAGACCCAGGCCAACCCAGGCCAACCCAGGCCAACCGAAAGGCCGAAAAAGCCGTCTACACAGTCATAATTTCGACCTCTTTCTTTTCGATTGAGGCGTCCACTTGTTTGCTGTACTTCTCTAGGATTTTCTGGCATCTGGTTTCGCCATCTTTAGCTTCATCCTCGGGCATGCCCTCTTTTTGAGCTTTTTTGAATGCTTCTACGGCATCGCGGCGAGCACTGCGGAAGCTGATGCGAGCACTCTCGCCCTCACCGCGCACCTGCTTAACGAGCTCTTTACGACGCTCCTCGGTCACGGGGGGCAACGAAAGACGTATCTGCTCACCGTTGTTGGATGGTGTGAGTCCGATGTTCGAGTCGATGATAGCCTTCTCTACGGGGCGAATCATATTTTTGTCCCAAGGCTGAATGATGATAGTCTTAGCGTCTGGTACAGTGACACTTGCAACGCCTGAAACTGGGGTCTGCGATCCGTAGTAGTCAACAAAAACGTTGTTGAGAACGTTGGTCGAAGCCTTACCTGCGCGGATGTTTAGTAGCTCCTCCTCGAAGTGGTCGAAGCTCTTTTGAATGCGTGCAGTTAAATCGTTTAGAATTGTATTGGTATCCATAATATTAATATTGTTTTTCTGTTTATCGGGCGTTTAGCGCCATATCAATGGTCTGCAGTAGAGCGTCAAACTCCTCCGCTTTGTAGCCTATTGTGGCCTCGATCACCACGCCGTGGCGGTTGATCAGGTAGTTGCGAGGGATGTAGTTCGTTGCAAAGAGGTTGTAGATCTTCTGGTCGGGATCGAGTCCTGCAGCAAAGGTGTAGTTGTTCTGCTCGAGGAACTTAACTACGGTCTCTTTGGTCTCGCCGCGCGAGATTGGAATAAATACAAAGTCGCGGTCGGCATAGCGGTCGATGATGTCGGCCTGCACTCGTTTGAGCTCCTCGCGGCATGGAGGGCACCATGTTGCCCAGAAGTTGACGAGGACAACCTTGCCTCGAAGTGACTCAGGAGTGATGCTCTCGCCGTTGGTCATCTCGACAGTGAATGTCGGTGCGTCGTGGTCAACCTCAATGATGTTTGACTCCTCGATGCTCTTCTGCTTCTCTTCAGCTGCGGCTTCGGTAGTTGTAGCTTCGGCTGCCACCTCGGGGGTGAGTGTGGGAATGAGTAGTATTGCTGCGCCAACCACTGCCAATAGTGCAACGAGCGCAATTAATTTTTTGTCTCCTGGTTTCATCTTTTTTTGTTTAATTTGTTACTAATGTTCCAATGTTTTGACCCTCCACGAGGCGCTCTAGGTTGCCAGGTGTATCCATGTCAAATACAATGATATTGAGGTCGTTCTCCTTGCAGAGTGTAAATGCAGTGAGATCCATGATTTTGAGCTTGCGTTCGTAGATTTCGTCGAAGGTGATGGTGTCGAACTTGACGGCAGTTGGGTCCTTTTCGGGGTCGGCCGAGTAGACGCCATCGACGCGTGTACCTTTGAACATCACCTGCGCTTCGATCTCGATTCCACGTAGCGCCGAGGCTGTGTCGGTCGAGAAGTAGGGGTTTGAGGTGCCTCCTCCGATGATCACCACGTAGCCCGCCTGCATATACTCAATAGCCTTGGTCTTGGAGTAGTATTCGCCAATTGGCTCCATGCATATCGACGTGAGTACCTTACACTTAACATCGTTTGACTCGAGCGCCGACTGCAGTGCCAGAGAGTTGATGATGGTGGCCAACATCCCCATCTGGTCGCCCTTCACACGGTCGAACCCACGCTTCGAACCCGAGAGTCCGCGGAAGATATTACCTCCTCCAATTACGATACCAACCTCGAGCCCTGTGGCTGTAATCGCCTTGATCTGCTCGGCGTAAGATTGGAGCATGTCGGTTGAGAGGCCATACTTTTGGCTGCCTTGCAACGACTCTCCGCTAAGTTTAAGTAGTATTCTGCTGTACTTCATTGCCCTTTATTCTTTTTATGTTGGCGAAGATAGCGATTTTTTTGCAGAAATATCGCACTTTTTTTATATATTTGTCCTAGAAAATTGCATTATGGAGTATAAATTATTAAATTCAGTCAATTCACCGACAGATTTAAAGTCACTAACCCATAAAGAGTTAGTGACTTATGCCGATCAACTTCGACAATATATCATCGAGCAGTGCGCCATAAATCCTGGCCACGTAGCCTCGGGTTTGGGTGTTGTCGAACTGACCGTGGCACTCCATTATATATATGACACCCCCTTCGATAAGTTGGTTTGGGATGTCGGGCACCAGACCTACCCCCACAAAATTATCACGGGGCGCCGCGACGCCTTTCCCGCGAAGCGCACGCAGGGCGGGATCAGTGGCTTCCCCCGCATGTGCGAGAGCGAGTATGACTCCTTTGGCGCAGGTCACTCTTCGGTCTCCATCTCGGCGGCCTTTGGCATGGCCAAAGCGGCTGAGCTGCAGGGCGAAAAGCGAAAAGTGGTGGCCATTATTGGTGATGGCTCGATGACTGGAGGCCTCGCTTTCGAGGGTCTCAACAATGCGGGCGCGAGCGAAAAAAGCGACCTTTTGGTCATTCTCAACGACAACGATATGGCTATAGATCAGGCAACTGGCGCTCTGAAGGGCTACCTTTTGCGGATCGCAACCTCGCGGAAATATAACCGTTTTAAGCAGTGGCTGTGGCAAATTTTGTCGCATATTCCTCCGCTCCTCAGGTTCTTCCAGATCTCGGGATCAGCCGTGAAGCAGGGTCTTTTGCGCAATAGCAACCTCTTCGAGAGTCTAAATTTTCGTTACTTTGGCCCCGTTGATGGCCACAATATACCTAAGCTAATCAGGGTTTTAGGCTCTATGCGAGCAATCGAAGGGCCAAAATTATTGCACGTGCGCACAACCAAAGGCAAGGGCTTCACCCCCGCGGAGTCCGACATGCGCAGCTGGCACGCCCCAGGTCAATATAACCCCGAGACAGGTGAGCGGATCTCCTCTCCAAAGAGCGTGGATCGCTACCAAGATGTTTTCGGTCATACGCTCGTCGAGCTGGCCAAGGCCGACAGCCGCATTATTGGGGTCACCCCAGCGATGCTCTCAGGTTGCTCGATGGATCTGCTGCAGGAGGCGATGCCCGACCGCTGTTTCGACGTTGGAATTGCTGAGGGTCACGCAGTTACCTACTCGGCAGGTGCCGCTGCAGCTGGACTAATTCCATTCTGCAACATCTACTCAACATTTATGCAACGCGCCTACGACAATATTATCCACGATGTGGCCATTCAGAACCTGCCCGTTGTGCTCTGTCTCGATCGTGGCGGATTGGTGGGCGAGGATGGTGCCACACACCACGGAGTCTTCGACATGGCCTGCCTCTCGTCGGTGCCCAACATGGTTGTTGCAGCTCCACGCAACGAGCTGGAACTCCGTAACTTAATGTATACGGCGCTACACGCATCATGTCCATTTGTCATCCGCTATCCCCGCGGTGCAGGCGAAGGCGTCGAGTGGCGTGATAAAGAGTTTTCGGAGTTGCCCATAGGTAAAGGTCAAAGGCTCAAAGAGGGCGATAAAGTTGCCGTGCTGAGCATAGGAACCACCGCCTCTTTAGTTGGTGAGGCACTTGCGCGTCACCCACACTCCGAGTCGATAGCTCACTACGATATGAGGTACGCAAAGCCTCTGGATGAGAGCATCTTAGAGGAGGTTGCTACCAACTACAAGGCCGTCTTAACAATCGAGGATGGCATCTTGCGCGGAGGCGTCGGCGAGGCCGTAGCAACCTACTTTGCAGCGTGCAGCTACACCCTAAGCATCAAGATGTTAGGCATTCCCGATGAGTTCATTGAGCACGCATCGCAGCGCCAACTCTACGCCGAGTGCGGTTTCGACCCTCAATCTATCTGCACTGCCCTCGACGACATTCTTTAAGACCTTCTTTCAGTGCGCTTACAACTGACTCCGTCGGGCGCAGATAGCACCTGCGCGGGTGCATATTACGTCGCGATATTGGGCATAGAACTTTTTAAGTTCTATGATTTTAGAACACAATAGGCTGCCACAAATAAATTTGCGCAGCTTATTCTATTCTAAAATTTATTAAATGCCTAAAGGCATTTAAACCCAATTCGAATTGTAAACAGCTAAGATTCAACATGAATTGTGAATTGTGAATTGTAATCTATGTTGTTCCAACTCACTGATTTGCATTGGCAACCGTAGGTTGACAATGATATATAATAATAGGTGCGAGCGTTGAAAATCTATTTTCATAAGCTCTCAGCTATTGTTATATATCGGCAAGCGCTTAAAAAGCGCTGCAAATCAGCGCAATACAAAGGATCAAAAACGCAAGTTTTTGGGTCCAGGCTTGCCTGGCGGCCGCCCGCCGTGAGGGCAGTAAGAAACGTAAGCAACGAGAAAGCAACAAGAAAGCAACGAGAGGCAGACACAACGCCCACTATGGTATGAATTCTGCATAGTTTAGAGGTAAAAATTAAACCTTTATTGCTATGTTAAAAACTCTTTTCTCCACCTTTTTCATCTCTATATTTTGCTCTTGTTGTGCTCAAAGTATCGATCGCACAACGGTGCCGCATCTCGACCTCGAGCGCTTCCTTGGTAGTTGGCATGAGGTGGCTCGCATTGATAGTCGCTTTGAGCGTAACTTGGTGAGTGTCACTGCACATTACTCGCTCAACGACGATGGTTCGATCAAGGTTGTCAACCGTGGTTATAACACCCATAAGGAGGAGTGGGGCGAGAATGAGGGGCGTGCCGTGGTGACCGATGCGCCAGGTCAACTTAGAGTCTCATTCTTTCCGATGATCTTCTCGGACTACAATATCCTCTCGGTGGGCGAGGATTATCAGTGGGCGCTGGTGGGCTCGAAATCGCCTGAGTTTCTGTGGATTCTCTCGCGTACGAGCGAAATGAACCCCGACACCTTGGCTCATATCCTTTCGGTGGCCGAGGGTCGGGGTTACGACGTCTCTAGATTGCTATTCCTTTAGCCGTTAGTAGTTTAGTAGTTGCTCTTCTGCTCCTCGAAGTACGCACGTGGGTGGGCGCATGCAGGACAAAGTTCTGGTGCGCTGTCGCCTGAGTGCACATATCCGCAGTTGCGGCACTGCCATGATGTGGGCTCCTCGCGTGTGAATGTCGATCCATCCACCAATCTTGCAAGTAGCTTGCGGTAGCGCTCTTCGTGCATCGCCTCCACCTTTGCGATGGCGCGGAATACCGCTGCGATCTCGGTAAAGCCCTCTTTCTCAGCGATGTCGGCGAACTCTGGATAGAGCTCAGTCCACTCCTCGTTCTCGCCCTCGGCAGCTGCGAGAAGGTTCTCAGCTGTTGTTGAGATTACCCCTGCAGGGAATGTTGCAGTGATCTCGACCATGCCACCCTCCAAAAATTTGAAGAATCTTTTAGCGTGCTCCTTCTCCTGCTCTGCGGTCTCGGTGAAGATCGACGAGATCTGCTCATAACCCTCTTTCTTAGCGACACTTGCGTAGTAGGTGTAGCGGTTTCTCGCTTGTGACTCGCCAGCAAACGATTTCAACAGATTTTTTTCTGTTTCAGTACCTTTAATAGACATAAATTTAATTTTTAATAGTTGTGTGTATTGTTGTTAATGCGCTCCTAACCAGTTGTTTGCTACGCCCGCTTCGGCCAGTAGCTTGACGCTAAGCGATGCCGCGCGCTCCATCTCCGCGGTGACAATGGCGCGTACCTTAGCCTCTTCTGCGCGCACCATGTCGATCACAACCTCATCGTGCACCTGCATCACCATGCGTGAGGCGATCCCCTCGGCACGGAAACGTCGCCAAATGGCTATCATCGCCAGCTTCATGATGTCGGCCGCACTGCCCTGAATCGGAGCATTTATCGCGTTGCGCTCGGCCACTCCGCGTGCAATCGCATTGCGCGATGTGATGTCGCGAAGATAGCGTCGACGCCCGAATAGCGTGGATACAAATCCCTCATTTTTAGCAGATTCCACCGCCTTGTCCATATACTCCTTCACCCCTGGGTAGGATGCAAAGTAGCCCTCGATGATGGCTTTGGCCTCGGCGCGCGGAATATCTAGTCGTTGGCTCAAACCAAAGGCCGATATACCATATATAATACCAAAATTAGCAGTCTTTGCCTTGCGGCGCTCGTCGGATGTCACCTCGCCGATGCTCTTATTGAAGAGCTTGGCTGCTGTGGCCGTGTGGATATCCTCTCCGTTGCGAAATGCCTCGATAAGTGACTCATCACCACTGAGATGCGCCATAAGACGAAGCTCCACTTGGCTGTAGTCGGCCGAGAGGATCGCATGGTTTTCATCGGTGGCGATGAATGCTGCGCGGATCGGGCGCCCCAGAGCGTCGCGAATGGGGATGTTCTGCAGATTGGGGTTTGTCGACGAGAGTCGCCCCGTTGCGGTAACTGCCTGATTATACGAGGTGTGTATACGCCCGCTCTGCTTGTTAACTAGCTGAGGCAGAGCCTCTACGTAGGTCGAAAGTAGCTTCTTGACTCCGCGGTACTCCAAAATTAGCTCCACAACTTTGTGCTCTTTTGCGAAACCTTGAAGATACTCTTCGTCGGTGGAGTACTGCTTGGTTTTGGTGAGTTTTGGCTTTGCCGCAATCTTCATTTTCCCGAAGAGCACCTCGCCGAGTTGACGCGGTGAGTTGATGTTTAGACTCTGCTCGCCAGTCTCTACGCGGATCTCAGACTCGAGCTCTAAAAGCTTTACATTTAACTCTTTAGCATACTCATTCAGCGCGTCAACATCTATTTTGACGCCAGATAGCTCCATGTCGGCCAAAACGCGGATCATCGGCTCCTCGATAGTGAAGTAGAGCTCTTCGAGCCCCTCGGCAACCACCTTTTCGTAGAGTATCTCCTTAAGGCGCAGCGTAATATCTGCATCCTCAGCCGCATATTCGGTGATGATCGGAAGTGCAACCTGCTCCATTGAGAGTTGACGTGCCCCCTTGCCGATCAGAGTCTCGATCTCGATGGGGCGATAGGAGAGGTAGCGTACCGCAAGGTAGTTCATATTGTGGCGTGACTCGGCGTCGAGCAGGTAGTGAAGGATCATTGTATCAATCAGTTTACCAGCAACTTCCACCCCTATGCGGCGCATAACAACAATATCAAATTTAATATTTTGGCCGATCTTGTCAATGGTCTCAGCCTCGAAAAGTGGACGCAAAATCTCGGCATATTCAGCCTCATTTGCGCGGTTGAATGGCACGTACCACGCCTCGTGAGGTTTAACCGACAGCGAGAGTCCCACAATCTTGTCGCAATATGGATCAAGGCCCGTGGTCTCGGTGTCGAAGCAGATCTCGTTGCAGTTCATCAACTCCACAACAAGGGTGCGAAGCGCCTCTACGTTCTCGATCATCATGTAGTTGTGAGGTGTTGTTGCAGCTGTCGCTATCTGCTCTACCTCAGCTGGTTGCGTAGTTATTTCGCTTGCAATCGGAGCCGTTGCCATAGCAAAGAGATCGCCTTGCCCCTGCAGCGCAGGTTGTGCAGTTGTTGGAGCTGCGGCAGGTGTCTCGAGAGTTTCGTTCGTGCCAAGTTCACGCGCCAGCGATGTGAAATTGAGCTCGAGGTATAGAGCTCTAAGTCGCTCGACATCGGGGCAACAGATTGTGAGAGTTTCGGGGTCTAGCTCGATTGGAACATCTAGGCAGATGGTCGTAAGTCGCTTAGACAAAGGCAGTTCGTCGGCTGCAGCTGCGATCTTCTCGCCCTGCTTACCTTTGATATTAGCTACGTTTGCCAAGATGTTTTCGACCGTTCCCCACTCTTGCACGAGCTTGCATGCTCCCTTCTCTCCAATTCCCTTGACGCCAGGAATATTGTCGGATGCATCGCCCCAGATCGCTAAAATATCGCGCACCAATTGTGGCTCCTCAATTCCATATTTTGCGTTTATTGCCGTCTTATCGATGATCTCGACGGCGTTGTCTTTCTGCTTGTAGATGACACAATTATCGGTCACAAGTTGTCCGTAATCTTTGTCGGGAGTGACCATAAACACCTTGTATCCAGCCTCTTCACCCTTTGCCGAAAGGGTGCCGATAACGTCGTCGGCCTCGTAGCCCGCAACCTCTAAAACGGGGATGCACATAGCTGCGACCAGCTCCTTGACGTAGGGCACAGAGAGGATGATATCCTCGGGCGTTTCGCTACGATTAGCCTTGTAGGCAGGGAAAATCTCGCGGCGGAAACTTCCGCCTGGAGGGTCAAAAACCACACCCAACAGGTCGGGCTTCTCCTTGGCGATGATGTCTCGCAGGAACTTCGTGAAGCCAAAGACCACAGAGGTGTTTAGCCCATTTGCATTGCGCATTGGGCGCCCCATAAAGGCGTAGTAGTATCTGAAAATCAACGCATAAGCGTCGATCAAAAATAATTTTTTCATTATATTATCTATTTTCATCGGCATACCATTCGGCATACGATGTTGCAGTTTCGTGTAGCTTCAGAGCGTGCAGGGTGACCCCTGCGGGGAGTTGGCCGCCAATTCGAGCGGCGAAATCGGCAAGCATATTTTCGCACGTCGGTTGGTAGTCAACCAATATCACGTTGTTAAATTGGCTACTCATTACAGTGGCAAGTTCTGTGGCGCGCGGAGTTTGGCGCATTACAAAACTATGATCTAGGCGCGATATAATCTGCTCATTTACAATGCGTTTAAGGTCGCCAAAGTCGATCACCATGCCACACTTTGGGTTGGTCACATCGTCAATTGGTTCGCCCTTGACCGTGACAAATAGGCGGTATGAGTGGCCATGAATTTCGCGGCACGCTCCATCGTAACCCTCGAGTGCGTGAGCCGATTCGAAGGTGAACTCTTTAGTAAGTCTAATCATGAATTATAATTTTTTGCCGTAGGCTAAATCTCCTGCATCGCCAATGCCTGGAACGATGTAGGCTTTCGAGGTGAGTTCTTCGTCAACCACTGCAGCCCAGATAGTTGTGCTCTCGCGAGACATATTTTTTCGAACGTAATCTATCCCCTGCTCGCTCGCTACGGCTGCCGCGATGTGGGTGTGTTTTGGGGTGCCACCCTTCTGGCAGAGCGCGCGGTAGGTCAAGACCAGCGAGGAGCCAGTGGCCAACATTGGGTCTGCTAAAATTAGGATTTTACCCTCGAGATCGCCACATGAAACGTACTCCACTTTCACCTCGAAACTGTTGTCCTTGTGGCATTTACGGTAGGCGGCGACAAAGGCGTTCGAGGCGTCATCGAAGTAGTTCAAAAAGCCTTGGTGGTAGGGAAGTCCTGCGCGAAGGATCGTCGCTACCACAATATCATCGTCGATCATAGCCACGGTGGCCTCGCCCAGAGGAGTCTCGACAGTTTTATCCTTGAAGCTCAACTGTTTAGAGATTTCGTAGGCTGTAATCTCGGCTATACGTTCCAAGTTGCGACGGAAACGCATAGAGTCCTTTTGGATCTTGTGATCTCGAATCTCAGCAATGAATTTACCCAGTACTGAATTCTCTTGTGATAAAATGTGCAGCTTCATAATCTTTTAATTTTAAGTTACTTAGTACAGAAAATTATTGAACGGGAATCGTCCAGAGTGGATCTCGCGAACCATTCCATAGAGGTCGCCTCTGAACTTTTCGATATTTAACTTCTCCACGGCCGAGATGAATATGCAAGGGGTGTTTTCCTTGGCTATCCAGCTCTTTTTCAGGTCGTCGAGCGATAGGTTCTCCTTGGTCGCAGGGGTCAAATCGTCGTCGTCCTTTTTAATATAGGTATATGCGTCGACCTTGTTGAAGACCAGGTAGACAGGTTTGTCACCCGCGCCAATATCCATCAATGTCTGCTTCACCACGGCGATTTGGTCCTCGAATCCAGGGTGCGAAATGTCGACCACATGGATCAGAAGATCCGCCTCGCGCACCTCGTCGAGAGTCGACTTAAACGACTCAACGAGCTGAGTTGGGAGCTTGCGGATGAAGCCCACGGTGTCGGACATCAAGAAAGGCAAGTTGTCGAAAACGACCTTGCGCACAGTTGTGTCGAGGGTTGCAAATAGCTTATTTTCAGCGAAAACCTCGCTCTTCGAGACTAGATTCATAAGCGTCGACTTGCCCACATTGGTGTAGCCAACAAGTGCCACGCGCACCATCAAACCACGATTTGAGCGCTGCACAGCCATCTGTCGGTCGATCTTTTTGAGCTCCTCTTTGAGCTTTGTTATTCTGTTGCGGACGATACGGCGGTCGGTCTCGATCTCGCGCTCACCCGCGCCACCACGCGTACCTGTACCTCCACGTTGGCGCTCGAGGTGGGTCCACATACCCGTCAATCGGGGTAGCATATACTCATAGTTAGCCAGTTGCACCTGCGTCTTGGCGTAGGCGGTCTGGGCGCGCTGCATGAAGATGTCGAGGATAAGTCGCGTGCGGTCAAGAATGCGGCACGGCATCTCCTTCTCGATGTTTCGAGTCTGCGAGGGCGAGAGCTCATCGTCGAAGATCACCACCTCGATGTCGTTCTCCTTGCAATATTCGGCAATCTCCTGGAGCTTACCAGGTCCCATATATATTCGGGACGAGGGTTGCGACAAGCGCTGAGTAAATCGGCGCTCGGAGCGTATGTCGGCCGTTTCGGCCAAAAAGTCGAGCTCGTCGAGGAAGTCGTGCACCTCCTTTGGGTCTTGGCCGTCGCGAATTACCGCTGCAAGCACTGCGCGGTAGGGGCGGTGGACAAGCACTTCGCTGCTCTTCTCTTTTTTATTTTCTCTATTTTCCAATTTATCTATATATTAATAAAATAAGGGTACCCCTTGCGAGATACCCTTACAAATTATGTGCTTTTTTTGGCGTAGTGAACTCTCGCCACTACATCAAACCAATTTTAGTTCTGGATCTTGAACACAACAGGAAGAGTATAAGCCACACGTACTGGTTTGTTACGCTGCATACCTGGAGTCCATTTTGGTGATTGTTGAAGAACGCGGATCGCCTCGTCAGCCAAAGAGCGGTCTGGGGTACGAAGCACCTCGATGTTGGTGAGGCTACCGTCACGCTCGATCACGAACTTGAGGTTAACTGTACCTGAGATACCATTCTCAGCAGCGATTTGTGGGTACTTCAAGCGACTCTGAACCCAGTTACGGAAGGTGTAAAGGTCACCACCTTGGAACGTAGGCATGGTCTCGGCGCGAAGGAATGGCTGGTCGTCCTCGATAACCTCCTCGACGATCTCCACCTGTTGGATGATCTCGGTATCCTCGTCAAACTCAGCGAAGTCAACCTCGGTAGTTACTTTGGTGTCGTTGTCTACGATCTGAAGAAGGTCAGACATAACCTTGAGCTCCACCTTTTTAGGTGGCTCTGGTGGTTTTTGGTCCTGACGAGTGATCTCGGTGATCTCCTCCTCGATTGGGCCGTAGTCTAGGTCAACCTGCTCGATGCGGTGTTCTTTGGGAGTGTAGGCAAAAGCGAAAATCACTAATGCAAGCGAAGCGATTAAGCCAATTTCAAGCAATAGACCTCTCTTTTTTGTAAGGTCAGCTTTAGGAGTCTTTTTTAATTCCATTATTTGAGTTTTTAATTTGTTCCCAATTTGCGTAACTTTGTTCCTTCAATAGTATAGCAGCACATAACATCCCTCAAAGGCACCTGTGACACCCAAAATAACACAAGTAAGCACCCATCGGAGAAGTGAGCTGTTTGTAGCTCTTCACTATTCAACCACAAATATAGGCATAAAAAATTAAAATAATAGCGTTGGACTATAAAAAAATATCTTTTTTTGGTTAATTTTGTCTTTGATTATAAGATTTTAACATTCTATGCAGAATTTGAGAGAGCCCCTATACGGCAAAACATTGACAGAATTAGAGGCAATTTGCCTAGAGGTATCACTACCGAAATTCACCGCGAAGCAGATCGCTAATTGGTTGTACACTAAGCGTATAACCTCAATTGACGAGATGACAAACCTATCGCAAAAAGCTCGCGCTCTACTCTCCCAAACTCACTCCATTGGCCTGCGCCAACCCCTCAAAGTGAGCACAGCGGCCGACGGCACAAAAAAGTATCTTTTTGAGACTTCGCAGGGTTGTTTCATCGAAGCGGCCTACATTCCATCGGCCGATCGCGCCACCCTCTGCGTATCTTCGCAGGCTGGCTGCCGCATGGGTTGCACCTTTTGTGCTACTGGGCGCCAAGGGCTGCAGCACTCCCTCTCGGCCAACGAGATACTAAACCAAGTGGCCTCAATCGAGGAGTCTTCCAAGCTCACAAATATCGTATTCATGGGGATGGGCGAGCCCCTCGACAACATGGACAATGTATTGAAAGCCATCGCCGTGATGACAGAAAAATGGGGCTACGCATGGTCGCCCTCGCGCATAACTCTCTCAACAGCAGGCGTCGGCAAGGAGCTCCGCCGCTTGCTCGACACAACCTCGGTTCACCTAGCCATAAGTCTGCACAACCCCTATCACGACCAGCGCGCCGAGATCATGCCCATAGAGCGTGCCTACCCAATAGCCGAAATCATGGAGACCTTGCGCCAGTACGACTTCTCGCACCAGCGTCGTCTATCATTCGAATATATCGTCATGAGCGGCAAAAACAACCACCCTCATCATATAAAGGAGCTCTGCAAGCTACTCAACGGCGTGAAGTGCCGCATAAACCTAATTAAGTTTCACAAGATCCCCGACTCCCCATACTTCTCACCCGACGACGAAAAGATGATCCGCTTCCGCGACACCCTCACCGCCAAAGGTATACACACAACAATAAGGAGCTCCCGCGGCGAAGATATTCAAGCCGCATGCGGACTGCTATCTACTAAGGAGCGGGTGGCTAAGGGGTGATCTTGGGTCGGCCTGGGTCTGACTCCGTCGGGCGGGGATAGCACCCCCGCAGGTGCATACTATGCTGCGGTAATTTGCTGATCGCTGCGCTCTTTACGATAAACGATAATGGATATATTTTGAAAGTGAACTCTCAAAATATATCCATTACCATTTATCTATGTCAACCTGCGGTTGCCATCAGCAAATTTCCGAATGACTAGACTAATTCACAATTTACAATTCACAATTCATGTTGAATCTCAGCTCTATGCCCAATATCGCAGCACTGTATGCACCCGCAGAGGTGCTTTTTTTCCGCCCGACGGAGTCAGTTGTAAGCGCACTGAACTCAGCGGCAAAGGTACTCATGGAGCAAAGGGGAGATGACTTCTCACCTCCCCTTGACTAATCTTTTTTGTTGTTTGGCTTGCCGCGGGGGCTTTAGTCAAACGCTACGAGCTGTCTCTACCTCACGAGGAGGTGGTCAACTAGTTGTACTTAAATGTTGCCTCGCAAGAAACAGTAAGTTTTTTGCGACCTTTAGCACGACGAGCAGCCAATACCTTACGGCCATTAGCAGTAGCCATTCTGGTGCGGAATCCGTGCTTGTTGATTCTCTTTCTGCGCGATGGCTGATAGGTTCTTTTAGTAGACATAATATTATCGTTTTTTTAGTTTTTACGTAGCTAACGGAGTGCAAAGGTATAACAAAAAAATTATTCTCAAAAACTTTTTGCAAAAAATAATCATTTTTTAGCCATAAAAGCCTATTTTTAAGTTTTATTCGCAGGAAAAGGGCAGTTACAAAGAGGAAAATTGAAATATAATTTGTAACTTTGAGTTAAAATTTAACGCTATGTCAATATTCAAAGTCGAAGGTGGCCGCCCGCTGAGTGGCCAGATAACTCCGCAAGGAGCTAAGAATGAGGCCCTACAGATTATCTGTGCGGTGCTGCTAACTCCCGAGAGGGTGACGCTGCACAATGTGCCTCAGATTATCGATGTTATTCAGCTCATCGAGCTGCTAGGTGCAATGGGTGTCCAGGTCGAGAAGATTGGCCCCGAGAGCTACACGCTGTGTGCCAAGGAGATCAACCTCGATTATGTGCATAGCGAAGATTATCGACGCCGCTGCACGCGCATGCGTGGCTCGATCATGATCATTGGCCCTATGCTGGCTCGCTTCGGGGTGGGCTACATACCTAAGCCTGGCGGAGATAAGATTGGTCGACGTCGACTTGATACCCACTTTATAGGTTTCGAGAAGCTGGGCGCGAAGCTCAATTTCGATATTGGGGATGAGCTCTTTGCTGTCGAGGGGCGCGAACTTAAGGGGTGCTACATGCTGCTCGACGAGGCTTCTGTGACGGGTACCGCCAATATTATCATGGCGGCGGTGATGGCCAAGGGGCGTACCACTATATATAATGCGGCGTGTGAGCCCTACATCCAGCAGCTCTGCCGCATGCTCTGCCGCATGGGCGCCAAGATCGAGGGCATCGCTTCGAACCTGCTCACCATCGATGGCGTCGAGGCGCTCGGAGGTACCACCCACACGATGCTGCCCGACATGATCGAGGTTGGTAGCTTCATTGGAATGGCGGCGATGAATCGTTCGGAGCTGACGATAAAAGATGTCTCGCACGAGAATCTTGGAATCATCCCCGCGCAATTTGCGCGCATGGGTATCCACACCGAGCAGCGCGGGGCGGATCTCTACATCCCGCAACACGACCACTATCGCATTGAGTCATTCATCGACGGGTCGATTATGAATATCGCCGATGCTCCGTGGCCAGGCCTCACGCCCGACCTGTTGTCGATTTTCTTGGTTGTGGCCACCCAGGCTAAGGGTTCGGTCTTGATCCATCAGAAGATGTTCGAGAGTCGCCTCTTCTTTGTTGATAAGTTGATTGATATGGGGGCTCAGATTATCCTCTGCGACCCGCACCGCGCCACGGTGATCGGTCACAATCACGACTTTAGATTGCGAGCAACGCGCATGGCTTCGCCCGACATTAGAGCGGGAGTGGCGCTTCTGATCGCCGCGATGACCGCCGAGGGGGTCAGCACGATTCAGAATATCGATCAGATCGATCGTGGATATAGTAAAATTGATGAGCGCCTAAATTCGATAGGCGCACGAATTATTAGATGTGAAGAGTAGTTATGTTTTTAGAAAATGCAAATAGAAATGGTTGGATCGAGGTGATCTGCGGCTCGATGTTTTCGGGTAAAACCGAGGAGCTTATTCGTCGTATGCGACGCGCGCAGTTCGCTAATCAGAAGGTTGAGATATTTAAACCGCGTATCGACGTGCGCTACTCAGTGGAGGGCGTGGTGTCGCACGATGCCAACGCAATCCTCTCAACGTCAGTGGAGTCGCCGCAAAATATCCTGCTGCTCTCCTCCGACGTCGAGGTGGTGGGTATCGACGAGGCGCAATTCTTCGATAGCAGCCTTGTGGATGTCTGCCGACAGCTGGCCGACAGCGGCGTGAGGGTGATCATCGCTGGGCTCGATATGGACTTCTTGGGCAAGCCCTTTGGTCCGATGCCAGCGCTGATGGCCACCGCCGAATATGTCACAAAGGTGCACGCTATCTGCGTGAGATGTGGTAACTTAGCTCACCACTCGCACCGTCTTTCAGCCGATGAATCGCAGGTTCTTTTAGGTGAAAAAGAGAGCTACGAACCAATTTGTCGCCACTGCTTTGCCGAGGCGATGAAGAGTAAATAGAGAAGTTATGAGGAGGGTATTTTTTGCTGTGATTGCTACGCTATTCGTGCTCACAGCATCTGTGCAGGAGCTATCAAGTGCAAATCCAAATCTCGTTGAGGTGGTTGGAGTGAGTGAAATTTCGCTCGCGCCCGATATATTTCACCTCGCGATAACCATCGACGAGGGCGACAGCAAGGGTCGAATAACCGCAGCAGAGCAGCAGAAGCGCATGGTTCGCGAGTTCTCCAAGATTGGTATTGACGCCACAAAGCAGCTGAAGATAAGCTCCATGGGCTCCACCTTCGAGAAGCGCACAACAGCATACTCCACAGTGAGTTACACACTGGAGCTTCACTCCGAAGAGCAGCTATCGCAGGTAGTCGAGATTCTCGATGCCCTCTACATCTCGGATGTGCGATTGGAGCGTACCGAGAGCTCGCAACTCAAGGAGGCGCAGAGCCAAGTTCGCAAAGCTGCCATCATCAACGCCAAGGAGGTTGCCACAGAGCTCTGCGAGGCCGTTGGTCGAAAGGCTGGCGCATGTGTCACCATCGAGGACCTAAGCAACAGCAGCGGCTCCTACTCAACAAATCGCGTCATGGCAACCTTCGCCCGCGCTGCCGACTCCGCCGAGGCTGTAACACCCCTCGAAGTCAAGGAGATAAAGGTGCCTTATCGAGTTCGTGCGGCGTTTGTGATTTATGATTAACCTTGCTTTCAGTGCACTTACAACTGACTCCGTCGGGCGCAGATGGCACCTGCGCGGGTGCATATTACCTCGCGCATTGGGCATAGAACTTTTTGCTAAAGTTCTATGATTTTAGAACATAATAGGCTGAATCAAATAAATTTGTTCAGCCTATTCTATTCTAAAATTTCTTAAATGCCTAAAGGCATTTAAACCCAATTCGAATTATAACCGATTTGGATATAACTACACACACATATATATAATAAAAAGAGACCTTTCATTTTTGAAAGATCTCTTTTCTGGCTGCGACAGGTCAGAATTTGGCCGATTCTCACTGTCTACGCCCTACAAACAAATAAAATTCACTGCATAGAAATGGCGTTTTCTACTGATACAAAAGTACTCCATATTTGTGGGCTGTGCAATTACAACATATAGGTAAAAATCTATTTACGGATAGCAATTTGTAGCTATTAAATCAAGAAACTTATAATTAATATCTAAATTAAGGTTGATTTAAAGCTGGTTAAGACCTCGAGTTGGGTTTAAATGCCGATGGCATTTAATAAATTTTAGAATAGAATGAGCTGAACAAATTTATTTGATTCAGCTCATTGTGTTCTAAAATCATAGAACTTTAGCAAAAAGTTCTATGCCCAAATCGCAGCATAAGTAAGCACCCGCGGAGGTGCTTTTTTCCGCCCGACGGAGTCAGACCCAGGCCGTCCCAAGAGGCCGTCCCAAGGTGCCAACCTCAGAACAAGAAGCAAGCGATAGCCACATAGTGGCAAGCCATGGCGAAGTTGATAAAGAGGTGCCAGACGAGGTGGTGGTACTTAAAACCTTTTTTGGCGTAGAAGTATGCTCCGATGGTATAAAAAACGCCTCCTGCGAGCACGAGGGCCATTAGGGGCACGGAGGCGTGGCGCCAGAAGAGGGGTCCAAAGAGCACTATGGTCCAGCCCATCACCAAATATATAGTGAGGCTTATGGCAGGTATTGACCTGCGCGATAGGGACTTATAAAATATCCCGAAGAGCACCATTGTCCACTGCAGGACGGTGATGAAAATCCCTTGCCAGCCGCCAATTACGCAGAGGGCAATGGGGGTGTATGTTCCTGCGATGGCCACATATATAAATATATGGTCCAAGATTTGAAATACCTGCTTGTGTCGAGAGCCTGGATACATGGAGTGGTAGAGGGTCGAGCAGAGAAACATCAAAAAGATGGAGATGGCGAAGATGCTCACGCTCGCCGAGGCTAAGAGGCCCGCTTTGTTGTAGGACGAGACGGCAACTAATGGGATCATACATAGGGTGATAAGGGACATCACTCCGTGAGAAATTGAGTTTCCGATCTCCTCGCCGGTGGTTGAGACATACTTTTTCATTTGGCAATAATTTTGGTTCAACACGCCAAATGTAGTAAAAAAAGTGTTACAAACGCGTAAGACACGAAAAAAATCACTATCTTTGGACGTTATGGTACTAAGTCGTTACGAAAAATTCAGGAGCCTGATCAAGGCAAACTTCTCGGTCGGAAGTCAGGAGATGGTCGACCGCGCTCTAATATATGCCGCTAATCACCTTAGCCACGTGAGTCGCTACGATGGCTCGCCCATGCTAGATCACGCTGTGGGTGTGGCACATATCGCCGTCGAAGAGATCGGATTGGGTCGCAACTCATCGATCGCCTCAATCCTCCACGATGTGGTTCGCCTGGCTCATAAGGGCGATGCCGAGCAGGCCGCCGAGATCCAAAGATATATCGGCGAGGAGTTTGGCCAGGAGGCGCTGCTCATCGCCATGAGTTTGGCGAATATCTCGGATATCGAGCTGAAGAGCGATGGCGAGCAGGCGGCTAACTTCCGCGATATGATCATCTCGTACTCGTCGGACCCGCGCGTGATCCTCATCAAGCTGGCCGATAGGCTGGAGGTGATGCGCACGCTGAGCATCTTTCCCGAGGAGAAGTGGGCCAAGAAGAGCTGGGAGTCGGTCAACCTATATGCGCAGATAGCCCATAAGTTGGGCCTCTACAATATTAAGTCGGAGCTCGAGGATATCTCCCTGAGCTATCTGGAGCCTGAGGAGCACCACCATATCGTCACAAAGCTGGCCGAGAGCGAGCAGGAGCGCAAACTCTTCATTGCCAAATTCATCGAGCCGATCACCGAGCGCATGGATAAGGCGGGGATCAAGTACCACCTCAAGAGCCGCACCAAGTCGGTCTTCTCGATCTGGACGAAGATGCGCAAGCAGCAGGTGGCATTCGAGGGTGTCTACGATATCTTCGCGATCAGAATTATCATCGACTGCGAGCCCGAATTCGACAAGCAGCAGTGCTGGCTGGCATACTCCATTGTGAGCGATTGCTACACCCCAAACCCTAAGCGCATGCGCGATTGGGTCTCGATTCCTAAATCCAACGGCTACGAGTCACTGCACGCAACAGTCTCAGCAGCAGGCAAGTGGGTCGAGGTGCAGATACGCACCGAGCGCATGGATGCTGTGGCCGAGCGCGGTATCGCCGCCCACTGGCGCTACAAAGGGGTGAGTGGAGGCGGACAGACCTCGGAGATGTGGCTGAGCCGATTGCGCGAGTTGATGGAGGCGACAACCGAGTCGATCGCCGACCGTTTCGACGCCGAGATCACCTCGGAGGAGATCTTTGTATTTACCCCAAATGGCGACATTCGAAAGCTCCCCGAGGGGGCAACGCTGCTCGATTTCGCCTTCGATATACACACCAATGTGGGCTCTACATGCATGGGTGGCAAGATCAACAATCGATCCGCCTCGATCCGCGAGAGCCTCAAAAATGGCGACATCGTCGAGGTCTTCACCCAGAAGAACCAGACCCCAAAATCGGACTGGTTGAACGTGGTTGTGACCTCCAAGGCGCGCAACAAAATCAAGGGATTCCTGCGCGAGGAGCAGGCTAAAAATGCCCGTATCGGTCGCGAGGAGTTGGAGCGAAAGATCAAGAATTGGAAGCTCAACATCACCATGGACGACGCGGTGGCCTACCTCTGCAAATACTACAAGCAGCGCACGGGAATGGAGCTCTACGAGCTTATCGCCACGCAGAAGATCGACATTGCCAACATCAAGGAGATTCTCCAAAAATTGATCTCAGGCGAGGTTGACGAGGAGCGTCGCGCAGCGGCAGCAGCACTGGAGGCCGAGCGCAACAAGAGGCTAAATTCTACGCCGAGAGACGAGCATAAGTCGAGTGACGCACTGATTATCGACGAGAGTATCAACAATTTAGACTACAAATTGGCTAAATGTTGCAACCCCATCAAGGGCGACGACATCTTCGGATTTGTCACCGTCTCGACGGGAATCACCATCCACCGCACCGACTGCCCCAACGCCGCACGCCTACGCGAGAACTACCCCTATCGCGTGCTAGATGCCACCTGGCGAGCATCGGCATCGGGAGCATTCCGCGTGACAATCAACATCATCGTCAAGGATAGCCCAGGCATGATAAACCTTATCACCGAGGTGATTAGCAAAGTGCTCAAGCTCAATATGCGCTCCATCTCGCTCTCATCGCGCGGCGATGGCAGTGCCGCAGGTGCCGTCAGCGTCGAGGTGCCTAGCGTCGGCACAGTCGACACCTTGATTCACTCCATCTTGCGCGTCAAAGGAGTCTTAAAGGCCTACAGGGCAAATAAATAGGTGCGTCATGTTTAGGCTGATAATAATATCTCTACTGCTGTTTTTCCAGGCAGCAACCGCCTCTCTCTATGCGCAATTTCGCCCCGACATTCTGGGCGAAGGTTTCGAGCAGCTCACCATTGAGCAGCCCGATGATTATGATGGTCAGGTGGTTACAACCGTCGTTAGGCACACACCCATCGAGGGTGTGACGCGCGCTGTGCTCTACGTTCACGGCTACAACGACTACTTCTTCCAGCGCGAGATGGCCGAGCAATTTATCGATCAAGGGTGGCAATTTTACGCCGTCGACCTACGTCGCTACGGCCGCTCGATACGCAGTTGGCAGACGCCATACAAGGTTTACGAAATTGAGGAGTATTTCGCCGACATCGACGCTGCAATCGACGTGATGCAGGCCCAAGGGGTGGAGCAGATCGTCCTCATGGCTCACTCCACGGGAGGGCTCACCACCCCACTCTACTGCCACGCCAACCGCGAAAACCTGCGCGTCGACGCTTTAATATTGAACAGTCCATTTTTCGACATGAACCTCGGCGCGGGGCTCTTCGAGAACCTCGGAGTGCCGATTGTATCGACCTTTGGCGCCCTATTTCGAGACTGCGTCGTGCAGGGTGGAACCGACTCCCCAGGCGGCTACGGCCGATCTCTTCACGTAGATTATGATGGCGAGTGGTCGTTCGATACCTCGATAAAGCGGCTTGAGTCGCTACCAATAACTACGGGCTGGATACGCGCTATACACTTAGCACAGAAAGAGTTACAGAGGGGGCTAGAGATACCCTGTCCCACGCTCGTGCTCTACTCCGACAAAAGCGTATCGGGCGAATACTCAGGTGAATATATGCATGGGGACTCCGTGCTCGACGTGGCCGACATCGCCAAATACGCAGCTGGACTGGGGCCAAACGTAACCCAAATCGAGGTTGCTGGTGGCATGCACGATCTCGTTTTATCTGCACCCGAAGTGCGGCATCCGCTCTACTTGACCCTCTTTGAGTGGCTTGCTGACAGGCCTGGGTCTGACTCCGTCGGGCGGAGATAGCACCTCCGCAGGTGCATATCGCGCTGCAATTTGGGCATAGAGTTTTCTGCTAAAACTCTATGATTTTAGAACACAATAAGTTGTCTCAAATAAATTTGAACAACTTATTATATTCTAAATTTATTAAATGCCTACAGGCATTTAAACCCAATTCGAATGATGAGACTGCTTGTTTTTTATACAGACATTATAAAGATATTCGCAGAACTAGAATAGCTCCATCAAAATTGATATTGATTTCACCGAATGGATCGCCTCGAGGTGGTAGCCGTAGTAGCTCATCAGCGCTTCGAGGAACGACACTCGTTGGTGTCGATTGAGTCCCACCTCGCCCAGATGGCGCACGTCGCACTCTGTCATATCGCGCAAGATCAGGGCGTTATCTGGCTCTAACAGAGTGCTATGCAGCGGTTTCGTCGGGGTGTAGTGCCCCTCACGGATATCAAAATAGCACCCTTTCGAGTAGTTGTTCGTAGGTGAAAATCCAAGAAAACGGCTGAGGTGGGCGAGGAACCAAAGGTGAAAATTGGCGACCCCCTCATCAAGCGTATCGAGCGCCTCGACAGAGCCCCACACGAAGTTAAAAAGCTGCTCGTTTGGTTCGCTCTCTTTGACCAAACGATACAACACCTCGGCGATAAACAGCGCTATTGTCGAGCGCCGAATGTCAAAAGGTGTTCGGCGCAGAGTGATGCCGCTGCGCACCTCGGAGAACCTATGTAGCTCACCTCGAGTGGGTTGAACCCCCTCAAATTCAAGGGCAAAAAAGGGCTGAAAGAGAGCGAGCTTCGATCCGCGACCGCGCGTGCTGCGCACCCCCTGAACCATAAAGCTTTGGCGCCCACCCACGTCGGTGAGCAGCTGCGCCACAAGCGAGTTATCGCCATACTTCACCGTGCTGAGGAGTATCCCTCGACCCTTATATTTTTGCATTATTTTTTCAGCTGCATCACAGCCCAACCATCGCGTTCGCTATAGCCTATATAACTGAGTCCCAACGACTCTGCCTTTTGTCGCAAAGGTTCGATATCTTCGACAAAGAAGCCACTCATCAGCATCGTACCACCCTCGACAAGGGTTGCCACGTAGCTAGCCATATCGCCCAAGAGAATGTTGCGGTTGATGTTTGCCAGAATGAAGTCGTAGCTGTTACCCTCGATGAGTGAGGCGCCGCCCCACATTGGAGTAATAGCCTCAGACACACCATTTTGCTCGATATTCTCGCAACAGTTCTCATACGCCCACTCGTCGATATCCACCGCATCGACCGACTTGGCGCCATACTTCACCGCGATGATGGCCAACACTCCCGTGCCACTGCCCATATCGAGTCCGCGCTTGCCCGCCACATCGACCTTGGTGATCATCTCCGACATAAGGTGCGTAGTGGCGTGGTGGCCCGTGCCGAACGACATCTTAGGCATGATCACCACCTCGGTGCGGAAGCGAGGGTCGGGGGTGTGAAATGGTGCGCGGATCAAGATCTCTTGACCCACCTCCACCTGCTCGAAGTTGCTCTCCCACTGCGCATTCCAGTTCTGCGTCTCGATCGAGATATAGCGCGCCCCCACGATCGAGTAGCTCGCCAAAAGTTCATCGACCTGCTCCTTGCAATCCGCCAGGCGCTCCTGTGGGATGTAGGCCTTGAGCTGCGTCCCCTCCTCCTTGAAGCTCTCAAAGGGGTATTCGGCCAGCTCAGCTGTCATAATCTCACCAATCTCGCTATTGGCGATGGGAATATTTAACTCTACGTAATCCATAATCTCTACTTTTATTATAAATAATAGAATTCAACACTGCAGTTATTATGTTAAATTTATTATCTTTGTACAACTATTTTTGACAAAGATAATAAAAGATGGCTGAAAATAAGAAGAAGTGGGAACATATTGCACGCAAATATCGCACCTACATAAAATTAGAGCGGCGCCTATCGGACAACAGCGTCGACTCCTACATGAGCGATTTGGCAGCTTTCATCCACTACATACTCCGCATGAAGGATATCTCGCCGCGGATGGTCGAGGAGTCGACAATCGAGCAATACATGGCCTGGCTCTACGATCGGGGGGCGCAAAAGGCGACCCAGGCGCGCGTACTCAGCACCCTACGCTCATTCTTCGGCTATCTCCAGCTGTGCGACATAATCGAGGCCTCGCCCGTCGAGTTCATCGACTCACCACGCCTTGCGCGCAAGCTCCCCGAGGTGCTTTCGCTCGACGAGATCGACCGCATAATTAGCGTCATCGACCCCTCCACCACCAAGGGGCTGCGCGACCGTGCGATAGTCGAGCTACTCTACTCATGCGGTCTACGCGTAAGCGAGGCCACCTCACTGCGCCTCTCAGATCTATTTTTTGGCGAGGGCTACATCCGCGTAATCGGCAAGGGCGACAAGCAGCGACTAGTGCCAGTGAGCCCCCTCGCGCGCGAACGCATACAACTATATCTGGATCGCCGCCCAAGCGACGGCAGCAACGAGACCCTATTTCTCAATAACCGCGGAGCTGCGCTGACCCGCGTAATGATCTTCACGCTGCTCAAAAACGCTGCAGCCCTAGCAGGCGTGCAGAAAAAGGTGAGCCCCCACATGCTGCGCCACTCCTTCGCCACCCACCTGCTCGAAGGTGGAGCCAGCATCCGCCAGGTGCAAGAGATGCTAGGGCATGAAAACATCGTCACAACCGAGATCTACACCCACCTCGACGGACGACACCTCGAGGAGACTGTGGAGAAGTATCTTCCTATTTAATGGGGTGCTTGGGGCGGCTTGGGACGTTTACAATTCGAATTGGGTTTAAATGCCTTTGGGCATTTAATAAATTTTAGAGATTGAGGATTTGCGCAAATTTATTTGTGGCAAATTATCACTCTCTAAAATCATAGAACTTTAGCAAAAAGTTCTATGCCCAATGCGCGAAGTAATATGCACCCGCAGAGGTGCTTTTTTCCGCCCGGTGGAGTCTGACCTAGGCCGTCCTCTGCACATTTGCAAAAAAAGCGCAAAAAAAATTATCATTCTCATTATTTGAAAATCAAGGCATTGCGTAAAAACCTCAAAAAAAAAGATAAAAAAAGAGTCGAAAAATTTTGCAGTTATAGATTTTTCCTCTATATTTGCACTCACAAAACAACAAGAACGGCTCACAAGCCACACGGCAAAGCAGTTCTTAACGTTCTTACAATGCAGAAATAGCTCAGTTGGTAGAGCACAACCTTGCCAAGGTTGGGGTCGCGAGTTCGAGTCTCGTTTTCTGCTCACGAAAGAGTGTCTAAAGCTTTTAAGCCTTGGACACTCTTTTTTTTTGCTAGCAACTTTATGACTCGTTCGGAGATCATATGGGCTCAGCCAGATGCACCCCACGGATCGCGCCCTCCACTTTTTTGAGCCTCGATCGAAAACTCATACTAGACAACTACTTTGCTCCAAGAAACCATCTAAAATTGTTGTTGAATCACCTCTAAATACGCCGAATCAGCCGTTTGTCGCAAGTGAATAGCGGTGAAATTTGAGCGTGAATCACTCTATATGCCCCCTTTTGGGGCATCTTATTTTGTTGCGAAGCATAAAAATAGTACTTTTGCTATGCGAATAAAGGCCAATAAAGGCCTCTATAATCAACAACTTCAGATCAGTATATTTAAACATATGACCCACATAATATATTTCAACATTAGGTTAATCATCGCAGGTGTGCTCCTTGCCCTTGGCGGCACTCTTTTGTGCGGCATCATACCCCCAAAGCTGCGCGGAAGCATCTTCGATAGCTCTCGAAAATGCATCGGTATGGCGATAATGACTATGCCTGTATCCACTATTCTAATCTACTTTGCATCGTTGAGGTTTCAGGGGTGCAACCTGCATGTAGTATCCTATTTGACAGCCTGTTACATCATATCAATATTGGTCACTATCGGATTTATTCCACTTTTGGGAGGTAAGTTTAATTTTCGACAATGGCGATTTATTAGGGGATTGATAAGCATCCCATTTTTTGCGATGCCAATCATCCTAACCAACATATTTGGCGACGAGCATAGCGTCGAGATAGCTAAGGTTGCAACAACTATCTTGCTGATAATGGCCATCTTATACCAAAGCTACATCTTCATTAAACTATATAGAGAGGCGATCCAGCGAGGCAATAACTACTACTCCGACGACGTAGAGGTCGATATAAATTGGATCATCACGAGTGTATTTGCATTCTTCAGCCTCGAAATGATCTGCGCAATATCGACATTTTTTACAAACATGGGCTTCACCGCCGAGCTACTACTCACCATCTATCGAGCCGCAACAATAATCTATGTATTTAGCCAATTTATAAAATTTATGAGCAATTTCGAGAAGATGATTAGCATATCCGACGACGCACAAATAGACGACCCAAAGGCCGAAGAGGAGGTCAAAGGGTATAGGCTACTCACCGCCGAGCAACAGGCACAGATCGGCAAAAGGCTCGATCTGTGGATTGCGAAGCAGGGATACACCAAGAGCGGCGTGACCATCGACGATGTGGCAATAGAGGTGGCCACCAATCGCACATATCTATCAATATACATCAACACCACCTTCGGATGCTCATTCAAAGCGTGGATAACTCAGCTGCGCGTCGTACGAGCAAAGGAGCTGCTCATGGGTAACGAAACGACCATCGAGATCTCTCGACACGTCGGCTTCTCGTCGCCTCAATCATTCATGCACGCCTTCAAGCGTAGCGAGGGATCGACCCCCACACAATGGCGAAATACAAACAAAAAATAGAGTGATGAACAACCAAACGATACCATTCAAACATGCCAACTGTCTAAACGGACTAGCGTACTACAAGGCCTGCCCCATACTGCACGCCAACGAAAAGTTGCGCTTTAGGTATCATCAATACGAAACGCGAATGTCGTATGAGGAGCAACTTCGGCACACGCGAACCATGGCCACGCATGTCTTAATATTTCAGTTGGAGGGAGAGACGCACCTCAATTGGGGCAGGCACAAAGATGTGGTAATCAAGCCCGAAGAGATCTATTTTCTGCCCCGCGGCGCCGAAGTATCGGGCTACATCGTAGGAGCGGTGAATTTCGTGGTCGCGATAATCGAGCGAGGCATGACCCACAAAGAGTTGGAGGATCTGCGCATGATGAAAACGCACGAAAAATTCAATAAATATGAGTTCAAATCAATGCCTATGCACCCTCCGATGCTGCGCCTCGCTCAATCCATCAAGGAGTATTTGGTTAGCGGCGTGAACTGCTCGCACCTCCACGAGGCGAAGTTCAACGAGCTCTACGTGATACTCCACTGGTACTATTCGCTCGCCGACAACGCCCAGCTATTCTACCCCATGGCGGGCGCAATATCCGAATTCAAAGAGTTCATCCTGAATAACTTCCAGCACACCAAATCGATCGAAGAGCTTGTAGCAAAGGCCAATATGAGCCGCAGCACCTTCGACCGAAAATTCAAAGAGATATTCGACGCAACACCCAGAGCATGGCTCGAAGAGCAGACCCGACAGACGATAATAAGTAGGGCCTCAGAGCCAAACGTCACAGTAAAAGATATAATGTACGAGATCGGTGTCTACAACCCCTCGCAATTCACAAAACTCTGCAAACGACTCTGCGGAGTGACCCCGTCGGTACTCATTCGCTCAAAATAGAACCTTTCTTTGGGTGGGGGTTTTTGGCCTGGGTCGGCCTGGGTATGTCTCCGACGGGCGCAGATAGCACCTGCGCGGGTGCATACTACGCTGCGCATTTGGCATAAACTTTTTTTGCTAAAGTTCTATGATTTTAGAGATTAGCATGCTGCTTCAAATAAATTTGAGCAGCATACCAACCTCTAAAATTTATTAAATGCTTGCAGCATTTAAACCCAATTCGAATTATAAACCAGCTAAGATTCAATGCCAATTATGCGTTATGAATTATACATTGTAACCTGTGTTGTTCCAACTCGCTGATTTGCTTATGGCAACCGCAGGTTGACAATGATATATAATAATAGGTGAGAGTGTTGAAAGTCTAGCTTTCATAAGCTCTCAGCTATTATTATATATCGGTAAGCGCTTAAACAAGCGCTGCAAATCAGTGCAATACAAAAGATCAAAAACGTAAGTTTTTGGGTCCAGGCTTAAGCCTGGCGGCCGCCCGCTGCTAGGGCAGTAAGAAACATAGCAGCGTTATTGTCGCAATATTTCCAGCCGCGCCCATAGATTAATGACTAAAATGTTGTAACTTTGCGTAGAGAAATTTAAACAGACCCTTAGACCATGCAGCTCAAAAGTTTATCGTTAATCAACTTCAAAAATATCGCTGAGGCTCGAATCGACTTTTCGGAGTCGATCAACGCTTTGGTGGGGGACAATGGTGCGGGCAAGACAAACATCATCGACGCCATCCACTACCTTTCGCTCTCCAAGTCGATGGCGGCGATGACCGATCGCCAGAGCGTGCGCCACGAGGCTCCATTCTTTGTGGTCGATGGCGCATTCACCTCCGACGCAGGGTCGAGCACGGGGGTTGTCTGCTCCTTTAGCCGCCAGCAGGCCAAGGGGGTTAAGAGCCTGAAATGCAACGGCAAGGAGTATGATCGACTCTCCGACCACATCGGGGTGATCCCCGTGGTTGTCGTGGCGCCCCAAGATATCGCCCTAGTCTACGATGGCGCCGAGGATCGACGTCGATTCTTCAACAGCTTCATCTCGCAGCTTGATCCGCTATACCTCTCGGCACTAATGCGTTACAACGCTACACTTGCCCAGCGAAATACCCTACTCAAGCAGCGTGGCGACGACTCCATGTTGCAGATCTACGACCAGCAGCTCGTGCAGAGCGCCGAGGTGATCCACGCCAAACGTCGCGAGATCATCGAGGCGATGCAGCCCCTGACCGAAGAGTACTACGCGGCTCTATCGGGTCAGCGCGAGTCGATATCGCTGAGCTACATATCGCAACTCACCGACGCCTCATACGCCGATCTCCTCATGGAGTCTCGCGCCAAGGATCGCGCCGTTGAACACACCTCGGTGGGCATCCACCGCGACGAGATTGACCTTCGCATCGAGGGCTATCCACTGCGGAAATATGGGTCTCAAGGGGAGCAGAAATCGTACCTCATAGCTCTCAAATTGGCTCAATATCGCATCGTGAGTGAGCGTCGTGGCGAGCGCCCAATACTGCTGCTCGACGACCTCTTCGACAAGCTCGACCAGGGGCGCGTCAAGCAGCTACTCGAGGTTGCCCAAAGCGACCACTTTGGGCAGATCTTCATCACCGACTGCAACCGCACCCGCCTCGAGTCAATCCTCTCAGCGTCAAACACTCCGTACTCGCTATACCAGGTCGAGGAGGGAAAAATCGAGCAAAAGCAATGAGACGAACAAAGACAATGTTAGTAGGCGAAGTCTTCGAGGAGTTCTTCTCGCGCCCCTACGTCGCAGCGCGCATAGCCGAGAGCAAACTCCCCGAAACATGGCGCATAATTCTAGGCGATCACATCGCAAATATGACATCCGACCTACGTCTCGAAAAGGGTATTCTCTTCGCAAAAGTCGAGTCAAGCATAATCCGCCACGAACTATTCCTGCAGCGCGAAGGCCTTAAAGATGAGATCAATAGAGTCTCCAAAGTGAAAATCGTCAATAGCGTGATTGTTAAATAGTGTTGGCCTGCTTGGATCGGCCTGGGTCTGACTCCGTCGGGCGGAAAAAAGCACCTCCGCGGGTGCTTATTATGCATTATGAATTATTCATTATGAATTGAATTGGTTTAGATATTCGGAGATTTGCAGGTGGCAACAGTATGTTGCCGCAGATAAAAGAGTTATAATAATTTTTTGAGAGTTCACTCTCGAGGAAATTATTATAACTCTTTTATCGTAGGAGCGTAAGCGACCAGCAAATTGCCGCAGCGTAATAAGCACCCGCGCAGGTGCTATCTGCGCCCGACGGAGTCAGTTGTATACGTCCTATGCCGACCCAGGCCGTGATAGTACGCAAAGGTACGGGGGCATCGCGCAGAGTGTGCCGACGCACCAGCCGAGCAGTATATCTTGCGGGAAGTGGTAGGCTAGGTATATGCGTGAGTAGCTGACACTTAACACCCATACAGCCAGTAATATTGTGAGCCAACGGCGACGCAAGGTTAGCGCTGCGAGGATCGCGATGGAGGCGGTCGTTGCCGCGTGCGCCGAGACTGTGCCGTACTTGCCGCCACCCTTTATGACGTGTATTAACCCCTCTAAATCAGGGGTGTGCATAGGTCTGAGTCGCACGGGGAATGACTCCCAGAGGTGCTTCAGGGGACCCGTATGCTTGAAAATTCCTGAGACCATGTCGGCGAGCCCAACGGCCACAACCACGCAGAGGGCAAATATCCCGACGGCGCGCCATCCTCCCTTGCGCCAGGCCATGAAGAGCAGTAGAGCGTAGAGCGGCAGCCATGTTAACTTACCAGATATCAGAATCATAACTGAGTCTAGAAAGGCTCCGCCATCGAAGTTGAGCCAGAGAAAAAGTGAGTGGTCCCAAGTCATGTGTCGATATTTTTAATTCAGTTCGTTTAAGCAGTCGGCGATGATCGCGCAGCAGTCGGCAATCTCCTCATCGGTTATCACTAGCGGTGGAGAGATCCTAAATGCGGTGTCGCAGAAGAGGAACCAGTCGCTCATAATTCCCTTATCCTTAAATAGTTCCATCAGCTTATATAGCTTCTCTGAGGCGCCTAATTCGATGGCCATCAAGAGCCCCGCGCGGCGTATCTCCTTCACCTGGGGGTGGATGTGTAACGCCTCCTCGAATTGCGCACCTTTGCCCTCGACGTCAGCAATTACATCATTGGCAATCAAAAATTTAAGAGCTGCTAATCCTGCAGCGCAGCAGACGGGATGACCACCAAATGTGGTTATGTGACCCAAAACGGGATCGCACTGCAGCGTCGACATGATTTGAGGCGTCGAGACAAATGCGCCCAGTGGCATACCTCCGCCAAATGCCTTGGCGAGGGTCATGATGTCGGGGGTGATACCATATTTAATAGAGGCGAAGAGCTCGCCCGTGCGCCCCATTCCCGTCTGAATCTCGTCGAAGATGAGCAGCGCGCCCACCTCTGTGCAGCGCTCGCGCAGTGCCTGGAGGTATCCTGCCGCGGGTAGTCGCACGCCAGCTTCACCCTGAACCGCCTCGCAGAGGACACATGCGGTGCGAGTTGTGATTTGCGATAGGCCATTGAAATCATTGAATTCCAGCGATTTGACATCTGGTAGAAGAGGTCTGAATGCCCCTTTCCACTCCTCGCCCTCTGGGGTGCCCATCATCGACAGCGCACCATGAGTGGAGCCGTGGTAGGCGCGGCGCATCGAGATCATCTCGGTGCGGCCAGTGTAGCGCTTGGCAAGTTTCAGCGCACCCTCCACCGCCTCGGCGCCTGAGCTCACGAAGTAGGTCGACGAGAGGTCGCCAGGGAGCAAGTTGGCCAAGAGCGCTGCATACTCAACTTGCGGAGTTTCAAGGAGTTCACCGTATACCATAACGTGCATGTAATCTGCCGCTTGGCGCTGCACAGCCTCCACAACGGCGGGGTTGCAGTGGCCGACATTGCTCACGGAGACCCCTGCGACAAGGTCGTAGTAGCGCTTGCCCTCGGGGGTGTAGAAGCATGAGCCCTCTGCGCGCGCCACCTCGACCATCATTGGCGAGGGTGAGGTCTGCCCGACATGCTCCAAGAACTGTTTTCTAAGTATTTTTTTCATTAAAAATCCTCCCCAAATTTACGTTTTATGACATTGTCAGCATCTTTCACGCTCGATTTCATCCAGCGGTACAGAATTTTTATTTGCTCATCCTCAGGGAGTTGCCACTCGGCTGACGAGTGACGCATGCGCTCCGAAAGCATGTAGATCAGGATGGCCGCCGAAGCCGATACATTTAGGCTCTCGACCATTCCGCACATCGGGATACGCAAAAATTCATCTGCCGAGGCGATTATATCCTCCGAGATTCCAGAGTGTTCGGTGCCAAAAACGAGGGCGAATTTTCCCGCCTCGACGTCGAATGTCTCGGGGGTGCAATCCTCGCGGTGTGGCGTAGTTGCCACAATTCTATATCCCTGCGCCTTAAGTTCTGCGATCGCCGCGGGGCTTTTGTCGTAACGGCGCAGGTCGACCCACTTGTCGGTGCCGCGCACGATATCGGTGTAGGTGCGGAATTGGCATAGGCTCTCCACGGCATGAAGTTCCTGAAGGCCAAAGGCTTCGCAGTGACGCATAAGGGCGCTAGCGTTTTGTGAGTGGAAGGTATTTTCGGTGAGAATCGTCATGTAGCGCGTGCGGCTACGGATCGTCTCTTCGAGTTTTACGCGACGCTCGGGGGTCATGAAATCGGTTAGATACTCTATCCTCTCTCGATACCACTCGGCGCTCCTATTTTCGGTATTTTTCATCTTCATCTAAAATTTTTAGATAGCTCTCATAGCGTGAGTAGGCTATCTCGCCGCACTCGACGGCGCGCACAACGGCGCACTTTGGTTCGTGGGTATGAGTGCAGTTATAAAATTGGCAATCAGCGCCATAGCGCATCATTTCGGGATAGTAGTGCCACAGCTCATCGTCGTCGATATCGAGCAGTCCAAAGCCCTTGATGCCAGGTGTGTCGATGATGTAGCCACCCTCGGTGAGCGGGTACATCGTCGAGAATGTTGTGGTGTGTTTGCCTTTGTGGTGGCTCGACGAGATCTCGCCAGTTTTAATATCTATGTGGGGCTCGATGGCGCCAATGATGGTCGATTTGCCCACTCCTGAGTTACCTGAAATTAGTGTAGTCTGCCCCTTGAGGATCTCTTTAACTCGGTCTAAACCAATGCCTTGCTTTGCAGAGACCTCGATCACTTCGTAGCCTGCCGACCGATATGATTCGATAAATTCTGTCAACATTTCGGGCTTAGTACGAGCCAGATCGACCTTGGATAGGATGATTGTTGCGGGGATTTTGTAGGCCTCGCAGGTGACCAAAAAACGGTCGATAAACTCGGTGGGGGTCGATGGCGAGAAGAGGGTCGCCACCAAAATTGCGCGGTCGATGTTGGAGGCGATAATGTGCGACTCCTTCGAGAGGTTCGAGGCGCGACGGATGATGTAGTTGCGGCGCTGCTCGATCTCGGCGATGACGTAATTTTGGTCGCTATCATCCTCAAAATGAACTACATCGCCAACCACAACGGGTGAAGTTGATCGCACCCCTTTGAGGCGCAATCGGCCTCGAATGCGACAGTTATATATTGTACCCTCGGATAGAACTTCGTACCAGCTGCCAGTGGCGCGTACGACGACTCCTTGTTTGCGTTGCTCCATTAAGATTGTTCGATAGATGGAATTTGATCGCCAATCCACTCGATGGTTGGGAGTATGTAGTCCGACGTTGAGACTATCGGCTCGTAGAGCATTGATCCATCTAACGTGCTGGCGCTAACGATTTTAAAGCTCTCATTGGCGATGTTGAACAGCGAAAAGAGAACCGATAGGATCAGCGCGCACTTGATTGCCGACAAGAGGGCTCCAGCCAGGCGGTCGATGATGCCCAGACCAACTGTGCGGATGATTTTTGTCAGCATCGATGTCACCACGTTAGCTGCCAAGAGCGCGACGATCAAGACGATTGCGAATCCCCAGATATGGGGGTAGTCGCCGCCGATGCCAAGTAGCTCACTGGCTTGTGTACCAAACGCTTTAGCTAAAATAATGGCTAAAATGATGCCTACGAGCGATCCCAATTGGCGAATGGCTCCATCTTTGAAGCCCAATACAATACTTATCGCCAAACAGATAAGTATTATAATATCGATAATATTCATAATTAAAAGATATTTAACACCACAAAGATACAAAAAAATCGCTATCTTTGTAGCTATAATTGTATGTAAAAAGAGACAAAAGAGGTTATGAAAAGATTATTTCTACTTATTTTTCTATTCGTAGCGGCTGCAGAGGGACTTGCGGCACGCGAAGTTATTGCGATTAACAACAATTGGAAATTCTATTTTTCGTCGGAAAATAGTGCAGATTATGCGCGTACCATCTCGCTGCCACACACTTGGACCTACGAGCAGTCGCGGGTGCTGGTCTCGACGCAACCAACCACGGCAAACTATCATAAGAGCCTATATCTGCCTGCGGAGTGGGCGGGCAAGCGCTTTTTTGTGAAGTTTTATGGTGTGCAGAGCGTGGGCGACGTTTTGGTCAACGGTCGCTACGTGGGCGAGCACCGAGGTGGCGCCACGGCATTCACCCTCGAGATCACCGACTATATCACTACAGGTCAGGAGAATAGAGTGCATGTAATTGTCAACAACGCCCCCCAAAGCGACATCTTACCAACCTCGCAAGAGGAGGATATATATGGCGGAATCTACCGCAATGTCGAGCTGATTGTAACCGACAAAACGGCAATTTCACCTCTATATTATGGCTCCGACGGCCTCTTTGTCGAGAGCACATCGGTGGACGAAAAGGCCGCCGAAGGTACCGTGCGCGTGCATCTCAACTCGCGCGTGAGCAATCAATGCCAACTGACTGTGTCGGCGTTTGACCCCTCGGGAAAGGTTGTGTTTCAGAAGATTATAGCCAAGGCTAAGATCGGCGAGGCTCCAATATCAGTTCCATTCACCGTCGATGCACCGCAACTCTGGTCGCCCGAAGAGCCTAATCTATATACCTTTGTTGCGACCCTCAGCGATGGCGATTTCTCCGACAAAGTTGAGATCTCGACGGGCTTCCGCTCGATCGAGCTAGTTGAGAATGGTTTCATGAAGATCAACGGCGAGCCCGTGCAGTTCCGCGGCGTATCGCTCTATCACGACTATCCTCATGTGGGAGGTGCCGCCTCACCTGGTGACATCGACGCAGATATGGCGATCATCGAGGAGCTTGGCGCCAACGCCATCCGCTCGGTGACCAACCCCCATCACCCTCACCTATACGACCTTTGCGACGCCAAAGGTAAGTTGGTGTGGATCGACTTCCCGCTGGTTAAAGCGCCGTTTTTGAGCGACATAGCCTACTATCCAACCGACCAATTCCACAAGCAGGGACGCGAAACCTTGAACGAGATTATAGCGCAAAATTACAACCATCCATCGGTGGTTATGTGGGGCATATTCTCGCTACTGAGCTCGCGCGGCGACAACTCGATACCATATATAAAGGAGCTCAATGCGCTCTCAAAGAACCTCGATCCCACCCGACCCACGGTGGCCGTGAGCGACCAAGATGGCGAGATCAACGCCATCACCGACCTGATTGTCTGGAACCAGACTCTGGGTTGGGACAAAGGTCTATTTACCGATATCGACGTGTGGAGCAGCATGTTACACGCAAAGTGGAGCAGCATGCGTTCGGCGGTGGTCTACGGTCAGAACGGACGCCTCGATCAGCAGTCGTCGCCCGAGGAGTATAAGAGCACAAACCAGTATAACTCACACACTTGGAAGCCCGAGGGGCGTCAGCGACTCTTCCACGAGGAGTACGCACAACGTTTACTCCCCGACTCAATGTTCTGGGGCGTATGCCTAAATTCGATGTTCGACTTCAAGAGCTCGCGCAACGCGCAGGGCGAAAACAATTCGGGCTTAGTAACCTTCGATCGTCGCTCCCGCAAAGATATATTCTATCTCTACAAGTCGCAGTGGAATGAATCGCAACCCACGCTCTACATCGCCGACAAGCGCAACCCTGTAACGAAGAGTAATCTACACTCAGTGAAGGTTTATGCCTCTGAGGGTCAGGAGCCTATACTCTGCACCCAAAGCGATACGCTGCCCATGAAGGCCGTTGCACCATCGCAGTTTGTCGCAGACTCCGTGGCACTCCTCGTGGGCCCCAACAAGCTCGTTGTAAGGAGTAGAGAGGCAGCCGATAGCGTCGTGGTGATCCTAGAAGCGCCCGCCTCAATTAGCACTACTCTGACTCGAGGGGTTTCTAGGTCTACTCGCTAGCCTGCCTGCTTTCTGTGCGCTTACAACTGACTCCGTCGGGCGGGGATAGCACCCCCGTGAGTGCATATTACGCTGCGCATTGGGCATAGAGTTTTCTGCTAAAACTCTATGATTTTAGAACATAATAAGCTGCTGCAAATAAATTTGCACATCTTATTCTATTCTAAAATTTATTAAATGCCCAAAGGCATTTAAACCCAATTCGAATTGTAAACAGCTGAGATTCAACATGAATTGTGAATTGTGAATTGTGAATTGTGAATTGTGAATTGTGAATTGTGAATTGTAAACTATGTTGTTCCAACTCGCTGATTTGCATTGGCAACCGCAGGTTGACAATGATATATAATAATAGCTGCGAGAGTTGAAAATTTATTTTCATAATCTCGCAGCTATTATTATATATCGTAAAGCGCTTAAAAAGCGCTGCAAATCAGTGCAATACAAAAGGATCAAAAACGCAAGTTTTTGGGTCCAGGCTTGCCTGGCGGCCGCCCGCTGTTAGGGCAGTACGAAACGTAGGAAACGTAGGAAGCGTAAGAAATGAGCAAGCTAGTTGAACAACTCAGGGAATGACTCGGTGATGTCGTAAATCTCGCCTGCCTCTTTTCCGAGTTTCAGATACTTCTGCACGAGTTCATCCACAATCTCCTTGTACTTAGCCTTTCCGTAGAGATTTTTTGTCTCTTCGGGATCCTTTTTCAGGTCAAAAAGATAGACTTTTTGAGCCTTTGGGATGAGTAGGAGCTTGTAGCGATCGTTGCGCACCATGCGCTGCACATCGAGGTAGGCGCCATAAATCCCTTCGTGGTTCGAGGGTAGAGAGCCATCGCGAGCCACACTTAACTCAGATATAAAATCCATGCTTTCAGGCTTTTGCACCCCTGCAATCTCCAACACTGTGGGCACAAGATCTTGCATGTAGGTCAGCTGCTCGCGCACCTGGCCTTTGGGGAGCCCGCACCCCGCAAAGACCAAAGGCACCTTGAGGCTGTGGTCGTACATGCTCTGCTTGCCCATCAATCCATGCTTGCCGATTGCAATTCCGTTGTCGGCCGAGAATACAATTAGAGTGTTGTCGGCACGTCCAGATGCCTCGAGGGCATCCATTATGCGCCCGATCTGCACATCGAGGTGCGAGATAAGTGCGTAGTACTCTTGACGATGCTTCTGCGTGGAGTACTCTGTGCGTGGCCAGGGAGCTAGCTCCTCATCACGCAGAGTCTTGCCGCAACCCATCTCATCCATGTAGGGGTGCTGCTCCTGGAACGACTCAGGAACCTCGATTTTATCGACGTCGTAGAGCTCGACAAACTCCCTTGGCGACTGCCGAGGGTCGTGCGGAGCGTTGAACGCACAGGTCATAAATAGGGGCTGTGCGGAGTCGCGATTCTCCTCGATGTAGCTTATCATCACATCGGCCTGCTCCTCGCTCCAGTGCTTCTCGCCCAGCCAGTAGCCTCCGTTTGAGGTGTCCCACGGCTGCCACGACTCATCGTCGCGCGAGAGCGGACGCTCGTAACCCAAGTATGTGTTGTTGACGCCATAAGTTGGCGCTTTGAAGTTGTAGTGGTCGGAGGGCATGCCACCGCGCACCAGCTCCACGTCGGCATAGATGTCGGCAGGTTTGATATACCACATATGCCATTTGCCCGTGTGAAAGGTCTTATAACCAGCATCTTCCATCACTTGGGGCCACGTCGATCGACTCTCAACGAGCGAAGCAAAGCGGTCGCTCTCCTGCGCGTTGTAGGCGTTCCACACATACATTCCCGTGATGAGCTGCGTGCGGCTAGCCTGGCTGATGGCGCCATTCCAACCACCCATATTGTAGTTGTTGACAAAGCTCACGCCGCTCTGCACGATCCTATCCATATTTGGCGATATGATCTGATCGTTGCCCAACGCGTTGAGCCCGTCGTAGGTCATGTCGTCGACAAAGATGAAGAGCACATCGGGCTTTTTGGGTGCCGTTTGCTGCGCCATGCCAAGGGTTGGCAGAGCAAACAGCGTCGGAGTGAGCACTCCTGACAGTAGTATCTTGCTATCCATATCCATTAAATTTTAAAGAAGTAATCTTTTGCGTTATCGTAACATATTGCACGTACCATCTCACCGATAAATTGGTACTCGCTTTTGGGGAGTGCTCCGCGCTCGATGTCGTCGCCGAGGATGTTGCAGAGTATTCGGCGGAAGTACTCGTGGCGGGTGAACGAGAGGAAGCTGCGCGAGTCGGTGAGCATGCCCACGAAGCGGCTCAGTAGCCCGAACGAGGAGAGGGTCTCGATCTGTTTGCGCATGCCATCCTTCTGATCGAGGAACCACCATGCGGCGCCATACTGCATTTTTGCCACTCCGCCATTGCTGTTGAAGTTGTAGCACATGGATGCCATAACCTCTGAGTCTTTAGGATTTAGGTTATAGAGAATCGTCTTCGCGAGGGCCTCTTTCTGCTCCAACGAGTCGAGGAATCGCCCCATCGCCTCAGCAATTGGCTTATCGTCGATCGAGTCGCAACCCACGTCGGGACCGATGCTCTTGAAGAGCTTAGTGGAGTTGTTGCGCAAGGGGCCAACGTGGAACTGCTGCACCCAACCCGCCTTGTGATTCATCACCGCCAGCTCATGCAAAACAGCTGATTTATAGATTGCTACATCCTTTGTCGAGATCGACTCGCCTCGCAAGACAGCACCCAATATAGCATCAACCTGCGGCATGGTGAATGGCTCGGCGTAGAAGGTGTCGAGACCGTGATCCGAGACCCTGCAGCCGTTGGCAATGAAGTGTTGCTGACGACGCGCGAGCGCCTCCAATAGCGCTGCAAAAGATGTTATCTCGACGCCTGACACCTGGCCTAACACGCTGATATATTGACTAAAATCGCCCTTCTCGATGCCCACAACCCTGTCGGGACGCCACGAGGGCAGCACCTTCAATTTCGACTGCTGAGCGTTAGCCATTGCGTGCCACTCCAACGAGTCGATCGGGTCGTCGGTGGTGCAGACAACCTCTACGCCCATCTTTAGGAGTAGATCCATGGCGCCGAAGCCTCCCGCGGCGATCTTTGCGTTGCAGCTGTCGTAGATCTCGCGAGCCGTTGCGGGGGTGAGCAATCTATCTTCGTCGAAGTAGCGCTTGAGCTCGAGGTGCGACCAGTGATAGATTGGGTTGCGCATGGTGTAAGGCAGGGTCTGAGCCCACTTTTCGAACTTCTCAAAGTCGGAAGCATCGCCCGTGATGTAGCGCTCCTCCACGCCGTTGGCACGCATCAGGCGCCACTTGTAGTGATCGCCGCCCAACCACATCTCGGTGATGGTGCGGGGTGCATAGTTCTCGGCTATCTGCTTTGGTGATAGGTGGTTATGAAAGTCAATTATCGGAGCAGCTGCAGCAAACTCTCGGTATAGTCGCTCGGCTGTAGGGCTCTGCAACATGAAGTTTTCGGTTATAAAGCTCATCGTTTCGGTTATTTTAGGTTCATCATTCTCGCAACGCCCAACTCCAATCCGCGAAGCTCCGCGAGCCCCTTCATGCGACCTATGAGCGAGTAACCTGGATAGGCGTTTTTACCTAGGTCGTCGGCCATTTGGTGCCCGTGGTCGGGGCGCATTGGGATCGAAACGTCCAATCTGTTCTGCACTTCGACCAACTCGCGAACGACCGAGAACATATCGATCGACCCCTCCAAGTGGTTAGCCTCGTAGAAGTTACCCTTGTCGTCGCGCTCGGTTGATCGCAAATGTACAAAGAAAATTCGATTATCCGAGCCCAAACGTCGAGCAATTGCAGGCAGGTCGTTATCTGGGCGCACACTGAGCGAACCCGTGCAGAAGCAGAGGCCATTCGAGGGGTTGGGCACCGCCTCGACCAACTTGTCAAAATCGGCGGCCGTGCTCAATATGCGTGGCAAGCCCATCAATTTGTATGGTGGATCGTCGGGGTGGATCGCCATTTTTGCGCCGCACTCGTCCGCTACGGGGGTCACACAGCTCAAAAAGTAGATTAAATTTTCGCGAAGTTTCTCCTCGCTGATATCGCTATATAGCTCGAGTCCCGCCTTAATCTGGTCGAGCGACAGGAGGTCGGTGGCGCCTGGAAGACCCATCTGGATGCTCTTTGTCACGAGCTCCTTCTCCTCTTGGCTCATCGCCTCGAAGGTCTCTTTGGCGTCGGCAATCTCCTGGGCCGAGTAGTCATTTTCAGCCCCCTCACGCTCCAATATATATAGGTCGAAAGCCACAAACTTAGCCCTCTCGTAGCGCAGCGCCTTCGAGCCGTCGGAGAGGGTGTAGGCGACGTTTGTACGCGTCCAGTCGAGCACAGGCATAAAGTTGTAGGTGATCACCTTAACCCCCGCTTGCGCTAGGTTGCGGATGCTCTCTTTGTAGTTCTCGATGTGCTCGAGGAAGTTCCCTCGCGCGGTCTTGATCTCCTCGCTCACGGGGAGACTCTCCACCACGCTCCACACTAGACCCTCGGCCTCAATCTTTGCTTTGTGACGCTCGATCTCCTCTTGGCTCCACACCTGGCCCACGGGGATATGGTGTAGCGCCGAAACGATGCCCGTGGCACCCGCTTGTCGTATTTGGTTGAGCGTAACAACATCATGATCGCCATACCAACGCATTGTTTGTTCAAATAGTTTCATATTATTGTAATAAACTTTATAAAAGTGCCAAAAATGGCTCCGTTAGGCAGCTTTAAACTCCTGAGAAAATACTAAATCCTCCATCTATTGGGATAATAGTTCCCGTTACGAACGATGCCGCATCGCTCATAAGCCAATGAATAGCGCCATGCAACTCATCGGCACGACCCATGCGCCCAAATGGCGTATTGCGCACAATATCCTCGGCGCGAGGGGTGTACGAACCGTCGGGGTTTGTGAGAAGAGTGCGATTCTGCTCGGTGAGGAAAAAGCCTGGCGCAATGGCATTTACGCGCACCCCCTCGCCAAACTTCTTGGCCATCTCCACGCTCATCCATCGCGTGAAGTTGTCGACCGACGATTTGGCAGCCGAGTAGCCCACCACGCGAGTGATGACGCTCTGCGAGGACATCGACGAGAAGTTGACGATCGAGCCCTTGCCCGAGCGTGCGATAACCTCCCCCAAAACAATCGAGGGGATCACCGTACCCATCATATTTAGATCCATCACCGCGCGCATATCGTCGAGCCCCAAGCCAAAGATATCGGCATCGGGGCCGATGGTCGCACCTGGCATATTGCCGCCCGCGGCATTTATAAGTGTGTCGATCTTGCCATACTTGGCTAGGATTGCATCGCGCACAGCCTCCATATCTTCGCGAGAGGTAGCGTCGCCTTTGGCGTAGATAGCCTCGCCACCAAAGGCCACAATTTCTGCCACAAAGGTCTCTCCCTTAGCCTCATTGCGGCCGATGATAACAACCTTAGCACCCTGCTGAGCCAAATATTTAGCCGCCGAGCCACCCAAGACTCCGTAGCCGCCCGTGATGGCAACTACCAGACCTTTAATTTCAAAAAGATTCATCTTGTATCTATTTTTTTGTTATTATACTATACTTTGGTACCAACATCTTCATAAGGCTCCAGCCAATGAGGTAGGCCACCGAGCAGACACAGAAGACGATAAAATAGCCCGCAGGTTTACCCTCAAAACCAAGGAATTGCATGTTGCTCTCGCCCGCATAAACGAAGAGGTTACCCGCCCCCTTCTGCATCAACATCGAGCTCACGCCACCCGCCATACTGCCGATACCTGTGATCGAGGCCACGGCCGATTTGGGGAACATATCGCCAATGGTCGAGTAGATATTGGCCGACCACGACTGGTGTGCGGCGCATCCGATACCTATTAATATTACGGGGAACCAGGGCGAAATCGTGCCCAAAGGTTGCGCCAAGAGCACCACCAGAGGGAAGAATGCGAAGGTGAGCATAGCCCGCATGCGCGCCGCATAGGGGTTCAATCCGCTACGCTCGATGATGATCGTCGGGATCTTGCCACCCACGATCGAGAAGAGCGTGGTGATGGCGTAGAGGGTAAAGATCAGCGCCACACCCAAGCCATCCGAAGTCTTGATGCCAAACTGCGTATCGAGGTACGACGGGGTCCAAAAAAGGAAGAACCACCACACGCCATCGGTCATAAATTTACCCGCGATAAAGGCCCACGTCTGGCGATAGCGGAAGAGCTCGCCCAGCGAGAATTTAGTATCGTCGGCAAGGGCGCCATCCTCTGCGGCTTCATGTTTATCTTGCTCAATATAAGCCAACTCCGCCTCATTGACAAAGCGGCTCTCGCGAGGCTCGGAGTAGAAGAAGACCCAAAAGCCCATCCAGATAAAGCCCAAAGCACCGATGATGACAAAGGCTGCCTCCCAGCCATTACCGACCCCGATACTCTGGAAATATTTGGCCAAAAGAGGGATGGTAAGTGGAGCAACCAAGGCTCCGACCGAGGCGCCAGCATTGAAGATGCTCGTTGCAAAAGCACGATCTTTCTTAGGGAAATATTCAGCCGTAACCTTAATCGCCGCAGGGAAGTTTCCCGCCTCACCCAGCGCCAAGACGCCGCGTGCCGCGATAAAGAACCAGGTGCTGGCCATAGCGATAGTCGAGGCCGCTGCCCCCGTCGCACCAAGCAACTCGGCCGCTGAGTTAAGGCCTAAATAGTGCTCGGTAGCCACGCCGCAAAGTGCATGAGCACAAGCACCTACACTCCACACTCCGATAGCCCAAAGGTAGCCCTTCTTGCTACCCATCCAGTCGATGAAGCGACCAGCGAAGAGAATCGCAATAGCATAAGCAATTGAGAAAAAAGCAGTTATAGTTCCATAATGCGACTCATCCCAATGGAACTCAGGTTTGATAAATTCGTCCCACGTGAGCGACAGCACCTGCCGATCGAGATAGTTAACGGTGGTGGCAACGAAGAGCAACGCACAGATGCTCCAACGCCACGAGGTTGGTTTTTGGTTCATGATTATTTGGTTAATAGGTTGGTTATAGCGTTACTACTGTGAGCACTGCGACTACTGCGCTCATGCCGCGCAGGCACCAGGCAAGCCTGGACCCAAAAACTGTCGTTTTTGATCTTGTATTGCACAGATTTGCAGCGCCTTTCAGCGCCTTTCAAATCAGCGAGTTGGAACACACACGCACAACGTAAGAATCTGAGTTATGTTAAGCCCAAAGTTGGTTAATAATTCGAGTTGGGTTTAAATGCCTTTAGGCATTTAATAAATTTTAGAGTTCGATGAGTTGCGCAAATTTATTTGTGGCAACTCATTGATCTCTAAAATCATAGAACTTTAGTAAAAAGTTCTATGCCCAAATCGCAGGAGTAATATGCACTCGCGGGGGTGCTATCCCCGCCCGACGGAGTCAGACCCAGGCCGACCCAGGCCGACCCCAAAGAGGGCTACTCCTCGCGGTGCCAAACTCTGAAGTAGTCGATATAATACTCTGAGTCGAGGTAGTTGTCGTCGGGGAGAGCTCCGAACCACTTATTCGACTCATTATTAATATTTACGTGTAGTGGTTGGTGCCAATGGGTGTTTTCGATTTCGCGATAGAGGACGCCATCGATGTAGAGGCGAATATACTCTTCGGTCCAATCCATGCCCCATGTGTGGAAGTCATCCTGGAGTCGGAATGGCAGATAGTACTTCTTGCCTATGGCGAAGTGCTCCTTGACGTTGCCATGCTCGGGTGGAGCGCGAAATACATGGACGTTGGAGTTTAGATCACGCTCGTTGCCACTTGTGAAGGGGCAGTTTTCGCATATGTCGATCTCGGTCCACCACTCTGGGGTGCCTTGTGACATCCAGAATCCAGTTACCCAGGGTGAGTCGTTGGGCTTCAATCGTGCCTCGTAATATCCGTAGAGGTGCGCCTCGTGGCTCGAGATGAAGGCCGAGGTGTGGGTGTAGCCCTCGGGGAGTTGCTCGTCACCATGCTTGTTGACCTTCATAACTAGGTAGCCATCATGCAGTTCGATGTTCGAAGAGTGGAAAAATGTGGGTTGGCGACCCTTCCACGACTTGGCGCTAGGCATCCAGAGCTTCTCGTTGAGACTCTTGCCTCGGAACTCGTCGGAGTGCTTTTTATCCATCTTCCAACCTTGGGTGTTGTCCTGATCGGAGAGTGGGAATTTGTTGTTTTTGCGCTGGGGAGCCTCCGAGAAGTCTACCGCAGCCTCGTAACTTTTGTTGGGGATGGTTAGGTTCTCGCTGTTGTTGGTTGCCGCTTGTTGGGCCGATGCCGTGGTAGATAGGAGCGCCACGAAGAGCGCTAATATTGTACGTTTCATAACTTTAGACTATTTAATTTCCACGATGGAGATGGCTTGACCACCACCTGGAGCTAATTTAACATTGAGTGTATCTTCGGCGCTCACCTCGCGATGCATGACCGCAAATGAGTGTGGGTTTGTGCTCCAGTGAGCATCGGCGCCGTCGGCATAGATGGTCGCTTTGTACTTCGCGCCAGCCTCGAGGAAGGATAGATCGAAGTTGAACTCGCGCTCATTCTCGTCGGTGGTGCTACCAATATACCAATCGTTGGTCCCCTTTGCGCGACGTGCAACAGAGTAGTAATCACCGATTTTGCCATTCAAGACGATGCTCTTAGACCAATCTGTCGGCATCTCCTCGATGAATTGGAGCGCAGGGTGCCCCTCGTAATTTTCGGGAAGGTCGGCCGCCATCTGGATTGGGCTGTAGAGGGTCAACATATTGGCAAGCTCCTTGGCGATTGTAGAGTGCACCGAGCAGTCGCGCCAGCTGGTTTTCTTGCTGCGCACATCCATCTTGATAACTCCTGGAGTGTAGTCCATTGGACCACTTACAAGTCGCGTAAATGGCAGAACCACAGCGTGTTCAGGTAGGTTTCCATCGCTCCAAGCATTATACTCCTGACCTTTGGCACCCTCGCGTGCCATGAGGTTTGGATAGGTGCGTTGCTCGCCCGTATATTTGATTGGCTCGTGGTTGATGATCATCAATTTGTGCTTGGCTGCCGTGCGGACCATGTTATTGTAGTGGCGCACCATGTACTGGCCGTGGTGGTGCTCGCGGTAACTGTTTGTGTCGTAGTTGTGGTTGACGTCGCCCGTGTAGCCCATCTTCACTGTGGTGATTCCTAGGCGATTACACATTGAGTAGAGGTCGTCCATAGCGGGCTCGAAGTGGTCGATATCCGATATAGTCTCGAAGTACATCATTATGCGAACTCCCTTGTCACGAGCATATTGGCACACCTTTTCGATGTCGTAATCGTCGGTTGGGGTCTTCCAGTCGAAAATTCCATAACCGCTCCATGAGCCAGTCATATCGTCCCAGCCTTTGTCCCAGCCCTCGACCAAAACCTCCTCGAAACCGTGCGCCGCAGCGAAGTCGATGTGACGAAGGGCATTCTCGGTTGTGGCGCCATGTGGGCGATTAGCAGGCAGAGGCTCACCAAATTGGCTCTTTTCTGCCCACGCCGAGCGGCCAATGTGGATCTCCCACCAGATACCAATATATTTAAACGTTGAGATCCAGTCGGTATCCTCGTAGGCGCATGGCGCATTGAGGTTCATCAACATGTCGGAGGCTGCAATTTGTGACGCTGTGCCGATCTGGAATGTGCGCCAAGGGGTTTTGAGTGGAGCCTTAGCTCTCACCAAATCACCATTGAGCCAGGGGGTTAGATGTGCCTTGAGTGTTGTTCCCTCGCGCTCGAGGCTCATATCGGGGTAGTCGATAAGCTCCGCCTCGTGGATACATACCGCCAAGTTGTCGCTCACCTCAAAGGTCATAGGGGTGTTACACATCTTCTCGAACTCCTCCTTATCTGGACGACGAGCATACTTGTCGATGTCGCCAATCTCGCTTATTGGTGAGTTGTAGTATGTCTTTTCGTAGTTGTCGTAGTCGGCATAGCCCCACCATGCGCTGTAATCTTGCGCCATGTTGAATTTGGTGAGCTCATCCATGATGATAAACTCGTCGAGCGCCTCCTGCTCGGGGAACTCGTAGCGGAATGCAACACCATCGTCGAAGGCGCGAGCCACAACGTTCATCTTGATGCCCGACTCTGACTGTTGCAGGTTGAGCGTCAGCTCGTTGTAGTGGTTGAGCACATCTTGTTGCTGACCCCAAACGGTCTGCCAACTCTCTTTGAATGAGTCCGTTGACGAGCCAATAAGCTCGAAGCCCTCGAGCAGCGTGCGGCCATCTTTAAGTTCGAAACCCATCTCCGAGGGCAAGATTATCTGCTGCCCCGAGCGGCCGACACTGTAGGTGATCGCCCCATTGTCGCAGATTTCGAAGGCTATTTTATTCTTTGCGTCGGGCGATGATACGCCCATCTTTGAACCGCCGCACGACATGAGCGACACGGCCAATGTGAGTGCTAAAAATATCTTTTTCATAGGTTACTGATTTTTCATGAACTCTTCGATCATCTGAGGCGAAACGCGCTCATTTCCAGTGAGTAGATACATTATCATACCTGTATCAGAGACATCGAAATAGCTCTTTTGTTTCACCGCACACGACTCCAAACGTGTGTAGAGCCAGCGCCAACTCTCGGGAACATCGCCCTCGATGAGCCAGTCGAAATTCTCGCGAGGACACTGCAGGGCGATATATTGATCCCAGCCGTGGTTCTGATCCTTGATCTTCACGAAGTTAGCGTTGTACTTACCCTCGCCAAAGGCCTCGATCATCTCGTCCCAAGTCCAACCTGTGTGGATATCCCAGCTGAAATTTGATTGAACCTTGTCGCTGTGGTTGTTGTTCCAGCCCGAGTGCGAGATCACCGTAACGTACTGAAGCTTATCCTTGTCGGCGCGATTCATACCCTCGCCGATTACCTCCATCGGACCCGCACCTATAATAAATAGGGGGGAGTCGGCCGAGGCCAAGTTGATCTGGTCGCGCATGGCGGTGTAGGCCACGTGGGCATTATCCACCGCGCAGATGAATTTGGTGGTCTCGAAATCGAAATATTCGGCGCCGCGCAGAACGCTCTCGCGCACATGCTCATAGGCATTCATTCCGTTGACGTCGGGATGCTCCTGATTGCTTCCCCAAATGTGGTCGGAGTAGGTGTATAGCGCCAGCTTATCTTGCAGACCCTGAGAGGCTAACACCGCTAGATTCATCGCCGAGGCTGCCCAGTCGTCCCAGTCGTGTTCGTTTCCGTCGCTACTCACCACAATGTTGCCCTTGCCCTGCCATAGAGGCTCTGTTGGGGCCTTTTGAGCCATCGCGGGGGCTATGGTTGCAGCCACCACGAGGGTCCATATTGAAATTTTTAGACTCTTCATTATCTGTTAGTTTTTATTGGTTTATCATAAATAACTGGCTCCACGCCATCGCAACTCACACCGATCGACTTCACCTCGACTTGGTCGCTATCCATCTTCACGCGCACCTTTGTCGATACTCCGTAGTCGGGTTTGGGGATGGTGATCTGCACCTGCCCATTGTCGCTCACCTGCAGCTCTTTGCCACTCACTTCGACCCCGCCAATCCAGATCGAGATGCGCTGTGCGGGCACCTTCGACGAGTATGCTACATCGACACTCCAGTTGCCCACGTAGTAGCCTGGATCCTTAAATAGCACATCGTACTCGACCCAACGGCCGCCGTTGCTCTGCGACATTTGACCCTCGGCAGATGCAACATCGGCGCTCGTGTAAATTTTGCCTTTATATCGTGGATCTGCGCAGTAGTCGCTGTAATCCATGGTTCTGACGCTCTTCTCGGCAACCTTGCCACCCTCGACCTTGACGCTCTGCGTAAGGCGAATATCCGAAGATGAGGCACCAATCATAATATCGTAGCGTCCCGAGCTCACAACGAAGCTCTTCGACGAGTCGTCCCAGTGGCTGAAAGCGTCGTAAGGAAGCTCAAAATCAACCACTTGACTCTCGCCAGCCTTTAGGTAAACCTTCTCGAAGCCCTTCAACATCTTTGTAGCCTCTGCATCCGAAGAGGCGTTATCCTTGATGTAGAGCTGCAGCACCTCGGCACCATCGACACTGCCGCTATTTGTCACCGTAGCCGATAGCTTTAGCGTCTGGCCATGTTTCAACTTCTTGCTCTGCAGCGCGATGTCGGAGTAGGCGAACGTGGTGTAGCTGAGGCCATAGCCGAATGGGTAGAGCGGCTCACCATCGAAGTACATATATGTGCGGTTATTGCGGATGTTGTAGTCGTGTTTATTTGTCACATCGTCGTCCGAAGCGAACCACGTTGTATTGAGTTTTCCGCTTGGGTTGGCATCGCCAAAGAGCAGATTTGCAATTGCCGTTCCCTGCTCCTGACCATTGGCCCAACCGCAGAGGATAGCCTCAGCGTTGTCGGTTGCATCGCCGATGATGGTGGCTCCGCTGGGGACAATCACCACGATCACCTTGTCGCTCACCTCACACAATTTATCGAGCAGCTCCTCCTGTCGTCCAGGGAGGCGTAGGGTCAGACGGTCGCGATTCTCGGTGGCTGTCTTTTCGTCGTTTCCAACGAAAGCGACCACAACATCGGCGCGCTTAGCGATATCGATCGCCTTCGACATATCTAAGGAGTCATCCTCGTGGGTTATTGCGCAACCCTGCTCAAAGAGCACCTCACCATCGAAATAGCTCTTGATACCCTCGAGAGGCGAGATGCGACTTTGTGGGAAGCCCGAGTAGATGCCGAGCCAACATGTTGGGGCAAATGGGCCAACTACGGCGATGCTCTTGATCTCCTCCTTGGAGAGTGGCAAGATATTCTCCTCATTTTTAAGAAGTACCACCGACTCTTCAGCCGCCTTAAGGGCTAAAGCGCGGTGCTCGTCAGACTCACGAACACTCTGAGGGACATTGTAGTAGGGGTAGGCGGGATCTTGGTAGAATCCACCGACCATAAAACGTAGACGGATCAGGCGGCGAAGCGAGACGTCGATATCATCCTCGGTGATCAAGCCGCGCTCCAGAGCCTCGCGAAGTCCATGCACCATCTTCGATGCCACGGGGCGGAAGCACTCCTGGTCGCAGCCAGCCTTAAGCGCCATTGCTGCGCCCTCGGCATTTGAGGCCACCACCTTCATATTTTCGTATAGTCCGCCAACGGCGTTCCAGTCGGCAATCACATACCCCTCGAAGCCCCACTCGTCGCGCAACACGGTGGTTAGCAGCCACTCATCGGCCGAGCAGGGGACGCCATTCAAGCCATTTAGTGCCGACATCACACCTGCCGCACGCTCCTCGACGATACACTCCTTATAAGCGGGGAGGTAGTACTCGCGTAGGTCGCGCTCGCTGATGTGCGAGAAGACTCTCTCGCGGTTGTGCTCAACGTTATTGGCCACGTAGTGTTTGATCGTGCAGACTGTCTTGAAGTAGTCGGGGTCGGTGCCCTGCATACCGCGCACATACATCTTTGCGATCTCGGCCATATGGTAGGGGTCCTCGCTGTAGCACTCCTCGTTGCGGCCCCAGCGCGGATCGCGCGACATGTTGATGGTTGGCGAGAAGATCATAGCCTCCTTGGTGCCATCGACCGCCAAGGTGCGAACCTCGTCTGATATTGCGCTGGCAACATCGAACATTAGCTCGCGGTTCCAGGTGCTACCCATCGCGTTATTTTGGGGAAACGACGTGCATTTCCAACCCATGGCGCCGTGTAGCGCCTCGGTGTACCACCCATATTTGCCTATCCCTAGACGATCGATGGCTGGAATGTCGGAGCTGAAGAAGCCCAACTTCTCATCGATGGTCAATCGTGAGATGAGATCATCGGTTCGCTCGTCGATCGACTTGGAGCTATCGCGCCACACCTCTTGTGCGGTGAGCTCTGCACTGTTTAGACTAAGGATTGCCAGGGCTAGTAAACCCGCTCTTTGTACTCTTTTAATCATAAATTTATCTTAGTTTTTCGTTGGTTCATAATCTTTTAGCTCCGTGGTGAAGATCACCGCGCCATCCTTGTCGAACACCTCCAGGATGCCCCCCTCGATGATCTGACGGCTGTGGCCGTGGGCGGGGAATATCTGCGCTCGCGTCAGCTCCTTGGCATACCCAATCTCGAGCTCCATGTATGGATTACTCTCACTTTGGGTCTTAGCGATGCTCCTCTGGCTTGGGCTCTGGTTGGCGTTGCCATCGATCACGCGCGAGAGCGGAGATGTCGCATCGCAAGAGGATGCCGTAACCTTTAACTTTTTGACACTGTGGTTTTTATCGAACAGAATAACCTCCGACAGCGCCACTGTGCCCTCACCCTTGAGCGTTATACGAGCTCGCTTTGGAGCGCTAACGCCGATTGGAATTTCGATATATTCGTACTCGTCGCGGCGCTCGGGGAAGAGTCCCTTGCCCTCGATCTTAAGCACATAGGCGAATTGGTCGCGCGGCAAGTCGCGCGGCAGTTTGACATGCAGGGCATCGGCACCCACGCCCCACTCGACCCGCTGATCCGAGGCCAAGCAGCTAACTCTTTGGATGTCGATTGCGGGGATCTCGTTTTGGCCCAACGACCCGATCGAGATGTCGCCATCGCCCCAGCCGCAGACAATTGCATAGAGGGCATTGCCCTTACGCGTAAAGCGAATGTCGTCGGAGGTGAGGCACTCACCCAGGTTGTAGTGCGAGCCGTCGCCAAAGTGGTTCACACCCTCGCCATATCGGTGCCAAGGGGTGCTGCTGTAGATCGCCTCGCCGTTGACCCTGAGCCAATCGCCCATCTTGAAGAGCTCACTCTTGAACTCCTCGGGCCACGCTCCCGAGGCCACGGGGCCCACGTTGAGCAGCAGGGTTCCATTCTTCGAGACGATATCTATGAGTTGGTGAGTCCAATATTTGCCCGTTGCCTCGGTCCCCTTTGCGGCGATGTTGCCCGTGTAGAACCACCCCTCGTTCATGGTGCAGTCGGACATCCACATGGGGTACTTGATGTAACCAAATTTACCCTGCTCGCAGTCGATCACTCGGCTCTTTTTATTCTCGAAGCCAAATTTCGAAGCCATGGCAACCTGCTTGCCCCACTCCACAGACTTATTATAATAGTGGGCCGTGAGCTTGCGGGTTAGCGAGTCGCAGAATGCTGGATCTTGGGTGCCAAAATCGAACCACAAGAAATCTAGTTGATAATTGTTAATAAGTTCCGTGGTTCTGTCGTACCACTCCTGGGCAAACTCCGCCGAGGGGGCGCCATCGGGATCGTGGATATTGTAGAGCTCTGGCGCCTGGCAAGCGTCGTAGTTGTCGGGGTACATATATCGACTGAAGTATTGCCAATTCCAGGCAAGGTGTGTGGTGGCTCCAAACTTCATATCGCGCAGGCGCGCCTCACGCTCCAACTCACCGATGATATCGATGTGTGGCAGTTTGTCGACCGAATTCCACTTGGTGTAGCTCGAGTTGTAGAGGTCGAAGCCATCGTGGTGCACCGCCATGCCCACGATAAACTTACCGCCGCTACGCTCCACGTTGTCGACCCACTCTTGGGCGCTAAACTCGCTAGCGGTGAAGAGTGGTTCAAAATCTTTGTAGCCAAAGGTCTCGGGGTCGCCGAAGTGTTCGCGATGGTAGAGGTTTGTTTTTGAATCGGCCTTATACATGTGGCGACCATACCACCCGTCGCACCCTGCGATCGAGTTGTAGTTCCAGTGGAAGTAGAGTCCAAATTTCGCCTCGCCCAGCCACTCGGCCTGAGGGTAACGATCTAGGTCACTCCAATCTTCGAGATAGCTCTCCGCCTTGGGGATCTGATTGCAACCGATGGTGAGAAGTGCAAGGGTTAGTGATAGATATATTTTCATACGAAAATTTTGTATTAGTGTGGTGTTAAAATATTTACTACAAAAGTATAAAATAGATACTATCTTTAATGGGGTATTTCAACACAAAGTCGTGCGGTTTTTTTGTTTATGTATTGCATAATTAAACTTTTATGCATAATTTAGCACTACCAAAACCACTTAACCTTAAAATTAATGAGAGCGAATAAATATGGACTGCCCGCTATTCTGTCGCTGCTGCTATCGCTGCAGATAGTTCACGGCGAAGCCCAAGTTCAGCAGATCGACTTCAATATTGACCACATCGCAACGAGCGATGGATTGTCGCAAAACGATATTCTCGATATATTTCAAGACTCATATGGTTTTGTCTGGATCGCCACCAACGATGGGCTCAACCGTTTTGATGGCGAAGAGTTTAGATTGTACCAGAAGGGGACTCTGGGGCTAGAGTCGTCGCTGGTGCTCGACATCTGCGAGGATCGAGAGACAAACCTCTGGATCGCAACGGCCGACAGAGGACTCTACTACTTCCTGCGCAACGACAATAGATTTATTCACATCTCGCAGATGAGCGACGACAGCCGCCTGGCGACCCTCGAGACCGCGCGCTACGTGACGATGGGCGATGGAGACGAGGTGTGGCTATATTCGCGCATGGCAAAGAGTATAATAAAGGTGGAGTATAGCCCCGAAAGGCAGCAGGTGACGGGCTCGACCCACTTCTCGATCGCCTCGCTCACCTACGCCCAATGTTGCGGCCTTGAGTTTGTCGATGGCGACATATACGCCTCGACATATTGGGGCCTTTTGAGGTACTCCAAGCGGGATAAGCGCCTGGTGAGGGTGGAGGATTTCGACTACACGATCCGCGACCTGGAGCGCCACGGCGACAACCTATACATCGCCACCCCTGTGGGCCTATTTTGCTACCACCCAAAGAGCGGCACCAAGCATAAAGTGCTGAAAGGCATCGATAAACTCTTTAGGATATGTTGGGACGACAACGACATCTACTTGGCGACCAAAGATGGACTCTTCAGAGCCCAATATAGCGCAGCGGCATGCGATTTTAGCAAGCCGCAACAGATCGATACCTACCTCAATTACAACACAAATGCGCTGGAGAGGATCAACACAGGAGGCATCTGGGCAGGCTTCGACAAGGAGGCAATTCGCATATATCAACACAACACCAAGCCCTTTAAGTTGGTAAATGGCTTTGGCAATAACCACATCCTACCACTCTTCATTGGCCAAGATAAAAACCTATGGATCGGCACCGAGGGCAGTGGCTACTTCGTTCTGGATGGGGAGATATTGTCGCAAACCTCGAAGTCAAACTACATGGACGAGCGCGCCATCAATTCGATCGTCTACTCCGACTACACCTCGAAGTACTACATCGCAACAAATGGCGGAATATTTGAACATGGTCGCAGCGGCGCCGAGAGGATGATCTCCTCCACCTCATCGACCAAATATGCGGTGGCCGATGGGCGCTACCTCTGGGTGGCCTGCTACAGCGATGGGCTCATACGCATAGATCTCGAAAACAATGACATATACAACTTTACGCCCAACAACTCGCAGCTAAAGAGCGACATCGCACGATGCATCATCGTGGGCAGAGGCGGCAACTTATGGATCGCGACATCCAAAGGGCTCTTCACCATCGAGGCCGACGACAAAGCCTCGAAGCGCCCCACGCTCATCGAGATGCTGCCAGAGGTCAGCGGCAACCACTACATCTCGCCTCTGTTCGAGAGCCGCTCGGGCGACATCTGGTACGGAACACTTGGCTCGGGGCTATTTAGAGTAATCAGCGACCAGGAGGGCAGCTATAGCGTCGAGGAGTACAACACCAGCAATCTGCTGCCCAACAACACGATAAAGGCCATCACCGAGGATCACAACGGGACGATATGGGTCTCGCTCAACAGCGGACTCTGCGCCATCGATGTCGACAAACAGAGCTCGACGAGCTACGATCTGAACAACGGATTGCAGGATAGCGAGTTTCACGACCTCTCGGTTCTATGCACCCCAAACAACACTTTGATGTTTGGTGGAGTGAAGGGTGTGACCCTTTTCAATCCCAAAAATATCAATGTCGACTACACGCAGGGAACCCCCTATTTGACCGATTTGAGGATCTTCAATAGGAGTATCCGCGAGATCAAGGAGGGCAAAAAGATCACACCCCTTGCGCTCGAGGCCACCAAGGCGATACGCCTCAAACACAACCAGAATAGCTTCTCGTTCTCATTCTCCAGCTTCAACTACACGGGAACCAAGAAGCAGCAATACCTATATAAATTAAAGGGATTTGACCGCGAGTGGCAATCGGTCAAGCAGAGTAGTAACTCTGCATCCTACACCAACATGTCGTTCGGGCGCTACCAATTTGTCGTCCGCTGCAAGAATGAGGATGGGCTGCTCAACCCCACGGAGCTGGTGGTGGATGTCACTATCGACCCTCCACTGTGGCTGACTTGGTATGCTATACTACTCTATATGGTGCTGACTACCATAGTTTTAGTGAGTCTGATAAAATATTACCAGGCGCGACTGCTCCGACTCAACGCCGTGAAGCTCGCCCGCATGGAGAAGCGAAAGGTTGAGGAGCTGCTCCAAGACCGCACGACCTTCTTCACCAACGTCTCCCACGAATTTAGGACTCCGCTCACCCTCATCCTATCGCCTCTGCAGCAGCTCATGGCCGACCAGGAGCTAATCAGCAACAAGGAGTGGCGCGACCACCTCAAAACCATGGCCTACAACGGTGAGTCGCTGCTGCGTCTGGCCAACGACTTCTTGAACTTCTCGAAGCGCGAGAGCCGTGCTCTGAAGCTAGAGTTGCAGTTCGGTCGTCTGGATCTGCTGCTCAAACAGCTCTCCAAGCACCTTATGTATATGGCTAGGAACAAAGGTGTTACGCTAGACTACAGCACATCGACATCAGCCGATATCGAGTTCTACTTCGACGCTGCACACATCGAGCAGATCATCTACAACCTCACCTCCAACGCCATAAAGCACACCGCATCTGGCGGCAAGGTGACCCTGTCGGTCAAAGATTCTGTCGACTCGGTTACGCTCACAGTCAAGGATTCGGGCGTGGGTATTCCGCGCGATATGCAGACCCGTATCTTCGAGCGTTTTGTTAGCCGCGACTCCTCGGCATCCAACGAGTCGTCGGGCATCGGCATTGGACTCTCGCTAACCAAGGACCTCGTGGAGCTGCACAACGGCGAGATATCGTTCGAGAGTGAAGAGGGTGTGGGTACCACATTTGTGGTGGTTCTACCAAAATATTATGGCGACGATATCCCTGTCGACGAGCCACTTAGCGGCAACGTGCAGCCAGCGAGGCCAAAATCTGCCACCTCCCACTTCGAGCGTAGCGTAAAGGCGAAAGCGGAGGCGGCCAGCGACATGGAGCGCGATGTGATCCTGGTTGTCGACGACAACGAGCAGATCGTGGCTCTGTTGTGCACTCTCTTTGGCAGCGAATATAAAGTTATCACCGCCGCCGATGGCCTCGAGGCGTTCAACCTGGCGCAGAGCTACATCCCCGATATCATCATCTCGGATGTGATGATGCCGCTGATGGATGGCTACGAGTTGTGCAACAATATCAAGAGTTCGCAGAGCACCTCGCACATCCCCGTAATTCTGCTCACGGCCAAAAGCTCGACCGAGGATATGGCCACGGGCTACCGCTACAAGGCTGACGGCTACCGCATTAAGCCTTTCAACAACGATGTGCTACTTGAACAAGTTAAGTCGCTGCTCGACAATCGACGCACTCTATCGAACCGCATCAAGCAGAATGAGACCGCCTTCGAGGTGGAGCAGATCGGAATATCGAGCGACGCCGACAAGCAGATGGTCAAGCGCTTCGTGAAGTTTGTCGAGGATAATATCAGCAACCCCGACCTGTTGGTTAGCGACGTCTGCAGCGCCGTTGGCCTGACCCAAGTGGTGATGAATAAGAAGCTAAAATCGCTCTTCAATATGACGGCCAACTCGATGATCCGCAGCATACGTCTTAAGCGCGCCGCCGAGCTGCTACGCACGGGTCGCTACACGGTGTCGAGCATCACCTACGACGTGGGCTTCAACGATCTACGCCACTTCCGCGAGTCGTTCCTCAAGGAGTATGGAATGTTCCCACAAGCCTACAAAAAGAAGTATAACGAGGTGGCCGAGGGGCAAGAGGAGTAACATATTCTAAAAAACCACACAAAAAAGAGCGAGAAACACCACCCACAATCTCGAAAAAAAGATGGATATTGCGCTACCTAAAAAAAATGTAATCATGAAGCGCTACAACCTACTTTTATCTCTATGCGTTGCAACAGTTGCAACTATTACCACTGTTACGTGCAGCTCAAGCGGCGAGTTGCCCGTGGCGGCCATCACCCCATCGACCTACTGCAACCCGATGGATCTAAGCTACCGATTTATGGTCGGAAAGAGCATCTCTCGACGCGAGGCGGCCGACCCAACGATGGTGCTACACAACGGCACCTACTACCTTTTCGCCTCGAAAACAGGCGGTTACTGGTGGTCTGAGGATATGCGCAAGTGGGAGTTGGTGGTCACCGATCAGATCCCAACGGAGGATTACGCCCCAACGGCCATATCGATGCGCGACACCATCTTTTTTGTCGCTTCGAGCGGCGTCGATCAGCGCAACAAAATCTACAAAAGCGCCGACCCCAAGAGCGGAGAGTGGGAGGTTGCGTGCGAGGGCATCGAGCTTGGCGCGTGGGATCCCTGCTTCTTTCAGGACGACGATGAGCGACTATACTTCTACTGGGGCTGCTCGAACTACAACCCCATGTATGGCGTGGAGATGGACCCCTACACATTCAAGTTTATCGATGAACCTAAGGCACTTATCCACTCCGACTACATGAATCGCGGATGGGAGATCAGCGGCGACTACAACACCCGAAAAGAGTTCAAACCATGGATCGAGGGTGCCTGGGTCAACAAGCACGAGGGCAAATATTACTACCAATATGCAGGCCCCGACGCATGCTACAAGAGCTATTGCGACGCGGTGATGGTGAGCGATTCGCCCCTTGGTGAGTTTACGCTCGAGCCCCACAACCCATTCGCCTACAAGCCCGAAGGGTTTGCTTGCGGTGCGGGTCACGGCTCGACATTCGAGGATAAGCATGGCAATCTGTGGCATGTGGGCTCCGTCTCGGTATCGGTCAAGGATCGCTTCGAGAGGCGTTTGGCGATGTTCCCAACCTTCTTCGACCAGGCTGGAAATCTATATAGTCACGCACGATTCGGCGACTATCCAACACTCATCCCCACCAAGAGAATCTCCTCTCCCGAAGAGGTCGAGACAGGATGGATGCTCCTCTCCTACGACAAATCCGTTGAGGTGAGCTCCCACCTGGAGGGGTACCCCGCAAGCAATATGACCAACGAAGATATTCGCACCTACTGGAGCGCAAGCAGTGGAGACGACCAGCAGTGGGCCCTAATCGACCTTGGGACAGAGTGCGAGGTGAGAGCCATTCAGGTCAATTTTGCCGAGCAAGATACCGACATCCACGGGCGCCAGGCGGGCATCGTACATCGATACACCGTCGAGAGCTCTTGCGATAAGAGTTCGTGGCACACCATCGACGACCAGAGTCAATCGACAACGGACAACACAAACAACTATATCGAGCTTAGCAAACCATTGCAAACAAGATATATACGCGTAAACAACATCGAGGTACCCGACGGCAAATTCGCCATATCTGGCCTACGCGTCTTTGGCTTGGCCAAAGGGTCGGCGCCAGCCCCAGTCGAGAAGTTCGAGGCGCTTCGCAACCCCGCAGATCGTCGCGACATCACCCTAAAATGGGCTGCCGCCGAGGGTGCCATCGGCTACAACATCAGCTATGGTGTCGATAAGGATATGCTATACCATAACTATATGGTCTATGATGCAACCGAGGTGGAAATTCGCTCGCTCTCAGCCACTCACGCCTACTACTTCACCATCGAGCCCTTCAACGAGTGCGGCACGGCAGAGACTCGTACGCCCATATTTGTGTTGTAATTTTTTCAACACGAAGAGAAGCCGACTAGCAAGGTCATTTTCGGCACTTCCCTCCGCTTTTTAATCCTCACGTACTTTTAGAGTGTTTTTTACTCGATAATTCTATATTTTTTTATACATGCATATAGCGATATGATATATAGCTACAGATAATTTATAGTAAAAACTATGGCAAAGACAAAAAACATAACAGTACAAACGCAAACTATTAAGACAATCACTCTTGATGGTGTTGATTATATATCCATTACCGATATTGCAAGGCAAAAGAATCCTATTGAGCCGAAAGATGTTGTTAAAAATTGGTTTAGAGTTAAAAACACCTTAGAATATTTGGGTATGTGGGAAAAACTCAACAACCCATCGTTTAAAGGGGTCGAATTCGACCCCCCTTTTGCTAGAGGCAGGTAGTAACGCCTTTACAATGAGTCCATCGAGATGGATAGAGATAACAGATGCGAAGGGTGTTATAGTTAAAAATGGCTCTGGCGGAGGCACTTATGCACAGCGAGATATAGCTTTTAAGTTTGCAAGTTGGGTATCTGTAGAGTTTGAATTGTACTTAATAAAGGAGTTTCAACGCCTCAAAGAGGAGGAGCAAAAGCTGATCGGTTGGTCGGCAAAGCGAGAACTTGCCAAGATTAATTACCATATACATACCGATGCAATCAAGGCAAATCTTATTCCTGAGAGGCTTACTGCGAAGCAGACTTCATTTATATATGCGTCAGAGGCTGATGTTTTGAATGTTGCACTTTATGGTATTACTGCCTCGCAGTGGCGTGAGGCGAACCCTGAGCAGAAGGGTAATATTCGAGATTACTCAACTATTAATGAATTGATATGTTTGAGTAATATGGAGAATATTAATGCTGTATTGATTAACGAAGGTGTAAGTCAAGGCGAAAGATTGGTTAAACTCAATGCAGTAGCTATCCAACAGATGAGGGTACTCACTGAGGTTGAAGGACGGAGGTTATTAAAATAAACTGCTATGAAATATAGATCTTGAATTAGTATATTACTCTCTATTGTTATATTGAGTATCTTTGTGCCTATCGCACAAAAGCCTATAGCAAATGGTTATTCGCTGCGGTTAAAAATGCTCACGAAGCCCCAAAACTAACCTCGCTATCCGACTTCCCCATGAAAAAGAGGGCGATTATCAAGTAAAAAACACCTAGATGCCCCCGAAAAGTTTTTGTCTAACTTTTCGGGGGCATATCACTTGTTTGTCACACTCTCTTTTAAAAACCCCTCCTAAAAAGCTCCATTTTCCGTAACTGTTTGGCGGTTTATAGTATCTAAATTTGCATAGATGAAATTTACCAAAACATTAAAAAAGAACCTATGAAGCTATTAAAGACCCTTGGAACTATCACTCTAAGTCTACTCTCACTCACCCTTCACGCCGCCTCACCTGGCGGCTTCGAGGAGTCGTTCACCACCGAGAACGATCTAATTAAGTATCAGCCAACCACGCGATTCAACAGAACAATCTACGTCGATGCCATCGATGGCGACGACAAGGCCAATGGATCGAAACCCTCGAAGGCGATCCAAACTTTGGCGCAGTTGGCCACCATGAAGATCGCCGCTGGCGACCAGATTCTGCTCAAAGGCGGGCAGTCGCACCACGGCACAATCGAGCTGATCGGCATTAGAGATTGCGACAAAAAACGTAAAACGATCCACATCAGCAGCTATGGCGACAGCAAGGCGACGATAGATTTTAGCGGCTACCCAGCGGGTGTCTTGATCCAAAATAGCTCGAATATCGCGATCACCGACCTGAAGATCACAGCCAACGGCTCGCCTGATGCCAATAAACATATGCTTCGCGACGCCGACGCCGACACGCGCGACCGCATCGGCGTGCAGTTCCTCAACAGCTGGTACGACAAAAATGAGCCCGAAACGAGCCCTGGCAACCTGAGCAATGTGACAATATATAATGTCGATTTCTACGACATATACTACTATAATATAGACGACGAAGACACCCCCACAAATCGCCCCTGCCGCTCGTGGTCGGAGCCAAGCATCCACTATGGCTATGCAATCAGGGGTCGCAACGAGGCTCCCGACACCAAGATCGAGAATCTATTGGTCGAGGAGTGCACGGTGAGCAACGTGAGCAATATGGGCGTTCAACTCACTGGTAATGGCAGCAATATCTTCGAGAATCTACGCTTCACCAAGTGCTCGTTCTACAAAACGGGAGGCCCAGGTTACATGTTTGCAAATTGTAACAATGTGGTCTTGGAGAGATCCAAAACCTACTACTCGGGTAGCTTCGACGATCCTCGCAAATGGGGTCGCGGCAGCGGCATGTGGCTAATGAATTGCGATGGATTCCTCATCGAGCGCAACCACTTCGAGGGTGCGTCGGGTATCGGCGATAGCTGCGGCGCTCACATCGATCACGGCAATAGAAATGTCACAATCCAATACTGCTTTAGCAAGAATAATGCGGGTGGATTTGTCGAGGTGCTGGGCAAAAACCGCAACTGCGCATATCGATACAACATAAGTGTCGACGATGGCTGGCGCAACTCTCAGAAGAATGACCCTGAGCAGAGTGCACAATATTGGGCGGGCACAACAGCCTTAACTTTAGGCACGTTGATCTCGGTGTGTGGATACACGGGCGGCGACTTCATCGGCCCCTACCAGACATACATATATAACAACACCATCGTCAACACAGCCGAGCGCCCCGATGGATTCATCAACCCCTTTGTGCTTCAGGTGGCAACCTCGTCGGTGGGCGTATTGATCGCCAACAACATCTTCTACACCCCTCAGCAGATGTACGAGGGCTGGTCTCAGCACTTCGACACTAAGAGTGGCGAAAAAAAGGTCAACAACAAAGCCTTCGACTATGCGACGGGCCAGAGCGTCGACGGTGAATTTATCACTCGCAAGATGACTCAAAAGGAGTTGGAGGCGCTCGATCACAACCTTGTGAACAACCTCTACAAGCTATACGATCCTCGATATCCACAAGCCGAAAATGCACTTCCTGTGGCTACCAACGCCCAAGGAGAGAGGGTTGGATACCTCGATGCAAAGGCGATGGGTGGCGATCCTCAATTTGTAAATGTTAAGGGCCAGGAGGCCTCCGACTTCATCCCTCGCAACAGAGAGGTGATCGAGCGCGGCGTCGAGATCGAGAAGTTAAAGTCTGACAAGACAAGTTACGGACTATCGACACTCTCGAGCGACAAGGCCGAGGGCACACCACTCTCACTCGAGATGAAATACGACATTTTTGGCCGCGAAATAACCACTCCAATCCTTGGAGCCTGCGTGCCTTGTGAAGAGTAAACAACCAACAAAACTAATTTGATATGAGAACAAAACTTTTTCTTTGCGCCATTGCGGCCTCGCTATTGACAGCGTGGTCATGCAGCGACGAGGAGCCCACAACCACCCCCAGTGACGGTAGCGACACAGAGGTTGAGGCGACAGTGACCCAAGATTCAGAGCTCTTTGCCGATCTATACGACGAGGAGAACGACGAAATTAAATATTCGTCTGCAACCACCTACGACATTCAAATCTACGTCAACTCGCTCGAGGGCGACGACGGTAACGATGGCACGTCGGCTCAAAATGCAATTTTGACGCTGAGCCGCGCGCAAGAGATGTTGGACGCAGCGCCCGACTCATCGGTAGAGATCCTGCTCTACGGAGGCGACCAGGGGGCTCAGCACAACGGCATGATCTCGATTGAGAGTCGCAGTGCGGCCACCCACGTGGGTAGCTACGGCGGCAGCAAGAAGGCGAGAATCAACGCGGCGGGCTACGCGGCGGCGTTCTACATCAGCCAGGCCTCGGATGTGGTGATCTCGGATATCAAGATCTCGGCTGACGGAGGACACCGCGAGGGTGACCAACGCTGTGGAGTATATGTTTACGTCAACTCCGAGATTAGCAACATAGAGATAAATAATGTCGACATCCGCGATGTATTCTACTATGGCATCGACGATTTGGATATCCCCGCATCGCGCCCATGTCGCGAGTGGAGCACATCGGGCGAGACCAACTACGGTTGGGGTATTCGCTTCTTCACCACTAGCGGTTCGGTGGATGGTGTGAAGCTCATCGATTGCAACGTGCGCAACGTCAGCCACACGGGTCTCAAAATGACATCGAACCCCGACGACGGAATCAAGAATGTCGAGATCGACGGCTGCTACGTCGAGAATTGCGGTGGCCCAGGCTCTCAATTCTCGAAGTGGAAGGATGGAGAGATGCGCAACACTACATTTATGTATTCGGGTGCTCGCAACGACCCTCGCCAATGGGGACGTGGTAGCGGCTTGTGGCTCTACTACTGCGACGATGTGCTCCTAGAGAAGTGCCACTTCGAGGGCTCGGAGGGTATCGCCGATAGCTGCGGAGTGCATATCGACATAGGTAACACCAATGTTGTGATTCAATACTGTCTCAGCCGCGACAATGCGGGTGGATTCTGCGAGATCTTGGGCTGGTGCTACAACTGCTCGTATCGCTACAACATCAGTATCAACGATGGTTGGCGCAACCCCAACGACTCGGCTCAAAACGCCCTCTGGGAGCCAGGTGGCGACAGCGATGCTGGTTCGACAAATGGTGTGTTGATGACGCTCAACGGAACCGACGGCAGCGACCCTTGGAGAGGCCCCTACAAGACCTACATCTACAACAACACCATCGTCAACACATACTCCGACGGTGTCGACACACGCGGCTACACCAATCCATTCCGTTTCGAGATCGCAACAAGCGCCGAGGATGTTTTGATTGCAAATAACTTGATCTGGATTCCACAAAAGATGACCGTTACATGGGGCTCGAACAGCTACTCGAATGGCGTCTGCACAGACAAGACCTACAACTTCAGAGTCTCGACTTCGGCATCGACCATCGTCGATAAGATCCCTTCGGAGTTGGGCGTGACAATCAAGAACAACCTCTATGCGCTGCTCAAAGATAACGCCTCTCCATCGATCGCCGATTCCGAGGCTGCGCTTCCCGATCCAGCGGGCACAACCAACAGCCGATACCCCAACTACCAAGACGAGGCACCCAAAGGTGGCGACCCAGGTTTGACCAATCCGACAGGCACCGAGGCCGAGGATATGATCCCAACAAATGCTGCGGTAATCAACCAGGGAATGGTGATCGAGAAGATCTCGGGCGACGCAATTGGGCTCACTCTCGGGCTTGATGTCGACGTCGACTACTTCGGCAATCCAATTACTTCGCCAATCATCGGAGCCTGTGTTGCGCAGTAACTTGGTCAAAGTGATGATATTATACATTGTAGCGCTGTTTTTTCGAATAAACCGCACTACAATGTATAAAAAAAACACACTTTTTCTTTCAAATTTTATATTACATTTGCAATACAAAAACCAAGCTGTATACTCTACAACGCCACTTTTGACAGAAAAAGAGATATGCAACAGATAAAACTAAAAACCAAAATTAACTTTTAACTTATGAAAAGGATTTTTACAAAAACTACACTTATTCGACTTCTTTGCGGAGTTGTGGTGACTGCTTTTGCCCTGCAATCCTGCACTAAAGAGGAGCCAACTCTCACAACAGAGGATGACTTGAAACCCGAGACGATCGTCCCCGATGGAGATCTCTTCTCGGAGCTCTTCCCCGAGGAGAATGACGAGATTCGTTACGTCGACTCAGGCGAAAGCTACGAGGTTCAGGTCTACGTCAACGGCGAGAGCGGCAACGACGGTGCGGATGGCACAACCCCCGAAACTGCAATTGCAACACTCACCAAATTGCAAACTATTCTCGACGCATCGACCAACAAGTCGATCGAGGTACTACTATATAGTAGCGCCGAGGGAACAATCTACGATGGTATGATCGCGCTTCAATCGCGCACTGCCGCATGTCACGTTGGTAGCTACGGCCAGACCAAGGCCAGAATCGACGCCTACGGCCAAGATGCAGGTGTATATATCTATAGGTCGAGCAACATCGTTGTGACCGACCTTAAGATCACCGCTAACGGTGGCTGGAGTGGCGAGCCAACCTCGGAGCAGTCGGGCAAGAATCGCGCTGGAGTGCAGATCTCATCTAACGGCCAGGAGAATATCACCATCGAGAATGTCGATATTCGCGATATCTTCTTCTTCGACGAGGATACAACCTACCTTCCCGATGCTCGTAACTCGAGCGAGTGGGGCGAGGCTGGCGACACAAACTACGGTTGGGGATTCCTAGTAACAGGTAAACTCGACGCGCTTAGCGTGCTCGATTGCAACGTGCGCAACGTAAGTTGCATCGGCTACAAGATGACCGCAACGGCTAAGGGACTCACCAATATTATAATCAAGGGCTGCACATCATACGAAACTGGTGGCGCAGGTGCTCAATTCTCGCACCTCAACGGCGGCTCGATGAGCTACTGCAAATCGGTTAACTCGGGTTCGCGCAACGATCCTCGCAACTGGGGTCGTGGTAGCGGTATGTGGCTTGTAAGCTCTAAAGATTATATCTTTGAGCACAACCTCTATGAGGGAGCACAGGGAATTGGCGATAGCTGTGGTGCCCACATCGATATCGACAACGACGGTGTAATTATCCAATACTGCCTCAGTCGCGACAACTCGGGTGGCTTCTGCGAGGTGTTGGGCGGTAGCACCAACTGCGCATATCGTTACAACATCAGTATCAACGACGGATGGCGCAACCCCGACGACTGGGCACAATATCCACTCTACGGCTGGTTGCCCGACAATGTACAGGGCGTCGATGGCTGCATCGTGACCATCAACGGAACTCACAGTGGCGACCGCTGGTTGGATTATGGACCATACAACGTCTATGTATACAACAATACAATTATCAACACTGGATACGACTCTCGCGGCTATGTCAATCCGCTTATCTTCGAGATCTCGACATCTGTAAGGGGTCTATTCATGGCAAACAACATCGTTTGGATGCCTGAGAGATTGAATGTTAACTCTGGCTCTCACACATTCGAGAATGGCCAGTGCTGCGACGAGGCGTATGACTTCAGAATGTCATACGGACTCAATAACTATGGATATGCCAACGTTCGCGACATGACCACCGACGAGATCGCGGCGCTCGATATCCAGATCCTCAACAATCTATACAAATTCGAGGATACTCTTCCTGCGATTGCTAACAACGAGATCACACCAAGCTATTGGGACGACAATCCGATCATCGGCGATCCATACTTTGGCGACGACAGCACCTCTTGCTGGGAGGCTGAGAATCTAATCCCTCGCAATGCTGCTGTTATCAACCAGGGTATCGATATCACCAAACTCTCGATCGACACATCGGAGAGTGGCCTATTCACAGGTCTCGAGGTGACCGAGGATTTCTTCGGAAAACCAATCACAACGCCTATCCTTGGAGCATGTGTTGTTCAATAGGCTAAATTAATATTTTGTTGAAAAAAAACAATTGATAAGATGAATAAACAATATATAACCAAAAGGTTATGTTTCGGCCTTATCGCGATGTTATTTACCATGTTTAGTGGAGTTGCGTTTGCTCAAAACACTATCAGCGGTGTGGTAACATCGGCAGAGGATAACGAACCAGTAATTGGTGCGACAATCCTGGTGACTGGAACACAGAACGGTACAGTAACAGATATAGATGGTAAATTTAGCCTTAAAGTGCCTGCTCAGGGTAGTTTCGAGGTGAGTTTCATTGGATACAAAACCCAAGGAGTGGTTATTCAGAGTGGCAAGACCAGCTACCAAGTGGTGCTCGAATCGGAGTCGGAGAACATCGAGGAGGTGATCGTGGTGGGTTACGGTACCATGCGTAAGAAGGAGGCCACAGGTGCGGTAGCACGACTCAGCGGCGACGAGATCTCAAAGATGGCAACATCCGATTTGGCAACAGCACTTCAGGGTCAAATCGCGGGTGTCAACGTGCAGAGCGCAGGTGGTGCCCCAGGTACTCAGGCAAATATCACGATCCGTGGTATCAACTCAATCTCGGGTGAGAACTCGCCACTCTTCGTTGTGGACGGTGTGCCCTACGAGAGCGACCCAGGTATCAGCGACAACGAGATCGCAAGCATCGACGTCTTGAAGGATGCCGCTTCGGCTGCAGTCTACGGTACTCGTGGTGCGGGTGGTGTAATCCTGATCACAACCAAAGAGGGTAAGAAGGGTGAGATGAAGATCTCGTTCGACGGATACTACGGCGTGCAGGTTATCACCTCGACAATCGATCTATTGGATACCAGCGAGCTTACATATGTCGACCTATTGCAAAAGCAGCGCGAGGATAGCTCGCTTGCAGCACTCGACGAGGCTTGGATGAGCATCAAGAGCTACCAATCCAGCTCGTTCAACGACTCAAACCTAATGGATTTGGTGCAGAAGTACAACGCCCCAATCCAGAACTACGCACTCACCGTGTCGGGAGGCTCCAATGACTTGACCTACAACATCGTCGGTGGATACTTCAACCAAGATGGTGTGATCATCAACTCATCGTACGAGCGCTACAACTTGCGTGCAAACACCAACTTCAAACATAAGAAGTGGACCATTGGTGCTATCGTGGGTCTCAAGATGGAGACTCAGCAGATCCCAGGTTGGGGTTTGATGACCGAGGCTTACAAGTACAACCCAATGCAGACTATGCCAGATTTGGACTCTGATACATCGGGCAACGCTACGGGAGATGAGTCGACCGTGACCAACATGACCTACATCTTGGCTCGTTTGAAGGAGGAGGATATCAAACAAACCGACACCTTCAACACAAACATCCAGATTGCATACGACATCAACAAATATTTCAAGGCTAACACTCGCGTGGGTGTCAACTACGCCAACATGAGCGAAAAGACGGTCAATCCACTCTTCTTGGTATACGATACCGACGGTGAGCTAAGAACCAACTCAACCCGTTCGTCGGTCGAGGAGGAGAGCTCTCGCACAACAGCCCTCACTTGGGAGACCATGTTGAACTGGAACAGAAAGTATGGCAAACATAGCCTGGGTGCAACAGCGGTTTACAGTATGGAGCTCTACGACTACACATATTTTGCTGCTAAGGTATACGACCTAATCACAACGGGCGTCTACTCGCTCACTGCAGGTACCTCTGATATGTTGGTAAGTAAGGGTAGTGGCCAGTGGGGTCAAGACCGCACCACAGCGATGATCGGTATGCTCGGACGTATTCAATATAGCTACGACGACCGCTACATGCTCAACGCCAGTCTTCGTCACGATGGTTCGTCGAAGTTTGCCGAGGAGAATCGTTGGGGATACTTCCCATCAGTTTCGACTGGTTGGAACATCTCGGAGGAGAATTTCTGGCGAGGTATCCAAAACACCGTTAGCAACCTTAAGTTGCGTGCAAGTTTCGGTACCACAGGTAACTCAAACTTTGCCGACTACGCCTACCAGACAACACTCACAACACACTACGACTACTCATTTGGCTCCACTGAGAGCGGAGGATCGGTATATGCAGCTGGTTTGGCGCAGGATATCTACTCTAACCCCGACGTGAAGTGGGAGACAACCCAACAGTATAACATCGGTTTGGACTTTGGCTTCTTCAACAATAAGTTGACAGGTTCGTTCGACGTCTACCAGAGTAACAAGCGCGATATGTTGTTCCCACTCTTGGCGCCAGCCTCTTCGGGTGTGGGCACCACATCGACCGTGACGCTCAACGTTGGTGATATGCAGAACCGAGGTCTCGAGTTGGCACTTAGCTACCGCGGAAAGGTCAAGGATCTTAACTACTCGATCAACTCAACATTCTCGACCAACGACAATAAGGTGACCAAGATGAACGCTAACACCGACATGTACTACTTTGCCGATGGTTCGCCAACCTCTGGAACCGACCTTGTTACGGCGATCAAGGAGGGTTACCCCGCAAGTTCATTCTTCGTGATGCCAACCGATGGCATTGTCAACACAGAGCAGAAGTTGGCCGATTACCAGAAGATCGAGCCAAATGCACAGATGGGAGACTTGATCTATGTCGATAGCAACGACGACGGCACGATCGACGACGACGATAGAACATATGCTGGAAACGGTGCTCCCGAGTATGAGATTGGTTTCAACTTCACGGTTGACTACAAAGGTTTCGACTTCTCGATGAACTGGTACTCATCAATCGGCAACGAGGTGATCAACGGTTCGAAGGTCTACACCTACCAAAACAAATCGAGCAAGGATCTTGTCTATCAGTGGTCTCCACAAAATCCAACATCGGCGATTCCTTCGTATAGCAGTAGTACACACGATAACTACCGTAGCTATAGCGACTTGTGGGTTGAGGATGGTACCTTCCTTCGTCTGAAGAATATTATTCTTGGATATACACTGCCAAAATCTATGACCCAAAAGGCAGGTATCAACAAGTTTAGAATATATGTGGCTGCCGACAACCTCTTGACATTCACCGAGTATACGGGATACGATCCCGAGGTTGGTAACTCATCACTAGCCCGCCGCGGTCTTGACTTGGGTACATACCCAATCAGCATGCAGGTTCGTGGAGGTGTTCAGGTTAACTTCTAACATTAAAATTTAAGAACTATGAATTTCAAAAAATTATATATAGCAATTTTAATGCTAAGCACCCTCCTCGCAGGTTCATGTAGCGACTTCTTGGATCGCGAAAATGAGGATAAGGTGTTGGCAGAGAACTACTGGAACTCGGTGGAGGATTGCGAGATGGTGCTCAACGCGGTCTACAACGCATTCAAGCAGGAGAATATCTACGCTTTGAAGGATGAGGCGCTTCGCACCGATATGGCAATCTGCGGAACCAACAACCGTGTGGCTAAGGATGACGCTGCACTACACACATTCAACGACGCCTTCTCCACTGTAAAGACCAAGTGGGCAGCTCTCTACGAGGGTATCTTCTACGCCAACCAAGTGATCGAGGGTTGCGAGGTGGTACGCGAAAAGTTGACACTAGATAGTCAATTAACAAGTCTAGACCAGATTCAGGCGCAAGCCTACTTCTTTAGAGGTCTCTTCTACTTCTGGCTCAGCGACCAATTCAACGACGGTTCGGTGCCCATTATCGACTACGTGCCAGTGAATATGCCCGACGACCTCTACCAACCACTCTCGACTCCCGAGGAGGTGCGCCTGTTCATCCGCAAGGATGTCAATACCGCTCTGTCGCTCGGCATGGTCGACAAATGGACAAGCAACACCGACAATGGTCGCGCAACGGCGATGGCAGCCTACACACTTTTGGGTATGAGCTACCTCTACGAGCAGGATTACAAGAGCGCTCGCTACTACTTCGAGTTGGTTGTCAACTCACCCGACTACGAGCTCATCGACTCTAACGACCACGCGACAACCTCAAACGAGCTTAGCGCAGAGTCGATCCTTGAGGCCACCTACACACTCGATATCAACTCTCAATACTCGGGCGACAGCTCGCTATACAACGGCTACGGTATGATCGTATCGAAGGTTGACGGATGGTGCTCGATCGTTCCAGCGTTGTGGTTGGTTAACGAGTACACTTTGGATCCCGTCGACGCGATGAACGAGGATAACTGGATCGACGTTGAGTTCGACACCTACGACGATGGCGACGACACAAACGACGAGACTCCAGATATCATCTACAAGCACCTTGGCGAGACAGTTGGAACATCTTCTTCGTCTAGCGCAACATACTTGGTATACCGCTACAGCTCAAGCACATTCGCTGAGAAGGAGACCGACGCAATGAAGGCTCGCTTCACTGGCCTAACCGTTCAAAACTACGGTACAGTATTGTGGAAAAAGACTGTCGACCTCTCGAACGACCCAAGCGACAGCGACTTCGAGGAGCCAGAGTACGAGCAGTTCACAACAAGTGGTTGCCCATACCAAACTCCATACTACATCTTCTGGAACTCTGCACGCAGCGAGTGGTTCCACCTGCGCGACTACTCTTACCGTGCATCATACTCGATTGCAATCAACGGTGAGGTGGATCTACCTTACTACCAATACATTCCTCAACAATCGGTATCTTACGGTAGCGGCAACACAGCTTACTTCCGCAAATACTCTAACTGGGATATCTGGTATGGCGAGAACGAGGGTTCGGTTGTTAACAAATCTGGAATCAACCTACGCGTGATGCGTCTTGCGGATGTATACTTGATGTATGCCGAGGCTCTTATCGAGGGTGGTGAGAGTGAGTTGTACCTATCGACAGCATTGGAGTATGTCAACAAGGTTCGCGAGAGAGCAGGTGTAAAACTTCTCGGTACTTCGGGTGAGTTTAGCGGCGAGCGTTCGTACGACGGCGTGACATATAGCGCTGAGGATCTTATGGAGCACCTTATGTATGTTGAGCGTCCATTGGAGCTTGCACTCGACGGATGTGCAATGCGCGGATCAGACTTGCGTCGTTGGGGAATCACCAAGCAGCGCTTCGAGGATCTTACAAAAGATTGGTACGCTTACGTAGGCGTGGGAGTGCCATATGTAGAGGTTAGCGACGATGGTTCATACTCAACCAGCAAGAAATATGGCTACCAACGTCCATACGAGGAGGTTACCGACGCCGATATTGTTGTAGACTACACCCAAGCTGCAGCCAACTACAACGAGACAGTTGCAACATGGCCAATCCCTGCTGTGGAGAAGTCAGCAAATCCATATATTAACTAATATAAGAGAGAGAATATTATGAAACTCAATAATATAATTTTTAGGCTAATGGCTCTTGCTGGAGTGCTTCTTCTCGGCTCGTGCGAGCAGGAGTATGAAGTTCCGAACGACTTGGCGGCATTTGCATGGGTAATTAGCACCGAGTCGAACAACACCGACCCAATCTTCGAGACCACAAGCAACTACGTCTCGATCATCGACGCCTCTCAGGGTACGATCGACCACGAGTGGGAGATCTCCTACGACACGGGTGTGAGATACTTACTCGACGAGATCATCTCGAGCGACGACAAGGACTACTCAGACGATATCGACTACTCACTCACCGATATCAACACTAAGGATGCCGTGCATCTAACCTTCACAGAGACTGGTGTGCAGACCGTTAAGCTTCGTAACACATACGAGCGTGAGGTGTCGTTTACCTACTCCTACCGCGAAGAGGGTAACTCAACTCGCCAGTATAACACCATCACTTCGGAGCTTATCGACGGCAAGCATGTACTCGAGTTTACATTCACATTCGAGATCTTCAACGGCACATTCGACCCTGTTGTGAGAGTATACCGCGACGCAGAGCACACCGACGAGGTGCCTGTGGGCTACGCCGAGGATGGCGACGGATACCTAAGCGTCGAGATCGAGACTGGTGACTACCTATACTTTGTCGACGAGACTGGCGACCGCACAAACAGCTGGGGTTGGACATGCGACGAGGCGGGTATCAGCTTCCCATACTCATCATCTTACCAAGAGGCTGCACTTCAGTTCGTGGTTCTCTCTGAGGATAACTACGACCTTCCATTCATCGTTAAAGAGACCCTAGGTCGCGAGAACGATGCGGCCAACCCATCGCTCCCACTTAGCAGCACAAACTACTACGTGCCACTCAACATCTACGTGATGCCAAGTAGCAAGCCTTTGGAGTGCTCCGTAACTCAATCGAGCGTGGGTACAACAGTAAACTTCACTGTCAACACTCAGTTCCAATCGGAGTCTATCGCAGCCAACAGTGGTTCACTCTTCTCACTCGACGTCTACAACGAGGCTACTGGCTACTCAACCACACTCACCGCAACATCATGCGAGCTAGAGGAGGGATTGGGTAAGAACAACCTCATCTTGACATTCGGCGAGTCGTTGTACAACACCGATGAGTTGACATTGACATACAACGGTGGTGCTAACGACATCACAGTCAGTGGTGACACTCCACTTAGCGAGAAGATCGCCGAGGCGGGTCTAAGCAACGTATTTACAGTTGTAACCGACCTTGTCAGCTTCGACGGCTTCCCAGCTGGAGAGTGTCTCAACCCAAGCTACTTCGACTTCTCGTCGTTCATCAACACCTCTTCGCAGGAGCCAACCGACCTTGGATGGAGATGGGCTTCGACAGGTGGCGTGACAAGCGCTGGTAACAATAGTACCTTGGAGTTTGTCGACGACCCAGCGGGCGATGCTATCCAGGTGCTCAAAGCGTGCCGCACAACAAGTGACTCGGGAGTTGCTGAGACATCGGCTGCGATACTCATCAACGACTACACGTTTGATGCCCCTGCGGGTAACTACCACTTGACAATCGATGTTATGTATATTTCGGATGAGATCGTCTCAGCATCTGGTCTCAACCTCTACATCACTACATCGTCGTCGACAACCGACACCACATTTACTTCGGATAGTACAAGCACTTCGTCGACTGGTGGTGGTTACTACAGTACAACCAGCTACGCTAGCTACAGTGGTCAGTGGGTTACCTATGCACGTGCGACGCCACAATCGATCACCAACTCTTTGGGAGGCACCTCGCTCAGATTTGCAATGGGTATGAACAGTTTCCAAGGAACCTTCTATCTACGCAAGGTGAGCTTGACCAACGCACAAAATAGATAAAATGTGTTAAATAAAAGAAATGGATAATATTATGAAACGCAATAAGATATTTTCAAGACTCTTCGTCCTCGCTACTGCCTGTATGGCAGTGGCGTGCGCCGAGGACGCCTCGGTCGAGATGCCCGAGCACACCATAGAGAAACCAGAATCGGCTACGGCTACAGGTAGCACCCTCTTTTCGGTCGATCTGAGTACCGACAAGATCATCACGGGCGATGTTTACGTTGTCGAGCTCAACGGCACCGTGACGCTAACCGACAATTCGCAGGCGCTCGTATCGCACCAGTGGAGCCTCAGCGAGAACGCAGCCTTCGCCTCGGGCGGTGAGGTTGATGCATCGGCATCGGACGTATCGTACGACCAGGAGGTTACAGTAATCTTCCTCACAGCGGGCTATCACACCGTCTCGGTGAAGAACCGCTACTCGGAGATGGTATCCTACGAGTTTGTATCGATCAATGGCGACAAGGAGATCATCAACAGTGTCGAGGATGACAACGGCTACTACATCATGGAGTTCGACTACACATTCATGGTTTACAGCCAAACTTACGACTCTCTAGAGGCTAAGATCTACACCGACGAAGCGTGTACAACCGAGGCGGTTGTATCATCGAGCGGTTTGGTCTCAATCCCATTCAATAAGAAGCTATACCTGAAGGATGTCAGCGTATACAATAGCACCGACGAGGCTCCAACCGACTACCAGTGGGTCGAGACATCGGGCTACCAGGGTACCGCAACATTCGAGAATATCACCGAGAGCGGTAGCACCGCATCGGTAGAGTTCGACGAGGTTACCGAGAGTGGCTCGGAGGTCTCTCTTCGTATGGTTGTGTCGCGCGAGGCACAACTCGACAAGTCGCCTTACGTTTCGGCTATCGAGGATAGCTACTACAATGGCCTCAGCAAGGTTTCAGTATACTATCTATTGACTGATCCATTGGTGATTGCATCAATCGAGCCTTACGACACCGACCACAACGGCGAGACCAACCAGATCGAAATCACGCTCGACAGCGACGACGTGGGAGTATTCTCTTCGGAGAGCATCGCAACTCTCTCTTCGGAGGCGTCGAAGTTCAAAATCGCATATGAAAATAGCGTTGGAAACGGTACTGTAACAGGTCAATCTATGGCCATGGGCAGCAGCGCAACAAGCTTGATCGTGACATTCGACGGCAGCATATACACCGACGATACCGCCCTCACACTATCGCTCACCGACGATATCGAGAGCATCGACTCGTTCTCAGCTCGTCCACTTTCGGCCGACGACTTCGACTCTGTGGCTCTCACCTACGATGCATACGACTATCTCCCTGCGAGCCTATTCGACTTCACCGATGGCGTTGCAGATGGTGTGACACCTGCCGACCTAGGCTGGGGAATGACTGCTACAACTGGTACAACTTCAGATACAATGAATAGCTATCTTGCATTCGTCGATGATCCACTAGGATCGGGTAAGAAGGTGTTGAAGGTATACCGCGAAAGCGACGACTCGACCAACTCGAAGATTGTATACAACAGCTATGTATTCTCGGCTGGCCCAGGTAACTACCACTACACTGTAGAGCTCTATGGTACTTCCGACGAGGAGACTACCACAAAGCAGAGTATCACTCTATACCTAACAAATGGTAGTAGCTTCACAGACAAGACCTTTACCGCTGGAAATGGAGGTGGATTCTTCAGTGTATGGAATGTATGTGGAGGCGCATGGTACACATATGCTCGTGCAACGCCAACCTCAATCGAGAACTCACCTGGTGCCGATGAGATTAGATTCTGTTTCGACTTCAACAGTTTCTTCGGAACATTCTACATCAGAAAGGTATCTGTGGTAAGTGCCGACAACGTGACAAGAGCATCAAACTAATTTAGGACGAACAGAAACAAAAAACAGAGAAAATATGAAAAAGCTAAATATATTTTTCGCAGCGCTCGCTCTTATCTTTGTAGCATCATGCCAAAAGAGCCAATACGAGGTCTGCCCCTTGGCTGAAACTGGCGTCTACGAGATCACAAACCTAGGTGACGACGCTCCAGTCAGATATACACTATACTACGAGTTGGGACTCCTAATTGCATGGACAACAGACACTAGCATCGAAGGGCAATACACCATAACTCAGCTGCTCGACTACTCAACAGGCGACAACAGAGCCTTCGACTGCCAGGTGGAGGACGAAGATGGCGTATGCTGCAAATACTCAGTCGACGCACCATACAACGGCGCAACAGCCAAAGGTACATTGACCGTGTCGAGAGATGGCGAAAAGTCTGTTTCGTATAGCGTAACCGTCACCGACGAGACACGCTGGACTGACTACTACAACGAGTAAACACTTGTGACGGCCTAGGTCTGACTCCGTCGGGCGGGGATAGCACCCCCGCAGGTGCATACTCCCCCGCGCGTTGGGCTTAGAGCTCGTAGCTCTAAGATTTTAGAGGTCACTGAGTTGCCGCAAATAAATTTGCACAACTCAGCGATCTCTAAAATTTTTTAAATGCCTTTCAGCCATTTAAACCCAACTCGAATTATAATCCACAAATACCAATTATAAATTATAAATTGTGAATTGTGAATTGTGGTCCAATTTGGTTTAGTCATTCGGAGATTTGCTGATGGCAACAAAGTTGCCATAGATAAAAAGTGTTAGGATAATTTTCTGAGAGTTTACTCTCGGGGAAATTATCCTAACACTTTTTATCGTAGGAGCGCAAGCGGAAAGCAAATCGCCGCAGGGTATGTATGCACCCGCGCAGGTGCTTTTTTGCGCCCGACGGAGTCAGTACGAAGCGCATTGAAAGTCGCCCTAGCTGCGCAGTGTAAAAAAGTGATCCACAGGGCCATGACCCTTACCGATCTCAAATCGTGATCCAGAGACGATCGCGGAGTTGATGTAATTTTTGGCGGCTTGGGCGGCTTCGTTGAGTTCCATTCCGCGGGCTAGCATGGCGGCGAATGCCGAGGAGAGGGTGCAGCCTGTGCCGTGGGTGTTGGGGGTGTGGAGACGCTGCGACACCAACTCTATAACTTCGTCTGTCTCAGCGTTGTAGAAGATGTCGGTGAGACGATCTTCGGTTAGGTGGCCAGCTTTGAGCAGTACCGATACGTTGCCGCCCATGGATAGCTTGCGAGCCATCTGCGCGAGCTGCGACTGGTCGGCGATCTGCTCACCTAGGAGAATCTCCGCTTCGGGGATGTTGGGCGTGATGACGCGCGCACGTGGTAGGAGCATGCTCTTGAGCGACTCTATGGCGCTCTGCTCGATGAGCCTGTGACCCGATGTGGAAACCATAACAGGGTCAACGACAATGTTTTGCACTCCGTGCTTGTCGATCTGGCGACACACTACCTCGACCACTTCGGCCGAGTGCATCATGCCAATTTTTATGGCGTCGGCTCCGATGTCGCTCAATACCGCCTCGATCTGCCCCTCTAGGATGTCGAGGGGAATGGGGTGAACCGCCTCTACGCCCACCGTGTTCTGCACAGTCACCGCCGTGATGGCCGATGCCGCGTAGCACCCTAGCGCCGATATCGCTTTGATATCTGCCTGAATTCCAGCGCCTCCGCCAGAGTCGCTTCCTGCAATTGTTAAAACTCGATTGTATCTCATATTCTCACTTTTTTTGATCTCTGTAGGCCGAATCCCAAAAGGCGTACTCGAACCACACAGCTTTGATAAATTGGTTGCGCATCTCTGTGCGGCGACTTTGCGAGGAGTCCTCGGCCAACATATCTGCAAGATCTATAGATAGTTGCACCCCCTGCATCATCATCTCCGACGAGTAGGTCTCGACCCACTGACGATAGGGGTTCCCCTCGAGGTCGCTATTATTATATAGGTGTCGACCAACTAAACTGTAGATCCAGATGCATGGCAGAATCGCCGCCATCGAGAGCTCCATGTCGCGCTGCTCAACCCACTGTCGCGTGTGCGCCATATAGGCCGAGGTGACCGAAGTGGGCTCGGCGCTGCGCACACCGCCAACCATCTGACCCAGAAGCGAATGAAGCGCCTTTTCGGCATCCATACCCTCCTTTGCGAAGGTAAGAAATTGCTCGCGCTGATCGCCCTTGGGTAGCATCTCGGCGATGATCAACATCTCATCGGCGTAGTTGCGGATGTAGATGGTATCCTGCTCAATATAGCTACGAAAACGCTCTTTCGAGAGGGAGCCGTTCATCATCTCAACGTTGAATGGATGGGCAATTATCTGCTGATATAGCCCCTCGCAGGCCCTACGCGCAACGGTGCTCCACTTGGGACGCGAAGCCTCGATGGCCTCACGTAGCTGCTGCGAGGCTGCGCGAGGATCCTCGGCGCAAATTATCGCCGAGACCACCGCAACGCCATCGACGCCGCACGCCATCGTCTGGGCAACGTTGCCCAGATTGATGCCTCCGATAGCTACACTCGGGTGCGCCGATCGATTTACCGCCTCCGTACACCCCTCAATGCCAAATGGTTGCGCCGTATCGGTCTTGGTGGGTGTCGCGTGCAGCGGCGAGATCCCAATGTAGTCGACGTCGTGCTCATTTGCCTCTACAATCTCGTCGAGAGACTCCACCGAGAGACCAATGATCTTATCGCGCCCTAAGATTGCGCGGGCATCCTCGTAACTCATATCCGACTGTCCGATGTGGACACCGTCGGCATCGGCGGCTAGAGCCACATCGACTCTATCGTTGATAATCAGCGGAATAGCATATGGCGCGAGGGCGGCCTTCAATCGGCGCGCACGCGCAATAAACTCCCCCGTGGCCAACTCCTTCTCGCGCAGCTGCACGATTGTGACGCCACCAGCCACCGCCTGGCAGACGATCTGCTCTAGGTCGCGCCCCGCAGCTAACTCACTGTCGGTCACCAGATAGAGCGAGAGGTCGAAAGCTACTGACATTGCTTTACGCTTTGCGACAGCTCCTCGCTCGAGATCGAGTAGAGGGTGTCGATAAAGTTGAGCTGAAGTGTTGCTGGTGCCGCCGAGATTGCCGCAGCACGCTCACCCGCAACCCCCATAAGGGCCATCGCGTAGAGTGCCGCCTCGAATGGATCGTCGCAAACTGCTGCAAATGCGCCAATTACAACTGTCGCCGTGCATCCCATCGCCGTAACGGCTGTCATCATAGTCGACCCGTTGGTGATTGTCTCAACACGATCACCATCGGTGATGTAGTCCGTCTGGCCACTGATAACTATCACTGCGCCAGAGCTTTTAGCCAACATCTTCGCCGCCTCCAAAGCCAAATCCGACGAGACCGAGCTATCAACACCCTTGCTGAGTACATCGGCATCCACAAGCGACATGATCTCCGAGCCATTTCCGCGAATGATAGTTGGTTTAAAGCCGCCGATAATCTTCTGGCTAATAGCTGTGCGATAGGGAGTTGCGCCCGAGCCAACGGGATCCAAAATGATTGGGCGACCCAGCAAACTCATGGAGTTGCCCGCAGCAAACATACCCTCGACCCACTGAGCGTCGAGCGTTCCGATATTCAGCACCAACGAGCTTGCAATAGCTGTCATATCGGCCATCTCCTCCCTGGCGTGCGCCATGACTGGTGAGGCGCCGATAGCCAACAGGGCATTGGCGTTAAAGTTCATCGCAACATAATTTGTGATGCAGTGAACAAGTGGTGACGTTTGTCGAACCTTATCGAGGCTCGCAGCTAATTTCTCTCTATTAATCATAAGTATATAAATTAAAAATTCCTACCATACACAGGCAGGAGCAGCTAGCCACAACACTGGCCATCAACAGATTATATCTCTGGTTTCCTACGTCGCTTCTGCGAATCAGGTTCAAAGGGTATAATCTCAGCTCACCATCGGAGCACCCCTACCGTTGTGACAAAGGTAGCTAAAAAATGTATAAATGCAAATTTATATTGTCAATAGATGGTTAAAAATTGGCTAAATAGCACTATCTTTGCATATCAAAATAATAAAAACAAATTATGGAAGCAATAGAGATGATCAAAGAGCGCCGCAGCGTGCGCAAATACAAAAATGAAAAGGTAGATCGCGCCCTCATCGAGGAGATTGTCGAGATCAGCCGCTGGGCTCCATCATGGGCAAATTTCCAGGTGGCACGCTACACAATCGTCGACAACGAAGAGATGATTCAGGCCATATACGAGCGCGGTGTGAACGGCTTCTCATACAACATGAAGACCCTGGCAAACACCAAAGGGGTAATGGTATTGAGCTACGTGAAAGGTAAAAGCGGAACATACGACAAAACGTACGCCACAAACAAAGCTAACGACTGGGAGATGTTCGACGCAGGGATCGCATGCCAAACATTCTGCCTAGCAGCACACGCCAAAGGCATCGGAACATGCATCTTCGGAATAATCGACGACCAAGAAATCGCCAAAATCATAAACCTCCCCGAAGAGCAAACAATAGCCGCAATAATAACATACGGGCACCCCGAGGGCGAACACCCACAACCAACAATGCGCAAAGAGACTAAAGATATTTTGCGCGTGGCGGGCGAGTAGCGCTTGCTACTTTGGGACGGCCTACTTTGGGACGGCCTGGGTATGACTCCGACGGGCGGGGATAGCACACGCGGAGGTGCTTTTTTTGCGCCCGACGGAGTCAGTTGTAAGCGCACTGAAAGAAGTTTTCACAGCGCTAACGAGACTCAACATTTTTCTAAGTCGTGAAAAATGGCTATCTTTGTCCCCTTATGTATAGATTTTCGAAGTATAGAGCGGAGTATAAGGCCAATTTGAAGCTGGCTTTTCCCGTGGTTTTAAGTCAGTTAGGGCAGGTTGTGGTGCAGCTTGCCGATAACATTATGGTTGGTCAGTATGGCGGTGATAATTCGCTACCTTTGGCTGCGGCATCGTTTGGCGGATCGGTATTTTTTCTAATCAACATAGTTTGCATGGGACTCACCTTTGGCATCACGCCGATTGTGGGGGAACTCTTCGTGCAGGGGAGGATGAAAGAGGCCTCTAAGTACCTCGGCAACAGCCTGGTACTCTTCCCTATGATTGGACTTTTGGCGATGGGCCTGCAACTTCTGCTTATCCCGCTGATGAGCTATATGGGGCAGCCCGAGGAGGTTGTGGCGCTGGCCATTCCATATTATAAGACTCTGGTTTGGGGTATGATCCCAATCATGGTGTTTTTTGTGTTCAAGCAGTTCCTCGAGGGGCTCGGTAACACGCAGACAACCATGTATATAGTGATCCTATGCAACACGATCAACATTATCCTAAACTACGCTCTGATAAATGGTGTGTGGGGTGCGCCCGAGCTTGGGGTGCTTGGTGCTGGCCTAGCAACATTGGTCTCGAGGGTGCTTCAGGCGGCGATAATCTTCATCTTCTTCCTCTCCATGAAGCGATTTAAGGTATATCTGGACAACTTCAAATTTAAAAATTTGGAGCGCCGCGACTCGGTGAAGCTTGTGAAAATTGGCCTACCAATCTCCTCGCAGGTCTTTTTTGAGTGTTCGGCATTTGTCATCTCCTCGATACTCATGGGCTACTTCGGCGCAAATATCATTGGTGCAAATCAGATTGGCGTCTCGCTCATGAACTGCGCCTTCATGATTGTGTTGGCTGTGGGATCAGCCACAACAATTCGCATCTCCCACTGCTACGGAACTCGAGATTTCGAGCGCATGAAGCTAGCATCAAGTGCCGCCTACCACCTGGCTCTAGTGTGGAACAGCATCACGGCGATAGCTTTTATAACGCTGCAAAGCATTCTACCCCAGCTATTTACATCTAACGCCGAGATGATTGAAATGGCCTCTCTCCTCCTAGTATTCATCGCGCTATTTCAGATTCCCGACGGGCTGCAGTGCATAAGCATAGGCATCTTAAGAGGTATGCAAGATGTGAAAATCATCCTTCCGATATCTGTATTTGCCTACTGGATACTCAATATTCCCGTCGGCTGCCTCTGCGCATTCCTCTTTGGAATGGGCCCCCAAGGGCTCTACATCGGGTTCATCGTCGGACTCTCAACAGCCGCAGTACTACTCTACCATCGCATTAAATGCCAGCAACATCGCCTGATATCTGGCGGATGCAATTAGCCTGGGTTTTTGACCTGGGCCTGACTCCGTCGGAGACATACCCAGGTCCGTCATTTCGCGTTAACTCAGCGTTTCCAGGTGCGTTCACCACGGATCACGCCGAGGAGAATCAGGGCCATGCCGAAGAGGGCCAGGGGTGTTATTGGCTCTTTGAGCACTAGAGCGGCTGATATGAGTGAGACTAGGGGTACCATATATATATAGGGCGCCGAGGCGGCGGCGCCGATTTTTTCGACAATATAGCCCCATGCGAAGAAGCAGAAGAACGAGGCGGCCACCGCGAGGAAGAGTAGCGGAAGGTAGATCGAGGAGTCGAGAAGGATGGAGGCGGGCGATGGCAGAATCGGGATAAATAGAAATATTGGGAGCATGGTCGCCACGCCGTAGAAGAAGATCTTGCGCGTAACGAATTTTGTGGTGTATCCACGCTTATCAAGTTTACGAATAAAGACGGTGTAGAGCGCCCAGGAGATGGAGGCTATGAGCGCCAAAATATCGCCTAATGGATTGAGTTCTAGAACTATGCGGCCATTGCATACGACCAACACTACACCAGCAAATGCAAAGAGGGAGTTGGTAAACATGCGGCGACTCATCCGCTCACCCTCGAGCAGAAAATGAGAGGCTAGCTGCGTGAATATTGGGGCCGAGGCGATGATGATCGCCACGTTCGAGGTGAGCGATAGAGCCAAGGCGCTATTCTCGGTGACGAAATAGAGCGAACCTCCAGTGACGCCTGCCGCCACGGTGAGCAACTCATCCTTGAGAGTACGCGCGAAGAGGGGGCGCGGAGCTATAAAAAGCATACATATATATGCTATACCAAATCGGTAGAGCATGATTTGCGATGGGGATAACCCACCGACAATAAGCAACTTAGTTGTGACAAAGGTGTAGCCCCAAATAGCAACTACGAGGATTGCCAATAAATGCAGTAGTTTCATAAAAAATCAAAAAAATGGCTGACAAGTCTGAATCGACCTACCAGCCACGTGCTTGTTGAGCTACTAGGATTCGAACCCAGAAAGACAGAACCAGAATCTGTAGTGTTACCGTTACACCATAGCTCAATTTTGGACACCTTCGCGTTGTTTAGCGCCCTTTGATAGTGCAAAAGTAATAAAAAAAGAGAAAAATGGCAAAAAAGTGGAAAAAAAATTATAATTTTGTTAACAATTTTATGACACACATAAATTTAAACAATTTAAAACGACTACTATGAATATGAAAATCAGGCTTATAGTGATGAACTTCCTGCAATTTGCAGTGTGGGGTGCATGGCTCATTACACTAGGAAAATATCTCGGCGGCAGCGAGCTGCAGCTCGGCAGCAAGATTGGCAGCTTCTACGCAACGATGGGTTTGGGCTCGCTCTTTATGCCCGCCATCATGGGTATAATTGCCGACCGCTGGATCCCCGCGCAAAAGCTGTTGGGTATCTGCCACATCATCGCCGCAGCATTTATGGTTGCCGCAGCTGGTCAGAGCGAATATACGATGCTCTACTCGATGGTGCTACTGAGCGTGATGTTCTACATGCCCACAATTGCACTCTCTAACTCCGTGGCATACAACGCACTAGAGAAGGCTGGTTTAGATACCGTTGCTGCATTCCCCCCAATTCGCGTTTGGGGTACTGTCGGATTTATCGCCGCGATGTGGTGCGTCGATATTTTTGGATTTGGCCACAACGCCTCTCAGCTCTACTTCTCTGCAGCTCTGGGAGTTGCCCTAGGTCTATACGCATTCACGCTCCCCGAGTGCGAGATCGTCAAAGGTGTCGACAAGAAATCATTCGTCGACAACCTCGGCCTACGCGCATTCTCGCTCTTCAAAGAGCGTCGCATGGCTCTCTTCTTCATCTTCTCGATGACTCTAGGCATGCTCCTGCAGATCACAAACGCATTTGCCGACAGCTACATACACAGCTTCAGCGCAGTTGAAGCCTTCAAAGATGCATTCTTCGTGAAGCACTCCACCATATTGATATCGCTCTCGCAGATATCCGAGACCCTCTGCATACTACTTATACCCTTCTTCCTCAAGCGATTTGGCATCAAGAATGTCATGCTAATATCGATGCTCGCATGGGTGCTCCGCTTCGCCCTCCTAGGCGCTGGAGATCCTGGCGCAGGCGTATGGATGTTCTTCATCTCGATGATCGTATACGGCGTGGCCTTCGACTTCTTCAACATCTCGGGATCACTCTTCGTGAACCGCGAAACATCACCCGCAATACGCTCAAGCGCCCAAGGTGTATTCATGATCATGACAAACGGAATCGGCGCCATAATCGGCTCATATGCAGCACAATGGATCGTCACCGCAACGCTAAGCGCCGACGGATCGCAATCACCTCTATCATGGTACATCTTCGCAGCATTCGCAGCCGTCATCGCACTGCTCTTTGCCGTGACATTCAGATACAAGCACAACCCCGAAGAGGGTACTGCGGCTCAACATTAGGCCTTTATTTGCGCTTTTCGATCGGCCTGGGTCTGACTCCGTCGGGCGGAAAAAGCACCTCCGCGAGTGCTTACTACGCCCATCGGAGACCTAGGCCGTCCCTGGCCGTCCCCTGGTCAAATTAATTTTGAAATATGGGCAAAAATGATTAATTTTGTGGCGAAATACTTTTACTATGAAGATAATAACTATCGACTCGTTGTCGCAGCTTTCGGATGTTGCCAAGGTTATTTTGGCGGAGCTTTGCGGGCGCAGTGTTGTGCTTTTTCGCGCTGAGATGGGGGCTGGCAAGACCACTATTATCCGCGAGATTGTGGCGCAGATGGGCTCGAGCGATGCTGTGAGCAGCCCCACTTTTGCCATTGTTAATGAGTATCGCACGGCTCAGGAGCAGGCGATCTACCACTTCGACATGTACCGCATTTCGAAGATTGAGGAGGCGTTGGACTTTGGATGTGAGGAGTACCTCTCGTCGGGTGATCTATGCCTCATTGAGTGGCCCGAGCAGATCGAGGATCTACTTCCTGAGGATGCTATGGTGGTCGAGATTAAGGTCAATAGCCCTAAGGAGCGAACATTTATAATCGATTAATAATGAAGAGATACACATCGAAGCAGCAGCAAATTTTGCTTCCTGCAGAACAGATATTTACATTGATTAGCAACTTCGAAAACCTTACGCCAGCGGTTGCCGACAAGGTCGAGGAGTGGAGCGCAACGCCCATCAGCTGCTCGTTTAAGGCTAAAGGCTTCACCGTGAAGCTTCGTTTCGACGACATGGTGGCCCCCAAGCATGTTAAGATTGTGGCGGCGGAGGATAGCGGCGTGCCGATGGACTTTGCATTCTGGATCCAGCTGCACTCGGCGGGGCCCTACGACACTCGCTTCCGCTTAGTACTTGATGTAGAGCTAAATATGATGATGAAGATGATGATCGGCGGCAAGCTGGAGAAGGGTATCGACCAGGCGGCCGAGACCATCGCAGCGGCATTTAGCCAGATGGCAAACCGCTAAGAGTGCAAAAAAAATATTTTTTTTATCGCAATTTTAAAATAATTTGCAGAATCCTTGGTTTTTATATATAAAGTAACTAATTTTGCGAAGTTAAAGAGAGAAAAAAGTTTTTAATAATAAATAACAAATTTAAAATTATGTCAGCAATTAAAATTGGTATCAACGGTTTTGGCCGTATCGGCCGTTTGGTTTTCCGTGCAGCATGCACTAACGAGAATGTAGAGGTAGTAGGTATTAACGACCTTATCTCTGTAGAGTACATGGCTTACATGCTTAAGTACGATTCAGTACACGGCAAGTTCAACGGTACAGTTGATTTCAACGAGAACGAGCTTATCGTTAACGGTAAAGCTATCCGCGTTACAGCTGAGCGCAACCCAGCAGACCTTAAGTGGGACGCAGTTGGTGCTGAGTACGTAGTTGAGTCTACAGGTCTTTTCCTTACTGAGGAGACTGCAGCTAAGCACATCGAGGCAGGTGCAAAATATGTAGTTATGTCAGCTCCTTCAAAGGACGCTACTCCAATGTTCGTATGTGGTGTTAACACAGATACTTACGCTGGTCAGACTATCGTTTCTAACGCATCTTGTACTACTAACTGTTTGGCTCCAGTAGCTAAGGTTCTTAACGACAAATTCGGTATCGTAGAGGGTCTTATGACAACAGTTCACGCTACAACAGCAACTCAAAAGACTGTTGACGGTCCATCTATGAAGGACTGGAGAGGTGGTCGCGCTGCAGGTGGCAACATCATCCCATCTTCTACAGGTGCTGCTAAGGCTGTAGGTGTAGTTATCCCTGAGCTTAAGGGTAAGCTTACAGGTATGGCTTTCCGTGTTCCAACTCTTGACGTTTCTGTAGTAGACCTTACAGTTCGTTTGGAGAAGGGTGCTTCTTACGCTGAGATCAAAGAGGCTATCAAAGCTGCTTCTGAGAACGAGATGGCTGGTATCCTAGGTTACACTGAGGATGAAGTAGTTTCTACTGACTTCACAGGTGATGCTCGCACTTCTATCTTCGACGCAAACGCTGGTATTCCACTTACTGACAACTTCGTAAAGGTTGTTTCATGGTACGACAACGAGTGGGGTTACTCTAACAAGGTGATCATGCTTATCGAGAAGATGTCTGCATTCAACAACAAGTAGTCTTAAGACTCACTAAATACCAAAAGGTGGCTAACATTCAGAATGTTAGCCACCTTTTTTAGAACCATAACACTCCCACACTGAGGACTGACTCCGTCGGGCGGGGATAGCACCCCCGCAGGTGCATACTTATCTTGCGGCTGGGGCATAGAGCTTTCTTCTAAAGCTCTATGATTCTAATAATCAGAGAGGTGGATCAAATAAATTTGTCCACCTCTCCGCTTATTAGAATTTATCGAACACCCGCTGGGCGTTCGAACCCCAATCGAATACACTCAACCAAATTTCAATTCATAATTCATAATTCACAATTTGTAATTGAATGGCACCTATGTTCTGTCTTCGGTTTGGGATTAAACACCTGCAGGGTGTTTAAAAAATATTACTAGTCACTATTTTGTACAAGCTTGCTTGATGCAAAAATAGTGACTAGTAATATTTTAGAGCGACGAGCTCGTCTCCCAAATCGCAGAGGTATAGCTCCGCGGGGAGCACCCCGCCGCCGTCCGCGCAGGACAGCCCCAGGCCGTCCCAGGCCTCAGCTATCCCCCTCCGCGCAAGAGAGTTTTTTGACGAGTTTTGAGTGTGGAGCGATATCACGATCAATCCACATGTTACCGCCAATTATTGAGTCATGCCCAATTGTTATGCGACCAAGGATGGAGGAGTTGGAGTAAATCCTAACATTATCATCGATGATGGGGTGACGTGGAATATTAATTACATTACCATCGGCATCAAATCTGAAGCCTTTAGCGCCAAGGGTAACACCCTGATATACAACAACATTACTGCCGATTATTGTGGTCTCACCTATTACGACACCGGTGCCGTGGTCGATGGCGAAGTGACTCCCAATTTGCGCACCTGGATGAATATCGATTCCGCACTTTGAGTGTGCGATTTCAGCTATTACACGTGGGATGATGGGCACCTCAAGTTGGTGGAGGCTGTGGGCGACGCGATGGTGAGTCATGGCAACGATGGATGGGTAGCAGAGAACAACTTCGGCGTAGGATGTGGCCGCGGGATCGGCCTTGTACATCGCCTCGACGTCGGTTGTCAACAATTTTTTTATCTGAGCAATCGACGAAATGAAATCCTCAGATATCGACTCAATACTCTGACATTCAGCGAGTTTGTTGAAGTGCATGGCGCGCTCAATCTGATCGCTTAGCAGCGAATAAATCTTCTCGAGATTGATCGCAACACGATGCTGAGTCATCTCCTCGCTACACTCCATCAGGTACTCGGGGAAGATCACCTCGAAGATCAATTGCACAATCTCGGCCAAAATTTCACGCGAGGGAGGGGTGTTACTGCCCTGCCAGATAGCGTCGCGCTCGATGTCGTGAAGCGCTGCTACGCTCTCTAAAATTACTCTATCTTTGTTGCTGTCCATACAATTATTGCTCGAAAAGTTCTGTTGACAGATAGCGTTCTCCACCGTCAGGAAGAATTACAACTATCTGTTTATTAGTATTTTGAGGCTCCTTGGCTACCTTGACTGCCGCAAAAAGTGCAGCACCCGATGAGATTCCCACGAGCAAACCCTCGCTAGTGGCCAAACTACGTGAAGTGGCAACAGCATCGCAATAATCGACGCCAACGATGCGGTCAACAACCTCAGCGTCAAAGTTTTCTGGAATGAATCCTGCACCAATACCCTGAATCTTGTGTGGCCCCGCAGCGCCACCCGATAATACGGGTGAGTCGTTTGGTTCCACGGCAACCACCTCGATGGTGCTCTTAAGCTCTTTGAGGCGTCTGCCGATGCCGCTAACGGTGCCACCTGTACCGACCGCCGACACAACGATATCGACCTTGCCGTCGGTATCTCGCCAGATCTCCTCGGCGGTTGTTCGATAGTGCACGGCGGGGTTGGCGGGATTGCCAAACTGGTTGAGAATCACAGATCCAAGGATGTTGTCACGCAACTCCTCGGCCTTTGCGATCGCCCCTTTCATCCCCTTAGACCCCTCAGTGAGAACTAGTTGCGCACCCATCGCCGCAAGAAGTTTTCTTCGCTCGAGGCTCATGGTTTCGGGCATCGTGAGGATCAGGTTGTAGCCACGAGATGCGGCCACAAGCGCCAACCCCACACCAGTGTTACCACTTGTGGGCTCGATGAGGGTTGCCCCTTCGGAGATTCTGCCCTCAGCCTCAAGCGCTTCGATCATCGAAAGTGCAACGCGATCTTTGATGCTTCCCGCGGGGTTGAAGTACTCCAATTTCGCAACAATTTCGGCCTGAATACCCTCGAGTGCCGCGAGCTTTTCGAGTCGCAAAAGGGGGGTGTTGCCGACCAAATCGGTCAACGATTTTACAATCTTACTCACTCTATTTGTGGCGTTTAGCTAGCTCCTCCTCGATGTCGGCGAGGGTCATTCCCTTCGATGCAAGAAGCACTAGGTAGTGATACATCAAATCAGAAGCCTCGTAAAGTAGGCGCTCGTCGTTGCAATCGATTGCCTCGATAATGGTCTCAACAGCCTCTTCACCAACCTTTTGCGCAATTTTATTGATACCCTTATTAAATAGGTGTGTGGTGTACGACCCCTCGGGCATCTCCACGCGGCGACGCTGAATAAAGGTGTCGAGGAAGCGGATGAAGCCCTCATTCTCGCGACCGCCGAAGCAGCTTGTGGTTCCTGTGTGGCAAGTTGGGCCGATCGGATTTACGCGGATAAGAAGTGTGTCGTCGTCGCAATCCTTAGCTATTGAGCAGATATTCAGAAAGTTACCACTAGTCTCACCCTTTGTCCATAGTCGGCCTTTGGTGCGACTAAAGAATGTCACTTTGCCCTCGCCCACGCTCTTTTCGTATGCCTCTTCGTTCATGTAACCCAACATCAACACCTTTAATGTGCTGTCATCCTGGATAATAACGGGTACCAGCCCCTCACAGCTCTTGGCTGTCGATAATTCACTAAATTTTATCATAATCGTACTACTATATTTTGTTTCAAAAGTTCACTTTTGAGCTCGCCAACGCTGATCTCGCCGTAGTGGAAAATGCTGGCTGCCAGCGCTGCATCGGCCTGGCCATCACTCAATACATCGGCAATATTCTGCACCGAACCTGCTCCTCCCGATGCGATAATCGGAATCGAAAGTTCGGCCGAAAGTGCCGCAAAAGTGTCACATGGATAGCCGTTGCGCGTTCCGTCGTGGTCCATCGAGGTGAATAAAATCTCGCCCGCGCCGCGCTCCTGCGCCTCTTTGGCCCAGCTAAATAGCTCCTTGTCGGTTGGAGTGCGACCTCCGTGCGTTGTCACTGTCCAGCGTCCGTCGATCATCTTTGCGTCGATGGCAACAACGACAAATTGACTGCCGTACTTAGCCGCTAAGTCGCTGATTAACTGCGGGTTTTTAACTGCAGCTGAGTTCACCGAAACCTTGTCGGCGCCAGCTTTTAGCAGCTTTCCAGCATCCTCGACAGTGCTGATTCCGCCGCCAACGGTGAAGGGAATATTGATTGCCTCGGCAATTCTCTCGACTAGCTCGGTGAAGGTTTTACGACCCTCGTGTGTGGCGCTGATGTCGAGGTAGACAAGCTCGTCGGCACCCTCCTGCGCATAGCGGCGCCCAAGCTCAACAGGATCGCCAACATCCTGAAGACCAACGAAATTGATCCCCTTAACAGTCTTGCCAGCTTTGATGTCGAGACACGGTATAATTCTCTTTGCTAACATGATCCTGCGGCTAATTTTTTCAACTCGTCGAACGAAATTCGCCCTTCGTATATCGCTTTTCCGACAATCACACTGCGAAGATTTCTTGCATCAAGGTCCATGATGTCGTCGACGCCTGAAATTCCACCGCTAACGGTGATGTCAATATCTTTAAATTGCTCTTGCAGAGCAACATATAATGTTGTAGATGGACCTTGAAGCATTCCATCTTGGGCAATGTCGGTGCAGATAACTTGGCTGAGACCAGCCCCCGCAAAGCGCTCGATGATCTGCTCGACTCCAACCCCCGACGACTCTAGCCAGCCTCCGATAGCCACCTTACCATCCTTAGTATCAGCACCTAAGATGATCTTCTCGGCGCCAAATTTCGCGAGCCACTGCTCGAAGAGTTCGGGGGAGGTTACAGCGACGCTACCGCAAATTGCACGCGAAGCACCTGCGTTGAACACGTCGCGAAGCGCCTGCGAGCTCTTGATTCCGCCACCCAGTTGGATGTCGAATGATGTACGCGAAGCGATCCTCTCAAGTACGTGTAAATTAACAGGTTGCTTACTCTTTGCACCATCTAGATCGACCAAATGGAGGCGCTTGAGCCCGCACTCTTCATAACGAAGTGCCACCTCGAGTGGATCCTTGTAGTACGAACTCTTTTGATTGTAATCGCCACGAGTGAGACGCACGCACTCGCCATCGATAATATCTATTGCGGGAATTATAGTTATCATAATTTCAGGAAGTTACTTAATATTTTCTCACCTATTTCGCCGCTCTTTTCGGGGTGAAACTGGGTGCCGTAGAAGTTGTCTCGACATAGCGCAGCGCTAAAATCGAGCCCATAATTTGTTGTCGCGATCGTCTGCGACGACAACTCGGGGGCGTAGGAGTGCACATAATATATATAGCTCCCCTGGTCGATGCCCTCGAAGAGCGGCCCCGTGAGCTGCTCGATGCTGTTCCAGCCCATGTGAGGCACCTTAAGCCCTGAGTCTGAGGGGAATCGACGCACCGAACTATCGAAAATCCCCATGCACTCGGTGTCGCCCTCCTCGCTATATTGACACATGAGTTGCACGCCGATGCAGATGCCCAACGTAGGTTGCTGGAGCGACTTAATCACCTCGACGAGTGAGCGTTCGCTGAGTTTGCACATTGCGCTTTGAGCCTCACCTACGCCTGGCAACAATACCTTTGAAGCGGCAGCAATTTTCTGCGGATCATCCGTCACGCAAAACTCTGCCCCTAAGCGCTTTAGGGCGTTGGCAACTGATCGCAAATTGCCCGTATCATAATCTATTACTGCTATCATAACTCTACAAAATTCCTTTACTACTAGGTAGTTCGAAGCCAAATCCTTGGCGCGAAACCGCCGCTCTTATAGCTCGTGAGAAGGCCTTGAAGACCCCCTCGATCTTGTGATGCTCGTTCTCGCCGACCGCCGAGAGGTGCAGATTGCAGGTTGCTGCCGCCGCAAAACTCTTGAAAAAGTGGCTGAACATCTCGGTTGGAGTGTCGCCGATCATCTCGCGCTTAAACTCCACCTGCCAGTCGAAATCGATGCGGCCGCCAAAGTCGATAAGCGCCATCGCGCGACACTCATCCATCGGAAGAGCGAAGCCGTAACGGCCAATTCCGCGCTTGTCACCCAGCGCTTTACGTAGCGCTTCGCCAAGAACGATGGCCACATCCTCCATGGTGTGATGCTCGTCAACTTCCAGATCTCCATCGACTTGCAGGATCATCGAAACGCCCGCATGATGGACAATCTGGTCGAGCATATGGTCGAAAAATTTGAGCCCTGTGGAGACTTTCGAGCTCAATCCGCCATCGAGATCGAGCGTAAGCGAAATTTTGGTCTCCGAGGTGTTACGCTCGATCGAAACACGTCGCTGGCCTAGGCGCAACATGGTGTAAATTTGGTTCCAATCGTCAGTCACAAGAGCGCAGATATCCTCTAAACCAGCCTCTTGCAAAGCTGCAATACCAGCCTCATGCTCAGCGATATAGATAGCCTTTGCGCCCAAGTTCTTGGCTAGCTGCACATCGGTCAATCTGTCACCAATCACGTAACTCGACGCGAGGTCGTAATCGCCCGAGAGGTACTTGCCGAACATTCCGATGCCAGGCTTTCGCGAGGGCGAATTCTCCTCTGGAAATGAGGGGTCGATCAAGATGTCGTCGAGCTCTACCCCCTCGCCACGAAGCGTTGTAAGCATCTTATTTTGAGCAGTGTGGAACGTCTCTTCGGGAAAACTTGCAGTGCCCAATCCATCTTGATTGCTAGCCATCACCAACTCGAAATCGAGTTGCGCAATGCGGCTCATGGCGGTTATTGCTCCCGCGACAAACTCCAATTTTTCGAGGCTATCAACCTGGTAATCAACTGGTGGCTCGACAATTAGGGTTCCATCACGATCTATAATTAGGACTTTTTTCATAACGAATTTAGGGTTTCAATTAGACGATCATTCTCTTCGGGCGTGCCGATGGTTATGCGCAAACATCCCTGACAACCAGCCACTTTCGAACGATCGCGGACAATTATTTTTTGCGCAATCAACGCATTGTATATAGTCGGTGCATCGTCGACCTCCACGAGCAAAAAGTTGGCGTCGCTTGGGAATATTCGCCTCACAACTTGCGCCGATGCAATAGCTGCGGCGACTCTTTCGCGCTGCGCAATAATCTCAGCAACAGCCTCTGTGATAGGTGTTTGAAGAAGCTCACCCACTAACTTTTGGGTAACTATATTTATGTTATATGGGTACTTTACGCGCGACATCAGCCCCACGATATACTCCGATGCAAATGCTAAACCGAGACGCAAACCCGCCATTCCCCACGCCTTGGAGAGGGTCTGCAGCACCACGATATTCTCAAACTCTGCAATGCGAGGCAGAAAGCCCTGATCCTCAGCGAAATCGATGTAGGCCTCGTCGACAACAACAATGCCCTTAAAGTTTGCCAATAGCCACTCTACATCTTTGGTAGATAGCAAGTTAGCCGTTGGATTGTTGGGCGAGCATAGAAATAGTAGTCGACTCTGCTCATCACTCGCCTCGATGATCGCCTGACAGTTGAGCGAAAAATCCTCATTTAGAGCCTCTTCGCGCACTTCGACGCCATTGATATCGGCAGAAACGCGATACATTCCATAGGTTGGCGAGATCGAAATTGCGTTGTGAACCCCTGGGTCACAGAAGATTCTGTAGAGCAGGTCGATCGGCTCGTCGCTGCCGTTACCTATAAATATATGCTCGATGCCAACCCCCTTGATCTCAGCTATTTGCTGCTTCAGCACCTTCTGGTGCGGGTCGGGGTAGCGGTTGTAGCCGCTCTCATATGGGTTCTCGTTGGCATCAAGAAAGATACCCAACTCACCACCTTGATAATCGTCGCGGGCGGTTGAGTAGGATGCCAAATTTCTAATATTTTCTCTGACTAACTCTTTTATATTCATCGTGTTAAATATCTTTTAGTCGCAGTGAGACTGCATTGCGGTGAGCCGAAAGTCCCTCGGCCGAAGCCATGGTTTCGATCGCGCCACCGATGGTTTTTAACCCCTCGGGAGTGATCTCCTGAATGGTCATTTTGCGCATGAAACTGTCGAGGTTTACGCCGCTATAGGAGCGCGCCCAGCCGTACGTGGGCAGGGTGTGGTTGGTTCCCGACGCGTAGTCGCCCGCGCTCTCGGGGGTGTAGTTACCTATAAATATACTGCCCGCAGCGGTGATCTGGTCGGCAACCGCCCAAGGCTCCTCCATCGAGATGATAAGGTGCTCGGCTGCATATAAATTTGCAAAATCTATCAGCTCTTGACGACTTTTTAGAACTACTATTCGGCTATTATTCAGGGCTTTAGCTGCAATATCGGCGCGCTCTAGCTCGGTAAGTTGTGCCTGGCAACAGCGCTGAACCTCGTCGGCAAACTGGCTCGATGTACAGGCCAAAATCGCCTGACTATCAGCACCATGCTCCGCCTGCGAGAGTAGATCCGACGCCGCGTATTGGGCCACTGCGCTCTGGTCGGCGATGACCAAAACTTCCGAAGGGCCCGCAGGCATATCGACCGCAACAACTTGCGAGGCAACCTGCTGTTTGGCCTCGGTAACATATTGATTTCCAGGGCCGAATATCTTATCTACAGCCTCGATACTTTCGGTACCATAGGCCATTGCTGCGACTGCCTGAGCGCCGCCGACCTTGTAGATCTTATCCACGCCGCAAACCTTTGCTGCATAGAGGATTGCGGGTGCTACGCCGCCCTCTTTATTGGGTGGCGTGCATAGTATAACTTCGCGGCATTTGGCAATTTTCGCGGGAAGCGCCAACATCAAAACAGTTGAAAATAGCGGCGCCGAGCCACCTGGAATGTAGAGGCCGACACGCTCGATGGGCACAGCGCGCTGCACACAACGCACCCCTGCGGTGGTCTCCAAATCGACCTGGGGGTGAAGTTGAGCTGCATGGAAGCGCTTTATATTGCCTGCCGCTAGCGAAATAGCCTTTTTAAGAGACTCACCTACAAGCATTTCAGCCTCATCGATCTCCGCCTGCGACACTCTGATTTCGTCTATCTCAACGCGATCTATTTCGCGCGAAAGGTTGCGAATTGCGGCATCGCCTTGCTGGCGAACCTGCTCGATTATCCCCGCTACGAGTGGTGCAATTTGGTTTCGCTCAGCCAGAGGTCGAGCCGTGAGCTGCACCCACTCTTCTCGCTCTGGGGTGTTGATAATCTCCATTAGTAGACCATTTTTTCGAGTGACAAAACCAAGATATCCTCTGCGCCGATAGCTTTAAGCTCCTCAATTTTGCCCCAAAGTTCGCGCTCATTGATCACCACGTGCATCGAACTCCAGCCCTCTTGTGCCAGTGGGAGGATGGTTGGCGACTTCATGCCAGGCAGGATTTTTGTCGCCACCTCGATCTTATCTTCGGGGAGATTGAGCAGTACATACTTCATTCCGCGGCTGCGCTCTACAGCCTCCACGCGGAATAGGATTTGGTCTAGCAGCTGACGCTTATCTGCGCTAAGAGACTTGTTAGCAACGATTACCGCCTCCGAGTGAAGTGCCACCTCTACCTCTTTTAGGCCGTTGGAAACCAACGTGCCGCCCGAGCTAACGATGTCGAAAATGACATCGGCCATGCCCACCGAAGGGGCGATCTCGACCGATCCCGCGATCTCGTGAATCTCGGCAGTTACCCCATTTTTTGCGAGGAAATCGCTCAAGATTTTTGGGTATGATGTTGCGATGCGCTTGCCGTTAAAATATTCAACACCAGTATACTGGTCATCTTTGGGAATCGCGAGCGAGAGGCGGCAACGGCCCCAGCCCAACTTATGTACGATCTCCACATCGAAGCCCTTCTCCTCGACCTCATTGAGGCCGACGATGCCGACATCGGCAACACCCATGGCCACCGCTTGAGGAATATCATCGTCGCGCAAATAGAGTGCTTCGAGGTTGAAATTTTCGCTTAGGGTGAGCAATTTTCGCTTGCCAGATTCGATATAAATTCCAATTTCGTTGAGTAGCGTAATGCTATCTTCGTTAAGTCGGCCCTTGGCTTGTAGTGCTAATCTTATCATAATGGTTTAATTTGTATGCAAATTGTTTTAAATATTAATCATATACTGCAAATTTGCTTATAAAATGAAAGTACACAGCGATTTGCAGCGATATTTATAATATCGCAAATATATAATTTTTTTTTCAATCTTTCGGTATTTATGTTTTTTATTTTCAAAACGGGTCGCAATTCATAATATATTGTGTTTTGCAAAAAAAACCTCGAAACTGTAAAAAAAAGCGCTATTTTTCAGAAAAATCGTAAAAAAATATATACCTTTACCAAATAATGCATTACTTATTTTGATGAGTCACTAAACTTGTAAAGCAAACTTTTTCCATGGCTACCAAAATTACAATTATCTGCAGCAACAGCTCCACCCAAAAAGAGGTTGAAGCCGGAAGCACCTTGAGTCAAATAGCTGAACTCCTTGAGCCTCAATGTAGTTACCCAATCATCGCGGGCTACGTCAACAACCGCCTGCGCGAACTGACAACCCGCATCTACGAGAGCGCCACCGTTCGGTTCGTCGATCGCACCTCGTTCGCTGGGGCGCGGGTCTATGAGCGTACAGTTTCGTTCATCATGCAGAAGGCCGTGGAGGATCTCTTCCCCGAGTGCCACCTACGTATTCGCCACTCGATTGGCAACAGCGGATTCTACTGCCAAGTTGATGGCCTCGAGAAGATTAGCACAGCTCAAATCGAAGCCATCGAGGATCGCATGCGCCAAATAATCGCATTGAACACCCCAATCACCCGCTCCAAGCGACCCACCAACGAAGTTCGCTCGATCTACTGCGAGCACGGATATTTCGACAAGGTTCAGCTGCTCGACACGCGCCCACGACTCTACAGCGCGCTCTATCAACTCGACCAGACATACGGCTACTTCTACGGTTCGCTAGCCCCCTCGAGCGGCTACGCCGACCTTTTCGACTTAAAGCCATATTATAAAGGTATACTTTTGGCGCTTCCGCAGCGCACCAAACCATCCAAGATCGGCACCTCGCCACGCCAAGAGAAGCTCTTCGACATCTTTAGCGAGTACCAATCGTGGGTCAAAATCATGGGCGTTCCAACCGTTGGAGAGCTCAACGCCAAGGTTTTAGAGGGTGACAGCAGCGAGCTAATCAAGATCGCCGAGGCTTTCCACGAGAAGAAATTCTCGACCGTGGCCGACTCCATCGCCTCGTCGACAGCCGATGGCGGCCGCATGGTATTGATCTCGGGCCCCTCGTCGAGCGGCAAAACCACATCGGCCAAGAGGCTGGGTATTCAGCTGCAGGTGTTGGGGTTAGACCCCGTCTTGATCTCGCTCGATGACTACTTCGTCAATCGCGAAGATACCCCCAAGGATGAGAATGGCGAGTACGATTTCGAGGCGCTCGAGGCCATCGACATAGCACAATTCAACGACCACCTGCAACGCCTCTTCGCGGGCGAGAGCGTGGCCATTCCGCGCTACGACTTCATCAGCGGAACGCGCAAATGGCACGATAACCCACTCACCCTCACGCCTCGTTCGATACTCATCGTGGAGGGAATCCACGCGCTGAATCCCGCGCTGACCCCCGCCATCGACGAGTCGCTGAAGTTCAAAATATATGTCTCGTGCATCACCTCGGTGGCCATGGACAACCTCTCGCGCATCTCCACCTCGGACAACCGACTACTGCGCCGCCTCACCCGCGACTATACGCAGCGTGGCGCCAACGGCGTGGCAACCCTTGCGCGCTGGGGCAGCGTCCGACGAGGCGAGGAGCGCCACATCTTCCCCTACCAGGAGGAGGCCGACGTGATCATAAACTCGTCGCTCTTCTACGAGATCTCGGTGATCCGCCCATTCGTCGAGCTGATCCTCCACGAGATCCCCAACACGGTGCCCGAGTACGACCAGGCGCGTCGACTCTTGCGCTTCCTCGACAACTTCACGGTGATCGACCCCACGGAGATCCCGCCCACCTCGATCCTCCGCGAGTTCATCGGAGGCAGCAGCTTTAGATATTAATAATTCACAATTCATAATTTATAATTCATAATTTATTAAATGTTTGATAAATTCTCTTCGCGCCACATCGGTGTCGACAACAACCTTGAGATTGAGCAGATGCTCTCTACAATTGGGGTCGCTTCTCTC
>JAWXTG010000003.1:0-32241 GCA_044433705.1 Rikenellaceae bacterium | reverse complement strand
AATTCATAATTTATAATTCATAATTTATTAAATGTTTGATAAATTCTCTTCGCGCCACATCGGTGTCGACAACAACCTTGAGATTGAGCAGATGCTCTCTACAATTGGGGTCGCTTCTCTCGAGGAGCTGATCAATGAGGTTATCCCCTCTAACATTCGCCTAAAACAGCCCTTAGCGCTTGACGCTGAGGGGATGAGCGAGCACCAGTTTGCCGCTCATATCGGCGCCTTGGCACAAAGCAATCAGCAGTTTCGATCGTTTATCGGAATGGGCTACTACCCAACTGCCATCCCCGCTGTGGTGAGCCGCAATGTGCTGGAAAATCCAGCGTGGTACACCTCATATACCCCATATCAGGCCGAAATTTCGCAGGGTCGTTTGGAGGCACTGCTCAACTTCCAGACTGCAATTATCTCGCTCACGGGACTCGAGATCGCATCATGCTCACTGCTCGACGAGGCTACAGCGGCCGCCGAGGCTATGTTGATGATGTACGCTTTGCGTTCGCGCGCGGCGGTGAAAGAGGGTGTAAATCAGCTCTTTGTCGATGAAAACATCTTCCCTCAGACTCTCGACCTGCTGCTCACTCGCAGCGAACCCTATGGAATTGAGCTGGTTATAGACTCTTTCGAGAGCTACGAATTCACGGGCAAGGAGTTTGGCGCTGTGCTTCAATACCCTGCAGCTAATGGTGAAATACGTGATTACGAGGCGTTCACGCAGTGCGCACACCAAGCTGGTGCACTTGTGACAGCAATTGCAGATCCATTGGCATTGACGCTATTGAAGGCCCCTGCGGAGTGGGGCGCCGACATCGCCGTAGGTTCGACTCAACGTTTCGGTTTGCCAATGGGCTTTGGAGGTCCTTCGGCGGGCTATATGGCTACACGTGAGGCGTATAAGCGCAATACCCCTGGCCGTATCATCGGTATTTCGGTCGATCGCTGCGGCAATAAAGCGCTTCGCATGGCGCTACAGATGCGCGAGCAACATATCAAGCGCGAGCGCGCAACATCAAATATTTGTACCGCCTCGGCACTTATGGCATCGATGGTTGGCTTCTACTGCGTCTACAACGGTGCCGAGGGGCTTCGTCGTGCCGCAACTACCGCACACACAGCAGCTAAGAGCGTAGCTGCAGCACTCAAATCATTGGGCTACACACTCGCTACCGAGAGCTTCTTCGACACGCTCGAGGTGGAGGCTGAAGCATCGGTTGTTCAATCGTTGGCTTTGGAGCGTGAAATCAACCTCTTCTACCCCTCAGAGGATCGCGTACGCCTCTCGTTCGACGAGGTGACAACCCCCGAGGAGGTGGAGAGCGTAGTTGAGATCTTTAGCCTTGCGAAGGGTCGTAAGCCAAAGAAAGTCAAGGCTATAACACAAATTGAGATCGATGAGTCGCTACTTCGCACCACCGAGATTCTCACCGAGGAGATCTTCAGCAGCTATCGCAGCGAGAGCGAGATGATGCGCTACATCAAACGTCTCGAACTTCGCGACATCTCGCTAGCCAACTCGATGATTCCACTAGGTTCGTGCACCATGAAGCTCAACGCCGCGTCGATCATGCAACCAATCTCGCTTGCGGGATTCCAAAATATGCACCCATTTGCCCCTGAGGATCAGGCGAGTGGCTACATGGCACTCATTGGCGAGATGGAGCGCGACCTAGCAACCATCACAGGCTTTGCAGCCTGCTCACTGCAGCCAAATTCGGGCGCTGCGGGCGAGTATGCTGGTCTTATGGTGATCCGCGCATACCACCAAAGTCGCGGCCAAGGGTATCGAAATATTGTACTTATACCCGACTCAGCACACGGAACAAATCCCGCTTCGGCAGCCATGGCTGGTCTGAAAATTGTCGGGGTGAAGTGTGACGCTCAAGGAAATATCGACGTCGAGGATCTCAAAGCTAAGGCCGAGGCCAACTCATCGGAGCTAAGCTGCTTGATGGTCACCTATCCATCGACGCACGGCGTGTTCGAGAGCCGCATTCGCGAGATCGTAGATGCTGTGCATGATGCTGGTGGTCAGGTATATATGGATGGCGCAAATATGAATGCACAGGTTGGTTTAACCTCGCCTGGCTACATCGGAGCCGACGTCTGCCACCTCAATCTTCACAAAACATTTGCCATGCCTCACGGCGGCGGCGGTCCTGGAGTTGGCCCAATCTGTTGCGCCGAACACCTCGCCGAATTCCTACCATCGCACTCGGTGGCGGAGACGGGCGGCGAGAACGGAATCACCGCAGTGGCCTCATCGCCATGGGGATCGGCACTATTATTGCCCATCACCTACGGCTACATCAAGATGCTTGGCGCCGAGGGGTTACGCCGATCGACCGAGATCGCGATTCTCAACGCCAACTACATCTCAGCGGCGCTAAAAGGCGACTTCCGCACCTTCTACAGCGGCGAAAGTGGCTTCGTGGGTCACGAGTTGATCCTCGACCTAACCAACTTCAAAAAGGATTTTGGCTGCGACTGTGGCGATGTAGCTCGCCGATTGATGGACTACGGATTCCACGCTCCAACCCTCTCATTCCCAGTGCATGAGACCCTCATGATCGAGCCTACCGAGAGCGAAAGCAAGGAGGAGATGGATCGCTTCATCGAGGCAATACGCTCGATCAAAGCGGAGTGCGAGGCGATTCAAGGCCAGGCGGACAACGTGGTGAGCAACGCCCCCCACACAGCCTTCGAGATCTGCGGCGAGTGGTCGCACCCCTACTCACGTGAGCAGGCGGCATTCCCCTTGGAGTGGGTTCGACGCTCGAAGTTCTTCCCCTACGTGGCGAAAATCGATGGCGGCTACGGCGATCGCAATCTATGTTGCCGTTGTCAATAAAATGTTGTAACTTTGCAGCAAATAATATATTTAAAAAGAATAAAATGAGAGTAGAAAACAACAAGATGGTAGCTGTAAACTACAAGCTGACTGTCGAAGGAAACGTAGTTGATCAATCACAAGAGGGCGCTCCTCTAGAGTTTATCTGTGGCACAGGTAACATCCTCCCAAAGTTCGAGGAGGCAATCATGGGCAAAGAGGTTGGCGAGCAGGTGGCATTCACCCTCGAGCCAGCAGATGGCTACGGCGACTTCGACCCAGCTAAGATTGAGGTGCTACCACGTCAGATATTCCTAGGCGAAGATGGCCAAATCCTTGATTTCGTTGTAGTTGGCAACATGCTTCCAATGTCAACAATGGACGGCCAGGTGAAGTATGGCGTCGTTGCCGAGATCGGCGAAGAGTCCGTTACAATGGACTTCAACCCTCCAATGGCTGGCAAAACCCTTAACTTCGAAGTGGAAGTGGCTGGAGTACGCGACGTAACCCCCGAAGACCTAGCTCCTAAAGGCGGTTGCGGATGCGGATGCGGAGACCACGACTGCGGCGACGGCGAGTGCGGCTGCGACGAGGGTTGCTGCAACTAAGGTCGCTGAGGACGTTTACAACTGACTCCGTCGGGCGCAAAAAAGCACCTGCGCGGGTGCATACTACGCCGCGCATTAGGCATAGAACTTTTTAAGTTCTATGATTTTAGAACACAATAGGCTGAATCAAATAAATTTGTTCAGCCTATTCTATTCTAAAATTTATTAAATGCCCGAAGGCATTTAAACCCAATTCGAATTGTAAACAGCTTAGGTTCAACACCAATTATGAATTATGCATTATGAATTATACATTATGCATTTCAGGTTGTGTTGTTCTAACTCGCTGATTTGCATTGGCAACCGCAGGTTGACAATGATATATAATAATAGCTGAGAGTGTTGAAAGTTTAGCTTTCATAAGCTCTCAGCTATTATTATATATCGGTAAGCGCTTAAAAAGCGCTGCAAATCAGTGCACGACAAAGGATCAAAAACGACAGTTTTTGGGTCCAGGCTTGCCTGGCGGCCGCCCGCTGTTAGGGCAGTGAGAAACGTAAGAAACGTAAGAAACGTAAGAAACGTAAGAAACGTAAGAAACACAGGGCTAAATATCCAACTCGGCCACAACAAAGTTGCTTCCACCAACGAATATTAAATCCTCCGCTGAGGCGAGTTTTTTTGCGTGTTGCAGGGCGTTGGCCACCCCTTCGACCACTTCGCCGACCAATCCTGCGGCTGTGGCACGCTCCAATAGAGCTGCGGCGGGGAGGGCGCGTTGATTGCTGGGACTGGTGAAAATATAGTGCGCTTGTGGGGGGAAATATGAGAGTATGGCGTCAATGTCCTTGTCGGCGGCGAAACCTAAGACGCAATATAGACCCTTGTGTGGTGTTGCCTCTATCTGTACCGCTATTAATCTGAGACTGTGGGGGTTGTGGCCTGTGTCACATATGATTAGGGGCGCTGTGTCGATCTTCTGCCAACGGCCTCTGAGCTTTGTCGAGACGGCAGCTTGCGACACTCCAGTGATGAAGGCACGGCGACTTATCGAGAGCGGCGTGCAGCGGTGGAGATAGTCGGCTGCGGTGATGGCGGTGATCATATTTTGGCGCTGATAACTACCCGCCAAATCGAGGTCGAGACTGAAGAGGTAGCGGTCGGAGTGACGCTCGATGGTGAAGGTCTGCCCCGATGCAGTGGCCTTTTGCGAATGTACGCTGAAGTGCTCTTGAGCAAATATTATGGGGGAGTTGAGACTGTGCGCATAATTGACGAATACGCTGTTATACTGATCGTTACGCTCTCCTATAACCACGGGAACACTCTTTTTTATGATGCCTGCTTTCTCACCTGCAATCTTCTCGAGCGTGTCGCCTAAGTACTCCTTGTGCTCTATGGCGACGTTGGTTATGACGCTCAGAATGGGAGTTATGACGTTGGTGGCGTCGAGACGTCCACCTAGGCCAGTCTCAATTATGGCCACCTCCACATGGTTGTGGGCAAAGTAGTCGAAGGCAAGCGCTGTTGTCATCTCGAAGAACGAGAGCTGGAGTCGCTCCATCTCTAAACGGTTGCGACTCACGAAGTTAATCACCTTCTGTTTTGAGATTTTTTCTCCGTCGATCCTTATTCGCTCGCGGAAATCGGTGAGATGTGGGGATGTATAGAGCCCCACGCGGTAGCCCGCCTCCTGGAGCACGGATGCCAAAATGTGCGACACTGAGCCCTTGCCATTGGTTCCCGCCACGTGGATCGTGTAGAAGTTACGTTGGGGGTTGCCCATGTGGTGGCAAAAGGCGTTAATGCGCTCTAGTCCAGGTTTATAAGCGGCGCTGCCGACATCCTGAAACGAGGGTAGCGAGGTGAATAGATATTCGAGCGTTTGAGTGTAATTCATTCTAAAACAAGATGTTAAGCTAGGTGGTTTTTGCGGCGAATGCGGAAAACCATATAATTGAGCAGCGAGAGTATCGCCATAAATATTGCAATTCGAGCTACGTAGTCGCCATGGCGAGTGTAGAAAGTGACACGCGAGTTGAGTGGAATGGTGTCGACCAAGACTCCGCGCTGGTCCCACCCCATCGAGTCGAGTTTGTCGCCACGGCTCGAGATAAAGCCCGAGATGCCCGTGTTGGCGCTTCGGGCGATTGCGCGTCGATGCTCCACAGCGCGTAAGGCCGACATCGAGAAGAGGTGTCGGTAGCCTGGGGTGTTATCCCACCAGCAGTCGTTGGAGATCACGAACATCACCTCGGCGCCATTCTGCACAAACTCACCGTAGTAGGCCCCATAGAGCGCTTCGTAGCAGATTGCGGTTCCCACCTGCGCCTTATGGTTGTCGAAGACAACTCGCTCGCTGCCGCGCCCAAGCTGCCCGAGGCTTCCTCCCAGGTCGATTATCAGCGAGCTGAGCGGTTTGAAGAGCCAGACGAAAGGGATGCTCTCGGTGCCGATAACCAACTTAGCTTTATGATGCAACTTGGGCTTTCCCTCGCGTGGAATATAGATCGCCGAGTTGAAAATATCGTAGTATGTATCGCCGCGCTGACGTGCCGTATGTGTCTGAGCACCTGCGGGATAGTAGCGAACTGTCGAGACTCCAGAGACCAACGCAGCATCATCGTAGCTATCCTCCATGACCCTCTGCAGTCGCTGAATAATTGGCGTACGCTGAACGTCGGAGGTGAATACATAGTCGGGGATTGCGCACTCGGGCATCACCACAAAATCCACATCCGCGGGGGCCATTGCCGCCAACTCCAGCAGGTTTTCAGCCTGCTGCTGATCGTTGGGGTGATCGGCGCGCCCAAAGTGGATATTAGGCTGAACGACAGCCACTTTGACGCTCTGCTGCGAAGGCTCCTCATAGCTAAAGTAGATGATGGCCGAGAGGGCGATCGGAAGCAGAGCCACCGCTGCCGCCACCGCTGCCTTAGATGCGGAGCGCGCCCTCCACGCCTCAAAAATAGAGATATTTGAGAGCAGCACCCACAGCGAGCCACCAAAGAGCCCCGTATACTCGTACCACTGAATAGCCCAGATATCTGCCGAGAAGCCATTGCCCAGCAGCAGCCACGGCCACGAGAATTCGCTTACCGTATACCAATATTCGAGTGCGATCCAGAGCGAGACTAAAAGCGTATAGGCCAACGGTTTAGAGCATCTCTTGGAGAAGGTGTGAAACGTCATAAAGGCGATCATCGAGAGCGTCGACGAGACGATAGTCGCGGCGATAGGTCCCACAGGAGTTGCGTTCCAGATCCACCACACCGTTGCCACATTCCACAGCACGAAAGTGAGCAGCGCATACCAAAACGTAGACCACCAACCACCACGAGAATCATCGGCCGAGCCACTGATCCAAAGCAGAGGCACAAGCGCCACAAGCAAAGGTAAACCACTAAAACTCAACCATCCAACCGAAAGAAGCACCACCGAAAGTGCCACTGCTATAAGTTTTCGCCACATAATCTCAATTAATTAAATCGTTATCACACCCCACCAAAGTGCAGTGAAGCACAAAAGTACAATAAAAGCTTCGTTCCACCAAAAAAATCTTGACTAATAGATGAAACTCTCACTTCCTGGGTTGGCTTGCTTGGGGCGGCTTGGGACTGCCTAGGTCTGACTCCGTCGGGCGCAAAAAAGCACCTGCGCGGGTGCTTACTTACCCTGCGCATTGGGCATAGAGTTTTTTGCTAAAACTCTATGATTTTAGAACACAAATAAGCTGAATCAAATAAATTTGTTCAACTTATTTCTATTCTAAAATTTATTAAATGCTTGCAGCATTTAAACCCAATTCGAATTGCAAACAGCTAAGATTCAATACCAATTCAAAATCTGTTTTAAATTTTCTGAAGAATATATCGCAGTGGGATCGTGGCGTCGAATCCGCGGCTTATGACGATCAAATCGGAGGTGGGATCGTGATGTTCCATGTGCTCCATCACCATCACCTCGTATTCGCCGTAGCGAGCTTCGCATTGACGGGTTTGGTCTGCGGTTGCTGAAGGATCCATCTCGACATGCAACGTACCAGATGCAGCGTCGTAAAAGTAATCTAGGAGGATGGGCTCAGGGTTCTCTGCCGAACGCTCGAGGATCAGCCCTGCACCTTTGTTTCTGCTAAAACAGTGGAGTTGAAACTCCCATGAAATATTGTCGACATTGTTGTCGCTCTGCCTCCAAATCTCACCATCGTGGATTTGGACACCGATAAATTGCCATTTACCAGTCAATAGATCTACTCTCTTCATTTTGTGGTTGCTTTTGAGAATAACTAGGTTAAGGTTATAGATAAAATAAAGATAGCACGAGAACTAATCTATCCCCAAGGTGCAACCACGCTACCCTAAACATCCAATTAGCCTCGTGCTAAAAAACACGAGTTGCCATGGATGTTTAACTGCCTACTTATCAAAAAATATTGTGGTTGACTTTGGGGATAATTAGCAGTAAAGTATATATCTCTTTGTTCTCTCTTATATATTATATTTTATCTTTGAGCACAAAGATAATAAATTTTCTTAAAATAAACACCCTGCCACCAATTATACATTATGAATCATGCATTAATCTAGCCATTCGGAGATTTGCTGATGGCAACTACAAGTTGCCATAGATAAAAAGTGTTAGGTTAATTTTCTGAGAGTTCACTCTCGGGGAAATTAACCTAACACTTTTTATCGTAGGAGCGCAAGCGAAAAGCAAATCGCCGCAGCATAATATGCACTTGCGGGGGTGCTATCCCCGCCCGTCGGAGACAGACCCAGGCCAAAGCAATCATGGCATGAAAGTTGGGATTCTCACTCACCGAAACAAAACGATGAGTAATGAACAATACGAAGGTAAAATTAATCGTACGATGGGCTCTGGGCTTGGTGGCGCTTCTCTGCTGCGAGCCCCTATCTGCACAGAGAACCAGCTACACATCCACAGAGTTTAAAGAGTTGATCGAGGGGGCCGACACTATTATATATATATATGATAGCCCTGCGCCGCGATCTTTCAAGGAGATGTTGGCTTTCGAGAATCAGACCTCGAGTGTCGATTGGCTGCTCGAGCCCCTTCCGCGAAGAGTCCTCTTTGCGGTCAAAACAAACCTACTATACGACGCCGTCACGGCTGTCAACCTCGAGGTCGAGGTGCCTATTGGCCAGCGCTACTCCGTTGCTGGTGAGTGGATCTTTCCGTGGTGGCTCAGCGATAGCCGTCAGCGCTGCCTGGAGATCTTGTGCGGCACGGTCGAGGGGCGCTACTGGTTTGGCGACCGCTCGGAGATGGAGCTGCTCACGGGGTGGGCTGCGGGCCTCTACGCGGGCGTGGGCTACTACGACGTGGAGTGGGATGGCAAGGGCTATCAGGGCGAAAATGTCTTTGCGGGAGGCCTCTCGGCCACCTATGCACACTCCATTGGTCGAGATCTGCGACTGGAGTACTCCATGGGTGTGGGTATCCTCACAACCAAATATCGAAAGTATACCGCACAGTGGTGTGGCAACGACTGGAACCTGCTGCGCACCAGCAGGGGAACGAAACTGTGGTTTGGACCAACGCGCTGCCGCGTATCACTTTCATGGATGCTGCACCGCGCCGACAAGAGAGGAGGTGAGAGATGAGACGACTGCTTATTTTATTGATTTTCTGCTTTGTATACTGCACACGACGCCAATTGAGCGACACCGAGTGCACCTATGACGACGCCGAGAGTGCGCTGATTGATGTGAGTGTCGACTGGTCGCTTTCGGGCTTCGACACCGACCAACAGAGCAAGGGCGACGAGGATTATATCCACCGCGTCACGTTCCGCTTCTTCCCGCTCGATGGCTCGACGCCATTCGACCGCTACCTCGAGGATGATGTCGAGAGCGGCACAATCTACGTGCCTATAGGAAGCTACTCGGTGGTGATCTTCAACGAGTCGATCTACGACACCTATTGGCAAAACACCATCACCTTTGAGGATGTTGACAGCTACGACCTCTTTGCCGCCAAGATCGCCGATCAGTCGGCCGACCTCTACTTCTACACCCCCGCCGACGATGAGGCGCTCTCGGTGGAGGCTCTGCAGCTCGCTTCGTGCAGCGTTGCCCACTTCGAGGTTAGTGAGTCGATGTGCTCGGCGGCGACGAGCGACTGGAGCGACGAGGATCTGGAGATGGCGCAGCGGTTAAACCCCGTGTCACCGCGCCGACTCACCTGTCCCACAACCATCGAGGTCGACACGGAGTATCTCTCCTCGGCCGCCTCGGTTCACGTCTCGCTCACGGGACTTGCGCAGCGTGTCTTCATGGCTTGCGGCGACACCGACACCCTCACCACCACCCACGTCCACGAGCTCACCGAGCGCACATGGCGCGACGACAGCACGCAGCACGGAGTGATATCGGAGAGTCGACTCACCTTCTCGACCCCCAACACAACCTCATCGACGCACACCCTCACGCTCGATGTCTACCTGATCGACGGCACGCACCACCAACCCGAGGAGGAGATGGTCTACGACGTCTCGGATCAGATCGTAGGTTCGATCACCCGCTACGCCGACGACGATCTTGCGGCCAGCGTCTCGCTCACGCTCCCCGAGGTGAGTGGCGATATCGAGGTCAACGATTGGGGCGACGACAATGAAATCACGATCCAATAGGGATCATATTTTATAACTAAATATCTATTATTATGAAAAAAGTTTCTCTTTTATTGGCAACCTGCACACTCCTGGGTGCAGCAAGCTGCTCGCAAGATCTCGAAAAAGCAGATGTTGCATCGACCTCTCAGAGTCAAGCCATCGGCTTCATGACCAACACCTCGCGTGCCGACATCTTGACCATTTCAAATCTCCAGGATGACAAAGCTGGTTTTTCGGTCTTCGGAATCAAGGCTAGCTCCGACACCTGGGACTCTGAGATGGATGGCTCAAACAACTACTCCTACGCTACTGGCGAATGGGCGTGGCTCTCATCGACTCCCGAGTGGCCAACCGACACCGACGATTACCCGATCAACTTCTACGCCTACTACATGGTCGACGACAGCGGCGTAACGATTGTCAAAGACGACGAGGCTACACTATCGATCACCTACGCGGCACCTACAACGGGTCAAACCGACATTCTTGCGGCCTCAGCGACAGCCGATGCGCGCCCAACAGGCGACCGCCTACCGCTCACCTTCAACCACATCCTCTCGAAGATCAACTTCACGGTCACACCTGGCGACGGCTACACGGTCTACTCTCAAGCGGTTGGTCTCAACAATATTTTGAGCGAGCGCACCTATCTTTTGGCTAGCGGTTGGGATGATCAAACATCCGACGATAGCGCAAACTATAGCTACATGAATACTCAATATGACGCTATCGCATCGCCTGCAGCTCTTGTTGCCTCTTACGGCGACTTGATGTTGCTGCCTCAAGTGAGCACATCGTGGACTCCAGTCGAGGGCTCAACCACAATCGAGGGCGGCCACATCTACATCCTCTACCGCGCTACAGATAGCACCAATAGCGATGTTATTGGCTACACCGACGCCTCGGATCACCCCAACTACAGCGAAGAGACCGACAGCAAATACGACGACACGCCTCTATTCGTGAAGGTTGGTTATCCACTTGGCACAGATACATTCGAATTTGAGTCGGGCATGGGCTACACCTACAACATCAAATTGTGCACCGACGGCGCAACAAATGGCTATCTGCTATCCGACAAATATTACGACGAGGAGGGCAAAGAGACCGACTTCGATATCATCGGCAAGGATGTAAGCGATCCAGTTAGCGACGGCTACATCAACTTCACCGTAACTGTGAATGCTTGGAGCGACAGCACCGTGGACTTCGAGTAGTAAACATCTCTTTTTAACCTGTTTAGAGAGTGACCTTATATAATATTAGGATCGCTCTCTAAATATTTTGCAACGCAAAAATGGCACAAAAATTGCCACAATAAAGGCCAGAGTAGGTCTCAAAATGCAAAAAAAAACAGAAAAAATTTGCAGGGAAAACTTTTTTTGCATACCTTGCGCTAGATTTACGGTGATAAAGGAGTTTTATCGCCCTACAAAAAACCTTAAAAAATTCGTTTGCCTATTGAGAAGAAGCTACTCTAATGTAATTTTAAATTAAAGAGTATGAATGTAAAGATAAGTGATTCAGTTCTACTTAATCGTTACCTTACAGGTGAACAAAATGCTATTTCTCAACTGATCGAACGCCACTCGCCGCGCGTGCGTAGCTACATCCGCATGATGGTCAAAGACCACGACCTGGCAGAGGATCTATTCCAAGAGACATTTATCAAAGCTGTTAGAGTAATCGACGAGGGTCGATATGCTGACAATGGCCGTTTCCTATCGTGGGTGCTTCGCATTGCCCACAACATCGTCATCGACCACTTCCGCTCCAAAAAGAGCTCGCAGACAATCGGCGAGTCGGAGGCTGGTTACGACGTGCTCGGCTCGCTCAAGTTCTCCAGCGAACCCATCGAGGATAAAATCATCCACCAACAAATTGCCGACGACGTGCGTCGACTCGTCGACTTCCTGCCCGACGAGCAACAAGAGGTGGTTCGCATGCGCTACTACTACGACATGAGCTTCAAAGAGATTGCCGAGCAGAGCGGAGTGAGCATAAATACCGCCCTGGGACGCATGCGCTACGCACTTATCAACATGCGCAAAATGGTTCAAGAAAAAAATATCATTTTAAGTTAAATCGGTACAATAAATTGAACTTTAGCACGTTTAACAGTTAAATAGAGAACCAGCCTATGGAAAACATTGACAATTTAAACAACACAATAGAGCCCACCGATCACGACCTAATGGTTAACCAGGTCTACAACGACGACGTGGAACTGCTATACCTCGACTGCTGCTTCGGCGAGCTGCTGAGGTCCGACAACCAGTAGTCGGCCTCTGGGGTTGGTCTGGGTCGGCCTGGGTCTGACTCCGTCGGGCGGGGATAGCACCCCAGCGAGTGCATATTTTTTCTTGCGATATTGGGCATAGAGTTTTTTGCTAAAACTCTATGATTTTAGAGAGTGATAATTTGCCACAAATAAATTTGCGCAAATCCTCAATCTCTAAAATTTATTAAATGCCCGAAGGCATTTAAACCCAATTCGAATTGTAAACAGCTAAGATTCAATACCAATCATAAATGGTGAATTGTGAATGGTGAATGGTGAATTGTGAATTGGTTTAGTCATTCGGAGATTTGCAGGTGGCAACAGTATGTTGCCGCAAATAAAAGAGTTATAATAATTTTTTGAGAGTTCACTCTCGAGGAAATTATTATAACTCTTTTATCGTAGGAGCGTAAGCGACCAGCAAATTGCCGCAGCATATGTATGCACCCGCGCAGGTGCCATCTGCGCCCGACGAAGTCAGCTGTAAACGCCCTAGGCCAACCCAAGAAAAAACATTTTCACGTGTAAACCACAAAGTTACAGCAAAAAGAGTTGTGAGTTTCGATTTTTTTATTTAGTTTTGTAAGGATGGGCCCACCACATATAAGGGTTTGTCGACACCTAAAACCACCATTAATGAAAAATACACTTATTGATCTATTTGAGAGGGCTGTTGACCACTACTCAAATAATGTCTTCTTGAAGGAGAAGATCGGGCGCGAGTGGCAGGAGACAACCTACGCTGCAACTCGAGACCAAGTTTACCGATTTGGAGCAGGCCTCGTGGCGCTCGGAGTTGAAAAAGGTGATAATGCGGCGCTGCTCTCTGAGGGGTGTAACGCTTGGATTATCGGAGAGTTAGCGCTCTTCTATGCGGGCGCGGCGAATGTACCCCTATCCATCAAACTCGACCAGAGTAGCGACCTGCTATTTCGACTGATCCACTCGGAGGCCAAGTATATTATGGTCTCGGGAACGCAACTTCCGAAGATCCGCAAGATCAAGGGGCAACTACCTGAGGTAAAGCGTATTATCGTGATCAACCCCGTCGAAGAGAGCCAGGAGAACGAGATCACAATGGAGGAGGTCTGCAAAATGGGCGACAGCTACTTTGCGGAGCATGGCGAGGAGTTTTTGAAGATCTCGCAGAGCATCCAGAACGACGATATCGCTACGATAACCTACACTTCGGGCACCACGGCAGACCCTAAGGGGGTGATTCTGACGCACCGCAACTACACGGCTAACGTCGAGCAATCGTTGACATTGATGGATATCCCACCGACCTACAAAACACTGATTATCCTACCTTTAGACCACTGCTTTGCACACGTCGTAGGCTTCTACATCTTCCTAAACCAGGGCGCTTCGGTGGCCACCGTGCAGCAGGGTCGCACACCAATGGAGACGCTCAAAAATATCCCTATCAATATCAACGAAGTTAAACCCAACTTGGTGCTTTCGGTTCCCGCCCTAGCCAAGACCTTCAAGAAGTCGATCGAGACATCGATTCGCAGCAAGGGCAAGGGTGTCGAGTGGCTATTCAACACAGCGCTGAAGTGCGCAAAGCTCTATAACCGTGATGGTTGGAGTCGCGGCAAGGGGTGGGTCGTGATTCTCAAACCGCTCTTGGCGCTCTTCGACAAGATCCTCTTCTCGCAGGTGCGCGCAGGAATGGGCGGCGAGATTGATATGTTTGTCGGTGGAGGTGCGCTCCTAAGCACTGAGCTGCAGGACTTTTACTATGCCATCGGAATGCCGATGTTCCAAGGATATGGGCTCTCGGAGGCCACTCCCGTGATATCGTCGAATGCGGCACACAAACATAAGTTTGGTACCTCAGGGGCTTTGGTTAAACCTCTAGAGCTTAAGATATTAGATGCCGACGGCAACGAGCTTCCCGCAGGAGAGAAGGGCGAGATCGTCGTGCGTGGAGAAAATGTCATGGCTGGATATTGGAAAAATGAGATTTCAACAGCCGAGACCGTCAGAGACGGATGGCTCTACACGGGCGACATGGGCTACATGGACAAGGATGATTTCTTGGTTGTCCTCGGCCGTTTCAAGTGTCTACTGATCGGCAGCGACGGCGAAAAATATAGCCCCGAGGGCATCGAGGAGGCTCTAGTTGGCAACTCGCCCTACATCGATCAGATTGTGCTTCACAACGACCAGGACCCATACACCACAGCTCTCATCGTGCCCAACATCGAGGCCATGAAGAGCTCTGTAACAGCTCCATGGGGCACCCCCGAAGCTCAACGCGAGGCGGTAGCACTCGTCCAAAGTTCAATCGCCGAGTACAAAAAAGGCGGCTCCATGGCCGACATATTCCCCGACAGGTGGCTACCCGTGAGCTTCGCACTACTCGACACCCCATTCACCGAGCAGAACCAGATGGTAAACAGCTCAATGAAAATCGTGCGCGGAAAAGTCGAAGAGACATTCGCCGACCGAATTACCGCAATGTACACCCCCGAAGGAAAAGATATCTTCAATGCCGCTAATCTTGACTTTTTGATTGACTAATTCGTTGGTTTCTAGCGACCTGGGACTGACTCCGTCGGGCGGGGATAGCACCCCCGCAGGTGCATATTACCTTGCGATATTGGGCATAGAACTTTTTGCTAAAGTTCTATGATTTTAGAGCTCAATGAGTTGCCGCAAATAAATTTGCACAACTCATCGAGCTCTAAAATTTCTTAAATGCCCAAAGGCATTTAAACCCAATTCGAATTGTAAACAGCTAAGATTCAATACGAATTGTGAATTGTGAATTAATTTTACCATTCGGAGATTTGCTTTTGGCAACCAGAGGTTGCCATAGATAAAAGTGTTATAATAATTTTTTGAGAGTTTACTCTCGGGGAAATTATTATAACACTTTTATCGTATGAGCGCAAGCGAAAAGCAAATCGCCGCAGCATATGTATGCACCCGCGCAGGTGCTATCTGCGCCCGACGGAGTCAGACCCAGGCCAACCTAGGCCGTCCTCATGCCTAGGCCCGTTCGAAAAGGTCGATCTCGCCGCGTTCGGCTTTGCCGTATACTGCCGAGAGCTCGGCGATTACGGGTGAGATGAACTCTATAGTGTCGACTACGGCACCTTTGGCGCCTTCGCCTTTTATTCGGTATAGCATTGCGGCGTAGAGTGCTCTAAAGGCCAGCTCGGTGTCGGATATTTCGTTACCAAATATTGCACGTAGGTCGGGCATCACCTCGTCGAGGCTAGCCACGAGAGTGCGGTAGCGAGCCCCCTGGGGCAGCTTCATGAGCTGCAGGTGGAGGTTGTGCAGGTCGGCGATGAGGTGTAGGGTGTGCTCGATGTGCCCCTTCTCCTCTTTGCCCTCCTTTTGGAGGATCTGCACAATATCCATGTACCAGGTTAGCAGGAGGTTGCTGCTCTGGTCGTCGAGTTTTCGCGGAGCGATAAATTGAGAAAATATCGCCTCGGGGCTAAACTGCAGGGCACGAAACATATCCTCTAGCTGCCATAGGTAGAGGATATATTCGGCAATGTTCTCTTTGCGAAGTGATTGCGCGGTGTCCATTGGCTAGTAGCTACGAGCAAATAGAACGCGGAATTTCGAAGGTTTGCCAGTGAATATACACTTGCCATCCTCCTCTTCGACCTCCATAGGGATGCAGCGGATAGTGGCTTTTGTAGCCTCCTTGATTGCAACCTCGGTCTCGGGGGTGCCGTCCCAGTGAGCCAGGATGAAACCGCCCTTGCTGTCGAGAGTCTCGACAAACTCGTCCCATGAGTCAACCTTGGTGATCATGCTGTCGCGGTAGGTGAGCGATTTGTTGTATATGTTCGCCTGAATCTCGTCCATGAGAGCTACAATGCGCTCTGTGAGACCCTCTTGCGATACATTCTCCTTGGTCAATGTGTCGCGGCGAGCTAGCTCGATGGTGTTGTTCTCCAAGTCACGAGGACCGATTGCCAGACGCACGGGAACTCCCTTGAGCTCGTACTCGGCAAATTTGAAGCCTGAGCGGATGTTGTCGCGGTCGTCGATCTTCACGGTGAGACCCGCTGCACGAAGTGGCGCTGCAATGGCCTCCATCTTCTCGCGCATGATCTCGAGCTGCTCCTCACCCTTGAAGATGGGAACCATAACTACGTGAATAGGAGCCAATTTCGGAGGTAACACAAGTCCGTTGTTGTCAGAGTGAGCCATGATGAGAGCTCCCATGAGGCGAGTCGATACACCCCATGAAGTTGCCCAAACGTAGTCGCTTTTACCCTCCTTGTTGGTGAATTGAACGTCGAACGCCTTGGCAAAATTTTGCGCCAAGAAGTGCGAAGTACCGCTCTGAAGAGCCTTACCATCCTGCATTAAAGCCTCGATGGTGAGGGTATCCTCGGCACCCGCAAAGCGCTCATTTGGAGACTTATGACCAACGATCACAGGCACAGCCATCCACTCCTGAGCGAACTTCTGGTATACGTGGATCATGCGCTCGGTCTCCTCAATGGCCTCTTGGCGTGTTGCGTGTGCGGTGTGACCCTCCTGCCATAGGAACTCGGCAGTGCGGAGGAATAGACGCGTGCGCATCTCCCAACGAACTACGTTAGCCCACTGGTTGCAGAGGATTGGCAGGTCGCGGTATGATTGAATCCAGTTTTTGTAGGTGTTCCAGATGATTGTCTCCGATGTTGGGCGCACGATGAGCTCCTCCTCGAGACGCGCGTCGGGATCCACAACTACCCCCTTGCCGTTGGGGTCGTTCATCAGGCGGTAGTGGGTAACCACGGCGCACTCCTTCGCGAAGCCCTCGACGTGCGAAGCCTCCTTCGAGAAGAACGATTTTGGAATGAATAGTGGGAAGTAGGCATTTTGGTGACCTGTATCCTTAAACATCTTATCTAGAGCCGCTTGCATCTTCTCCCAGATCGCGTAGCCGTAGGGTTTGATCACCATACATCCGCGCACTGCTGAGTTCTCAGCCAAGCCTGCTTTCACTACTAACTCGTTGTACCACTGTGAGTAATTATCCTCAATTTTTGTGAGGTCCTTTAATTCTTTTGCCATTGTATATATGTATAATTTTTTCTATTCTGTTATTTTTATGCTATCTTGCTGCAGGGTGTCGGAGGCGATGAGTAGAGAGTCGGGCTCGATCACAAGCAGTGAATCTGGCTCTGCAACTGCCTCGGCCTGAGTGTTCTGAGCACTCTGAGTGTTATGCGGAGCCTCCACTACTCCATTTTCGCCCTTGATCAGAAGCACGATTTTCGCCAAAGGGTTCTGATACTCGGCGGGCAACAACGAGGTGTAATTCCCTGCGTTGAGCACCACGGCTGCAGAGAGAGCGATCGCCGCCAAGACGAAGATTGATCTTACTATTCGTGAAAACATACCTACTCCTCCTTTTGCGTTATTTGCCCCTCTCGCAACTCTTCAATAGTCTGATTTTCAAGCGTCTCAATAGCTTTGAGCACCGTTACGTCGATCGGATAAATATTGTGATAGAAGGCATCATCGTCGAGCGGGGTATTGCGACCGATGTAGGCCTTAAGTTGTGCCTCGAGTATCTTCCGCGAGCGGTTGATCTGGCTCCAAACTGGCTTCACTCCCTTCTGAGAAGCGTAGGTGATAAAGTTGTTGAAAAGCTCTGTATCTGAGGCGAATAGAGAGTCCAACTCCTCGAAACTTGTCACAGAGTTGATCGCATCACGGTGGGCGTCAGCATACTTAGTGGTGAAGTTGTAGAGGATGTTGCGAGCCGAGACCTCGATGTAGTAGCGTGTCACGTCAGTGGTGTCGGCTGGCACAAAGATATCGGGCATGATTCCACCTCCTCCATAGACCACTTTCCCCTTGGGCGTCACCTTCTTAAGTGAGTCGACAAAGTGGATGCTGTCGGCCACAAAGAGCTCGCCCATGGCGTAGCGGTTGATCATATCCTCTTGGTAGCTATCGTTGTCACCATTGGTGTAACTCTTTTGTATTGAGCGACCTGTGGGGGTGTAGTAGCGCGCTATGGTGAGCCTCATGGCCGAGCCATCGCCAAATGGCACCTGCTGCTGCACCAGCCCCTTGCCAAAGGAGCGGCGTCCGATGATCGTTCCGCGGTCGTTATCTTGGAGCGCGCCCGCCAAAATTTCGCTCGAAGAGGCGCTACCTTCGTCGATCAGAATTACGATATCCAGATCGGTAATGCGACCCTTGCCATCGCTATATTCGCGCTGCTGGCGTCCATCGCGATCCTCGGTGTAGACAATGAGGTTATCGCTGGGTAACAGCTCATTAGCTATAGATATCGCTTGATCGAGATAGCCTCCCGAGTTGCCGCGCAGGTCGAGGATCAGCGAGCGCATACCTTGCTGCTCGAGCTTGTCGATCGCCTCGACGATCTCGGAGTGCGTGGTGCGCGCAAATTGCAACATTTTGATGTAGCCGATCGAGTCACGCAGGATAATCGACGATTGGATGCTCTTGATTGGAATCACATCGCGCGTAACTTCGACCTCGAGTAGCTCGCTTGCCCCCTGACGCTCAACGCCCAACTTGACGGTTGTGCCACGTTTTCCGCGCAGCAGCTTCATCACGTCGTTCTGCGGAAATTTAACTCCTGCCACCAGCGAATCGTTGATCATAACGATGCGGTCGCCACCCCTCATGCCAGCCTTATCGCTTGGCCCCGAGGGGATTACGTTAATCACGATCACCGTGTCGGTGGCCATATTGAACACCACGCCGATGCCATCGAACTCGCCCTCCAGCGACTCGTTCATCTCGGGCATCTCCTCGGCGGGGATGTAGATCGAGTGGGGGTCGAGCTGGTCGAAAATATGGGGCATAAGTGCCTCAATGATCGAGTCGCGCGAGACAGAGTCGATGTAGTATTTATCTATAAAACTGAGTGTCGACGAGACCTTATCTTGAGGCGAGCCCAGGAGTGCCGAGATCTGTTGCAGTTTATGGCCGTAGCTTCTCTGCTCGATAATGCGGCCTCCGATGACCCCACCAAAAGCGGCGAGGAAGAGAAGGATCGAAAAGATAAGGGTTCTTCGTTGCGAAGAGTGATTCATATAGAGGCGAATTATTTGTTTTTATAGGTGTACGACAGGCCGACGCTGAGGTAGGTTTGGGTCTGAACCTTAAGGTCTTGCGCCCTGTTGTAGTAGAGTTGATACTTGATTGTTGTCGAGAGCAACTTGGTGGTTGGGATCGAGATTGTATTCTCCCAAAGCACCGTCGGTTGGATTCCCAATATCGGTTTTACGCCCTCCGAAGTGGTGTTCCACTCGGCCAAAGCGTCGACATAAGTGTCGTAGTCGTTGACGATATTTTTGTACGAAAGCTGCGTCATCCAACCGTAGAATGAGTAGATTTTGGTTGTGTAACGGATGCTATTGAGCTTGGTGAATGTCTTGTCGTAGTCGATCTGGATCGACGAACCACCCTCATATTTGGATTTCACGTAGGGGCTCAATCCATACAGCTCGGTGTATGCCCACGTTCCCGTAGAGTGGTCGGCAAAGCTGTAGCAGTAGTTGTCGATGATCGCCTGCTTGCTAACATAGACGGCACTCAGGGCCACAGGCGCTATACTCACCGTGATGGGGAGGGTTTTATTCGAAGAGGTATACTTCATAACTCCCGAGATGTCGAGGTATCCTGGAGCCATGAATCCACTTTTGAGCTGGTAACCCTCTTGCTGCGAGCGCGATACATAACCATTTGCGAACTGCGTACGGAACGAGATCGAAGGTCCATACGACCACACCGACGAGATCGAGATGGTTGGCGTCACGGTGATCGAAAGCGCGTCTTGGTTCTTGAACCAGACACCCTCGTTGATGGTGTTGCCCTCGTCGTCGGTTCCCGTATCGATCTTGATGCGGTTGAAGCCTAAGCTGGCCGCAACTTTCGAGACCACAGTGAGTTTATCCTTCTTAAAAGTGTGGTTCAGCGTGAAGCTGCTCAATATTGCCGTGGTGTTATCACCGCCCGAATTTTCGATCCAGGTGTCGTTGTACGAAGTCATCGAGCCCTGCAGCGAGCTGATGATCTCCAGCGTGTTACGCTCCTTACGCAGTGCTGCACGCTCGGCACGGTCGCGCGCCTCGGAGTAGTACTCAACCTCACCCAACGCGGCCAACTTAACAGAGTCGCGGAACTTAACATTGCTCGTTTTGGTGGTCTCCATCTTATCAATTGTCATCTGAGCCGACACCGTAGCGGGTAGCGCGAGCAGAATTGAGAATAGGAGTATAATTTTTGTATATCTTCTCATAGAATATTAAATTGTATATGGCTGCAAATTTAATAAAATTATTACCTTTGTACAATATAAGTGCTATTTTTTTACACCCAAAGCGGAAAAATGGCTACAGAAACCTTAAAATTTTAGTTATGAAATATATCGGAGCTCACGTAAGCGTGTCGGGAGGGTTGGAGAACGGTCCCAAAAATGGAGCTGCAATCGGCGCCAATGCCATTGCCATATTCACAAAAAATCAGCGCCAATGGAGCGCACCCCCACTCACCGAGGCCGACATCGCAAAGTTCAAAGAGGCGTGCGCCGTAGCCTCACTCAGCCCCATGCAGATACTGCCCCACGACAGCTACCTGATAAACCTTGGGCACCCTGAAGCTGAAGGACTTGAGAAGTCGCGCGCAGCCTTTCTGCTCGAGATGCAGCGCTGCGAGCAGCTTGGGCTCGACCGTCTCAACTTCCACCCAGGATCACATCTCAAGAAGATCTCAATCGAGGAGTCACTCGACCGCGTTGCCGAGTCCATCAACTTGGCTCTAGAGGCTACAAAGGGGGTCACCGCAGTGATTGAAAACACTGCAGGTCAAGGTTCTAACCTTGGTTTTAGCTTCTATCACTTAGCGCGCATAATCGCAGGCGTCGAGGACAAAAGCAGGGTTGGCGTATGTCTCGATACATGCCACACATTTGCCGCGGGCTACGACCTATGCACCCCCGCAGCTCTCGACGCAACATTCGCAGAGTTCAATGAGGTTGTAGGCTTCGAATACCTCCGCGGAATGCACCTCAACGACGCACTTAAACCGCTAGGTAGCAGGGTCGATAGACACGCCCCACTTGGCGACGGCCACATCGGAATCAGCTGCTTCGAGTACATCATGGGCGACGCCCGATTCGACAACATGCCCCTCGTGCTCGAGACACCCGACACCGACCGCTGGGCCGACGAGATCGCCATGTTACGCTCGTTTTGCTGATGGCCTTCTTGCGCTTCCTTCGTTTCGTACTGCCCTAACAGCGGGCAGCCGCCAGGCAAGCCTGGACCCAAAAACTTGCGTTTTTGATCCTTTTGTATTGCACTGATTTGCAGCGCTTTTTAAGCGCTTTACGATATATAATAATAGCTGAGAGCTTATGAAAGCTAGACTTTCAACACTCTCAGCTATTATTATATATCATTGTCAACCTCCAGTTGACAATGCAAATCATTGAGTTGGAACAACACAACTTAAAACCTGCAATGCATAATTCATAATGCATAATTGGTGTTGAATCTTGGCTGTTTATAATTCGAATTGGGTTTAAATGCCTTTAGGCATTTAATAAATTTTAGAATAGAATAAGCTGTGCAAATTTATTTGTGGCAGCTTATTGTGTTCTAAAATCATAGAGTTTTAGCAGAAAACTCTATGCCCAATGCGCAGCGTAATATGCACCCGCGGAGGTGCTTGTCTCCGCCCGACGGAGTCAGTTGTAAGCGCACTGAAAGAGAGAAACTTAGGCCAGCAAAAGGTAGATATATACAGCGTATGCGGCAATCATGATAGCGCCTTCGATTTTGGATATTACGTTGCGCACCAGGATATAGCCCATTAGGTAGAGCAGGGCCGATCCGCCTAGCACAACGAGAATATCGCTGAGGGTTATGGTTCCCATTTCGAGGGGTGTTATGATTGAGCTTGCGCCGAGGACAAGCAAGATATTTGCGATGTTTGATCCGATGACGTTACCTAGGGCGATGTCGGATTTACCCTTGATGATGGACACCACGGAGGCGGCCAACTCGGGCAGTGAAGTGCCTCCTGCTAAGAGGGTTATGGCGATTACGTTGTCGGAGATGTTGAACTCGCGGGCTAGATTTACCGCACCCTCGAGGAATATATTTCCACCATATATGAGCGCTCCGAGGCCGCCTAGGGTCAGTGCGAGTGCGAGCCATAGGGGCATCGATTTAATCCCGCTCGCATCCTCCTGAGGGACTTGCGGCGCCTGCACCCCTTGTGCGCGGGAGCTTTTTATCGAGAAGAGGATTATGGCGATGTAGATGAGCAGCATCACGACGCCGTAGATTCGGTGAATGGTGCCACCGAGACATACGAGGAGCAGGATTGTAGAGACCAATATTCCCATGGGGATATCGATTCTCATGTTTTTTCGCGTCAGGTGGATGGGTATAAATGCTGCGCAGATACCGAGGATGACGTAGGTATTAAATATGTTTGAGCCCACGACATTGCCGATGGCCATTGCGCCGCTGCCCTTGAGTGCCGACATCACGCTGACAACAAGTTCGGGAGCCGAGGTGCCCACGGCAACAACGGTTAGTCCGATGACAAACTCCGAGATACTGAAGCGCTTAGCTAGTGCTGCCGAGCCATCGGTCATGTAGTTTGCGCCAGCCAGGATCAGTAGGAGGCCTGCGATAATTAAAAGAATATTCATAGTAGTTTGAGTTATTTTTACGCTATTAAATTAGTAGTATGAGGCTTGAGGCCATAATGGCCATACCGATGATAAATCCCAGGATTGAGATGTGCTCGCGCCCATATTCGCGTGCCGCGGGGAGCAGTTCATCCACCGAGATGTAGACCATGATTCCCGCCACGATGGCCAGCAGCGTAGCCATGAGCGCCTCCGACATAAAGGGCATGAGGATGAGGTAGGCCAAGATGCCACCAAGGGGCTCGGCCAAGCCCGACAGCAGCGAGTACCAGAATGCCTTCTTGCGGCTTCCCGTGGCGTAGTAGATCGGCACCGACACGGCAATACCCTCGGGGATGTTGTGGATCGCCACAGCCACAGCGATGGCCAGACCCAGCGAGGGGTTTTCGTAAGCTGTTGTGAATGTTGCAATTCCCTCGGGGAAGTTGTGTATTGCGATGGCCGCCGACGTGAGCAGCCCCATGCGCTGCAGCCGTTTCGTATTTTTCGGGTGCTCGATATCCTCCACGCCGCGGATCTCATGTGGGTTCTCGGCCGAGGGCACCACGAAGTCGATAAGCGCAATGAAGGCCACGCCCCCAAAGAATGCCAAAACGGTGTAGAGCGCCCCCATATGCTCGCCAAAGAGCTCAACGAGAGCGTGCTGCGACTCCGCAAAGAGCTCAACAAACGAGACGTAGATCATCACGCCAGCGGAGAGTCCGAGCGAAAAAGCTAACAGAGTCTTGTTGGTGCGACGAGCAACGAGCGCTATCAAACTGCCGATGCCAGTGGCTAAACCAGCAAACAGAGTGAGCCCAAGTGCATATATTAGGTCATTTGGTTCCAATTACTTAATGTACTCTTTAAATTTGTATTTTAGAGTCGTGCAAAGATAGGGCAAATTTTTAAAAAAGGTGCCAAAATATGCAATTATGTGCGCTTACTATACCCAAATCTCACTTTTCTTTGGTGTGGATGCACCCGCCTTGGGACTGCTTGGGTCGGCCTGGGTCGGCCTGGGTCTGACTCCGTCGGGCGGAGAAAAGCACCTCCGCGGGTGCATATTACCCCGCGTATTGGGCATAGAGTTTTTTGCTAAAACTCTATGATTTTAGAACACAATGAGCTGAATCAAATAAATTTGTTCAGCTCATTATATTCTAAAATTTATTAAATGCTTGCAGCATTTAAACCCAATTCGAATTATATTCAACTTGCGTTCAACTCACAACATTAAAGGTGATTAACAAGTATTTTTTACTTGATAGTCACCCTTATTTTCATGTAGAAGTCGGATAGCGAGGTTAGTTTTGGGGCTTCGTGAGCATTTTTAACCGCAGCGTACTGAGACGTGAGGATTAAAAAGCGGAGGGAGGTGCCGAAAATGACCTTGCTAGTCGGCTTCTAAAAGTAGGCGGCTTCGAAATTAGTAGTAGTTTATGCGAACGCCCTCTATGGCGGAAATGAGGTTGTTGGCGGCCGACGAGGCTCCTATTCGGAAGAGCTCCGTTGTGAGCCATTGAGGGCCAAGAATCTCCTCGACGATGGTATAGTATAGTGCTGCATCTTCGGCTGTTCGCACGCCGCCTGCCACCTTGAAGCCGATGAGCTTGCCTGTGGTGTCGTAGTAATCTTTGATCGCTTGGCAGATCACCACAGCCGCTTCGGGCGTTGCTGCCACGTCGATCTTGCCAGTGGAAGTCTTAACGAAGTCGGCTCCCGCAAAGATCGATAGGAGCGAGGCTGTGCGTATATGTTCGGGGCTCTTTAGGGCTCCGCTCTCGATGATCACTTTGAGGGTGACCTCGGGATCCATCTCGCCACGAATGACCTCTACTTCAGATGCTGCGAGCTCATTTTGGCCCGCGAGGATCATGCCTACATTCATCACAATGTCGATCTCGTCGGCTCCACTCTCGATCGCCATAGCGGTCTCGAGAGCCTTCACTTCGAGGAAGGTTTGCGACGCGGGGAAGCCAGCCGAGACACTGGTGATGCGCATGGGTGTTGCATCGACAACCAAGCCCACGGTCTCGACAAATGAGGGGTACACGCAGATCGAGGCCACATTGGGGATGTGGGGGTAGTTCTGGTAGAAATCTACACATTTGGTGGCAAAGGCACGCACCGACTCCTCGGAGTCGTTACACGAAAGCGTTGTGAGATCGATTGCCGAAAAACAAAATTTATAGACCTCAGTGGTATGATTTCTCTCCGAAAGCGCCTTAATCTCAGAAACCTGAGCCGAAACTTGAGCCGCGGTGGCCGCAGGGGCAAATTCGCATAATCGATTTGTGTACTCCATAATTTATATAGTATAAGTGTGTTGGGTACAAAGATAAAAATAAATTGGGGGAGTAGCAAATTTCAATTCATAATGTATAATTCATAATGCATAATTGAAGCTGTTTGGCTGTAATTCGAATTGGGTTTAAATGCCTTCGGGCATTTAATAAATTTTAGAGAACGATGAGTTGTGCAAATTTATTTGCGACAACTCGTTGATCTCTAAAATCATAGAACTTTAGCAAAAAGTTCTATGCCCAATACGCGGCGTAATATGCACCCGCGGAGGTGCTATCTCCGCCCGTCGGAGACATAGAAAGCGCACTGAAAGCGACATACCCTCAGGTCAATTTACCTACTTTACGCTATGGCTAAAATTTGGAGGTTCGCGATTATATAGATATCTTTGCGACGATTTTACACTGAACAGGCAGATGGATAGATTGAGTACAAATAGTAGCGTTAAGCGGTTGTTGGCGGGGTTCCTCCTGCTGATTCTCTGCTTGTACGACTCTAGCACGACTCTATTTTACCACTCCCATATAGTTGACGGTGAGAGGGTAACCCACTCCCACTTCTTCACAAAGGTGCACACCGAATCTCAGAGTGGCGGCCATACGGTGGAGGTCATCAACCTTATTGCGGCCCTCTCGAATTTTGTTGTAGAGGTTCAAGATTTCAACACTCACATCGCCGAGTGCTACGCTCAGATTGAGAGCATAGCCCTTGTGCGCCCTACGGCCTGTGCGTCGAGGCTCCTCGAGCCATATAGCTCACTTAGGGCACCTCCCACTGCGATCGCATAAAACTTTAACGCCATCACGGCACATATTTAAGTAGCTGGTTTTCATTCGTTTACCAACTATTCACATCTTTTACGCCCTAGCCTAATTGCTTTGGGCGCAGTTACAAACATTTAATTATCAAATTTTTTACATGAAGAGATTTATTTTGACGGCCATAGCTGTGCTATGCGCTGTAGGATCATATGCCGCTGAGCTTTCGGGCATAAACATCACGGGACACGTCGTAGATATCAATAAGGGCAGCCACATCCCATACGCAACTGTGGCAATCGTAGGCACCTCGATGGGTACCGCAGCCGATGGCACGGGACACTTCAACCTGAAGGATGTCGAAAAAGGAGAGTACATAATCGAGGCGTCGGTGATGGGCTATAGCCCTGTTCAGAAGCGCATTACCATCGACGGAGAGATGAAGAGCCTCAATCTCAGCTTCGAACTTAGCGAGGATTTGATGTCTGTAGATCAGGTTGTAGTATCGTCGACACGTAGCGCTACCCTTCGCCGCAACTCGCCAAACTTGGTGAGCATGCTCTCGAGCGAGCTCTTCGAGACTGTCAACGCGACAACGTTGGCCGATGGACTACCCTTTCAGTCGGGTGTCCGCGTGGAGGACAACTGTCAGAACTGTGGATTTACGCAGGTGCGTATCAACGGTTTAGATGGTCACTACTCGCAGATCATGGTCGATTCGCGCCCCACTTTTTCGGCTCTCACGGGGGTCTACGGATTGGAGCAGATTCCAGCCAATATGATCGACCGCGTCGAGATTGTTCGCGGTGGAGGCTCGGCGCTCTACGGATCGTCGGCGATTGGTGGAACCATCAATATCATCACCAAGAGCCCTGAGTACAACAGCTCGGAGTTCTCGCACTCGATAACAGCCATCGGCATGGGCAGCGCACTCGATAACAACACCACCGCCAACGCTTCGATCGTCTCGGAGAACCAGAAGGCGGGCGTTTCGCTCTTTGCGCAGGTTCGCGACCGCGGCGCCTACGACGCCAACGACGACGGATTCACGGAGATTCCCGAGTTGCAATCGCAGACCTTCGGCCTACGTTCATACTTCAAAACTAGCGACTTCAGTCGCCTGACAATGCAGTTCGATGCCACTAAGGAGTATCGCCGCGGAGGTGACAACCTCGACCTACCAGCGCACAACGATGGTGTGGATATCGCCGAGCAAATTAGCCACAACATCACAAACCTCGGCCTAGGTTACGACATCTACTCGCGCGACTACAAGCGCTCATTGAACTTATACTCGACCGTTCAGGGCACCGATCGCGACAGCTACTACGGCGGTGGCGGGCTGAGCGCCTACGGCACCACAACGGAGTTTTTGTGGGTCTCGGGAGCACAACTTTCGCAGAAGTGGGACAACTTCCTATTCATGCCTGCGCAGACCATTTTTGGTGTTGAGTACAACCACAACGACCTCCACGACGAGTACCTAGAGCAGGACTGGGAGCCTATAGATCAGCAGGTTAAGGTGGCTAGCGGATACCTCCAGAACGAGTGGAGCACCGACATGTGGGGAGTTCTCATCGGCGGACGTCTCGACTACAACAGCCTACTCGACAAGGCGATCTTCTCGCCCCGTGTCAACCTACGTTACAACCCTACGAAAAATGTAAATCTTCGCGCCACATACTCGACAGGATTCCGCGCGCCACAGGCCTTTGACGAGGATCTTCACATCTCGATCAACAACGGCGAGCTGATCAAGAGCACTCTAGCCTCAGACCTCAAGGAGGAGACCTCGCAGAGTTTCAGCCTCTCGGGAGACTTCTACAAGAACTTCGGCGGCGTGAGCACTAACTTCCTTATCGAGGGATTCTACACCAAGCTCAACGACGTATTCATCAACACATATGTATATGAGGATGAGAATGGTAACATCGTCGACGACCCCGAAGAGGCCTACATCACCTACGACACACGCCGCAACGGCGCCACAGCGACAATAAAGGGTATCACCCTCGAGGCGAAGGTTGCCCTACCCTCATCGCTACAGTTCCAGGCAGGTGCCACGCTCCAAAAGAGCCTCTACGGCGAACCCGAGGAGGTGGGTGGAGTGGCCGAGGCTACCGACAGCATGCTCCGCACGCCAGATGTATATGGTTACTTCACAGCGACATATGAGCCTAGCCGCAACTGGACACTGGCCCTCACAGGAACATACACAGGATCGATGCTCATGGAGCACTGCGCAGGCGCCGACAACAACCCAAACTCCGAGGATGTGATCGAAACCACACCCGACTTCTGGGATCTTAACTTCAAGGTGTGCTACAACTTCACTATAAATAAATCTGTGCGCTCGCAGATCCATCTCGGTATGAATAATATCTTTAACCAGTACCAAGATGACTTCGACACGGGCGCTGGCCGCGACGCAGGATACGTGTATGGCCCTATGATGCCTCGTAGCTTGAACTGCGGCTTGAAGTTTATGTTCTAACGCTTTTTTGGCCTTTGGGCCTGGGTTGGCCTGGGACTGCCCTTGCAGCGGGCGGCCGCCAGACTTCGCCTGGACCTGCAGAAGCCTTTGGCTTCTTACTTTTTTCCTGCGGAGATTCAAAGCGCTAAAGCGCCTACAAAAAATAGTCATAGATTACTCTTTCGAAAGATCCTCTTTCGACGACTAATCTATGACTATTTTTTTATGTCAACTGCGTTGACACTTTGAATCTCCGAATGTCTAACAAACACATACACACATTCATACACAACAACTCTCTCAACTTGAAAATTGAAAATTGAAATGGTGATGAAAAACTGCGTTTTTCAATCCAAGCTTGCTTGGTGCCCGCGCGGCATTAGCGCAGTGAGGGACGTTGCATAGCTGTCGCCCTCCCTCCTAAAAAAGCATTTTTTTGCAAAAAAAATGCGCAGAGGGCGAGCAGATCGGAGATCTGCCAAAAAACTACCACCTAAAATTACGCCCTGGCAAAAATTATGCATTATTAAATTAAAATAACTACCTTTGCGCTTATGATATCATACAAAAAACGACTACTAGATAATGGCTTAACGGTGTTGATCAATCGCGATCGCGCCTCTAAGTTGGCCGCCGTAAACCTGCTTTACTGCGTTGGGGCTCGCAACGAGGATCCTTCGCGCACGGGCTTTGCCCACCTCTTCGAGCACCTTATGTTTCGCGGCACGGAGCAGTTTCCTGACTACGACACCATCGTGCAGATGGCCTCGGGCGAGAATAACGCATTCACAAATAACGACTATACAGACTTCTACATCACCCTACCTAAGGATAATATCGAGGTGGCGCTAGCTCTGGAGGCCGACCGTATGCGCGGCTTGGCACTCACCGAAGAGCTGTTGGAACTGGAGAAAAAGGTTGTCATCGAGGAGTTCAAACAGCGATACCTGAACCAACCCTATGGCGATCAAAATATGCTGCTGCGCGACCTTGTATATAAGGTACACCCCTATCGCTGGTCGACAATCGGGCTCACCCCCGACCACATCGCCGCGGCAACAATGGAGGATGTCAAGAGCTTCTACGCCAGCCACTACCGCCCATCGAACTGCATACTCTCGATATCTGCCGATATCGACGAGGAGCAGCTCTTTGCACTGGCCGAGAGGTGGTTCGCACCAATCGTCGACACCCCCATCGAGCGCCAGCAGATCGCACAGGAGCCCGAGCAGGAGCAGGCGCGCCGCCTGGAGGTTGAGCGCGATGTCCCCGCTACAACCATCACGGTGGCCTTCCACATCGGGGGACGCTTCTGTCGCGACTGTTTCACGGCCGATATGATCTCCGACATCTTGGCGGGCGGCGACTCGGGACGCATGACCCAACGCCTAGTCAAGGAGCAGCGACTCTTCGCCTCGGTCAACTGCTATATCACGGGCGAGATCGATCCAGGGCTGCTGATCTTCACAGGCCAGCTACTCCCCGACACCACCGAGAAGCAGGCCGAGGAGGCTATCTGGGCCCTTATCGAGGAGCTTAAGCGGGAGCGCGCGAGCGACTACGAGATCGAGAAGGTGAAGAATAAATTTGAGGCTAACACCCTCTTTGGCGAGATCAACGTGATGAACAAGGCGATGAACTTGGGCTTCTACCAGATGGCGGGCGACCTGGAGCTAATCAATCGCGAGGTCGATATCTACCGCTCGATCGACGCCGAGCGCATTATCGAATTCTCGCAGCGCCTTTTGCGCCACGAACTCAGCTCGACGCTTATTTACAGAAAAAAAGAGTAACAATGGAAATTTCACTTCAAAATGCTACGGAGCACAGCTGCTCGAATGGCGTAAAAATATATATCCTCCACAGCGAGGAGTTCGAGGTGCTACGCCTAAGCTTCATCTTTGGGGCGGGCTCGGTGCACCAAACTAGCCCCTTTGTAGCCTCGGCAACGGCAAACCTCCTAAGCGAGGGGAGCGAGACGATGACATCGCTCCAGATCGCTGAAAAACTCGACTACTACGGCTCCTACTACGATGTCAACATCGACCGCGACCATACATATATAAACTTCTGCTCGCTCACAAAATTTGTCGAAACAACGCTCGAGGTGGCCGAGCAGATCATCCTGCACCCCACATTCCCCTCCTCGGAGATCGAGACCTACGCCGCAAAGCGTAAACAGCGCCTCACCATCGAGCGTCGACGCATCGAGACCAAGGCGCGCGAGGAGTTTGCCCACTCGCTATTTGGCCCCTCGCACCCCTATGGCGTGAGCTCGCCCACCGAGGCCTACGACACCCTCTCGCGGGAGAGCGTCGAGGAGTTCTACAAGAGCCACTACTGCGCCTCAAACTGCTTTGTGGTCTGCAGCGGAAGGGTCACCGAGGCTGAGCTGCAGCAGATAGTGCGCCTGGTGGAGGCGATTCCGCAAAATGGCGAGCCACCTGCGGTGAACTTCCCCGATGTGGTGCAGCGCCCCTACCACTTCGTCGAGGATAGCAACGCGGTGCAGTCGTCAATCCGCATCGGCCGCCGCCTATTCACCCGCTCACACCCCGACTTCTTGGGCATGCAGGTGGTTGCGACCATCCTGGGAGGATACTTCGGCTCGCGCCTGATGCAGAGCCTGCGCGAGGAGCGCGGATACACCTACGGGGTTGTTTCGGCTTTGGTTAACTTCGCCGCCGAGGGCTACCTAGCCGTGGCGACGCAGGTTGGCTGCGAGGTGGCTGACGACGCCCTGCAGATAATCTACAACGAGATTGAGCGCCTGCGCACAGAGGAGGTTGGTGATGAGGAGCTTACGATGGTCAAGCACATCATGGCAGGCGAGATGATGAGGATCCTCGATGGTCCATTTGGCATCGCCGACGTCACCATCGAAAATATATTATGCGGCACCGACAATAGCATAATTGCGCAGAACCTCGAGAGGATCGAGGCGATCACCCCTGCCGACATTTTGCGACTCTCGCAGAGTTACTTGGGGCGCGAGGATCTAATCACGGTGGTGGCTGGGAAGGCGCTGTAGAGCTCTTTTCTGGAGCCTCTCCTAGAGCTATTTTTTACGTTAATAACTGATACTTAAGTAAATAAATGAGAATTATAAGTGGAAAATATAGAGGGCGCAGCATCACGCCGCCCAAAAATCTAAGGGCACGCCCGACGACGGACTTCGCCAAGGAGAACCTCTTCAACGTGTTGACGAATTTGGTGGACTTCGAGGAGTGCACGGTTTTGGACCTTTTTGCTGGCACGGGATCGGTGAGCTATGAGTTTGCCTCGCGCGGCGCCAAGAGTGTCACTGCGGTGGAGATAAATGCCGTTCATCACGGATTCATCCGCAAGAGCGCGGCGGAGCTGGGTGCAGATAATATTTTTGCGGTCAAGGCGAATGTTTTTTTGTATTTGAAGAGTTGTCGCCAGCAATTTGACATCATTTTTTCGGATGCGCCCTACGATTTGGAGGGTAGCGAGAAGGTGATCGATCAAGTTTTCGAGGGTGACTTATTGGCCGAAGATGGGATTTTGATATTTGAGCACTCAAAAGCGCAAAAATTTATTGACCACCCTAATTTCTGGCAATCAAGAAGTTACGGCAGTGTGCAGTTTACACTACTAAAAAAAGATGCAAAATAATTTGCAAATATAAAAATTTGCACTACCTTTGTATCCGCAATCACCACTGGTGCGTTAGTTCAGTTGGTTAGAATACGTGCCTGTCACGCACGGGGTCAGGGGTTCGAGTCCCCT
>JAWXTG010000002.1:0-200740 GCA_044433705.1 Rikenellaceae bacterium | reverse complement strand
TTACAGTAGGTATTATCGCAATTAAGGAACCGCCGTATGCGGAACCGCACGTACGGTGGTGTGAGAGGTCGGAAACGAAAGTAGGAGGAAACTACTTACTTTCGTTTCCTCCTACTCGATTATATTTGCAGCGGCAGCGTGTTTTTTTACCTGTATGAAAGTTTATGAGCCCCGCTTGTGGCTTAGTATATGTATGAGATATAATTTTTATTTTTAGATATTTGTGTGGTAAGGTAATATTATATAATTTTACAGCCAATAAAATTGTTATGACAAAATACGAAGAGTTAAAAATATATGGTGTTTCAACTGATAAGAGTGTTGAACTGCCGTTAGCCCAAAGTGGTGTCTCAGCTGGATTTCCATCTCCAGCCGATGATCCAATGGAGCAGAAGCTGGATCTTAATCGTGAGTTAATTCGCAATGCTGCAGCTACATTTTTTGCACGTGTAAGTGGTGTTTCGATGATCGATGATGGGGTGAATGATGGTGATTTGCTCCTAATTGATAAGAGTGTCGAGCCGTATGATGGTTGCCTTGCGGTGTGCTACATCGATGGGGAGTTTACCCTTAAACGATTTAAGGATAATGGCGATCATGCGTTATTGGTGCCAGCCAATAAAAATTATAAAAGTATAAAGGTCACTGCCGACAATGATTTTATGATCTGGGGTGTTGTGCGCTATCTAATTAAGAAGATGTGATGATTGGCCTGTGCGATTGTAATAATTTTTTTGTCTCTTGCGAGCGAGTGTTCAATCCCTCGCTCAATGGTCGCCCTGTGCTGGTTCTATCTAGTAACGACGGGTGTGTCATTGCGCGCTCTAATGAGTCTAAAGCCTTGGGTGTCAAGATGGGACAGCCAGTTTTTCAGGTGCGTAGCATAATCGACAGACATAACATTGCAATCCATTCAACTAATTTTCCTCTTTATGGCGATATGTCGCACCGCGTAATGGAGACTTTGCGCGAGGAGTTGCCCTCAATTGAGGTATACTCAATTGATGAGGCTTTTCTTGATATGAGCGGTATTGAAAATGATAGACTCAAGGAGTATGGCGAGCGGCTCTCGCGAAAGGTGCGTCGCAATACTGGTATCCCCGTAAGTATTGGAATAGCACCCACAAAGACGTTAGCGAAGATCGCGAGTAAGTTATGTAAAAGCTACCCAAAGCTTAATGGAGCCTGCCTGCTGTATCGTCCCGAAGATATCGAAAAGGTCTTAACAAAGTACCCAATAGAGGATGTGTGGGGGATTGGTCGGCAATCTAGCAAGATGCTCAAAGGGTATAATATAACCACGGCGCAGCAGTTTCGAGAGGCTTCGCAGGAGTGGGTGCAACACAAAATGGGGGTAACTGGACTTAGAACCTGGAGAGAGCTCAATGGGGAGAGCTCGATACTATTTGACCATAGGGTCTCCGACAAAAAATCAATTATGGTTTCGCGTTCATTTGCCCACGAGATATATGATTTGCAAGAGCTGCACGAGGCATTATCGGGTTTCGTAAGTTCAGCTGCTGAGAAACTGCGTCGACAACACAGCGTGGCTGGGGCGATGCAGGTGTTTCTCTTGACAAATCGTCACCGCGAAGAGCTCCCGCAGCATAATGTCTCCGAGGTGGCTATCTTTGAGACACCAACGGAGAGTACTATCGAGCTCGCTTCTAGTGCTACAAAAGTGTTGCAAAAACTATATAAAGAGGGATATGGTTACAAGAAAGTAGGGGTGATTCTCTACGATATCCGACAGTCAAACGGAGTGCAATCTTCTCTATTTGACCAAGTTGATCATTCGAAACATAAACGGCTGATGGAGCAGTTAGATTCGATCAATAGTTATTACGGTAAAAATTCTGTGCGGCTAGGTGGTCAGGGCAAAAAGAGTAGGGTGAATAGCGAGCATCTTTCACCACGCTACACCACCGCATGGAGTGATATTATAACAGTTAAAGTTTAAAATCTGTTTATGTTTTTCTCTCTAAAATTGTTAAGAGAGAAAAACATAAACAGATTCTTAAACCACTACTCATTTATATAGTCTGGATAGAGAAGATATTTTTTGCGTATAAGTCGATATGCACTTAGCTCTTTAGCCCATGTCGCTCTAATCTGCTCCTCGCTCATGCCTGCGACCAACATCTCTTTGAGTGAGGCATCACCAGATAGCATATTGAATAGTTGAGTGCTCGAGATAAATGCTGCCCCTTGACATGAAAGTTCCATGAAATCAATAAAATAGCTCAACGAAAAACCCTTTGGTGGCTCTACGTTTTGCAGGTCAATACCATAACATTTTTTGCCATTCTGGAGCGGATTTTTGTCAAATCCAGGCAGTGGCTGAGGTGTAAATTCGTAATCTCCATATTTCGCATCGGGATAGCCTAAAATTTGAAATGGCGTGTATGTGCCTCGTCCTACGCTAACTTTGGTAGCTTCGAAGAGACATAACGAAGAGTATAGCGCAACAGATTGAGCGTTAGGTAGATTGGGTGATGGTTTGATAGGTAAAATATATGGTTTACCATGGCTCCAACCAGAAATTGGAACAACGGTTAGGTTGGCGGGGTTATCTCCGCACCACCCCTCGCCATTAATCATGCAAGCCAATTCACCAACGGTCAAGCCATGTAGCAGTGGGATTGGAAGCGCACCGACAAATGATTTTAGATCATCACTCATAACGGGACCATCGACATAATCATTGGGGTTGGGGCGGTCCAAGACTATCATAGGTACATTAAATACGGCGCAAGATTGCATAGCGTAGTACATCGTGCTTATGTAGGTATAGAAACGTGCTCCGACATCTTGAATGTCGAACACCACTACATCTAGCCCCTCAAGTTGGCTGCTTGTCGGACGTTTATTTGACCCGTATAGCGATATAATTGGGGTGTTTGTCTTGGTGTCGCGACCATCGACAACGCTCTCGCCAGCATCGGCATCGCCGCGAAAACCATGCTCGGGGGCAAAGACTCTATCTACATCGACGCCCAAACTCAGCAGTGTATCCAATAGTGATACCTGTCTATCGCCAACAACCGAGGTGTGATTGATTATTAGACCTACGCGTTTGTCTTTGAGTAGCGGTAGGATCTTGTCGATCTGGTCGGCTCCATTATTAATGGCGAAGAGATTACTTACACCACAAAGTAGCGTAAATATCAATGTTGTTAGTCGGAAAATTTTCATGCGAGCAGTGGCAAATTAAGTGAAACAATCTGCACAAATATAATCATATTTTGTAATAATTTCGTCCAATTATATATCCTCAGCTATTTTTTATTTGATTTTTTTGCATTAATTTTGCTAGATATAATTTAAAATTTTACGTAGCAAAATAATGTATCGAATAGTAGCAGCAATAATTTTAACCCTTTTTTATCTACCTATTTTTGGCAGTGATAGAGTGACCATTGATTCACTTGATAACTATATCAACAAAGCAATAGCAGGGCGCTATTTCCCTGGTGCTCAATTGGTTATTAGCAACAGTGAGGGGGTTGTATACTCCAAATCTTACGGTTTCACAGATTATAATTACACCAGTCCCGTTGACGATGATACGCTTTTCGATTTGGCATCATGTACTAAAGTGTGCGCAACGACGCTCTCGATAATGACTCTCATCGATGAGGGACGGCTCACTCTTGATACCCGTATAGATGAGGTGCTTAACCTCGCCGACACGCTCCAATTCGGAGATGTCAAAGTTAAAGAGTTGCTATATCATACATCTGGTTTTCTGTCGGGGGTGTCGGTCTCTCTTTCGTTGGTCAAATCAGCGGTCGAGGATCAACCTGCACTCTCACGCCGTCGAAGTGACAATAATCCTTACATCTACGATACCAATTATTATGCTGCGCGTGAGATAGTTTATGACTCTCTATATATCAGTCGAGATGCAGGTGACAATAAATTCAAAATATCGAGCCAACTATACATTGATAAGAGTTATCTGCCGAAACTTGATTCAATGATTAGCGCTGCATATCGACCAGATCGTCGTGGGCGACATCGCTACAGCGATTTAAACTTTTACTTCCTGCAAAAGATAGTGGAGAGGGTCTCTGAAACATCACTTGATGACTATGCTCAACAGATATACAGCAAGATGAACCTGTCGGATATCGGGTATAATCCATTGCAGTGGAGTGAGATGGATAGAATTAGTCCAACGGAGTACGAGCCACTTTTTCGAAGGGACTCAATCCGCGGCATAGTTCACGACGAGTTAGCCTGTGTGCAGGGTGGGGTGGCTGGTAATGCGGGATTATTTAGCTCGGCAAAAAGCGTAGCGCAGATCTGTGCGATGTTTTTGCGTAGCGGTGTCGACTATAACGGCAATAGGATTGTGGATTCGATGACGCTCAATCGATTTACCGCGCCACAGCGCTCATATGGTTCGATCTACAGCTTAGGATTCGCTAAGGTTGACTCGGAAAAGTTGCCGTATACGCCAGTCAGCTATGGACATACTGGGTATACGGGTACCTTCTTTTGGATAGACCCGACTAAAAATTTGTATGTTGTTTTGTTGACAAATAGAGTCTATCCGACCCGTGCCAATAAGAGATTTGATTCTCAATATCGAGGAGATATTTGGAGATTATCGACGGAGATATTTGAGTAATAGCTTGTATGATTAAACGGCAGAGCTCCAACGTGTGGGAACTCTGCCGTTTAATATTTGATTCAAGTGAGAGTCTGTTATTGGATGATAAACTCTAGCTCTCCTTTGAGCTTATTTGAATTTGCCGATACCTTTGCAGTTTCGCTTTGGCTGCCAATTTGGAGTAGGGCAGTTGCGATTCCAGCCTCTGTCGCTATGCCATCGGTATTAACAATAACCGCTTTGTCGTCAACGGTTATGGTAATTTCGTCTGAGAAATCTGGGCATATCGTTCCATTTTTATCAACTGCAGCCACATATAAGAATACAACGTCGTTACATCCAGCTTCAACTTGGCGTTCGCTCTCATCTATCCAGCACTTTAGAGCGACAGCTTTTTGAGGTGTGCGAACTCGACTCTCTTTCACTACTTTACCGTCGATGTAGCCTACAGCTTTGAGCTCTCCAGCCTTGAATTTACCCACATTGAAAGTGAATGGCGGATGGTTCAAATTGTTGCTTATCTCATTTTGGTCAGGCATTTGAGTGGCGATAAGTCGGCCGTTAAGGTAGAGACTTACCTTGTCGCAGTTGCTAAATACTCGAACATCTGTCGGTGACTCTTCGTTCCAATAGGTTGCAATCTCAACTACAGGTTCACCGCTGCGTTGGCTCTGATAGAAGTAGTATGAAAATTTGGGTAGGCGGAAAATATCCATAATTCCCGAAGATTCAATCTCGTCGTGATAGCCACGGTTGTAGTCGAACATCACCCAGTAGCTATCTCCCGTTGCTGGAATGCTCATATTGTCATTGTGCGCCTCCTGAAGGTTGTATGCCTGCTGAAGTAGTCGTACCTCGCCTTGTCCGCGCAGTTGACGACTCGATAGTTCTATGCGCTTTTCCAATGAGTGATTGTGTTGATTTAGACCCGCATTCGTTGAGTAGTACTCCCAATCTCCATACTCCGAAACCATGTATGGCTTCTCGAATGTCACCTCTTCAGGGTGGCCAATTCTATGTTGGCGTGCTTGGAAATAGATGTCGTAAACGTGTGGTAACCAGCCGCAAGTGTATACATTTTTGCCAGGATACTCTTCGTGAACGATGTCGTGAAGAATCTGCATAAATGATATAGGCATACTAGTCTCATTGAGTGATACCTCCCAAGCTAAAACGCAAGGGTGGTTGCGGTCGCGGCGTACCAAATTGCGAGCTGCATTGTAGCTGTGGCTCTTGAAATCGTCGCTCTCACGATAGTATTGCCATCCAAGGATAGCGTCAGCAACCATCAATCCTAGTTCGTCGCAAGCGGCCATAAAGGCTGGAGACTGAGGGTAGTGTGAGAGTCTTATATAGTCAAAACCAGCATCTTTAATCTTCTTAGCATCACGATATTGAGCGTTGTCCGAAAGTGCATAGCCAATATATGGGTACTCTTGATGGCGATTTACTCCGCGCAGGTAGCTCTTCTGGCCATTGATGTAGAGCTGGTTGTCAACCATTGTGACTTCGCGTATTCCGAAGCGATGCTCCTCGCTGTCGAGTTTTTCATCTCCGCACCACAATTCAACCTCTAGTGTGTGGAGGTTTGGGGCGTCGGGAGACCACAATGCGGCGTCGGCGAGTGTAAGTAGATCGGTAAATTCAACATCCGCAAATGGTTCTACAACTGCCGATGAAGATGATCCGCTTTTAATAACTTGATCGCCACTGAAGATCTTGTAGCTCAACGATAACTCCTTGGCCATGTTAGCTCTGTTGGCTACGTGAGTCTTGATGCGAACCTGTGACTCTTCGGCTGACACCTTTGGGAATGTGATAAATACACCACCCGACGCAGCGCGATTTGCGAGGATTGGGTCGGTGATGTGAGTCTTATTTTTAGTGGTTAACCATGCATTGCGATAGAGGCCGCCATACATATTGAAGTCTAATATTTTTAGCGGTTTAGGGCCTGTTGTTTCGTTGTCGTTGTTGTCTAGGCGCACCGCGATTATGTTCTCCTTAGCAGTTACGTATGGTGTGATGTCGATCACAATAGGGAGATAACCGCCCTCAGTTGCGCGAGCTTGAACGCCATTAATCCAGATCGTTGCTTGGTTCATGGCAGCCTCAAACTTTAAGATGTAGATACTCTCTTTTGAGTAGTTGTCGATCTTAAACTCTTTGCGGTACCAACATATGCCCTGCCATTGATCGTTAACCAGAATAGGTTCGAGGTGTGCTGTGTGAGGCAATGCAACGCTACTCCACGAGCTATCGTCGAAGGATGCAGCTGCAATTTTTGTGTCGTCGGGGCTATTTGCAATATTTTCAGCAAGCGAAAAGCGCCAACCGTTATTAAAGGACTCCTGGGCGTTGATTGTTCCAACGACCAAAAGAAGAAGTAGAATGTTCCACAAACGAAGAGTGTTGCTAAATTTCATCATTAAATTGGTTAAGGTTTCAAATTCATTCATGACAAAGATAATTAATAAAATCGCAAACTCAATGGACTCTGTAAGAATTGTGCAGAATCGAGTTAAAATAGATGCTATACCTATGTATTATATATAGACAAATAGGCATGTGAAAAAAAAAATTGCAACTTCTGCGTTTTTTAAAAATATTTTTATTAGCTTTGTTACTCACAACTAAACAGAATAAAAGAAATCTATGAAACAGCACAATTTTAATGCGGGACCATCCTTCATTCAGGAGGTGGTATTGGAGAATGCAGCTAAGGCTATTATCAACCTTAATGGTTCAGGACTTTCGTTGCTTTCAATTTCGCATCGCACCAAAGATTTCGAGGATGTTCTCAACGAGGCTAAGTCACTGCTCAGCGAACTCATCAATATCCCCGACAATTATAAGATTATATTTGTTGGCGGTGGTGCGAGTACACAATTTTACCACATTGCAGCTAATTTCCTAAAGGGGAAAGCGGGTTATGTCAACACAGGTGTGTGGTCGAAAAAGGCAATAAAAGAGGCTAAACTCTATGGTGAAATTGTTACGCTAGCTTCGTCGGAGGATAAAAACTTTACATATATTCCAAAAGGTTTTGAGATCCCAGCAGACCTAGACTATCTGCACATCACCTCGAACAACACGATCTACGGTACTGCTTACCGCACAGATCTTGACTCTCCCGTGCCACTTATCGCCGATATGAGTTCCGATATTCTCAGCCGCGAGATAGATGTGACTAAGTATGCAATGATCTATGGTGGTGCACAAAAGAACCTTGGCCCAGCAGGTGTGTCGTTTGTAATCATTCGCGATGATCTATTGGCAAACGTAGTTCGTGAACTACCTTCGATGGTTAACTACAACAATATGGTGGATTCAAATTCGATGTACAACACACCTCCAGTATTCCCTATTTTCGTGTTGAACGAGACACTTAAATGGATTAAGAGCGTCGGTGGCGTGAAAGCAATCAATGCAATGAATCGCGAAAAGGCTGATCTTCTTTACGCTGAGATCGAGCGCAACACTCTGTTTAAGGGTACCGCAGAGGTCGAGGATCGCTCAATCATGAATATCTGCTTTATTATGAACGATGGTTACGAGGATCTTGCACCTGAATTCTTGGAGTTCGCTAAGAGCCACGGTATGGTCGGAGTCAAAGGTCACCGTTTGGTTGGTGGATTCCGCGCTTCATGCTACAACTCTCTTCCAAAAGAGAGCGTCGAGGCACTTATCGCAGTGATGCAGGAGTTCGAAACAATGAAAGAATAGAGCCATGAAAGTACTTATTGCAACAGAAAAACCTTTTGCCAAAGAGGCAATTGCACAGATTCAGCAGATATTTGATGCTGCTAGCTACGAGGTTAAACTTCTTGAAAAATATAGTGATAAGAGTGAGTTATTGGAGGCTGTGGCTGATGCCGAAGCTCTAATTATCCGCTCGGACAAAGTAACTACAGAGGTGATTGCAGCAGCACCAGCACTGAAGATCGTTGTGCGTGCGGGTGCAGGTTACGATAACGTTGATCTTGCTGCGGCAACCCAAAAGGGTATTGTCGTGATGAATACTCCAGGTCAAAACTCTAACGCTGTTGCTGAGCTTGTTGTCGGTATGATGATATTTATGCAGCGCAACTGCTTTACGGCGGGTACAGGTGGCGAGATCATTGGTAAAACATTGGCTATTCACGCTTTTGGAAATGTTGGCCGTTTGGTCGCTCGCAAGGGTAAGGCGTTAGGCATGAACGTCATAGCATTCGACCCATTTGTTTCTGATGAGATGTTTGCAGCTGAAGGTGTCGAGAAAGTTGACTCTATTGAGGAGCTATACCGTCGTGCTGATGCGCTATCACTACATATTCCAGCTACAGAAAAGACCAAAAAATCAATTGGTTATGAGTTGATGAGCATCATGCCTAAAGGTGCTACGCTAATCAATACGGCTCGTAAAGAGGTGATCGACGAAGAGGGCGTAATTAAGATTATGACCGAACGTCAAGATTTGAAATATATTACTGATATTGCGCCTGCGCTCACTGATAAGATGTGTGAAGAGTTTGGTAAACGTTATTTTGCCACACCAAAGAAGATGGGTGCAGAGACAGCCGAAGCAAATATCAATGCTGGTTTAGCTGCTGCTAATCAGATTGTTGCATTCTTCGAGGAGAACGATACAAAATTCCAAGTTAACAAATAATAGAGCATGGTACGAATCAAACCCTTCTGTGGCATTAGACCACCACAAGAGCATGCAGCTGAGGTTGCATCTCGCCCCTATGATGTATTAAATTCAATTGAAGCGCAAGCTGAAGCTACAGAGCGATCTCTGCTTCACATCATAAAGCCTGAAATTGATTTCACCCCTATCGCCGATGAGCATTCGGAGGAGGTATACAGCAAAGCGGTTGAGAACTTCGCTCTGTGGCGGAAGAAGGGTTGGTTGGCACAGGATGAGTCGGAGCACTACTATATTTATGCGCAAACTATGAATGGTAGGACGCAATATGGTCTTGCAATGTGCTGTCATTTTGATGATTACATCAATGGAAGCATCAAAAAGCATGAGCTAACTCGTCCTGATAAAGAGGAGGATCGCATGATTCATGTGCGTAATCAAAAGGCAAATATTGAGCCTGTGTTCTTTGCCTATCCAGACTCTAGTGAGATTGATGCAATTGTTGAAAGTGTCGTCAAAAATAGCGCTCCTGATTACGATTTTGTTGCTGAAGATGGCTTTGGTCACCATTTTTGGGTGATCAACGACAAGAGCGTTAACGATCAGATCACTAGCATCTTTGCTGATATTCCTGCATTATATATTGCTGATGGTCACCACCGTACTGCTGCTGCTGCCAGGGTTGGCGAGGAGTGTATGAAGGCTAATGCTTCGCATACAGGCGATGAGGAGTATTGCTACTTCCTGGCGGTAACATTTCCTGCATCGCAGCTGAAGATTATAGATTACAATCGTGTAGTTAAGGATCTTAACGACCTTACAACAGAGCAATTCTTGGAGGTGTTAGCAAAAGATTTTGATGTGACGCCGATGGGTTCAGATGTATATAACCCAAATGCACTTCATAATTTTGCCGTTTATGTTGCTGGTGAGTGGTACAGCGCAACAGCCAAAGCGGGGCGCTATGATGACAGTGATCCGATTGGCGTGTTAGATGTTACAGTATTGTCGAACCTAGTTCTAGATAAGATTCTCGGAATTGATGACTTGCGTACATCCAAGCGTATCGACTTTGTTGGTGGTATACGAGGACTCGGCGAGTTGCAACGTAGAGTCGATAGCGGTGAGATGGCAGTTGCATTTGCTCTCTACCCAGTATCCATGGAGCAGTTGATAAATATCTCTGATACAGGTAATATCATGCCTCCAAAGACAACATGGTTTGAGCCAAAGTTGCGTTCAGGAGTGGTTATTCATTCATTCGAATAATCGAAAAATGTGTTAAATAGTGTGAGTCCGATTTTTTCGGGCTCACATTTATTATATATGTAGCCGATATCACGATAGCTTTCGTACGTTTCTTACTGCCCTAGCAGCGGGCGGCCGCCAGGCTTAAGCCTGGACCCAAAAACTTGCGTTTTTGATTTTGTCTTGCATTGATTTGCAGCGCTCGAGAGCGCTTTTCGATATATAACAATAGCTGCGAGCTTATGAAAATGAATTTTCAACACTCACACCTATTGTTATATATCATTGTCAACCTTTGGTTGCCAATGCAAATCATTGAGTTGGAACACACACAACTTAAAATCAAAGTCAAGTCAAGTTGAATTAAAACTTATGTTGTTTATAATTCGAATTGGGTTTAAATGCCTTAAGGCATTTAATAAATTTTAGAATAGAATAAGATGTGCAAATTTATTTGCAGCAGCTTATTATGTTCTAAAATCATAGAACTTTAGCAAAAAGTTCTATGCCCGATGCGCAGCACAATATGCACCCGCGGAGGTGCTATCTCCGCCCGACGGAGTCAGTTGCAAACGTCCTCGACGGAGTCAGTAGTAAGCGCACTGAGAACATATTTGAGGAATATTTTGGATAAACTTTGACTGATCAATAAATTTGATTAAATTTACAATCGAAATTAAAATTTAAAGATTATGAGTTATAAAGCGGCAAGTGATAGATACGCCACGATGCAGTATCGGAAGTGTGGAAGAAGTGGTATTTCACTCCCTGAAATTTCGTTGGGTTTATGGCAAAATTTTGGCAGTGTGGATAATTTCGACAATTGTAAAGCTATGTTGTTCAGGGCATTTGACTTAGGTATAACCCATTTTGACTTGGCAAATAATTATGGTCCAGTGCCAGGTAGTGCCGAGACTAATTTTGGGCGTGTGATGGCCAGTGACCTAAAACCATATCGCGACGAGATGATCATTTCGACTAAAGCGGGATATACCATGTGGGATGGCCCGTATGGTGATTGGGGTAGTCGAAAATATTTAATCTCAAGCCTCGACCAAAGTTTGAGTCGAATGAGTCTCGATTATGTAGACATTTTTTATCATCATCGACCTGATCCAAATACGCCCATTGAGGAGACAATGGCGGCACTTGACCATATCGTGCGTTGCGGCAAGGCTCTTTATGTGGGTCTTTCGAACTACTCCCCAGAGCAATTTGTCGAGGCGGTAGCGGTGCTTAAGGGGTTGGGTACTCCTTGCTTGATCGAACAGTCCAAATATTCGATGTTTGTTCGTGGCGTTGAAGAGTCTCTGCTCGATACGGTGCAGGATAACGGAACTGGTTTTATCGCCTTTTCGCCTTTGGCGCAAGGGTTGCTTTCGGACAAATATATTGGCGGAATCCCCTATGATTCAAGAGCTAAGCGTAATTTATTCCTCAAAGAGAGTGATATAACACCAGAGAAGATCGCGCAGATATCGGCGCTCAATGATATAGCTCAAAAATTGGGAATGACTCTGGCTCAATTGGCTGTAAAATGGTTGCTGCGAAGCAATCGAAACGTTGTAAGTTCGGTGCTTATAGGTGCCAGCAAGGTGTCGCAGATCGAAGATATAGCGGCTGTAACACAGATGGAATCATTGGACGCAGAGACGCTTGCCGAGATTGAATCGATACTTATATGATAAAAATTTTGAAGAGTGGTAATTTTTAATTACCTTTGGCATGCAAAATTAAGATTTTACTTAAACTAAATATCTATTTAATTATGAAAGAAGCAATTGCAATTCTAACAGGAGGTGGTCCTGCTCCAGGTATGAACACCGTAGTTGGTAGTGTCGCTAAGACATTCCTACAGAAAGGTTACACTGTAATCGGCCTTAATGGCGGTTACTCTGGTCTATTTAACCCAAATCCAAATACCGTTGAGATCTCTTTCCCAATGGCTGACGATATCTTTAACCGTGGTGGTTCATTCCTTCAGATGAGCCGTTTTAAGCCAACTGATAACGATTTTGCAAACAACTTCAACCTTGATTTCTTCGTTAAGAACAACATCAAGTTGCTAGTTACAGTTGGTGGTGACGATACAGCTTCAACAGCTAATCGCATCGCTAAATTCCTAGAGGAGAAGCAATATCCAATCGCTAATATCCACGTTCCTAAGACTATCGACAATGACCTTCCATTGCCAGCAGGCACTCCAACCTTCGGTTATGAGTCGGCTAAAGATAGCGGATCAGTTATCGCGCGCGCGGTATACGTTGATGCTCGCACAAGCGGAAACTGGTTTGTAGTTGCTGCTATGGGTCGTTCAGCAGGTCACCTTGCATTTGGTATTGGTGAGGCTTGTCACTACCCAATGATCGTTATCCCTGAGATGTTTAACAAGACTGAAATCACAGTAGAGAAGATCGTTAACCTTGTTGTTTCGTCTATCATCAAACGTAAGATAACAGGAATGGATTACGGTGCTGCGATGATCTCGGAAGGTGTATTCCATGAGCTATCAGATGAGGAGATCAAGAAGAGCGGTGTAAACTTCTCTTACGACGATCATGGTCATCCAGAGCTTGGTAAGGTTTCTAAGGCTCACATCTTCAACGAGATGTTGGAGGTTAAGCTTAAGGAGATCGGTGTTAAGGTTAAGAGTCGTCCTGTAGAGATCGGTTACGAGGTTCGTTGCCAAACTCCATCGGCTTTTGATTTGACTTACTGCTCTGAGCTAGGTATGGGTGTTTACAAGCTATTTGCAGATGGCAAAACTGGCTGTATGGTATTCGTTGATACTGAGGGTAGCGTTTCACCTCTTTACCTTAAAGATCTCCAAGATCAAACAACTGGAAAAATTCCACCACGTTTGGTTAACATTGAGTCTGATAAGGTTAAGGCTGTTATCGACACAATCCTTTGCTACATTACAGAGGAGGATTATGAGGCTGCTAAGGCTTATGTTCCAAACCCAGAAGCTTACGACTTTAACAAGATCCTTAACTGGTAATCTTGCATACGTTTAAAAAGAGGTTAGCTCTAAGATATAATCACTACTCATTTGGGTTTGTGATTATATCTTAGAGTTTACCTCTTTTGCTAAATCTTACTATATTCTCGAAACCAAACCACATAAACCTAAACCATATGAAGAGAATCTTATTTTTAATTACAGCCATTGGGGCAATGCTAACTAGCTGCACCACAATTGGTAACGTTCACGACCAGTCGTACAATCAAGGGGTCAATATTATTCCAGCCCCAAAGAGCATGACATTTGATGAGTCGCAACGTTTTATGCTAACTGCAAAAAGTACACTCTCAGCCAACGATGAGCAGAGTCGTACAATTGCACAATTTTTTGCAAATAATATCAACATTGCTACTGGCTACAACCTCTCAGTAGCGGATCAAGATGGTGATATTGAGCTACTTATTGACGAGAGTTTGGATTGTAAGGCCGAAGGCTATACCCTTACAATTAATCCTGACAAAATTACTGCTATCGGAAAAGATAAGTCAGGACTATTTTACGCTATGCAGACTCTTATGCAGCTTTTGCCTGCTGAAATTTCGAGTAAAAAATATATCGCAAGCTCGGAGTGGAGTGTGCCTTGCGGAGAGGTTGAAGATGAGCCACGATTTGGATATCGCGGTATAATGCTCGATCCATGTCGTCACTTTATGCCCGTTGAATTCATTAAAAATCAGCTGGATATCTTCGCTATGTTTAAAATCAATCGTATGCATTGGCACCTTACAGAGGATCAAGGCTGGCGTATTGAGATTAAGAAGTATCCTAGATTAACAGAGTTCGGTTCGACGCGAATTGAGGGAGAAGGCTTCGAGTACTCTGGATTCTATACGCAAGATGAGGTGAAAGAGATTGTTGCTTATGCTACTGAGCGTCAGATCACTATCGTCCCTGAGTTTGAACTTCCAGGCCATGAGCTAGCGGCAATTGCAGCATATCCAGAGCTTTCATGCCGTGGTGAGTATTCTGCTGAAGAGCTTGCTGCATCTCCTGAGTTGGCTCGTCAACAAGAGCCAATCACTCCACGTATTATTTGGGGTGTCGAGGATATCGTAATGTGTCCAGCAAAATCTATAACTTTCCAATTTATTGAGGATGTAATCGACGAGATGACAGCGCTATTCCCAGGTGAATATTTCCACATTGGTGGCGACGAGTGTCCTAAGACAAGTTGGAAGAATTGTCCTCACTGTCAGCAGCTTATCCGCGAAAAAGGGCTGTTTGGAAAGGATGGTCACACAGCTGAGGAGCGCCTACAAAGTTATGTTATCAATCGTGTTGAGCAGATGCTCACCGCACGTGGAAAGAAACTCATCGGTTGGGATGAGATTTTAGAGGGAGGCTTGTCTCCTAACGCAACTGTAATGTCGTGGCGTGGTGAAAACGGTGGAATTGCCGCAGCAAAGATGGGTCACAATGTTGTGATGACACCAAATGCAGGAGGTATGTACATTGACCACTACCAGGGTGATTATAGAATCGAGCCAGCTGCAATTGGTGGCTATGCGCTTCTCTCTAAGACATATAGCTATGATCCTATGCCAAAAGAGCTAGTAGAGATAGGTAAGGCAGATTATGTGATGGGAGTACAGGCAAACCTTTGGACTGAGTATATGTATACAACAGATTTGATGGAGTATCGCCTATATCCACGTGCATTAGCCGTGTCGGAGATTGGTTGGAGTGAGATAGAAAATAAAGATTTTGATAGCTTCTCTAAACGCATTGAAAATGCCTACGTGCGACTTGATAGCTACGGTATCAACTACCACATTCCACAGCCAGAGCAGCCTAGAGGTTCTGTGAATCATATTGCTTTTACTGAGTCTACCACTGTTGAATTCACAACAACACGTCCGATCAAGATGGTCTATACACTTGATGGAGAGGATCCAACGCCTAGTTCACAAGAGTATTCAGAGCCATTTGAATTTATGGAAAATGTTACAATAAAAATTCGTTCGGTGCTTCCTTCTGGTAAGATGAGCCCAGTGCGTGAGATCACAGTAGAGAAGCAGGATTATGCTGCAGCTACTGAGGTTGACTCACCTCAGAGTGGTTTGAAAATGGCAACTATCGAGGGTGAATATCTCAATATGGAGGCATTTGCAAAGGCTACAGCCACGCCTACAGAGTCAGTAATCGCAAGGATTAATGATGTTGTTGATTCTGTGGCTGCAGGAGGCTCTTTGACCAACTTTAACCATATTGCGAATGTTGCAGAGGGATATATTGACATCCCAAGCGATGGCGTTTACTACTTCTGGACAAACAATAATGAGTTTTGGATTGACGGTAAATTGTTGATTAGCAACGATAATGAAGTTAAGCGTTTCTCTCGTAATTCGCGCTCAGTAGCCTTGGCAAAAGGACTTCATCCCATCAAGATCGTTTGGTTGAGCCACATCATTGGTGGTTGGCCATCATGCTGGGACAATGGTACAGTGATGATCCGTGAAGCGGGCGAGGAGAAGGAGAAACCTATCGCAGCGCCACAACTATTTTATGCGCAATAATTGACGAAATAAGCGTAACAGATTCTAAATTACGCCGAGATATTTTCCCCTTTGGGATGATATCTCGGCGTTTTTTTGTGCACGGCGAGTCAGTGCCAAAATCCCTTTGGTATGAAAGTTGAGTTCAAAGTCAAAAATCAACTTTCGCATGAGGCAACTATCTACTATTTTACTACTATTTTTCCTCTTTTCGTGTGGGCGAACCTCCACGAAGAGCAGTGCTGTGCGCCCTGTTAAGAGCACTATTGCTCAAAGGGCGGAGTACATCGACAAAGATTTTGTGGGTATGGCAACCCCCGATAATGCTGTCAATCTGGCTTTTAAGGTTTCGGGACAGATTCTCGACGTGCCTGTATCAACGGGACAGAGCATTAGAAAGGGAGAGTTGCTAGCAGAACTCGACCCTAGAGATTTTGAACTTACAGTAGCGGCGGATCGATCGTCGTTCGAACAAGCTTCATCTCGACTGAATCGCACAGAGAGGTTGCTAGAGAGGGAGGCGGTGTCGCGACAAGAGTATGAGGAGGCGGTGTCATCCTATGCTCGCGCCAAGTCAACCTATGAAAATTCTAAAGAGATTCTGAATCAAACTTCGTTGCGCGCCCCCTTCGCGGCTGTTGTTGAGCGTGTATATGTCGACACTTACGAGAGGGTGCAAAGTGGACAGGCGATCTTGCGAATTGTTGAGCCATTGACATCATATGTTGAATTTACAATTCCTGAGAGCTCCTTAGCGACAATTGCATCACCATCAACACTATTCTCGGTGAGATTTGATAACTATCGAGATGTCACATTCACGGCAAGGTTGTCTGACTATGCCGTTACCACATCCGATGCCGCTGGTTTCCCCGTCAAACTACAATTAGAAAATATTTCACCTGCTAAATATCCCATAGCACCTGGTTTTTCATGCACGATTACCGTGCAGAGCGAAGATCCAGATAGGGGTGCGATTTCGCTACCTCTTTCTGCAATATATGCACCTGCGCAAGGTGGGACATATGTTTGGATCATCAATGCTGATGACCGTGTAGAGCGCCGAGAGGTTGATCTCGGAGAGCTCTATTCAACCAATCGAGTCATCGTTCTCAGCGGAGTTGAGAGTGGAGAGAGGGTAGTTGTAGCTGGGGTATACCAGCTGCAAGATGGAACGAAGGTAAAGTTAATCTAGTGGAGCTATGTCGATACCTGCATATTCAATTAAAAATAAGAACCTTACGTGGTTTTTACTAATGCTCTTTTTGGTGGGAGGGGTCATGGGCTTTGTCAACTTAGGCAAAAAAGAGGACTCAACATTTATTATTAAGAGTGCGGCGGTAAGTTGTTTATATCCAGGGGCTACGCCTCATGAGGTAGAGCAATTTGTAACGGAGCCATTGGAGCGTGAAATTCAATCAATGCGCGGAATCTACAAAGTAACGTCAGAGTCCACGTATGGTATGTCGCAAATTTTGGTTGAGCTCGATCCTGCAACCTCGCCAGCTGAGATCCCCCAATTATGGGACGAACTTCGTCGAAAATGTAGCGATGTCGAGAGGCGGTTGCCTGCAGGTGCCTCGGGGGTTATTGTGAGCGATGATTTTGGCGATGTGTATGGAATCTATTACGCGCTATCGGCTGATGATGGGATATCCTTTACAGAGCTTCGAGATTGGGCGCAACGGCTAAAGACACAGATAGTTACAGTTGATGGCGTGCAGAAAGTATTTCTCTACGCCGAGCAGACACCTGTAATTAATCTTTATGTTTCACTCTCGACTTTAGCCAATTTTTCGATTCTGCCCTCGCAGATTATTTCGACCATAAGCCGCCAAAATAGTATCGTTAACAGTGGAACGAAACAGGTTGGTGAATTGGAACTTACGATCCTTGAGAGCGGAAGCTATCAATCTTTAGATGATATTGAAAATCAACTTATTGTCTCGCAATCTGGAAAGAACTTTCGATTAGGTGATATCGCGAAGATCGAACGTGCATACACCTCTCCTCCAACCTCTATTATGCGAGTTAATGGCAAGCGTGCTATTGGTATTGGAGTCTCGACCGAAGGTGACAAGGATGTGGTTAAGACGGGGCGTCAAGTTGAACAGATAACCACTGAATTGGTATCACAGATGCCTTTAGGCATTAATTTAGAGATTTTGTATCCCGAAAACAAGATTGCTGCAGAGGCGACCAATACCTTTTTATTAAACCTCGTGGCATCGGTCTCGATTGTGATTTTAGTGATCATGGTGGTGATGGGGCTCAGGGCGGGGTTGTTGATTGGCTCGTCGCTACTATTTTCGATTGGTGGAACACTATTGATAATGCAGTTTGTTAGTGAGGGTCTGAATCGAACTTCGCTAGCGGGTTTCATTATCGCCATGGGTATGCTTGTGGATAATGCTATTGTGGTGACTGACAATGCGCAAAACTCAATGTTGAGAGGTGTTAAGCGTCGAGATGCAGTTATCGTTGGTGCAGATCAGCCCAAATGGAATCTATTGGGAGCCACGTTAATTGCGATATTTTCGTTTTTGCCTCTATATTTAGCGCCCTCGTCGGTAGCTGAGATCGTTAAGCCTCTATTTGTTGTGTTATCTATCTCATTGTTACTCAGTTGGGGGTTGGCATTGACGCAAACACCTCTGTTTGGCGATCTTCTGCTTTCGTCTAATGTCGATACGCGAGACCCTTATAATTCAGCATTTTATCGTCTTTTTGACAGAGTGCTTTTATCACTTCTTCGCCATCGTATTTTAGTTGCTGCGGGCGCGATTTTACTGTTCATTTTCTCTCTGTTTATTATGGGGTTGCTTCCTCAGAATTTCTTTCCATCGCTGGATAAACCATATTTTAGAGCCGATGTTATTCTGCCAGAGGGCTATAATATACGCACTGCCGAGGGCGAAATGGTCGAGATAGAGAGGTGGCTGATGGCGCAGCCAGAGGTTAAAAACGTCTCGATGACAGTTGGTGGAACCCCTCCGCGATACTACTTGGCTAGTAGCTCCGAGGCGCTTATGCCAAACTTTGGCAATATTCTCGTTGAACTCTACGACAAGAGGCAAGCTGCCGAAGTAGAGGAGCGTTTCGATGAGTATGTACGCGCCTCGTATCCAGATATTTGGTTGCGCTCGTCGCTGTTTAAACTCTCGCCTGTTCCCGATGCTGCGATAGAGTTTGGCTTTGTGGGTAAGAATGTCGATACGCTGTTGCGTTTAGCCCATGAGGCTGAGGCGATTATGTGGGCAAACAGTGATGCCACCAATGTTCGCAATAGTTGGGGGAATCGGATACCTACATGGCAGCCCCAATATTCGCAACTAAGAGGTCAGAGTGTAGGGATTTCGCGCAGCGATCTTGCGAGTGGATTAACCGTTGCAACGGATGGCTATCGTGTGGGGGAGTATCGTGAGGGTGATCAGATTATGAGTATTTTACTCAAAGATGCAAATATTTACAATTATAATCTTACAAACATGCAATCGTTACCTCTATTTTCACCAAGCGGCGGGGTATACTCTGTGGAGCAGGTCTCAACTGATTTTAATTTTGATTATCGACCTGGTGTGATCAAAAGATATAATCGCCAGCGAGTAATCAAGGCGCAGTGTGATCCTGCGAGAGGGGTAAATACGGCAGCACTATTTAGCGCTTTAGACGATGAGATAACAAACTCTATTATAGTACCTCAAGGCTATTCACTTAAAATGTTCGGTGAGGTTGAGAGTCAGCGCGAATCTAACGACGCTTTAGCTAAATATTTTCCATTGACAATGGTGTTAATATTCATTACGCTGTTGCTCCTTTTTGGAAATTATCGAGATCCAATCATGATCCTTTTGATGATTCCTCTAATTTTTATTGGAGTTGTTTTTGGACTAGTTGTTACGGGCAAGATATTCAACTTCTTTGCTCTTTTAGGCCTGCTTGGTCTAATCGGCATGAATGTGAAAAATGGAGTAGTCTTGATATCTCAGATTTCTGAACTTAGAGCTGCTGGCACTCAGCCATTTCAGGCTGTAGTCGAAGCGACCAGAAGCAGGGTAGTGCCCGTTGTAATGGCCTCGGGAACCACAATTCTAGGAATGATGCCTCTGCTTTTCGATTCGCTTTTTGGAGCGATGGCTGCAACTATAATGGGCGGCTTGCTGGTAGCTACATTGCTGACTGTCTTCGTCTTACCAATTGTATATTCGCTGTTTTATAATATTAAATACGTTAAGTAGATATGAAAATTTCATCATTACTGGTTGTACTTTTTCCCTTTTCGCTCTTCGCACAGATTGATGTTGATACATATCGTCGGAGCGTGGTTGAATATAGTTATACGTTAAAAAAGTCGTCAGCAGCAATCGATTATGCACTTGAAACCAATGCTGTTAAACGTACAAATTATCTTCCAACAGTAACATTATCAGGTGATTTTTCACAACAATTTCGCAATATCGAAGGGCAAGAGGAGTGGAACTTTTCGCTGCAGCCGCAGCTGAGCCAGACCGTATATAATGGAGGTGGGATCAGAGCCGAAGTGCGAAAAACAGAGTTGGGGGTAACTGTAGCCGAGATGGATGCTGCATATAATTTGCTAGATGTCTGTTACAATGCAGATTATAAATTTTATAATCTGCAAGCTATGAGGAGCTATCGCGATGCAGTTGCGCAATACGTCGACATTGTTAGCTCGCTCAAAGAGGTCGTGCAACTGCGATATAGTGAAGGGTATATCTCGAAAAGCGATCTTTTGATGATCGAGACACGCTTAAGTGAGGCCCTTTATGAGCAGATTGCGTTGGATGAAGATTACGCTATTGCGCTTCATGAATTCAATATTCTTCGTGGTTATGAGGCTGATGCTCTGGTGCTGCAGGACTCCGTGAATGTCGATGCGGTGGAGCTTCCGTCTCGCTCTACGATAGATGAATTACTGATGCGAAGACCTGATTTTATAGCTTCGGAACTCTCTGTTGATCAGGCAGATTGCACCATTGCAATAACGCGATCGGCATACAATCCGACGGTGAGTGTTGGTGTGGTGGGAAGCTGGCAGCCAAATACCCCGAATATCAACGGTTCAACTGTAATGAATGGTTCGCTGTTTGTGAAACTTTCGGCTCCTCTATTCCACTTTTCGGAGCGAAAAAGAGCAGTTAATGCTTCGCGAGCCTTGCGCCAAAGCAGTGAGTTTTCGACACTTGCTCTAATTGATGACATTCGGCTAGAGGAGAGTAGTATGTGGGCAAAAATTGTGGATAGTCGCGCGCAGCTCGATGCAGCCCGACACGCGCTAGAGGTCGGCGGTGAAAACCTGGAGATAAGCACATTCTCATATAGCGAGGGGCTGACTACGATACTCGATGTGATGCAGGCGCAGATCAGTTGGCTGCAGCTTTATACCAATTCGATATGGTCGGAATTTAATTATTTACTCTCCATATCGGCGTATAAGCGTATTTCAGCAACCGTTGATTTGTAATATTGTAAACTATGTAGCTAATATTCGATTTTTTTTATATCTTTGCATGAGTATTTATTGACTACATATGCGGATATTAAAATTAACAATAATAGCACTTCTCATCACGCTACCAGGCGTGGTAGAGGCATCTACGCCTCAATTTTTAAAACAAGGAATAGAGCTATATAACGATGGGCGGTGGATAGATGCTCGCCTGAGTCTACTTAAAGCTAAAGATCATGTAGAGATGGGTAACTCTGCAGATGCTGAGGATATTGATTTCTACCTTGCGATGTGTGCTATTGAGCTTGACGATCCATTTGCTGAGCAATATATGACCAATTTCGAGGCGCAATATCCTAGCTCGGCTTACCTCAATAAAATATACTTTGCCAAGGCTATGTTGCTCTGCTCTGAAGAGCAATTTGATCAAGCAAAAGTGCTCTTTGAACAGGTTAATTATGCTCCACTTACGCTCGCCGAGAGCGAAGAGTATGATATGCGTATGGGCTACATCTCGTTTGTAGATGGAGATTACTCGGAAGCTAAAGAGTTCTTTAAAAATATTAAAGCTAAGAGTGATGTGTATCATCATGCACAATACTATATCTCCTACATGGAGTATATTGAAGGTGATAATGATGCTGCTCGTAGTGGGTTTACCGAGCTCTTAAAAAGTGATGCATACGGGGCTGTGGCGCCGTTCTACCTTCTTCAGCTAGATTTCAATGACGGAAACTATTTTCGTGTTCTCAATGATGGAGAGGCGATATATAAAACAGCTACACCCGAGCGTCAGCAGGAGCTAGTTCGTACCATGGCTGAGGCTGCGTTTAAGTTGGAGAGTTACTCTAAATCAATATCATACCTCAATCAATATCGCGCCTTGGGTGGTCTTTTTGGCCGCGAAGAGAGTTACATGATGGGCTTCTCTTTATATCGTCAAGTGCGCCATGTCGAAGCTGTCGACTATCTGCGCAGTGTATGTGGCGCCGATGATGCCTTGACGCAAAATGCCTCATATCACCTGGCTGACTGTTACTTGCAATTAAATGATAAACTATCGGCCTCAAAATCATTTGCGTTGGCCTCAAATGAAAATTTTGACACAGAGATAGCTGAGGCGGCCCTATTCAACTACGCTAAATTACAGTATGAGTTGGGCGATGATCGTTTTAATGAGACAATAAATACCCTCACTCGATATCTCAACCGCTACCCCGAGCAGGGCGATAGATACAATCAGATCAAAGAACTACTAGTGGCATCATACTATAACTCACGTAATTACGATGCCGCATATCAATCAATAAAAGAACTTAAGAATCCAGATGCAGATATTCGTTTGGCGCTGCAGCGCATATCGCTTTATCGAGGTCTGGATAGTTATAATAAGGGGGATCTTCAGAGTGCTATAGCGCAAATTGAAGAGTCGTTAGCTGTGAGCATTTCACCAAAATATAGTTCTATTGCACGCTTCTACTTAGGTGAGATCAACTACGCAAATGGCGATTATCAACAGGCTGATAAGGATTATACCGCTTATATAATTACCGCCCCTAATACCGATGCAAACTACACCATGGCGCTCTACAATTTGGCTTATGTTAAATATATGTTAGATAACGATACCGAGGCTTTGGGGTACTACCAACGTTTTATTGAGTCGACGCCGAAGGATACTTTCTATCGCGCTGATGCTTACAACCGTAAGGGCGACATTTTCTACTCAAAACGTGAGTTTGCCGAGGCAAAAGCGATGTATAAACACGCTACATGGTCCACTTTTGATCCTCGCTATTATGCATTTTATCAGACAGCTATTATTGATGGTGTTATTGGCGATTATCGTTCTAAAATAGATCGACTCAATAGCGTTATTTCTATCGGAAAAGGCTCATATATAGAGGCTTCTATGTATGAGTTGGGTCGTAGTTATATCGCAGCAAGTGAGTATGAGAAGGGCGTCGATACGCATAAACGTTTCATCACGGAGTATCCATCGTCGGATAAATATGCTCAAGCTCTCTCGGATTTAGGTCTTGCTTACCTAAATTTAAATGATAAGAGTATGGCTCTGTCATACTACGACAAAGCCATTAAGGCTGCACCACAATCATCCATTGCAAAGGATGCTTTGCAGGGTGTGCGTGAGATATATATTAACGATGGAGATGCCGATGGCTACTTCGATTATGCAGCCTCTATTGGATATAGTGGCGATTTAGATGGTATGATGCGAGATTCACTATCTTTCACCTCTGCGCAAAGATTATATCTCAATGATGAGGGCCGAAGTCAAGAGGCAATTCACTCACTTACAGATTATATAGAGAACTATCCGCATGGTTATTACGAGGTGGACGCTCTCTTTTATTTGAGTGATAGCTATATCAAAACTGGCCAAAATAGTGACGCTATTGAGACGTTAGTTCAGCTAACTCAGCGAGGATCAAGCCAATATACGGAACGAGTATATGATCGATTGTCGTCATTGACCTATGCCGAAAAGCTATATTCTCAGTCGGCGGCGGCCTACCTGGAGCTTTATGAGTTAAGCCTCAAGTCAGATATTCGCGCTAAAGCGTTGGCTGGATATGTTGATGCTACGGTGATGGAGGGTGACAACCGCCAAATCACTCAAATGGCGGACTACGTTATGCGTCAACCTTCGGTTGATGCTAAACTTTTAATAAAAGTGAAGTTTGCTAATGCGAAGAGCCTATATGCACGAGGTGAGAAGCAATCTGCATTATCGACCTTCAAAGAGTTGAGTCAAGATCCACTCTCGCGAGAAGGTGCGGAGTCGCTATATATAGTTATCGAGAACCAGTTCAACTCAGGGGATTTAGACGCGACAGAGAAGATGATATTGGATTTCTCGAAAACTGACACTCCTCATTTAGATTGTTTGGCTCGCTCGTTTATTCTTTTAGGAGATATTTATGTGTCGAGAGGAGACTCTTTCCAGGCTCGAGCAACCTACCAAAGTATTATTGACGGCTATGTAGGCGATGGTGATAATATCGTTGAACTTGCGCGTAATAGAATTAACAACCTCCAATAAGTCATGAAGAAATTAATAATTATATCGCTCGCTATTATATTGTCTACAAGTGCATTACAGGCACAAGTTAATAGTGAGGTTGAAGTGACAAAGTCGTATGTGCCGATAGTTGTAAAGGCTCAAAAGCCTATGCTCGAGGCGTCGATTATTGATACAGCATATATCAACCCCGAAATTTCGTATAGCATAATACCTGTATCGATCGACACTCAGCTACAAACCACTCCGATAGACCCTGCTACAGTGACCTACTGGCAGTTCAATCGTCCATCTATTGCACAGCTTAAAGTTGGTGCGGGCTACCCCCTCAATTCGCTGCTGCATGGGTATATATCAAGTCACAACGCGAGTGTAGGCTATATTGCGGCAAATATCGACCATCGAGGCCATTATTCAAATGTTGAGAATATATATGGAGATAAAGTTAACGCTTTGCAACTTCTAAATAGTGGTACCATCGCTGGTGGTGTATATTTGGCGGATCGTACGCTCGAAGGAGATGTTTCGTACACCAATAACACTTTTGCAAATTATGCATTTGAGTATCCAGACGCTAAAAATATTAATTATCAAAATATTGCAGCATCGATAAAGTATGGCGATAATTTTATTGACCTTAGCAATTATAACTTTAGTGTCGAGGCTGGAGGGGCTCTATTTAGTGATTATCTCTCTAATTCTGAAGCCACAATTCAAATTGGGGCTCTCCTTGGAAAGAGTTTCGATGTAGGTAATATTATTTTGGGTGCAAATTTCAAGATGATCGATGATGGCGACTATTATAGCAATCAAACAATAGCATTTAGCGCAATGCTCGAGAAGATTGTTTCGAATTGGCAGTTGTCGGCTGGTCTGCTATATAATATGGATAATAGCGATATTTCATCGACCCCTAACCACTATTTTATCCCTAAAATTGCGATAAAGCATGCATTGTCGAGATCAATCTCTCCATTTGTTGAGACGGGCGGTCGTGTTACTCAGAATAATTTTTCTCACCTTTTGCAGCTAAATCCATACGTCAAAGAGGGTAGTGTCGCGCAGAGCAGTGTCGAGTATAATCTTGCAGCTGGATTGCAGGGACAACTCTTTTCGTCGATGTTTGCCTATAAGTTAAGCGCAGGTTACAAGATGGCTCAGAATAGTCTCTTCTGGGGCTTGTGCGTAATCAACGATGATGATGATCATTATAGCTATTTTGATCTTGACCAAGATCAATTAGATACAATATCGTTCAACTTCGATATGAATTTTAAGCCAACAAACACATTGTCAATAGATTTTGATGCTCACTACTACCTCTACAATGAGTATCAATCTACATCGTATGTCAACTCGCAGCCAAATTTCGAAGCGACATTAGGTGCAGAATATCGAGTTAGGAATTTAGGGGTTGGGGCTAAAGCTCATTTCATTGGCGAGCGAAACTATTCAATATTGATCTATTCGACACCCGACAGTAACTCTCCTACAGCCACAACAACAACACCGCCAAGCGTAGTCGACTTTAGTCTATATGCAGATTGGTGCGCAAGTGACACCTTCTCATTCTTTATTGAGGGTGACAACCTTCTAAATGAGGATCTGTTCCCATGGCCACTATACCGAGGTTACGGAGTAACTGTCACTGCTGGAGTTAAAATTATATTCTAAGGTTGACATATAGGCACAAAAAAAGGGTAAGCTACTTATATCGCACCGCTCGACCACTTACCCTTGCTTGATCACTCACCTGGGGGAGTTGTAGGAGCTGGTCGTATAAGACTTACCCGTCACAAAAGTATAAAAATTATTTGAATCTACAAATTATGAACAAGAGTTTTTTTAGAGTTGCTATAGTTTTGATCATCTTAGCAGGGGCGTTTTTGCTATGGTGTCGAGGCCAGTTTCTAGGTAGTGCAGTGGCGGAAACTTTCTATGTCTCGGTTAGTAGTGAGGAGGTTGACTCCAATGAGTGGAGCTCAATTGAAGAGCAGATTCTGCCAAATATTAGCCATGATTGGGCCTTTAAATTTTATGCAAAAAGATTAAATTTAAATTCAACAATTAAAGCTGGACGGTATCAATTCGAGCCAAATTTAAGCGTTATTCGTATTGTGCGCATGTTAAAACTTGGCGAGCAGTTGCCCGTAAATGTCACCTTTAACAATATTCGAACTCTTCCTGATTTGGCTGGTCGAGTTAGTTCGCAACTAGATATCGACTCTTTGGACCTTCTTAATTATCTGCAAAACGATAAGGTTTGCTCAAAATATGGATTTGACTCAACGACGATATTTTCGATGTTTATCCCAAATACATATCAATTTTATTGGAATACATCGTCAAAAAAGTTTGTGGAGAGAATCAATGGTGAATATAACAAATTCTGGACCGAAGAGCGTTTGACGAAGGCTAAAGAGCTAAATCTAAGCCAATTGGAGGTGTTAACCTTGGCGTCTATTATATATGAAGAGACAAAGCAGACCGACGAAATGGCTCGCGTGGCAGGTGTATATGTCAATCGACTTAGAATAGGAATGCCACTTCAAGCCGACCCTACCGTTAAGTATGCAGTTGGTGATTTTACACTCAAAAGAGTGCTGTACAAGCATCTGGAGTATGATTCACCATACAATACATATAAATATAAGGGGTTGCCCCCATCGCCCATCTCGATGCCAAGCATTGCAGCAATCGATGCAGCTCTCTCCCCCGAGAAGCACTCATACCTATATTTCTGTGCCAGACCCACTTTTGATGGTTATCACAGCTTCGCAAAGAGTCTTTCGGAGCACAATATCAATGCAAAGGCGTATATAAATGAGTTGAATCGGCTCAAAATAAAATAAATTTGTTAACTTTGCCTTAGCAATGATCGTTAAACTCTATAGTAAAAACACTTCTGAAAAGGAGTTGTCACGGATCTGTGACGCCTTGGATGGCGGTGGGGTAGTTATCTATCCTACTGATAGTGTGTATGCTTTTGGGGCATCGATTCAATCACCTAAAGGTATTGAAAGATTAAAAGAGTTGTGTGGCAAAAATCTGGATGAGTTCTCAATTCAGTGTTCGACGATTAGCCAAATTGCAGAGTATTGCAGGGTTGACAACGCAGATTTTAAGATTCTGAAGCGCAATCTTCCTGGTGCAATAACTTTTATTTTGAAGGCATCGCAACGCATCCCCGAAAAGGCAATCGGAAAGCGTAAGAGCATAGGTGTACGTATTGCTGACAACGATATTACCGCAGCCATCGTGGCTCGATTGGGCGCTCCAATAGTTACCGCGTCGGTGAAAAGTATCGATAATGAAGAGGAGTATACAACCGATCCCGATCTAATCCATGAGAGTTTGGGTGATAAGGTTGCAATGGTTATTGATGGTGGTTATGGTTTGGCTATACCGACAACAGTTGTAGAGTTGGAGAATGGGCAGGCCGAGATTATTCGTCAAGGTGCAAAAGAGTTAATATAATAGTATTATGAGTAGTGATAAATCATTTTGGAATGAGGCTGCCAAGTATGGCTTAATGCTTGGTGTTGTGATGGGCGCTTCGAAGATTTTCGAACAATCATTAGTTATTAATGGGGCATTGGAGTATGCTGGTTGGATGCTGCTAGAGTGGTTCCTATTTGCTACATTGTTTTTTGCAATCCTCTACAGAGCTACGAAAAGACGTGCAGATTCAATGGATCCAGCACTTGGATACTCATTTGGACAGGGCGTTAACTACATGATGCTACTCTCGATATTAGCTGCGATACCTGTATCCTGCTTATACTATGTGTATATTAACTCAATTGTTGGATACGACAACTATATCGAGGGGCTAATCTCGGTTATGGTTGCGGCCGCAGAGTCACGACCAATTGATGCTACGAGCGCAAACATGGTCGAATTGCTTATCGACCAAGTTAGATCGCAGCCTCAGGTCTCGATCTTCTCGACTCTATTCTCTACAGTTATACAGTATGCTTTTGCTGGACTTCTTGCTGGATTGATACTTGCAGGTTTTATTTCGCGTAAACCAGAGATTTTTGAAAAAAAAGATGAGCAGTAGAGTTGATATATCGGTTGTTGTACCTCTATATAATGAGGAGGAGTCGCTTCCCGAACTAACATCTTGGGTCGACAAGGTAGCGGCAGCTCACTCATTGTCGTACGAGTTGATTTTTATAGACGACGGCTCGTCTGACTCGTCGTGGGGCGTGATTGAGCAGTTGAGCGAAAAGTACCCCGCAATAAGAGCGATTAATTTTGCGCGTAACTACGGTAAATCTGCAGCCCTTTTTTGTGGTTTCGCTGCAGCCGAAGGACAGGTCGTTATTACAATGGATGCCGACCTGCAGGACTCGCCCGACGAGATTCCAGAGCTAAGACGTATGATCTTGGAGGAGGGATACGATGTCGTTTCGGGCTGGAAACAGAAGAGGCACGATCCGCTTGGCAAGCGTTTGCCAAGCAAATTTTTCAATATGACCGCTCGACTATTTTCGGGTATTAAACTCAATGACTTCAACTGCGGCCTCAAAGCATATCGCCGTAAGGTTATCAAAGCTATTGAAGTTTATGGAGAGATGCATCGTTACATCCCAATATTAGCTAAAAATGCTGGTTTTAAGCGAATTGGCGAGAAGGTTGTTGAGCACCATCCACGTAAATATGGAGAGTCGAAGTTTGGCATTGAGCGTATGGTAAAAGGTTACTTAGATCTTATTACTGTAACTTTTATGTCTCATTTTGGCCGCTCTCCGATGTATTTCTTTGGTGGATTGGGTACCATCATGTTTTTTGTAGGAGGCTTTACAACCGTTTGGGTTATTATTGACAAACTATACAAGCAGGCAAACTCACTGCCACTTAGAGCAGTGACTGATCAGCCGCTTTTTTATATTTCAATTCTGTGTATAGTGTTAGGCGTGCAACTCTTCTTGGCTGGATTCATCGGAGAGCTCATAAATCGTAACTCAAGCGATAGAAATAGATATTTAATTGATAAAACTATAAAATAAATTATATGCTACAACGTATTCAAACACTCTATTTATTGGCTGCAACAGCACTTATGGTAGTTTTCACGCTCTCTCCATTTGCCTCATTTTCAGGAGATGGCAACATCTACACAATGTCGGCAATGGGGCTGGAGAGCTTCGATGGAGAGCTTATGTATCGTCTGCCACATCTGATTATTGTTGCCATTTTGGCTGCATTGCTGCCATTTGCAAACATCTTCTTATTCAAAAAACGAATGTTGCAGGTGCGTCTTTGCGTTGTTCAAATTGTCTTAGCTCTAGGCGTTTTGGCCATTGTTGGAGTCTACTACTACTTGGGAAACAGAACTTTTGGTGGCGCTGCAGGTGGCGACTCTTCGCTTCGTATTGTTTGCGCACTACCTATCGTATCTATGGTTTTTGACTTTTTAGCCCTAAAGGCGATTTTCAAAGATGAGATGTTGATTAAATCACTCGATAGAATTAGATAAGAGTGTTGAAGTAAAATATCTATTCTGCCCCAAGGATGTATCGGGGCAGTTGATCGATGCTTTGTATCTCGATTATCTCTATCCCTTTTGCTCGTTTGGCCCCTTTAGCCGTATAGGCTGAGACGATTATACGCTTGAAGCCCAATCGAGCAGCTTCACTTATGCGCTGTTCGGTGCGTGGTGCTGGGCGTACCTCGCCAGATAGACCTACCTCGCCTGCACAACAGACGCCATCAAGTATTGGGTGGTCGTAGTATGATGATATAACGGCAGCAATAATGGCCAAGTCGAGGCCAGTATCAGATACTTTGAATCCTCCAGCAAAGTTTAAGAATAGATCCTTCTGGAACATTTTGAGACCAACGCGTTTTTCTATAATTGCAAGCAACATATTCATTCGTTTTCCATCAAGACCAGTGGTGTTGCGCTGAGGAGTGCCATATGCAGAGCCTGTAACAAGCGCCTGAACTTCAATTAGATATGGGCGAATACCGTCAACTGCAGCACCTACAGCAATACCGCTTAGGGGTGTGTCGTAGTGCGATAGCAATATTTCTGATGGGTTGTCCACTTCGCGCAATCCCGAATCGATCATCTCGAAAACTCCAATTTCAAATGTCGCTCCAAATCGGTTTTTGATGCCTCGAAGGATTCTATATATATTATTGCCATCTCCCTCAAACTGAAGCACAACGTCGACGATGTGCTCCAAAATTTTTGGACCAGCAATTGTGCCATCCTTTGTAATGTGCCCAATTATAACAATTGAGGTTTCGCGCCCCTTGGCATACTTTAGGAGTGTTGCCGCGCACTCGCGAATTTGAGATACACTTCCAGCCGACGACTCAATCATATTGGTGTAAATCGTCTGTATAGAGTCTATGATGACTAGGTCTGGTGCGATCTGGTCTATCTGCGCAACAATATTCTCGAGCAGAGTCTCGGTATATATTAAGCACTCTTCATTGCCTACACCAATCCTATTGGCGCGCATTTTAATCTGCTCCGCCGACTCCTCGCCAGAGACATAAAGAGTTTTTAAGCCGTTGTTGCTCAGCGCTAACTGAAGAGATAGGGTAGACTTACCAATTCCAGGCTCACCGCCGAGCAAAATTAACGACCCTGGCACTAAACCACCTCCTAGGACGCGATTGATTTCGCTATTTCCGATATCAATGCGCTTGTGGTTATATTCTGATATTTCACTAACTCTGAGAGGTTTAGATGTTGGTAGATTGACCATCTTTCCTGCAATTGAGCTAGGCTCCTTTGCGATTATCTCCTCGGTGAATGTATTCCATTCACCGCAGGCTGGGCAGCGCCCCAACCATTTGGGCGCCTCGTTACCACAATTGCTACAGAAATATGCCTTTTTAACCTTTGCCATTGGTTGAAATGCTATTTAAAGAGTCTAACAATGTCGCTACCATTTGCATAGATAAGCAGAGCGATAAGTAGAAGCATACCAACAGTCTGTGCACCCTCTAAGAATTTATCGCCAGGTTTACGACCCGTAATGATCTCCCATAGTGTGAATAGCGTGTGACCACCATCGAGACCTGGAATGGGTAAAATGTTCATTATTGCCAACATAATTGATAGTAGAGCTGTCTTAAGCCAGAAATCCATCCAGTTCCAATCCGATGCAAATATATTTCCAATTGCGATGAATCCACCAACCTCTTTATATAGTTTGGTCTCGGGTTTTACCATCAATTTAAGTTGGTTCCAGTAGGATGAAGCCATGTTTCCAGCTTTGCGGAATCCTGCTGGGATAGACTCGATCAATGTATACTTTTTTGTGCTAAGGGTGAAGGGCATAGCAACGCTTACCCCAATTTTACCCTCTTCATTGACGGGTATTGCCACGGAGATAAGTGAATCTGCGCGAATCACAGATAGTTCAACCTCTTGGCCCTTGTATTGGGCTAGTAAATTACTGTAGTTGTTGAAGTTAACCTCCGCAGCATCGTTAAGGCCAACAATCTGGTCTCCCTTTAGAAGTAGTGTCGATGCGGCATCATTGATTGTGCTATCTACGATAAATGGTAGTATCGGAGAGAAGAAATCTACATGGCCGCCCGCTTGACGCATCTCAACTAAGTCGCTGAGCAACAGGGTCACATCTAGCTCTTGGCCATCTCGACCAACCTTAAGCGTATGGTCCTGATCGGTAATAAGTAGGGCAGGGATCACCTCTGCGATATTGTCAATTGGATCGCCATCGAGCGATATGAGCATATCGCCATCACGAAGGCCAAACTTCTCTGCAGATTCATTGAAGCTATATCCCCATTTAGCCTCACTATTCGAGAAGTAGCTATCTCCCCATGTGTAGCTGATACCTATATATATAACGATTGCCAGGATTACATTCATAACCACACCCGCGATCATCACTAGTAGTCGCTGCCATGCTGGCTTTGCGCGAAATTCATCCTCTTGGACGGGTTGTGCCATCTGCTCTTTATCCATACTTTCGTCGATCATACCTGCAATCTTGACGTAGCCACCCAGCGGTAACCAACCGACACCATACTCTGTGTCGCCCTTTTTCCACTTGAAGAGTGAGAACCAAGGGTCAAAAAAGATGTAGAACTTCTCGACTCTAATTTTGAAGATGCGAGCCATGATGAAGTGGCCAAATTCGTGAATGCCCACAAGAATTGTGAAGCATAGGAAAAATTGAACTGCTTTGATTAGGATATCCATAGTTATAATTTTATATCTTTAAGAATTGTTTTGCTAATATACGCGACTCTTCGTTGGCCGCGGCATAGACGTCGAGTGATGGCGTGAGTGAAAAATCGGCTTTAGTCATGGCGTACTCGATTGTGCGTACGATATCGAGATAGCTGCACTGTTTAGCCAAAAATGCCGCTACAGCGATCTCGTTGGCGCCATTCATCGTGCAGGCCGCTGTGCCTCGACGGGCCAGAGCGTCGTAGGCGATGTCGAGTGCAGGGTATTTAATTCGGTCTACAGCTTCGAAGGTCAATGTAGGATTCTCCAAGAAGTTAAACTGCTCCGATGGGCGTGATGCGCGCTGCGGAAACATTAGCGCAAGACTGATGGGCATACGCATATCGGGTGTGCCTAGTTGTGCCTTGATCGCTCCATCTTCGAACTCAACCATCGAGTGGATGATCGATTGAGGGTGCTGAATTACATCTATTTTTGAGGGCTCAATTCCAAATAGCCAATGCGCTTCAATCACTTCGAAGCCCTTATTTACCAGAGTTGATGAGTCGATAGTAATCTTGGCGCCCATATCCCATTGTGGGTGTTTGAGTGCCTGCTCAACGGTGACATTGGCTAGCTCCTCGCGCTTTAGATCGCGAAACGATCCACCACTGCAGGTGAGAATCAAACGTCGTGTGGGTGAGCACTCTCCAATTAGACACTGAAAAATCGCGGAGTGCTCGGAGTCAATCGGAAGTATCGGAACATTCTTAGAGGCAGACAGTTGCATAACATATTCGCCGCCTACAACTAGCGACTCTTTATTTGCCAATGCAACTTTTTTACCAGCCTCAATAGCTGCTACGGTTGGGTGCAATCCAGCATATCCTACCAGTGCATTTACAACCGTGTCAACATCACTACTCTGCACAATTTGAGAAAGTGAGTTGCTACCAGTGTAGACCTTGATAGGGTAGGCCGCAAGAGCTTCAACGCACTTTTCATAGTAGGCCTCGCAACTGATTACAATTGAGTCTACGTCGAACTCAATAGCCTGCTCAACAAGCTTTTGCCATGAGTAGTTGGCCGTAAGTGTAGTAACCTCGAAGAGTTCGGGGTTCTCGCGGATTATATCAAGTGTTTGTATACCTATCGAACCAGTCGATCCAAGTATTGCAATTTTTTGTCTCATAGTTTGTAGCTCCATAGCGCCTAAAAAATTATATAGCGCTCGGGGTTTGTTGGTTTTCCTTCGCTCCATATTTCGAACTCGAATAGCTGCTCCGATGCGTTATCGATGGCTTTGCTATTGTAGCCTATTATCTCGCCTCGCTTTACGGATTCACCCTTGGTGACAAGCGTTTGAGACATATTTTTATAGATCGAAATTATATTATTGGGGTGTAATATCTGAACCATATTGCCACTTTCGGGGCTCCACATAGATAGCATAACGATACCCTCTTCTACGGCCATAATTCGAGCCTCAGAAGTTGCAGCTATACGCATAGCATAACGACCCTCACGTAGGTCGAATCGCTCAGTTATGATACCTTCGATTGGAGCCGTGAAGTTGATACTGTTGTTGTTGCTCTTAGATTCAACCATGGCAGCGTTAAGGCTATAGATGCCATCGCCCTCCATCTGTGCTCGAAGCGCCAAGTCTGCTGCATTAATTGGCGTAAATATACGGTTTTGCTTTACCGTGTCGCTGGTGAGCATTGTGCGTACGACGGGGGTTTTACCCTCCATTATCAGCCCAACATTTTCGTTGTAGATGATAATGTCATTGATTACACGCTCCATTGAATCTATGCGAATGATATTGTCTATCAGACGGTCGCGCGAGCGATCCGATGCAGTGCGATAGGCTGGCAAAATCTCAAGGATAGAGGTGTATCCGACCAGAATAAGCATCGAAAGAAATAGAGACACAACAAAAGCGATCATCACCATGATCCCCCTAACGGGTGAGATATGGGTGCGCCACTCTTTGCCATTCGCAGAGTTGTATACGGTGATCCTTCGACGACGGTTAACCATTCGCCACCAAAGAGATATGTTCTTAAAAATCTTCATCCTGCCTTGTTATGATACTCACGAAGTGCAAAATTACGTAAAAAAAACTAATTTATATGCAGCTATGGCAAAAATATTGGTTTTTTTTATTTAAATTTGTAACCTATTAAAGTTAAATAGATTCTAAGATAATGATACATCCACAATGGAGCTATGGGGCGGTACTATATGAGATGAACGTTCGCCAATTGACCTCCGAAGGAACACTCACAGCAGCTACGCAAAGGCTTCAATTCTTGCGCGATTTAGGTATGGACGTAATTTGGTTGATGCCAATATACCCAATTGGAGGCGAAGATCGTAAAGGGGGGCTAGGCTCATATTACTCGATAAAAGATTATTGCGATATTAATCCAGAGATGGGCACGTTGGCCGATTTCGATGAGTTTCTAGCAGAGGCACACCGCCTCGAGATGCATGTTATTTTAGATTGGGTGGCCAACCATACGGCTCGTGATGCCCGTTGGGTAACGGAGAAGCCTGCCGAGTGGTATGAGCGTGATGAGCAGGGTGCGCCACTTGTGCCGTGGGACTGGAGCGACACTGCAAAACTCAATTATGCCAACCACGATGTGTGGCAGGGGCAGATCGATGCAATGAAATTTTGGGTTGCGCGAGGTGTTGATGGTTTCCGTTGCGATATGGCAATGTTGGTTCCGATAGCCTTTTGGCAGGAGGTGGCAGAGGCTCTGCACGAGGTAAATCCCGAAATATTTATGCTGGCTGAGGCCGAACAACAGAACCTTTTCGACCGTGCATTTGACTGCTGTTATGCTTGGGAGTTGCACCACATCATGGTGGATGTTGCTGCTGGACGTCAACGCGCCGATGCCATCCGCGACTATCTGTATCGTGATTCACACACCTATCCAGCGTGGGCTATGCGTATGGCTTTTACATCGAACCACGATGAGAACTCATGGCAAGGCTCTGAAAGCAAGATATTTGGCGATGCTCTTCAGATTATGCGACTCTTTTCGTTTGTCGCGCCATATACAATGCCACTGCTTTATACTGGCCAAGAGGTTGGCTATGATCACTCATTCGACTTCTTCGATCGAGACTCAATTCCAGAGGATATTTACACCTTTAACTCGACGAGCGAGTATTACAAAAAGCTTATTGAGATTAAACACTCTTTTGACTCTCTTTCGGCAGGCGAGCGCGGTGGAATGTGGACAACAATTAGCAATAATGCAAAGGATTGCCTATTGATTCTAGTAAGGGAGAGCTCCAAGGATAGAGTTATTGCAATCATGAACTTATCGCCGTATACCATTGATTGTAATTACGATACGGGAATATATGCAGGTGATTACCAAGATGCCTTCAGCGGCGAGCCATATCACTATCATCGCTATATCAATGAGCAGATGGCGGGGTGGAGCTATAGACTGCTGACGTTGACGAAATAGCATAAAAAAGCAACTAACATCTGTGATATTACAGCTTTGTTAGTTGCCCTCTATTTTGATCTATTAAACTACTCGGTAGCCTCAAGAATAGTTACGTAAACAGATTCTGTTTTGACATACAATTTGGCGCATTTAGAGTAGAATTTATAGTCGCCAGCAGGAAGATTTTCGGTTGAAAATACCGCTTCTCCATCTTCGAAGTATGGAATTTTATTTGTTCCGCTTCCGTCGTCAACATTCTCGACATACGAGACCCAGAATAGCTCATTAGCGCCATCTCCTGAAATTTTAAGGGTTAGGTCGTCTCCGACAGTGACACTTTCAGGGGTTACCGTGAGGACATAATCTGTCGTTGTTGTGTAATCATCATCATCGTCGTCATCAGAACTGCAGCCAATGTATGATATGGCTGTAATGGCGAACAGTAATAGGAATTTTTTCATAATTTTAGTATATTTAATCAGTTTTAATATCTAGCAACCTTAAGCCCCGCAGAGTGTGGTTGTATGCTTTTATTTGTAATAATTTGTGGACAATCAGCAGTGCTCTTACTTGTCCGATCAGTTGGCCACGCCCCATTATATATATGGTATAACGTTGCATATAGGTGTGGATCGCCACTATTGTCACCCCAATCAGCCAATATTGCACTCTCTGAACATGGGAAATCAGGGCCTATTCCACTTGAATAATCACAAGACCCTTCGGCATTTAGCGCATAAAATGTTATAGGTGCTAACTCATATTCATAATCGCCAAAATCGTAGCTTGAATAGCTGCTGTAGGAGGATAAGACAACCTCCATACCAACATTTTTTCCTTCGGTGGTGTCGCCAACTACAAAAACATCGAAGTCTAATCCTCGTAGACCATTGATTATTAACTCGCTGGCCGAAGCAGTGAAGTTTGTGGCAATAACATATAGTCGATCTAGATCTAGAGACACGCTCAATGCATCGACGATATATTGATATTTTGAGATCGATGGGTGGGTTCCAATGTAAAAGAACCCTTCATCGCCAGATTCTGTGCGAGATTCATTAAATTGCATCTCGCAATAGACTCCACCCTCCAACTTTGAGCCAGCTACGGCGCTAGCGATTAAGGCGCTGGAGTAGATGTCGCCACCACCATTATATCGGAGGTCTATGATCATCTCGTTGACTCCCTCATTTTTAAAGTTCTCGAAGGCTTCAATTAATTTATCATCGGCATTTGAGTCAAACTCAGAGTAGACCATGTAGGCGACATTTTTGGTATTGTCTGGGCTTTTGTAGCTCTGTGTATGGACGATAGGGTTGCGCTCGTATGCTGCTGGAGCGAGCACGATATCCTCCACGTTACCAAGAGTATAACCGCCATTATTCACAGATTGATACTCTCCCATAGTGAGTGTAACGGTTTCGGAGCTATCGGTGTAGCCCATCAGCATGTTGTAATAGTAACCAATAGTGGCATCATCTTTCATCTCGCTACCGTTGCACATCGAGATAAACTGCCCACGTTTGATTCCTGCCAGATCAGCGGGCGAGTCGTTTGCCACAGACGCAACAATGAAATATAGGGCAGTCTCATCTGGAGAGTAGGTATAATACAACATATCTATACCATAGTCATTGGCTGTGGTTAGTGCTTTGGAAGATGTATCTAGTGTTGCTGTAAGCGTTGAGTAGTAGTAGCGAGTGCCGTTGTATGTCTTACCATCCTCGGTGTTAGTCTGCATTGAGGAGAGAGCCGAGTAGAAAAATGTTTCTGGTTCAGCCGAGAAATTCAAGCCTGATTTTATCGTAGCATATTCGTCGTTCCAAAGGTAATACTTCTCCATATAGGCTGAGACCCACAGGTTTGGATCTGACGCCTCGTCGGTATCCTGATCGTCACTGCTATTATTGTCTGTATCTGTATTGGTGCTGGTATTGAGCTCTAGTGCAATATCTCGGGTGCAACTCTCAATAGAGACTACCGCAAGAATTAACAAGACAAAATGCGAAATACGAAGGTAAATATTCATCATAAACTAATTTGCAGAAGTGTGGTTTCGTTTTAAAATAACGGCACAATATACGTATTATTATTCGAATAACATGAATTTAGTCCATATTAATATTAATTGGGCGGCTATATGGTCATTTTGCAATACTAGTGTTACAAAATAGTTATTTTTTATGTTAAAAGTTGCAATAACTGCTTTAAAGCACTAATTTTGTACAAAAAATTAAGCAGATTCTTACAAACTCATATAAATTATGAACCCTTACAAAATCCTCATTGTAGACGACGAAGAGTCGATTTGCGAAATTCTTCAACTCAATTTACAGTCAGAAGGTTACCAGGTTGACGTTGCTTATTGCGCCGAGGAGGCTCTAAAACTTAATATCGCGTCATATTCGCTTCTTATTCTTGATATCATGATGGGGGAGATTGGCGGTTACAAACTGTTGCAAATTCTTCGCTCAAAGGAGGAGACTAGCGCTATCCCTGTCATATTTTGCTCGGCAAAGGATACCAAAGATGACACAATCACAGGTTTAAACCTTGGAGCTGATGACTATATCGCTAAGCCATTTGTAGCCCGTGAAGTTATCGCGCGAGTGAAAAGTGTACTGCGTCGCACATACTCAAAGGCCGAAGTCCACAATAGCACGGTTGAGTTCGAGACCCTTTCGATGGATCTCAACCGTAAACAGTGTACCATTGATGGTGAGGAGATTTCGATGACCAAAAAGGAGTTTGAAATCCTCGCTTTGCTACTACAAAACCGAAATGTAATCTTCTCGCGCCAAGATATTCTTAGCCGCGTTTGGGATGACGAGGTTGTGGTTGTGGATCGTACCATCGATGTATTTATCACTCGTCTACGCAAGAAAATTGGTGTTTATGGCAAAAAAATTACCACTCGATTAGGGTATGGCTACGGGTTCTACGAGTAAGGTATCTCGCCAAAGTCATCTCTTCTTAGCCCTACTGATTCTTCTGTGGGGGCTTGTCTTGTGCTTTGTTGGGTATCAATATAGTCGTGAGAAGAGCCAGGTTATAGGCCTTTTGAGCTCGAGATTGCAACTTTTAAACATGCAGATGGGCGATGATATTGAGGCTGGAGTCCCTTCAAGTGATTTTTATGATCGTAATAGTGATCGTTTCGACGAGCTCGAAATAACAGTGTTTAGTTGCGAGGATTGTGTGAGCTACAACTCCAATGGTGTTGATATGCTTCAAGAGAAACTGGGGGTCATAAATGAGGCTAAAGAGCAGAATGTTGATATAGTAATTAGGCCATCTTTAGAGGATGAGAATCGCGAATATATTCATTCAATATCCAATATCGGGGAGTATACCATCTGCTCATCTTGTTCATATTCACTCTCTTTTTTCGACATATTTAGTGGTAGTAATACCTTTTTAATCGTTGCTGTTGCAATCTCGATATTGATTAGTATTATTGGCTTTATCACCTCTAAACTCTATTACAACCTCGATATCACAACAAAAGAGCGCGATCGAGAGCACGAAACAGCTCGCCGTGAGGAGCGGGATAAAGTACGACTTAAGCGACAATTGACAAATAATATAAATCACGAGCTCAAAACTCCAATATGTTCAATTTTGGGTTATATGGAGATGATCCTCAATAACGAAAATCTTACGCCAGAACAGACCCGTCAGTTTGTCACGAAGAGCTACGACCAAGCCGAGCGCCTACGTCATTTGATGATGGATCTGTCAACCATAACGCGTATAGACGAAGCTAGCTCGATGATCGAAAGGGAGAGGATCAATCTTGCAACGCTCATACAAGATGTTCAAGATGATGTTGTTCCGCAGCTCGAGAAGCAAAATATCACCATTAAGAGCAATATTACAAAGGATCTTTATATAGATGGTAACCACTCGTTGCTCTACTCGATATTCCGAAATCTGGTTGACAACGCCATCGCATACTCTGGAGGGCGAAATATTTGGATTGATCTCATCGCTGAGGATAATAAAAAGTACTATTTTTCGCTTCGCGATAACGGTATAGGAATCGAAGAGAAGCACCTGCAGTATATTTTCGAGCGTTTCTATAGAGTTGACAAGGGTAGATCTCGCAAAATGGGAGGTACGGGGTTAGGTCTATCGATCGTGAAGAATGCAATTTTATTTCACTCGGGTTCGATTGAGGCTCGATTGGAGGAGATGGGTGGCCTCGAATTTAGATTCTCTCTCGGTGATAAGAGCTATCCTGCACCAAAAAAATCCTAAACAGCTAAAACTATAGCTACAATTAATTGGAAGAATCTAACTTTTTAACTAAATTTACGGCCGAATAATATTACATGGTGATTTAGTTATGATATATCAATATAGGGGGCTTCCAGTAAATATCGATGTGCGCGGAGAGGGGGATGCCATAATCCTGCTACACGGTTGGGGCTGCGATAATACGATCTTTGAATCGTGTCGCGGCTATCTATCTGACGCATACAAAGTTTACACATTCGATCTGCCAGGGTTTGGCGCTTCGGCAGAGCCCGCTGCTGTTTGGGGCACCCAAGATTATGTTGATATGCTGCATGCATTTGTAGAGGAGATGTCCATTGAGCAACCTACGCTTGCGGGGCACTCTTTTGGAGGGCGAGTTTCGATTCTATACGCTTCGCAGTACGCGGTTAGCAAAATAATTTTGATCGATGCCGCGGGCATTGTGCCTCATCGTAGTTTAAATTACTATTTTAAGGTATACTCTTTCAAGTTTTTGCGCGCAATGTGTCAAACATTTTTGCCTAAAGCGCGAGCCCAAGCAATTATTGAAAAGAGACGCGGACGATCTGGCTCGTCCGATTATAGCAACGCCTCACCGATGATGAGAGCGATACTTTCGAAGGTTGTAAATGAGGATTTGAAAAACGTTATGCCCAAAATATCGGCTCCCACACTGCTCTTTTGGGGTGACCGAGATACAGCTACACCAATCTCAGATGCTAGAACCATGGAGCGTTTAATCCCCGACGCGGGAGTTGTTGTGGCTATTGGATGCGGCCACTACTCTTTCACGGAGAATAGAGGGCTATTTGATGCTGTTGTCAAAAAATTCTTAAATATTAAATAGCGCTATGTTCGTATACCTATATATAATATCACTCTATTTTGCTTTAGCGGCCGCAATTCGTCACGATGTGCAGATGTTTCAGCAAAATTCCTACCGCTATAGCCGCTATTTTAGATGGCTGAAGGGGAGCGTTGCATCATTGCAAAATTGCAAAATATACCTACTGGCTTTGGTTTGTGTCTCTTCAATCTATTTTATACCACGCCCAAATCCCAATGGCTACCTTCTTCTATTGAGCATCGCATTTATTCTCTTTGCTGTTTTAGAGTTTCGCAAAAAGTTTAAAGTCAAAATTGCATACACCAGTCGTGTGAAACGATTGATATTCACCTCGTTACTTGTAACAACAGCTATCGTTGGATTGACTTATACCTCTTTGGAGTTTTGCTTTTTCCCACTTATTACAGCGACGCTGCTTATCCTATCTAACGTGGTTGTGCTTTTGGCAAACTTGGTGAATACGCCTGTGGAAAAGGCTATTACTCAGTGGTATATAAACGATGCTCGTAAAATTATAAACTCCAGAAGTGACTTAATAATCATCGGAGTAACAGGTAGTTACGGAAAGACCAGCACTAAAAATTACCTATACAGAATGTTGACCGAGAAATATAACGTATTGGTTACGCCTGGTAATTTCAACACTCTGTTAGGTGTTGTGCGTACAATCCGTGAGCAGCTTCGTCCGCAGCACCAAATTTTCATCGTCGAAATGGGGGCCAAGCAACGAGGTGATATCAAAGAGATTTGCGATTTGGTACACCCAGAAATTGGTATTGTAACATCGGTTGGGGAGGCTCATCTTGAGACCTTCAAGTCGATTGAAAATATTCAGAAAACCAAATTTGAGCTTATTGACTCATTGCCTAAGAGTGGCTTTGGAGTGATAAACGTTGATTCTGAGAATATTAGAAACTACAATTTTAGCTCGCAATCGCCGATTGTCAGCTACTCGGTTGATGAAGCAACTGCAAACCTTCGCGCACAAGATGTTAGCTACAATGCTTCAGGAGTCACCTTTAGTTTGAATATTGGCAGCCAACTTGTGGATTTTAAATCGCCTCTTTTGGGTGGCGGAAATGTGTTGAATCTTGTGGCTGGAATTATTGTAGCATCAGATTTAGGGGTCAGCGTCAAACAGTTGCAACGCTCTATACAGCAGCTACATCCAGTCGAACATCGCCTCTCTTTAAGTCGCTCAGGAGGTTTGACAATTCTTGACGATGCGTACAACTCAAACCCAGCAGGTGCAAAAATGGCGCTCGACGTCCTCCGCGATTTTAACCGTCCTGAAGGAGCTAAGAGGGTAGTGATCACACCAGGGTTTGTCGAAATGGGAACAAGTCAAGCTGCTGCAAACTACACACTTGGATGTCAGATAGCAGTATCGGCAGATTATGCTGTCGTTGTCAATCGACTCAATCGCGAAGCGATCGTAAAGGGGCTCGATGACTCAGCATTTGGCATCGAAAATTACTTTGTTGCTGACTCATTAGCCGAAGCGCGAGCCCATTTAGCCTCGCGTTTGGCTGTTGGTGATATATTACTTTATGAAAACGATTTACCAGACTCATTTAAATAGACAATAAATATGAAGATTAATGTAGGCGTGGTCTTTGGCGGCCGTTCAGTCGAAAATGAAATATCTGTAATTACTGCAAATCAGGTTATTAGTGCTATCAACAAAGAGAAATATAATGTAATTCCAATTTATATTAGCAAATCGGGAACGTGGTATAGTGGTCCTGCGCTACTCGACGTCGATCGCTATCGAGATATGGATAAGCTCTTTAAAGAGTGTGACCAGGTGCATATTCGCCCAATTTATGGCGATCATAACCTCTATCGCCGACCATCTCTCTTTAAGAGTGATGTCGTGGCAAAGCTTGACGTGATTCTCCCAACGCTGCATGGAACCAATTGCGAGGATGGAACTTTCCAGGGCGTGATAGAGTTCGCGGGAATACCATATGCAGGCTGCAACACCTTGGCCTCGGCTAATGGCATGGATAAAATCACGATGAAGATGATTCTAAAAGAGTGTGGAATCCCTGTAGTTGATTACGTTTGGTTTAGCGACAAAGAGTGGTTTGAGTCAACCGAGGCTACCATCTCTAAGGTGGAATCGACGCTCTCTTATCCCGTGATTGTAAAACCAGCTAACTCAGGTTCTAGCATCGGAATCCGCGCTGCGCACTCTCGAGAGGAGCTCGAAGAGGCGGTTCTATATGCAGTATCATTTACCACTCGCATTATTGTCGAGAAGTTTGTGTCTAACCTCAAGGAGGTCAACTGCTCGGTTATGGGCGACTATCATAATTGCGAGGCATCGGTATGCGAAGTTCCAGTGCGCAATGGAGAAATTTTGTCGTACGAAGATAAATATATGGGTGGCGGATCAAAGGGCAAACAGCCGCAAGGAATGCACTCGACAGTGCGCGAAATTCCCGCTCGTCTACCCGAAGAGGTGACAGAATTTATTCGCAAAACAGGCTGCGACACCTTTAAAGCATTGTCGTGCGATGGGGTAGCACGTATCGACTTTATCATAGATCAAGATAGCTCCGAGGTGTGCGTTAATGAGATTAATACCATCCCTGGATCGCTATCATTCTATCTTTGGGAGCACTCTGGTATCGACTTCCCTACGCTAGTCGACCGCATTATTAATATTGCTTTTCAGCGTCAACGCGAATTCAATAATAAAGTTGTAGATTACGGCAGCAACATCTTTGCAGCGGCTCCGAGTGGAGGAAAGGCGGGTGCAAAATTTGCAAAATAGTATGGTCGATACACGAAGTTCGACAGTTGCATTTAGTGGAAATAGATTGCTTGAAGCTCCTCGAGGTGTCCTCGTCCTCACAGACCAAATTGAGGCACTCATTCGCGAGCATCTATCCGCTATATTAATAGAACTTTATAAACTTGGCTATAGATCATTTCTCTCGGGGGGTGCGCTTGGATTTGATATGCTTGCGGCTGAAGAGGTTGTTTTGCTGCGTGACAAGTATATAGATGTGTCGCTGACTATTGTTGTACCTTTTGAAGGTCAAGATGCAAAGTATCCAAAGTCCGAAAAAGTACGTTACTCAAAAATTATAGCTGCTGCCGACGCAACAGTTTTAATAAGCGAAAATGGCTACTCGAATATGGCCTATCATCAGCGGAATGACTACTTGGTTAGAAATAGCAGTATGCTTATCGCTTATAGTAATGGCCGAGGAGGTGGCACAGCATCAACTCTTAATCGAGCAGCATATCTTGGCGTTGATTCAATTAACCTATATGAGGTTATCTGGAATCGAGAGCTAGAAGAGCAGCTATCTCTCGATTTTTAGCCAAATCGTTATTTAAAATGTTTAATTTTGAAATATAATTTATATATTTGCATCTACACAAACTTGATAAATAATAGCTATGCATAATAAAACAGTTAAACACGAAACTGTTACACTGCTTTTGCACTGTCCCGATCAGCAGGGAATTTTGGCAGCCGTAACAACATTCATCAATAATAATGGTGGAAATATCGTCTACTTGGCTCAACATGTTGACAGGGTGGAGCAGATATTTTTCATGAGGGTTGAATGGGACCTACAAGAGTTTTCGGTGCCAAAGGAGAAGATTGCCGAGACTTTCGAGATGTTGTATGCGGATAAATACCAGATGAAATATCAACTATATTTCAATACAAAAGTTCCTCGAATGGCTCTTTTTGTCTCGAAAATGTCACACTGTCTATTCGATATTTTGGCGCGCTACACTGCAGGAGAGTGGGATGTGGAGATTCCGATGATTATCAGCAACCACGAAGATATGCGAAAAACTGCAGAGCAGTTTAATATTCCATACTTTGTATTTAACATCACCAAAGAGAATAAAGCTGAACAAGAGGCTGCAACCATAGAGTTAATGAAGGAACATGACATCGATTTTATCGTTCTTGCGCGCTATATGCAGATACTTTCGCCAAACTTTATTTCGGAGTATCCTAATCAGATTATTAATATCCACCACTCGTTTTTGCCCGCCTTTGTCGGCGCGAAACCATATCATGCAGCCTTTGAGCGAGGTGTGAAACTAGTTGGCGCAACTAGCCACTATGTCACCAATGATCTAGATGCAGGCCCAATCATTGAGCAGGATATTACGCGCGTTTCACATCGTGACTCCGTTAGTAGCATTATCCACAAAGGGCGCGATATCGAGAAAATTGTTTTGTCGCATGCTGTCGAGAAGCATCTTCAACATAAAATATTAGTCTACGGAAATAAGACCGTAATCTTCACATAGAGAGTAGCGTAGATGAGAGTAAAAGAGGAGGTGGCTAGTTTTATCGAAATCGATAAACTAGCCACCTCTAATATTTCAACTGTGTAACCTACTCCAAAACAGTTGGTTTTGCACTAGGTTGATAGTATCCCTTGGTTATCTCGAAGAACTCCGCCTTTAGAGACTCAACCAACTCTGGGTCATTGGTCGAAATTTCATTCTGTTGAGTTACATCTGCGCTAAGATCATATAGCGAGTAATCGTCAACTGTACCAACCTCATTACCAGTAGTATTTCGCTTAGTTCCTTGATAAGGAGGGATTAACGCGTAGTTACCTTTGCGGAATGCTAAGCGACCGCTAGCTTCAACAACTAAGTTGTCGCGAGCTACATCACTCTTGCCCAAGAATACATCTAGGTGGTTTTCGCTATCCAAACCTTCAGGGATCTCTTGATTGATAAGCTCTGCGAATGAGGCCATGATATCAACTTGAGAGATGAGTGCATCTGAAACAGATGGCTCAATTTGACCCTTCCAATATACGAAGAATGGCACACGTGTACCACCATCGAAGAGGCTATACTTACCGCCACGAACCTCACCTAGAGGGTTGTGCTTCGCCAATGATTCAGCTGAGCCATCCTTGTAGCCATCGTTTAGAACTGGACCGTTATCGCTTGAGAATACGATGATTGTATTCTCCAACAAGCCCTCTTTTTCAAGGTTTTTGATAAGCTCGCCGATGCACCAATCTGCCTCAACGATAGCGTCACCACGTGGGCCGAGTTCAGTCGAACCAACAAAGCGAGAGTGTGGAGCGCGTGGAACGTGAGGTTGGTGTAGTCCATAATATAGGAAGAATGGCTTCTCTTTATTCTCACTCAAGAATGTAGCAACTTTATCAACGAAATAGTCTGCCATATCCTCATCAACCCATTTGGCAGCTTCGCCACCTTTCATAAATCCAATGCGAGGAATTCCATTTACAATAGAGTTATTGTGACCGTGGTGCCACTCCATCTTAAGCATCTCTGGATTAGTCAATGCTGTTGGCTCACCCTCAAAATTTTGTTTGTAGCTAACCTCGATTGGGTCGTTTGGATCTAGACCTACGACGTTGCCATTTTCAACGTAAACGGTTGGAACTCGGTCGTTTGTTGCAGCAATAAGACAAGAGAAGTCGAAACCAATCTCGTTGGCTCCTGGAGTTACGCGCTCATTCCAGTTTGGACTGCCTGCACCCATACCTAAGTGCCATTTACCAATGGCTCCTGTAGTGTAACCTGCCGCTTGGAACATATCGGGCATGGTATATTGATCAGGGTTAATTAGTAGAGGGGCGTCACCTGGGAGAATCTTAGCATCGGCGTTTTTCCAAGGGTATATTCCCGTAAGAAGTGCATAACGACTTGGGGTTGATGTCGCTGAAGTTGCATGGCCATCGGTGAATCTTACACCATTGTTGGCCAACATATCGAGGTTTGGTGTCGATATAGCCGTAGCGCCATATGAACTCATGTCGCCATAACCGAGGTCGTCGGCCAAAATTACAATCACATTTGGTAGGCTCTCGGCCTCTGTTCCAGAACTAGAACAAGCTACAGAACCCATCGCGATAGGTACTGCAGCTGCACTTAATAGGTTTCTTCTTCTCATAATTAGTTAAATTTTAGTTTATATTGTTGAGTAATTTTAATGCCAGCACTCCGTTTTGTCGGCAATCTCTGCGATTGTCGAAGAGTGATATGTTGGGTCGAGCCCCTTGCTTCTCTGCATTTGATAATCTTTGAGACAGAGAATAGCATAACGTCCTAAGATAACGATGGCAACGAGGTTGCATATTGTCATAAGCGACATGCTGATATCGGCAAAGCTCCATACAACATTGAGCTCCGCGATTGAACCGAACATAACCATGCAGCCAACGATTGCTCGATATAGCTGAAGGGCCGATTTTTTGCCTGTAAGAAATAGTACGTTTGACTCTCCGTAGTAGTAATTGCCTATGATACTTGTGAATGCAAAGAAGAGTATGATAACCGCTATAAAGTAAGAGCCCCAGCTGCCAACCTCCTGATTCAACGACATTTGCGTTAGTTGAATTCCGTCGTATCCCGAGTTGTATAGGCCGCTACAGAGAATAATAAACGCAGTACAGCTACAAATGACAAGGGTGTCGGTATAGACGCTGAGCGACTGTATCAATCCTTGCTTTACAGGGTGAGACACATCGGCCGTAGCTGCTACATTGGGAGCGGATCCCATACCTGCCTCATTACTAAAAAGTCCACGTTTAACACCCATCTCAATAGCGACACCAATACCGCCGCCCATAGCTTGCTCCCAACCAAATGCATTGGTGATGATCATGGAAAAAACTTCAGGAATGCGATCTATGCGGATGATAATCACAACTATAGCCATAAGTAAGTAGACAATTGCCATAATCGGAACCACGCTCTGACTGAATTTTGCAATACGCTGAATACCTCCAAAAATAATAAAGAGCGTGAAAATTGTTATTGCAATACCCGAATGGAGTGGGTCAATGCCAAAAGCGGTGTTGTAGGCTGAGGATATGGTGTTGCTCTGAACGGAGTTAAATGCGAAGCCAAAAGTGAATATTAACAGCACCGCAAAGAGTCCTGCAAACCACCCTTTACCGATACCTTTTTTAATATAGTAAGCGGGGCCGCCGATGAAGCTACCATCGCCTCGACTTTTGAATAGTTGCGCTAACGTAGATTCAACAAATGCATTTGCACCACCCAACAAGGCCACTACCCACATCCAAAATATCGCACCAGGGCCACCTATAGCAATAGCTGTAGCAACACCTGCTAGATTTCCTGTGCCGACGCGACTAGCTATAGAGATCGTAAATGCTTGGAAAGAGCTCACCCCTTCGCCGTTGCCGCTTCGTTTTCCAGATCCCCCTAACTCGCGGATCATCTGACCGATCATTCTGAATTGGGCACCCTTTGTTTTGAAGGTGAACCATATAGCCGTTGCGGGCAAAAGAAGAATTAATAGGTAGCTTAAAAAAGTATTAATATTATCGATAATATATGCCATATTTACGTATTTAATGTTTTACAAAAGTAGAAAGAATGGTTCGAAATGACAAACATTTTACTATATTTATGCCAAGTTTAACTGTAATAAGATATAAATTAAGTGAAAAAAGCAATTTCTGTAGCGTGGCAAGAGGCCCTAGAGCCTGAATTCTCGAAACAATACTTCAAAGAGCTGTCAGCTTTTATTGAGCAAGAGTATGCTCAGGGTGAGGTATTCCCACCTCGAGAGTTAATTTTTAACGCTCTAAATAGATGTCCTCTCGACAAAGTCAAGGTTGTGATAATTGGTCAAGATCCATATCACGACGTTGGGCAGGCGCATGGATTGTGTTTTTCGGTGGCCGACGGTGTGAAAATTCCCCCATCTTTAGTAAATATCTTTAAGGAGATTGAACGAGACTTGTCGCTAGGTGTACCATCGAGTGGCAACCTCGAGCGTTGGGCTGAGCAGGGGGTTTTGATGCTCAACGCTGTGCTCACCGTGCGTGCACATCAAGCTGCATCGCACGCTAAGAGGGGGTGGGAAAAGTTCACCGATGCAGTAGTCAAGGCTGTAGCCGAGAACCGCATCGGTGTAGTTTATATGCTGTGGGGTAAATATGCTCAGAGCAAATGCGCTGTGGTTGACCCTACGAAAAATCTAATTTTGCAATCTGTTCACCCCTCGCCACTCTCTGCGTATCGTGGTTTCTTTGGCTGTTCTCACTTTTCACAAGCTAATGAATATCTTGCTTCTCAGGGTGATGAGCCAATTGAGTGGGGTAGTTCAGATGTGCAAGCTACTCTATTTGATTAGCTTGTTTGTGAGAGTATCGGGGAAGATAATCGATGGTTTGAATGATTTTGCATCTTCAAAGTCCATGTGAGCAAATGACACGATGATGATTACATCGCCTACGGCAACTTTGCGTGCAGCGGCTCCATTAAGACATATTGCGCCGCTACCGCGCTCACCTTTAATGATATAAGTCTCAAAGCGTTCGCCGTTGTTGTTATCCATGATAGCAACTTTTTCACCTTCGATCATATTTGCAGCATCCATCAAATCCTCGTCGATGGTGATACTGCCAACGTAGTCTAGATTGGCCTGCGTTACACTTACTCTGTGAATTTTTGACTTTAAAACTTCAATTGTCATCTTCATTACTATCTAAATTTAATATTATCAATTAATCTAACTTCGCCAGCTTTGACGGTTATACAGCCCTGAATCGCTGTTGAATCACTCCAAGACTCAACCTTTTGAAGCGATAGAGAGTCTACAATCTCAAAGTAGACCACGCTCAAAAGAGGATTTGCGTAAATTTGTTTGGTGACGCTCTCGATAACCTCAGAAGGAGATGCACTCGCAGATAGCGTAACACCATCACAGAGAGCCTTGTATATCTGTGGAGCGGCTGCTCGATGCTGGGGCGTAAGTAGCATATTTCGAGATGATAGCGCTAGGCCATCTTGATCACGAACAATCGGACAGTCGATAATCTCGACCGTGTAATTCAACATGTCAACCATTGCTCGGATAATTGCAATTTGCTGGAAATCTTTCTCTCCAAAGTAGGCCTTTGTTGGCTGAACTATATCAAATAGGCGGCTAACTACCTGAGCAACACCATTGAAGTGGCCAGGGCGTGAGGCTCCCTCCATAACTTTATCTTTAGCGCCGAAATCAAAAATTCGGGTATCTGTAGTGGGGTAGATCTCCTCGACCGATGGCATCAAGATATAATCGACACCGCTCTTCTCGAGAAGAGCTGCATCAGCCTCGGGCGTGCGTGGATATGTCGCCAAATCACCTTTATCGTTAAATTGTGTTGGGTTAACAAATATGCTAGCCACAACTACGTCACACTCCTGACGTGCTCGCTCAACAAGCGAGATGTGTCCAGCGTGAAGTGCTCCCATTGTTGGAACAAAACCAACTGTGGCTGGTGTGTGCTTCTCCAGTTCAGTCCTAAGTTGTGATACTGTTTCTAAAATTTTCATCGTCTTTTAATATAAATAAACGCGCAATAAATAATTGCGGGGCAAAGTTAGAAACAAAATATGAGATATTAAAGAAAAAAAGCATTTTTAGATTAAGATATATAATAATAACCTCTATCTTTGCTCGTATGATACCATATAATATATGTAGAGAATGAATTTTTTAAAAGAAACAGTTGAAATGCCATGGATCATCGACAAGTTTGATGATATAAAAATATTACGTTACGAAGTTCCAAAATTTGATGAACTCACACTTGGGGATAAATTATTGATCTATTACCTCGCGGAGTCCGCAAAGTGGGGGCGCGACATTATGTTTGATCAAAACTTCAAATATAACCTTACAATTCGCCGCACGTTGGAGGTGGCCTTCGAGCACTACAAGGGAGATCGCACAACCGAGGAGTGGCTTGCATTAGAGCGTTATTTGAAAAAGATTTGGTTTGCAAATGGCATTCACCATCACTACTCAAATGATAAATTTACGGCTGGATTCTCCGAAAGCTTTTTTCGCACAGTTATTCGGTCGCTGCCATTTGATCTTTTGCCTCAGGATTTTGGTAATTGCGACCAACTGTTGGAGCTAGTATGCCCAATCATTTTTGACTCAGTACCTTACTCCTCGCGCCTAAATATGAGCGATGGGGTAGATGTAATTACCTCATCGGCAAACAATTACTATGAGGGAGTGACTGCCGCTGAGGTAGAGGCTTTTTACGCGACATTGGAGGATCCAGACATTGCGCAACCAATATCATACGGATTGAACTCCAAAGTTGTTAAAGCTGATAACGGTAAACTCCAAGAGCGCGTTTGGCGCATCGACGGAATGTATACAGAGGCAATTGAGATGATCGTAGAGTGGCTTGCTAAAGCTGCGGAGGCAGCATCAGAGGTTCAAAAAGAGACAATTCAAACGCTAATCAGATACTACCAAACAGGTGATTTAAAGGAGTTTGATAAGTTTAACATTGAGTGGGTCAAGGATAATACATCTAATGTCGATTTCGTAAATGGCTTCACCGAGAGTTACGGAGATCCATTTGGGCGTAAGGGTTCATGGGAGTCGGTAGTCAATTTTCGCGATGAAGAGGCCTGCAGGCGAACCACGATCATATCAGAGAATGCACAATGGTTTGAAGATCACTCTCCAATCGCCCCAAAATTCCGAAAAGAGAGGGTTAAAGGTGTTTCGGCTAAGGTAATTACCGTTGCTCAGTTGGGTGGTGACTGCTATCCAGCGACTCCAATTGGCATAAATCTGCCTAATGCTGATTGGATTCGTCGCGATCATGGTTCAAAATCGGTTACCATTGATAATATAACATATGCATATAAAGCTGCCGCCGATGGAAATGGATTTGCCGAAGAGTTTGTCCTCAGAGCCGACGATCGCCAGAGAATGAAAAAATATGGCAAACTAGGAGATAATCTACATACCGACCTACATGAGTGTCTAGGTCATGGCTCTGGCCAGTTAGCAGAGGGGGTAACTGGCACTGAATTAAAGACATATGGCGCAATTTTAGAGGAGTGTCGCGCAGATCTTTTTGCACTTTACTACCTGGCTGATCCTAAGCTCGTCGAGCTTGGATTAATTCCAAACTTAGATGTAGCCAAGGCTCAATATGCATCATATATAATGAACGGAATGATGACGCAACTCTCTCGCGTTGAGTTCGGTAAGGATGTAGAACAGACTCACATGCGCAATCGAAAATTGATTGGCGAGTGGTGTTATGAGCAGGGTAGTGCGGAGTGTGTCATAGAGTGGGTTGAGCAGGATGGCAAGAGCTATGTTATTGTAAATGACTTCGATAAGCTTAGAAAGCTATTTGCAGATCTATTATACGAGATTCAGAGAATCAAATCTGAGGGTGATTATCAAGCGGGGCGCGATCTTGTAGAGAGGTATGGAATCAAGGTTGATCCGAAACTTCACCGTGAGCTTCTAGATAGATATGCCGCGCTGAAGATTGAGCCCTATGGAGGTTTCGTCAATCCAAATTTTGAGCTTGTAGAAGATGAAAATGGAGCTGTGATAGATGTAATAATCAACTATACAGATGATTATGCCTCGCAGATGATGAGCTACTCTAAATATTATTCACCATTACCAAATATTAATTAATTCATGAAGAAGGTAATTATAACACTCTTATTATCAATGTGTTCATCGATGATCTTTGCGCAAGTGAAGGTGATCAATATATCTCCGCGAGGGCAGATATATATAGAGGTTGCTCTGCCCAATAATGGCTTTGTAATCATGGATCAATATGGATCGGTTAAAAGGATGTATGCGCCCGAGTTGAGAGTTGATCGATATTCTGATTTTCGCAGTTATGAAGCTGGGAAAATTGAACAAATAGGCGATCTTAAATTTAAATATCACTCTGATTTTTGGGATTATGAATCGGGGAAATTGGCCTCGATAGGCGACATTAAATTTGAATACTACTCAAACTTTAGAGACTCAGAGTCTGGCAAGATAAAATCAATTGGAGGCGTGCCAATTGCTTATTATTCAGATTTCAGGGACTATGAATCAGGCAAGCTAAAGTCAATTGGCTCACATAAATATTCATACTATTCATCCATGAATAGTAGTTATTCGGGGACGATGCAATCTGGAGTGCTTGATTTCACTCAGAACGAAATACGCTTTATCATCGATGCGCGACGTCGTAGGTAAATAGCAGTAATACAAACTGATGTGTTTTATTGCCTACACCTTATTTAACATAATGTAAATTATCTTGAATAAATAATTAAATGGGTAGCAAGCACCTCAAATTCTCTATTGGCCTAATATTTGATAAATATTTCAACAGAATATTTAATCAAATAAATTATGGAAGAGAAATTAAATTTACTTTTATCAGATCTTGTTGTCGAGTATCACAAATTGCAAAATTTTCATTGGTATGCCAAGGGTCGCAACTTCTTTTCGGTTCATGAAAAGTTGGAGGAGTATTTTCGTGCAATCAATGAATGTGTCGACGATGTGGCAGAGACTATGCTTATGCTCGAACTCAAGCCTGTGGCGTCGCTAAAGGAGTTTTTGGAAAAGAGTCAGATCAAAGAGGTTGAAGATGGATATGTGAAAGGATACGATATCTACACTCATGTTCTGTCTGATTTTGAGTACTTTAAACAGCTAGTTACAATCATCAAAAAACAGGCCGACGATGAGATGATCTATCAAGTGTCGGCGCTGATGGATGACTTAATTGCTCAATTTGCAAAGGGCATCTGGATGATAAAACAGGTTCAAACCGAAGAGGTTCCCGAGTTTGCATAGGCTAAGCATCTGTTTAAATTTAATGCTATGAGGACAGCTACAATATGTTCGTTGTTCTCATAGCTGTTTTTAGATGTTATAATTTTCAAATATTAATTAAGTTTTGTATCTTTGCAGCTACGCAAAAACAAAAAATAAATTAATATGGCAGACGAAAAAATTATATTCTCGATGGTCGGTGTCAGCAAGACATTTACCAATCAGAAAAAAGTATTAAACAATATCTACCTCTCGTTCTTCTACGGAGCTAAAATCGGTATCATTGGTCTCAATGGTTCGGGTAAATCTACTCTGATGAAGATCATTGCTGGTTTGGATAAGAATTTTCAGGGTGAAGTTGTCTTCTCTCCAGGCTACTCTGTGGGTTATTTGGAGCAAGAGCCACAGCTAGATAACACCAAAACGGTTCGCGAAATTGTCGAAGAGGGATGTGCATCTACAGTAGCTCTATTGGCTGAGTATGAAGATATTAACATGAAGCTTTGCGAGCCAATGGATGACGATACAATGGCTAAGATGATTGAACGCCAAGGTGAATTATACGAGCAGATTGACCATGTGAATGGTTGGGAGCTCGATAGCGTCTTGGAGCGCGCGATGGATGCTTTGCGCTGTCCTGAGCCTGACCAGAATGTTGGCGTATTATCGGGTGGAGAGCGTCGTCGCGTCGCTTTATGCCGCCTATTGCTTCAAAATCCCGACGTTCTGCTCCTCGATGAGCCTACCAACCACCTTGATGCAGAGTCTATCGATTGGCTAGAGCAACATCTACAACAATATAAAGGTACCGTTATCGCCGTGACCCACGACCGCTACTTCTTGGATAATGTGGCTGGTTGGATCCTCGAACTAGATCGTGGTGAGGGTATTCCATGGAAGGGCAACTACACAGGTTGGCTAGATCAGAAGACAACCCGCATGGCGATGGAGGAGAAGCAGGAGAGCAAGCGCCGCAAAACTCTCGAGCGTGAGTTGGAGTGGGTTCGCATGTCACCCGCGGGTCGTCACGCCAAGAGCAAGGCTCGTCTTTCGGCATACGATCAGATGATGAGCGAGGATACAAAAGATAAAGAGGAGAAGTTGGAGATCTTCATCCCCAACGGACCACGCTTGGGAGATGTTGTAATCGAAGCTCACGGAGTATCTAAGGGTTATGGTGATCGTATTCTATATGAGGATCTTAACTTCACACTGCCACCTGCAGGAATTGTGGGTATCATTGGACCAAACGGAACAGGTAAGACTACCCTATTCCGCATGATTATGGGTCTTGAAGAGCCAAATTCAGGCACATTTACCGTAGGTCAAACTGTGAAATTGGCCTACGTCGATCAGCAGCATAAATCAATTGATCCAGACAAGAGTGTCTACGAAGTGATATCGCAAAATAGCGATTTTGTAACGCTCGGAAATCGTCAAGTTCCAGCCCGCGCATACGTTGCGCGCTTCAACTTCTCGGGTGCAGATCAGGAGAAAAAATGTGGTGTTCTATCTGGTGGTGAGCGCAATAGACTACATTTGGCTTTGGCGCTTAAGGAGGAGGGTAACGTCCTACTTCTCGATGAGCCAACCAATGACATCGACGTCAATACCCTTCGCGCACTAGAGGAGGGTCTGCAGAATTTTGCTGGTTGCGCTGTGGTTATCTCCCACGACCGTTGGTTCTTGGATCGTATCGCTACGCACATAATTTCATTCGAGGGCGACTCGACAATCGTCTCATACCAAGGAACTTACAGCGAATTTGAAGCTTGGAAGAAGGCTCAAGGTGGCGATACTACCCCAAAACGAGTAAAATATAAAAAACTAGTTGAATAAATCATGGCTATTCAAAAACCATCAATACCAAAAGGCACTCGTGATTTCGGCCCAGCCGAGATGATGCGTCGCCAATATATATTTGACACCATACGTGGTGTGTTCCGCCTATTTGGCTTTGCTCCGCTCGAGACTCCATCAATGGAGAATCTTTCATCGCTCATGGGCAAGTATGGCGAAGAGGGCGATAAACTGCTATTCAAGGTGTTAAACTCGGGCGATTACGCCAAGGAGATGAGCCGTGATGAGCTAAAAGTGGCCTCTAAAATTTGCGAAAAAGGACTTCGCTACGACCTTACGGTACCATTTGCGCGTTACGTCGTGCAGCACCAAAATGAGATTGTATTCCCATTTAAACGCTATCAAATTCAACCTGTTTGGCGTGCTGACAGGCCCCAAAAGGGGCGTTATCGCGAATTCTATCAGTGTGACGTTGATATGATTGGCTCACGATCGTTACTCAACGAGGTGGAGCTTATCGAGATTGTGGAGCGAGTATTTGCAGCTTTGAAAATTAATACAACTCTAAAAATTAATAACCGAAAGGTGTTGTATGGAATTGCCGAAACCATTGGTCACGCTGACAAGATGATGGATATTACCATCGCTATCGATAAGTTGGATAAGATTGGTTTGGACAATGTTAAAGCAGAGCTGGCCGCTCGTGGAATCGAGGATAATGCAATCTCTAAGCTTCAACCAATACTTGAGCTAAATGGCTCTAATCAAGAGAAAATCGATAAGTTACGCAGTGCAATAACAGGGTCGGAGACAGGTCTTTTGGGCGTAGCCGAGCTACAGACAATTGTAGATCACACAACCAAATTAGGCGTCAAGTTACCTATCGAAATTGACCTCTCCTTGGCGCGCGGATTGAACTACTACACAGGCGCAATATTTGAGGTCAAGGCTAATGATTTTGCAATTGGGTCAATATGTGGCGGTGGTCGATACGATGACCTCACAGGCATCTTTGGTATGCCTGACATGTCGGGTGTTGGTATCTCATTTGGCGCAGATCGTATATATGACGTAATGATTGGACTCGATCTATTTCCTGCCGAGGTTAGCTTCTCGACGAAGGTGCTATTCATCAACTTAGGCGCGAGCGAACAAGAGGTTATCTTGCCGCTGCTCAAAGATATACGTAATGCAGGTGTTGCGGCCGAGATATATCCAGACTCTGCTAAGATGAAAAAGCAGATGGAGCACGCAAATCGTCGTGGTATACCTTTTGTAGTGATCATTGGCAGCCAAGAGATTGAGCAGCAAATGGCAACGGTTAAGAACATGACCACTGGCGAGCAGCAGAGTGTCAACTTCGACTCTCTTAAAGATCTCTTTATCGAATAATGAAAAAAATATTTACACTCATACCTACTCTGTTTGTGGCGACTACCCTATTGGCTCAGTCGCCACAAACAAATAGTGACGCAATGACACAATTGCGAAAATTCAACCAATTTTATAGCTACTTAAATGGTAGCTATGTCGAAGAGGTCGACATGGAGTCGCTCGTCGAGAAGGCAATTGTCGAGATGTTGCTCGAACTCGATCCTCACTCGGCATATATCGACGCCGAAGATATGAAGAGTGTCAACGAGAGCTTCGAGGGTGAATTTAGTGGTATTGGTGTTGAATTTAATCTACTCAAAGATACTGTTATTGTGGTGAATACAATCGTTGGCGCACCCGCAGAAAGCGTCGGCGTAATGCCCAATGATCGAATAATTGCAGTCGATGGCGAAGATATAATAGGTATATCTCAAAATAAAGTTCCGACCTATCTGAGAGGAAAACGGGGCTCTAAAGTTGCAATTGAAGTTGTACGCCACGGTGAGACTGAGCCTTTGAACTTTATTATTGAGCGCGATAATATTCCGATTAATAGTGTCGATGCTGCATATATGCTGAACGAATCAACTGGTTACATCAAAATTAACCGCTTTGGCCACACGACCTTTTCGGAGTTTTACGATGCATACAAATCAATGAAACCCCTTGAAACACTGGTGCTTGACCTGCGAGGTAATGGCGGTGGTCTGTTGAATCAAGCCATTGACTTAGCAACTTTCTTTTTACCGCGAGGAGCACTCATTGTATCGACGGAAGGTCGTAAGCAAGACAATGTAAGAATGAGCGCCTACCGCAATGGCGAATTTACATTGGGCAATGTTATTGTGCTTATTGACGAAGATTCGGCATCGGCAAGCGAAATTGTTGCAGGGGCAATTCAAGATTGGGATAGAGGTATAGTCTTAGGTCGTCCAAGTTTCGGAAAGGGTCTTGTGCAGCGTCAATTTGAACTTCTTGATGGCTCTTCCGCTCGCATAACTGTAGCCCGCTACCACACCCCCACTGGTCGTGTGATTCAACGACCATACACTGAGGGTGATGCCAAAGGGTACTACGAGCGACATTATGCTAGATATTCAAATGTCGATAGCCTGGCTGCCGACAGTGTCGATAGACCTATATACAAGACGTTACGACTTGGTCGCACCGTTTACGGCGGCGGCGGTATAACGCCCGATATAATTGTTGAGAGCGATACAACAGCTATTTCGCCTTATTACATCTCTCTCATTCGACAGAGTGTGGTAAATGAATTTGTGATTAGCTATCTTGATCAGAATCGAGATGCTATGATCGCAAACTACCCTACTTTCGAACTCTATAATGCGAATTTTAATGTCGATGACACGATACTAAACTCACTAATGGAGCTGGGCGACAAAAAGGGAATTGAGCGTAATGAGTATACTGTTGATGATTTTAGAGATATTGCGCAAGTGAATATGAAAGCTCTTCTGGCTCAAAAGTTGTTCTCGACAACTGAGTTCTATAAGGTTGTTAATGAGAATAATAACACAATATTTAAAGAGCTTCAAGATCTTCTCAATAATTGGGATAGTCGCAAAGCTGAAGTTTTTGGAGAGTAATTATGGATTATTCAAAAGTAGTTTTAGGTTACAGCGGAGGTGTCGATAGCGCCGCCGCTGTATCTCTTCTTCAGCAACGAGGTTTCGAGGTAACAGCCTTAACACTAGATATGTGTGGCGATTCTGCGCTAGTTGAGAAGGCCATGCAGAGTGCAGCAGAGTCTAAAATCAAATTCGTATCACAAAATTGCGAGGATCTATTTCGCAGAGAGATAAAAGATTATTTCACATCTGAATATATATCGGGGCGCACACCAGCCCCATGCACACGCTGCAACCCTCTAATTAAGTGGCGATTACTTATTGAGTATGCCGATCAAAACAATATATATCACGTCGCAACAGGGCACTATTTCCGCGTAGAAGAGTACAATGGTAAGCTATACGTTGCCAAGGCTGCTGATGCGCGCAAAGATCAAAGTTACTATTTATGGGGGTTGTCGCAGGAGGTTCTCCGAAGAGCGATAACACCAATGGCAGATGTAATCAAAGAGCATATTAACGTCTCGAAAAAGCGAGAGAGTATGGGTGTGTGTTTTCTTGCGGGTCGCCGTTATAGTGAATATATTGAGGAGATGTGTGGCGATATAGCTGCAGGAGATATCATAGATAAGGGTGGTAATGTCGTAGGACGACACAAAGGGCTAGCCTACTATACAGTTGGTCAGAAACGAGGCGAGGGCATACCTGCAGGCAGTTTAATTATAGCTTTAGATAAAAGCTATAATCGATTGATTATAGGTGATGACCGAGATTTATACCATACTAATTTGCATATTTCTGAGTGCAATATTGTTGATAAAAATGAACTACTGGAGTCAACCGATATATCGGTAATGATACGAGGAATAGGTCGTAATCCAGAGGGATATGTAGCAAAAATTGAGGAGTATGGTAAAGGCTACAATATCACTTTAGAGCACCCCGCATGGGCTTGCGCAGCAGGTCAACCCGTCGTACTTTATCGCGGTCAACGAGTTATTGGCGGAGGTTATCTAGAGTGGTCTAAGCCATAAATTTCGGCATAACTATTGCTTAATACCCTTAAAAACATAAAGATATGGGTAAACGAGCAATAGTGTTGGGTGGAGCAGGATTAATTGGCTCCCACCTCTGTATTAGACTTCTAATGGAGGGCTATAATGTGATATGCATTGATAAGCGAGGTCGTCAAGAATCACCTCTACTTCGTAATATTGAAAATCGTGATAGATTTCACTACGTAAAGCACGATATAACAACACCTTATGAAATTGGATGTGACGAACTATACAACCTAATCTCACCAATTGAATATGGTAATAATTGCGATTTTGTAGATGTGCAACGTCAAATATCGCTCGGAGCGATGAATGCATTGGATAGTGTTGTTGGTGGAAATACTAAAGTTCTGTATGGTTCATCCGATGATGTCTATTATTTCGATAGACTCGATGTAAATTACACTTCAAATAAGCGGTATATTGCTGAAACTAAACGCTTTGGGGAATCTATACATCGAGCATACAATAGCCAGAATAAGGTAGATGTACGTATAGCTAGAATCTTTTCTACATATGGCACTGGGGCTGGTCTCCGCGATCAGCATATAATTGGCAAAATGATTGTTAAAGCGCTTAATAATCAGGATATTACAATCCATGGTAATGGTGAACAAGTGAGGACATTTTGCTGGGTCGAAGATATGGTAGACGGTTTGATGAAATTGATGCATGCTCATAGTGCCGAAAGAATAATCACTGCTGATATAGGATCGCCCACGCAGATATCAATTCGAGATTTGGCTGAACTTATCATCTCGTTAACTGGAAGTAGTTCAAGTATCCACCACGTCGCATCACGCACAGATGACCCGCGTTACAAGATTCCAAACCTTAAAGTGGCTAATAATCAATTAGATTGGACTCCATCGACCACTCTGCATGAGGGTCTTATGCGGACTATTAGCCATATTGAAAAAGAGCTTTTATCAATTGCCATGAATCAGATGAGTTGGGTCGAGATCTATGGTTAGATCTTTCTCAATACATTCTATTTGTAACATATGCAGCGCCATTCCATCTCTGATTTTATCTCTTCTGCTGCTTTTGTGCTAGGTAAACTGTTGATAATCTCGTCAATGATTGGTTGATTATTTTCATCGCGATAGTAACTCTCCAATAGAGTTACTATCGCCGTTATTATCAATAGTGATTCATTGTTGATATTGCTTATAACCAATTGTTTAACACTGTTTATGTCAACCTTTTTATTTTTAGATATTGACAATAATGCAGTATATACAAGTAGTTCGTTTGAACAACTAAGCCATCCCATAAGCGTAGCATATTCTACATATTGGAATAGTGCAAAGGCCGCCTCCTCGGCAATCTCAGAATTAATGATACCTGCGGCCCAAAAGTCTAATTCCGACTCAGAGATTTTATGAGGTTCAGCGATATGTAATGACGCAAGTTGAATCTCTCGAACCTGCTGTTGAAAAAGATACTTCGAATATGTGTGATCTTTACCTTCTAACTCAGCTAATGATCTGATTGTTGGCAGGCTAACCCCATAATTTAGTCCATAATCTGCTCCGTAATAACGCATAGACCCCGCTACTGCACCATTCATTTGGCGCCTGCACTCTCCGAGTAATTTTGAAAATCGAGATGTCTGATTCATTGATAATGATTAATTCAATACCTCTATTGCAACACTCTTGCCTAGCTCGAAAATAGATACGGTAGACGATGTAATAAATTGAGAATCAACATATAATAGACACTGAGTAGGCGCGGCTACTCTAAACCACATTGGAGTACCTTTACTCTTAGCTTGCATCTCGATAGATGATGTATCAGGCATAGTTTGTGGGATAAATTGAAGATAGATTGGCACACCCGTAAGGTCGGTTGCAGGTAGCGCTCCCTGCTTTGCATCGAAGCGAGCAACAACATGTCTGCTGGCTCCCTCTTGAGGGCTAAACGTATATCTCTTAACGCTTTGTGTCACAACATGACTTCCCATGAATAGCTCTAAGTACTCACTCTCCATTTGATCAAGTCTACGCATAGCATCCTCTAGCCCTGCACCAAAATAACCCTCTCCAGCCTCTCCATTGATAATTTCACGTCGTTGACGACGAATCGTGAAGATTGCAGATGCAGCATCGCGCGCAGCGTCATCATCTGCTAAAACTACCGAGCTATATTGATCAACAGGTAGCTTAACCTGCTTGTCAATCATAGGCTGAGGAGTTATGCTTGACGTCATTTCATCATCCACAATATTAATTACCGCGTCAACTACACGATGAGTTGTTTGAGCAACTAGCGGCGCCCTATTAGATAAGTACTTCTGCGCATAACGCGCATATATTCCAGGAGTTACAGTCTCTGTTTCAACCAATAGTTCAACTGAAATTGTAGTTGATGGATATGATAAAGAGTAGTTATTACCATCCTTGACTAGGCCTATACGGGCAATCTGATGACTCTGAGCCACTGCACAAAGCGTTGATACAATTAGAGCAAGGGTTAAAAAGTATTTAGTCATAATTATTATAGTTTTTAGTTGTGTAAATATACATATAAAATGTCAAAGATCAAAATTTCAGATAAAAATCGGCTGTCAAAGTGCGATAATCGCGAGTATACTCTTCCGATCCTACCTCTCTTATCGCCAATTCTCCACTCTCTATATTACTGCTTCTTACCAATCTATACTCACTCATAACGCGCTTAGTATCACTATTTTCCCTACTCTTAACCAAACATCGACGCCATAAGAATAGTCGTCCATCTGCCTCTTCTTCAAATAGAGCAGACTCCTGCAGAGGGAGAATCAAAGAGAACCGTCCGTCAGGTGACATCAATCGCTCAACTGACGATATTAAATCGCTAAATGTCAATGATGTAGTATGGCGTGCTGTCGTGCGTCTTTTGTCTGGTGGCAAGAGTGAATCTGAGAAAAACGGCGGATTTGATACAATCAAATCATACTTGAAGTTTGAAGTGAAGTGACTTATGTTAACGTTGTGAATATTAATGCGTTCTGACCATTGAGACGATTTGAAATTTCCTAAAGCCTGCTCTGCGCTCATCTCATCAATTTCAACAGCATCAATCATTGCGCTTGACCTTTGAGCTAGCATTAAGGCAATCAGACCAGTACCACTGCCTATGTCAAGCATATATTCATCTCTAGTATTTACCTTTGTCCATGCGCCAATCAAAACCCCATCGGTGCCAACTTTCATTGGCGTTTTATCCTGATGTATCTCAAACTGTTTAAATTTAAACATAAAGTTTTACTTTAATATAGGCTTTATAATACCCTCTATTCCAGCGCCAAACAATGCGAAGTCATAACGCACAGGATCTTCGGGATCGAACTCTCTCAATCGCTCTGTCACCTGTTGCACAGCCTTCCAGTCGCTCTGCTTTCGTTGAAGCAGGCCCAAAGCTCGCGCAACGTTACCAGAGTGGACGTCGAGCGGCAAGTAAAGTGCAGATGGGGGGATCTCAGGCCAGATGCCAAAATCTACACCATTGTTATCACGTCTGACCATCCAACGCAGATACATGTTTAATCTTTTGCATGCAGCACCTTTATCAATCGACGATATATGCTTTTCACAATGTGGATTATGCTCTGCGCTGAGAAATATATGCCTAAAATCAGACAATACTTTTGGTATAGATTCACTCTCCAGATATAGCTTAACCATTAATTTACCTAAACTGCCATATTGATCACAAATAGAGCGAGTTGCAACTACAAAATCAGTGAGATCAACACCATTAAAAGTGCGATGAACATAACTTTGTAGAGTGGCGAGATCGGCACTCGTGGCATTTCGAACAAAATCGTATGGTGCATTATCCATAAACTCCATCATTCGTCCCGCGCTTTTCACAATCGCTTTGCGATTTCCCCATGCTATGGTAGAGGCGAAGAGTCCCGCAATCTCAATATCTTCAATTGCGCTATAACGGTGAGGAATCGATATGGGATCATTTTCAATAAAAGCCTCACAGTTAAATATTCCTGTTAATGAGTCCAAAATTTCTTTTGTCTCTTCGAAGGTAAAGTTATTCATAATTAGATTATTACACCATCTTTCATTACAACTTTTCTATCGGCCATCTCTGCCAGTAGCTCATCGTGAGTAACAACGATTACAGTGATGCCAAACTCATCTCTAAGCTCAAAAAATAACTTGTGAATCTCCTCTTTAGTTTGAGAATCTAGATTACCCGATGGTTCGTCAGCAAATAGGACCTTTGGTGAGTTAATCAGCGCCCTTGCGATTGCCACGCGCTGCTGTTCACCGCCAGATAACTCACTGGGTTTATGGTTATAACGTTCAGATAGACCCATCCTCGCAAGTAGATCTTTAGCCTGTTTGTCAACCTCTGAACGGTTGCGTTTGCCAATTAGACCTGGTATTGAGACATTTTCGAGAGCGGAGAACTCAGGTAGAAGATTTTGGAATTGAAACACAAATCCAATTTCACTATTTCTAAACGATGAAAGCCCTTTATCATCTAACCTTGTGACATCTTTACCATCGATTAATACTTGCCCAGAGTCGGATGATGACAAGGTACTAATAATTTGTAACAGAGTAGTTTTACCAGCTCCACTTGAACCTGTAATTGATATAACTTCACCTCTTTTCACCTCTAGAGATACACCTTTTAGGACCTCTAGATCGCCAAATCGTTTATATATATCTATTGCTTTTATCATACGGCAATTAATTTATTAAATATTTTGAGAGTCTCTACAGCTTCTCGAACATCATGAACACGAAGAATCATTGCCCCTTGTCGCAGCGCCTCCCAATTTAAAGCAATAGTTCCAGTAAGAGACTCTTCTGCGCTAATTTCTAGCACTTTATATATCATAGATTTTCGCGAAACGCCAGCTAGAATAGGATACCCTAAATTAGATAATCTATTTAAGTTGGACATCAACATGTAGTTTTGTTCAATAGTTTTTGCAAAACCAAAACCAGGATCGATGATGATATTATCTACACCACGCGATTTTAACTGTCCAATTTTCGACTCAAAATAGAGCGTAACATCCTCGATTATATTGTCATAGTTAGTGAGTTGCTGCATGGTTTGAGGCGTGCCGCGCATATGCATGGCGATATATGGAACACGATATTTTGCTGCAATATCGATCAATTTAGGATCGATTTCACCTGCTGAAATATCATTAATAATCACAGGGCCATACTTCTCAATTACATGAGCTGCAACTTCTGAGCGGAAAGTGTCGATAGATATGGCCATTTGAGGCGCCAGGCGGCGAATTATACCCACACCTCGGTCTACTCGATTCCACTCCTCCTCTATCGAGATATCGTCGGCCATTGGTCGCGATGAGTAACCCCCAACATCTATAATTGTAGCACCCTCGCTTATAATTTTCTTCACTCTATCCTCGATTTCATCGGCTGAAAATGTACGACTCTGCTTATAAAATGAGTCTGGCGTAACATTAAGAATTGCCATCACCTGTGGTGTCTGAAAATCAATATTAATGCAGCCCTGCTTCATACCTAATTTTTTTATCAAAAAGCTTAGCGGCATCCTCTAGATCTTCAAGATCAAAATTTACCACTGATAGATTAGATTTAGCGTGCAACTCTTCATCTGTCATCTGATTTGCCATTCTATCTTCAACCTGCTCTTGAGTTAAAGTATCACGTGATATAACGCGCTCAATCCTCATATTCTTAGGTGCTAAGACGCATACTGTTTTATCGACGCAATCATCAAATTTGGCCTCAAATAATATTGCGCACTCCAAAATTACATATGGGGCATCTTGCATATTGCACCAATCCAGGAAATCTTTTTTTACTCTTGGATGAACAATTGCATTTAGCTTTGTTAAACTATCTGGGTCGCCGAAAACCTTGCTAGCTAGATATGCGCGATTGAGCTCTCCAGCAACATAACTCTCATCGCCAAATTCGGCAATAATCTGCCGTTGCAGCTCTTTATCATCCGCCATTAACGCTTTTGCTTTAGCATCAGAGTTATATATAGGTATACCTAACTCGCCAAACATGCGACATAGGGTTGTTTTACCACTTCCTATCCCTCCCGTAATTCCAACTTTATACATTGTGCTACTTTTTTAGGAGTTTTGCCTCCTCCTCAGGAGTAATATTGAGTACGGGTATTGAACTGATTGACACCACTTTAATATCGCTATAACGCACCGAAAGGATGTTCTGAAGCGATTGAGGGTCAATCGTAATGGCAACTACTCCATCTTCACTTGTTGATCGTTCGTACTTAAGTTCATTTAAAGGTACCGACACCTTGCCACCCTTGTAGAGTCGATAACCAAAAAGATTTGTACCAACGCCTTCTACGACGCATACTACGTCGAATTTTGTACTTCCGATTTTGATATCAATATCTAAATCAGTCGTATAGCTATAGCTAAGTTTCGCAATATACCACAATATAAATGAGGCTGTTAGCATTACCAGGAATGCTGGTGATATATAGTGGCGCAACCACTTTAAAAAGTCATTTTTCATTTTTGTTATCTCTTTTCCGACGTAAAGATATATAAAAGTTATCTGTTTTACAAAGTTAGAACTCGAGAATTACACTATTTATAGATAAATTAACGCCCTGACAAACTTATCAATGAGTTAATCTTTTGGTTTATATTAGATGCTTCAATCAGCTCTTCTATAGATATATGCATTCTATATTGCCAATAGTGCCTAGAGTTAGCAGGGATATTAATTCTTTCCGCCTGTGCATCAGCATGGCGAATATTAGAATCAATGGACAGCCAATCTTGGAGTGGCAGTATAGTCCACATTGCAGGTGATTGCAGGTGCTGTTCAACAATTTTTTCGCAGATATAATCCTCACACTCAGCGGGTGCTACCCCATCGAAACCCAAGACGCAATTGTAGTATTGCTGCGTCAACTCTTTATCTTCGAGCCACCATGCACGAATGGGATCCATATCGTGTGTCGACGTGGTACATACTGATCTGTAGGGGTATACGAACGTATCGCCAAAAGTTCGCCATGGCTCTTTAGGCATACGTTGAATTTCGAGCGATAAGATTTGTTCGCTTCTCATAACCTCAGGGACAGTGTGTGGTATCATTCCCAAATCCTCTCCACATGTCAACATATTGGTCGCTGAAATAAGTTGCGGAAGTTTTTTTAGTGCATTTTCACGCCAAAAGTCGTTGTGTCGATAGTAGTAAAAATCATTGTATAGAGACGAGTAGCATTCGCGCTCATGATCACTTAGTGTGCGAAAGCGGTAAGTGCTATATGCTGAAATTCGAGGATGATACAGGTCTTTATTTTCTCTATCTTCAATAAAAAGAACCTCATCGAGAAGCGAGAGCAGACCCTCTTTAATCACCTTATCTTCAATCTTTTCGGAGATCTTTAGCTGTGTAGAGTACTGCACCTTGAGTTGGTATTCGGCAGGGGTTATCTCATTGAGATAGTTGCGTTTAACCTCGTCTGCACGATCATTGAAAATTGCCTCGACAACCCAATCCGAGATGTAGGGAGTGGCGTAACGATCATCGAAAGCAAAGCCATAACCCTCAATCTGATCACAACTATATGGCAACGCAGGATTAAACATACCCAATAGGCCATGCACTGTGTCGGTTGGAATCTCCCAAATTCGAAAAAACCCAAGAATGTGATCGATACGATATGCGTCGAAATATTCTGCCATTTTTTTAAAGCGAGCTACCCACCACGCATAACCATCTTTAGCCATCTCCTTCCAGTTGTAGGTTGGGAAGCCCCAATTTTGCCCCATTATAGAGAAGTCATCAGGGGGTGCTCCAGCCTGCGAATTTAGTCTGAAAAGATGTGGATTAACCCATGCGTCGACACTTGTGCGACTTATTCCAATAGGTATATCGCCTTTAAATGCTACGCCTCTTTTTGCAGCATACTCTTTAGTTTCAAGTAGTTGCGAGTGCAAATGATATTGTAAAAAATAGTAATATGTTAATGCGTGATAGTCGGCCGAACGTGATGAGGTATATCGTCGAAGTAGCTGCGCACTGAATGTTGCGCACTCCCCCCACTGTTCAAAATTAGGTGTTTTATACTTGTCGCGCAGATGCATAAATAGAGCATAAGGCTCTAGCCATGTGTGGTTTGCCTTGAAAAAAGTTTTAAATTCTCGGCTCAATAGTGTTTGCTGGCCAATCTCCTCAAAAATTGCTCTGAGATAACGATCCTTCAATGAGTTTACAGCCTCGTAATCAACTTGCTGCAGGGCATTTAAGCGCTCGCCTTCGGTGGTTAACTCCGTAAGCAGTACTTTATCTGACAATAAACCCACTTTCAGCGGTGCAATGTATTGAGGATGTAGCGCAAATGACGAATTTGCGTTGTATGGATATGAGTCTTCCCATGTACCAAACATGGTCGTATCGTTGATCGGCAAGATCTGAATTACCTTTTGACCGACCTTAGCGGCCCAATCAACGAGCATTTTTAGATCCATAAACTCGCCAACACCCATGCTCTGTTTGCTACGAAGTGAAAATACAGGTACCGCAACACCCGCACCTCGCCATGGAGTGCGATCGAATTCTAGAGGCTCTTCTCGCAATATGAGGCTCGATTTAGCCAATGGTGTCGATCGATTAAAGTGGTGATTTTCACCCATTTCCCAGGCAATAAGCTCCCGAGTATCACTATTTACAATTGCAAATTTGTAGTCACCATCAATAGATTTAAGCGGAGGTGTCGACCACAAACTTCTCTCGGTACGCGTGAGCGGAATGGCTCGAGATAGACCCCAGCCCCCTAATTGCTCCGAAGCCCCCGAGACAACGAGGAGTTCATCTGATTTTACATATGGAGCCTCTACAACAATGGAAACTCCCCCAATGGCTGGTTTTATAGATTGACAATCAGGGCGACTAAAAATTACGTCAGTAAATAACGATGAGCAGAGCGCTCGTTCGGATGGCATCTGCAGCCATTTATCGAAGATATGCAACTCCTCGATATTGCGACGCAATGACACTTGGTGAAACTCACCCCACTCATCTCGAACTCTCGCTCCATTTTTGTAGATTGAATATCTATACTGAAGTAGCGAACCTCTAAACTCCGTTTCCAAACTCCATAATCTACCATCGAGAGTCGTTAAGGGCAATATATCATTATCAATACTTATGCATACGATCTCATCTGCAGAGGTAAAGTACTCTATTGTAAATTTAATTTTCATCACTGATAATCTTGATTATACAAACAAATTTAAGCAAAAGAATCCAAATATGAAAGTTTTCACAAAAGATTCTTATAACAATGCAGATTGTTTTTTGTATCTTTGCACCATTATGGAAGATATACAACAAGAAGATCTATTAGAAAATAGATACGACGTAATTGTCATCGGTGCAGGAGCTGCAGGAATGATGGCCGCAGGAACCGCCGCTAAAAGTGGAAAGCGAGTTCTATTAATGGAGAAGATGGAGAAGTCGGGACGCAAAGTGCGCATCTCGGGCAAGGGTCGATGCAACGTTACGAATGCACGCCCCTCTGAGGAGTTTGCTGAGCACATTCGCGCAAATGCTGACTTCTTTGCCCCTGCATTTGAGGAGTTTACCAATCGTTCAACTATCCGTTTTTTCGATAAGTTAGGCTGCAAACTCGAGGTTGAGCGAGGTGATCGCGTCTTCCCGAAGAGTGGTAAGGCGTGGGATGTTGCCACAGCGCTGCTAGACTACTGCGTTGACAACCATGTGAAAATTGTGTATAATATTGAGGTAACATCAATCATTGCTGTGGCCAATAAGGTCTATGGGGTTACCTATATAAATAAGCGCGGCTTTGAACGTAAGGAGGAGTGCACCGAGGTGATTTTGGCAACAGGTGGTGTTTCATATCCTGCAACTGGCTCAACTGGTGATGGTTATGGCTTTGCTGCTGATCTAGGTCACACAGTTGAACCTCTTCGTCCCTCGTTGACTCCATTAATTTCTGACCATCCACAGATGGAGCGTTTGGCTGGTATTTTGTTGCGCAATACTAATGCGCAGTTGTGGGTCGATTGCGAGATGATTCGTGAGGAGTTTGGCGAAATCAGTTTTTCAGATAGAGGAATTGAGGGGGCTATTGCGTTACGTTTGAGCCGTCAAGCTGTTGATGCATTAATTGATGGTAAAGATGTAAAGTTAGTTCTCGATCTAAAAACAGCTCTAACAAACGAGATGCTCAAGGATCGTATCGAGCGTGAAATTGCTGAGTTAGAGCCAACTGAGCAATTTTCGGAACTGCTATGGAAGCTGGTGCCGAAGCCGCTTATCATTCCAATATCCGAAGAGATTGGTCTTCACTCGAGGATATATGTAAGTAAACTCACTGAGCAGAATATCAATGACCTGATTGGAGTTCTGAAAAATTACACATTCCAAATCACTGATTATGCGCCATTTACACAGGCGATTGTCACTGCGGGAGGCGTAAATTGTGACGAGGTTAACCCCGAGACTATGGAGTCTAAGATTATCAAAAATCTATATTTTGCGGGTGAGATTTTGGATCTTGATGCCGATACAGGTGGATACAACCTACAAATTGCATTCTCGACAGGTAAATTAGCAGGAATGTTGAAAAAGTAGTTCGATGGCACGTGTGACCAAAGATATATTATGGAGAGGTGGTCGATTTACGAACCACCTCTCTCGACTTAAATTCTTTAGAGGCCATGGCGTTCACTCGCCCTACGTCTACTCAATTGTTCGTGAAGTGTTTATGGTGAAGCGTCTATTTCAATCGGAAGATCCACTATATATTGACCTCAGAAGAGTTTCGATAAAAAATCAAACTGCAATTGAGATTTCAAACCTAGCTAAGCACTGCCACTTCGATTCAACATCAATTGACTCGATGATGGGCAAAGATTTAATCATCTGTAGCGAAGAGTGTTCAAAATCAGATATATACACCCTTGCCAACAAAGCTGCAAATAGCGGCATAGCAATTGTTATTCTATCTCCATATCGACATCGCAAAGTTTGCAATATGCTACTAAAAGAGAATAACAGCACCTCAATAGATCGATTTAATTATATAATATTACTCAATAACCACCTTCCAAAACAGCACTTTAAATTATGAAAGTTTACACCAAATCAGGAGATAAGGGTACCACTGCTTTAATTGGTGGCGACCGAGTTGCGAAAAATGATATTCGCGTAGAGGCATATGGGACAGTCGACGAACTATCAGCGTTTATAGGGTTATTGAGCGACAAGATAAAAGCCGAGGCTACCACGATGAAATATGCGGAGGAGCTATATCAGATCAACTCGATGTTGATGAATCTTGAAGCGCATCTAGCTGCAGGTGAAGATATTGACTTTGAACTCCCCGCAATCACCGACCTCTCGATTGAACTTCTTGAGCGCAGCATAGATCAGATGCAATCGAGCGTTCCCGCAATAACTAAATTCACAATTCCTGGCGGACATGAAATCATATCGCTCTGCCACGTATGTCGTACTATATGTCGTCGTGCAGAGCGCTGCAGCATCAGCGTTGCCGAGCAGTTTAAGATTGATGAATCTGTAGTAAAATATCTCAACCGTCTTTCGGATTATCTATACCTGCTAGGTCGCATATCGGCACATCTACTCAATATCGACGAGATTCTATGGCGCCCATAGATTGAAAAATAGGTTAAAATATCGTTAACATTATTGGATATATCGAATTTATTTATATATTTGCGAGAAATTTGTCAATAATAATTTAAAAAATAATAACTACTATGTATTGGACACTTGAACTAGCATCAAAATTAGAGGATGCACCATGGCCAGCAACACGTGAGGAGCTTATCGATTATGCCGTTCGCTCTGGATCGCCACTTGAGGTACTAGAGAACTTACAAGAGATTGAGGATGAGGGTGAAATCTATGAATCAATCGAGGATATCTGGCCAGATTATCCAACTAAAGATGACTTCTTTTTTAATGAGGAGGAGTATTAGGCCAAATAATAATCGAGGGAGAGTAGCTTAATTGCTGACTCTCCCTCGATTGTTTAACAATCCTTTAATAGATCTGCTGCTGCATCAAGGGCCTCATAAAACTCTTGACCAAAACGACGAACTATAGGCTCTTTAAGTGATTTATATACTGGAATTTGCAATTTTGCACCATTGATACATGCCGAACGACAAACGCTCCAGCGGTGGTAGTTTAAACCAACGCCACCATTTGCAAAGTTGATCAGCCTAATTGGGTAAAGATGGCATGATATAGGCTTCATAAATGATGTCTCGCCTGCTCGCCAAGCCTTCTCAATCGCACAAAGTGTTACCCCATTTTCACTATATGCATAGGCACATTCCGCATCATTAACTAAAGGTGTAGTGTAATCTCCATCTGAGTCAATCACCATAAAGCCTTGAGATTCAACCGCCTTTACGCCTTCATCGGTCATATATTGTTTATATGAATCATACTCGCTCTTTAGGACATCAACCTCCTCCATCTCTAATGGAGCTCCAGCGTTACCCTCCACACAGCATATTCCTTTGCATTGCGATATATCGCATGCAAAATTTTCGCGCAAAAGGTCTATACTAACGATCTTATCGTCTATCTCAATCATCATAATATCAATGCGTTATGGGTTATATATGTCAGTATTTCGGAATACAAAGATTTCCTCTATCATACTTTTAAACTCGGTCGCTTCGCTATTAAAAGGATCAAGTTGAAGCGCTCTATTGAAATCGTTTAAAGCCTTTCCGAAGTTATTACTTCGATAGTGATACTTTCCACGAGCTATAAAATTATCAATATTTGGAGTATTTGCAACTAACACATTCAGCTCCGCCAACTCGCCCTTAGCCCGCCAAAGCGACTTTGAGGCGATATACGCCTGAACCTCAGGCTGCAACATCGTATCGACACTCTCTCCATCGACTAAAGCCCTACGCACATCGGTGGATGAAAAATTTTGAAGAGGAGCATCTTCCAGCAAGGTGATTTTATCTAAATATAGCTCAACTCGCTCACCTCGACGTGGATAGACAAAAATACTATAATTATCCAATATTTTCTTATAGTCCAACCACTTATGAAACTGCGGAATGATGTCGCCACCTACGAGTATAGAAAACTTTGATTCATCACCATAGTTCTCACTCAAATGACGCAAGGTATTTATTGTGTAAGATGGGCGCTCAAGCAGAAACTCGATGATTGAAGCCTTGATGCGATCAGGGTATTTCGACGCTGCACACGCCTTTTCAGCCATCTCAAAACGGTCGATCTCGGGAGCCAATTCAGATTCTGACTTCAATGGGTTGCGCGGCGAGACGATCAAAGCCACTTCATCGCACAATTTACGATCTATAACATACTCTGCCAGTGCAATATGACCTCGATGAATTGGGTTGAACGACCCAAAGTATAACATCACTCTTTTCACGCTCTACGCCTCCAAAAATTGTCGTATTACAGCCTCTGTTTCAGCTACGGCTACAGCCAAGTCGTCGTTGATAATTGTGTGATCAAACTGTGGCGATTTAGAGATCTCGAACTCAGCCTTGCCCACACGCTTCTCGATAACCTCAGCTGAATCTGTAGCTCTGCCAATCAGTCGTTTACGTAACGTCTCAATCGAAGGTGGCATAACGAATATTGAACACGCAGCATCTCCAAAAATCTCTTTTAGACGAATGCCACCAATAACATCCACATCAAATAGGATTACATTACCCTTAGCCCAAATGCGCTGCATTTCAGAGTGCAACGTACCGTAGCAAGTTCCAGCATATACCTCTTCCCACTCTACAAACTCCTTTTGTTCAACACGTTTCATGAACTCGTCATTGCTCAAAAAGTGGTAATCTACCCCATCTTGCTCCACACCACGCGGCGCACGTGATGTCGCAGAGACCGAAAACTCAAAATTTGAAAATCTCTTTAGTAGCTCTTTTACAACCGTGGTCTTACCAGCTCCACTAGGGGCTGAAAATATGATTAATTTTCCTGTCATTATATCTTATAATATATTGAGAGACTGTTCTTTAATCTTCTCCAGTTCATCCTTCATTTCAACTACAATACGTTGAATATTTGACTCATTAGCCTTTGATCCCATCGTGTTAATCTCGCGCCCAATCTCTTGCGAGATGAAGCCCAGTTTGCGACCTACGCCCTCCTCCGACGCAGCCACCTCGCGGAAGTACTTACAATGATTTGTCAGCCGCACCTTCTCCTCGGTAATATCCAGCTTCTCGGCATAAAATATCATCTCTGCCTCAAGTCTATTAGAGTCAACATTGACCTGAAGTTTGGCTATATTCTCACGAATTCGACTCTTAACCGTCTCGACACGAGCCTCCTCAAATGGTGTCACCGACTCCTTTGCGGCCTCAATTTTCTCTATGCGCTGCAAAAGATCAGCTATAAGTATAGCTCCCTCCTGCTCTCGGAACTCATTTAAATGGTCGATAGCCTCGCCTACAGCAGCAACTACAGCTTGGCACTCTTCTGGCGCAACTGACTCCTCTTGAACTGTCACGATGTCAGGCATACGCATGATAGTTGGGAGTATGTGATCCTCATAATTACTCGAAATGCACTTAAACCCATTATCAAAACACAAATCTGAAATTTGATTATAATAACTTGCAAACAGCTCTTTGTCAATCTTTCGCGCCATCTCTTTTCCTGCACCGATAGAGCTATAGGCAATCTGAACTTCACATTTACCTCGAACCACACCTCGGGCGATAATATTTCTAATCTCGACCTCCACCGATCTATACAGCGAGGGGATGCGCAACGATAAATCCAATTGTTTGGAGTTGAGCGTACGTATCTCGACTGTAATTTTTTTACTATTTATGGTAACTTCAGCCTTACCAAAGCCTGTCATTGAGCGTATCATCTGCTAAATTTATTTTGACACAAAAGTACTAAAAACAATTCAATCGAACAAAACTATTTTTTATACCTAAAGATTTTATATGAATTTATTATATTTTGCCAAAGAACATACGACGCAGGAGCAATGGAGGCAATGGGCGAAAGGAAAGTTTGAGTCATCCATATTGCCAAAATGGTATTTTTTTGACCCAACGACTGCTGCCCTGCAGTTGGCTCACCATAGCGAGCCCCAAAAATTCTGCCAATTCTATACTGAATCAAGCAGCTTAATAACGCTCCAAGTGCAAGAGATAAACCTAACAAAAGTTCAATATCGTTAATATTGCCAATTATATAATGCACTGTACGCCCAATAGTTAACATAAGTGATATCAACCAAAGGTAGAACGAAATATATCCACGCTGACCAAACCACGATGTAATAGAAGGTGCAATATATCGGAGAGCCTGAGCTAAGAATGGAGGTAGAATCATAACGGGAGCTACACGACTAAATATAAGGCCAAACGAACACCCCTCACTGCCGATATGGATAAAAAATAGAGGTATAAAGATTGCCATCACCAGATTGCTCACAATGCTGAATGTCGCAATTGTCTCAGCTTTTGCCCCTAACAATTTTCCAATTACGACAGCAGCCATAGCCACAGGTGTTGCGAAACATATCATCACGCCTTGCGCCAGAAGCGGGTCCAAAGGGAGTAGTAAATAGTATAATATCACGGAGGTTACCAGTTGAAACAAGACAATCCACACGTGCAACATAGACATTCGCAACTCTCGTAGATCCACACAACAAAATGTTATAAATAACATAGCAAATAGCAACAATGGTGCGATCACCCCTCCAGTCATGGCATCAAAAGCAGCTACAGTTTCAGAAAATAGTATTCCAATGCCCATAGCCAACAGCATGAGTATAGATTTTATCGATTGACTCATAATAATTTTAATTACGCTTGATTAGCAGCAGTAGCCCACACATTGTAAATAGAGCATTGTATATAAGTAGCTCGAAACCAATGTCATACCCGAAATAAAACCCCATCGACCACTCAAGCGTTATACTTAATAACAGTGACAAGGCAGCAACAATTGGCACATAACTATCTTTAATTTTAAATGGTGTAAGCAGTCCAAATGCAAACAGACCTAAGATTGGACCATATGTGTACCCTACAAATTTAAACATCGTGTTAATAACACTCTGATTACCTAACCCTCCAACGCACAAAATTAATATAGCTATTGCAATAGATATTACAGCGTGATTTATCAATCTTGAACGCGTAAGATTTTGCTCATCTCCCACTTTATGTGAAGCCATTAAATCTACTGTTAATGAAGTTGTTAAAGCTGTAATAGACGAAGCTGCAGACGCATAGGTTGAAGCAACTAAACCCAATACAAATAGGACTCCAACCACGATCGGCAACCCTCCATCAAAGGCTACAAATGCAAACAACTGATCCCCCTTTTCTGGCGCTGTCAACGCAGCAAAATCTGAGTAGATATAGAGCATGGCGCCCAATATGAGGAAAAGTAGAATCACAAATATCTGGCAAATAGCCGTAATCACTATATTAACTTGAGCATTGCGGTGATTTACACAACTCAAATTACACTGCATCATATCCTGATCTAGCCCTGTCATCGCAACTAGAGTAAACACTCCCGCGAAGAACATCTTCCAGAAGTATTTTGGAGATGAAGTATCACTCCAATTAAACATCGTAGAGTACTTTGAATCAGATACATGAGTCCAAATATCTGAAATAGACCACCCCATAGCAGTTGCAATGAAAATAACTGATAATATTAACGTACCAACCAAACATAATGTTTTGAGCGAATCAGTCCATATAAGCGATTTTACGCCTCCTCGTCGTGTTGCAAACCAAATAACGGCCATCATTATCAGAACATTAAACCAAAATGGAATCCCGAAATAGTCAAAAAGTAACTGCTGAATAACCACCGACATAACATACAGGCGCAGAGCAGCAATTGCAATCTTAGATATAAAAAATAACCACGCTCCAGACTTGTGTGACACTATTCCAAATCGCCCCTCAAGGTATTGATACAGAGAGACTACCCCCAAGCGATAAAATATAGGGATTAAAACAAATGCAATCACCAATTGACCGACCGTAAACCCTAAAACCATCTGCATATAGGAAAATCCATCCACAGCAACCGAACCAGGAACAGAGACGAAAGTAATACCAGACATTGCAGCACCAACCATTGCAATTGCAGCTGTATACCATCTGTTTGCTCTATTTGCGACAAAGTAATCTGCATTTTTCGCCTTACGACCGCTATACCATGAAATCGTAAGTAAAATCACTATGTAAACACAAAGTGTTATTAGGGTAATATATGGTGTTGTCATCTATCTTATCTAAAATCAATTATCTCATAATCAGTATATTTACTACTATCATATAAAGTAATACCTGATGCTAGTCGAGAGATATCCAAAACCTTAATTACAACCTCATCGGCACCAAATTGATAAGTTATCGAGTTTGGCAACATTGTGGAGTTTAACACGGTTAATATGATTGTCTCCATAGAGTTATCGTCAGTTGAATGTGGTCGCAACTCAAGAGTTGTAAAACCATTAACATTTGATATTAATGATGCTGAATAGTGATTTTTAATTGAGGCAAATGCCGTCGCTGGATTATTCAGTAAATTGCCATCAAAGGTTGGTGATACTGAGTCTATTATGACCTCTCGCCGACTATTAAACACCTCGTACTTTACGGTTGGGTCCCCATACAATTCCTGATGGTCAATAGATATATAGTAATTCAGGTTATCTACTTCATAATACCCTGCTATAGAAGATCCTGCATAATTTACCTCTATCTCAACTTTATATGGATTACAATCTTCCATTGCCGCTAAAACCCTCTGAACAATTGCCTCAGCATCCTCATTGGCATACAAATCTGTACGTAACGACAATAGCAGTGTTATTACGATTACCAAATAACGCATAATATACATATAATTTACTTTAATTAAAACAACCCTAACTCCTGTAACTTAGCCTCTAACGATGGCAAATCATAGAACATCAAATCCCTAGGTTTAGAACCCTCTTGTCGACCAACAATGCCAGCACGCTCCAACTGCGTCATAATACGACCAGCGCGATTAAAGCCAACTTCAAAATTACGTTGAATCGCAGAGGTAGAGATACCTCCATTCGACACCGCTGCGCGTGCTATTTCAGCAAATAGCGCATCATACTTGATCACTGGACCGCTTTCACCACCCATATCAAAGTCGCCACTACCGCTTTCAGGCGTATAATCTGGTAGACGATATGGCTCAGAGTATCCTTGTTGGGTACCAATATGATCAACTATACGCGAAACCTCGTCTGTCTCAACCAATGCACACTGAATACGAGTTAATTCGCCATCCTTCGAGAATAACATATCTCCACGGCCAATTAGCTGATTTGCACCAGGTTGGTCGATAATTGTACGTGAGTCAATCATCTGCGTCACCTTAAATGCGATACGCGCAGGGAAATTTGCCTTGATTCCACCTGTAATGACCTTTACGTCAGGACGTTGCGTTGCAACAATAAGGTGAATACCAACAGCACGAGCCTTTTGCGCAATTCGCATAACGGGCATCTCAACCTCTTTCGCAGTCATGATAAGATCTGCAAACTCATCAATAATTACAACGATGTATGGCATAAAGAAGTGTCCTTTGTCAGGAAGCAATAAACGCTTACGGAACTTCTCATTATACTCAACCATATTTCTAACACCTGCCAAAGAGAGCAATTTTAAACGCTTCTCCATCTCCTCACAGATCGCATTTAGAGTGTAAACGGCCTTCTTAGGGTCTGTAATAATAACATCCTCCTCTGACTCCATCTTGGCCATGTAGTGATTTTCGAGCTTCTTATATGGAGTAAACTCAACCATTTTGGGGTCAATCATAACAAATTTTAGCTCCGATGGATGCTTGCGATAGAGGAGCGAAGTGATAATTGCATTGAGGCCTACAGACTTACCTTGACCTGTGGCACCCGCAACCAACAGGTGAGGCATTTTCGCCAAATCAAATACATAATTACCATTTTGAATTGTGCGACCAATTACGATAGGTAACTGAGCCTTAAGATTTTGAAACTCCTCAGATAGAATTGCCGATCGCATTGATACAATCTGTTTGCATCGATTTGGTAGCTCAATACCAATTGTTCCCGCACCAGGAATCGGCGCTATAATACGTATTCCCGAAGCCTTTAATTTTTGCGCAATATCATTCTCTAGACCCTGAATCTTAGATATCTTTACACCATTTGCTTGAACAATTTCATAAAGGGTAATTGTTGGTCCTACAGTAGCCTTAATATGCTGTTGAATTGGAATACCAAAATGACTTAACGTCTCCTCGATACTACTCTTATTTTCAAATATTTCAGCATCTGTAATTCCTGCACCTGACTGATAATCCTCCAATAACGATACGGGGGGAGCTACATAGTTATTAATGTCTAATGTTGGATCGTATAACGAAGAGTCTATATCACTCTCATCCACCTCTTTAGCCTTATTGACTTCAACAAAAACTATAGCACCTTCTGGATCATCAACCACACTCTCTACCTCGTGTACACCTGGTGTATCTATTACGCGATTCTCCTCTTCGATTATTCGTATAATCTCTTCAAATGGAGACTCTTCATCCTCATCGACATGTTTCACAGGCTCGTCAACAGGTTGTAATGGCTCATTATTAACAACTGGATCAACATTTACGACCTCCTCAAAAGGATTATCATCCACCTTTTCCTCTTCTATTACAGACTCATTACATACATATATCTCACTATTATACTGATTATTAGGTATTATTACTTCTTCATCGACTTTAGCTACAACAACCTCTTCCACAGCTTCAGTTTGATTAGAACTCTTTTTCTTTTTTAATAGAGATATCAACTTATCAGTACCGCTTAGCGCCTTATCACCAGCCCTATTTACCACATTGATAAAGTTGCTATTGATATATACACCTGTAGCAATCCACGCTCCAATAAGTACTAAAATTAAACCTATTCCAATAGAATCTGACAGCATTTTTGCGATATGCACGCCAAAAGCTCCACCTAAACCGCTGCAATATAGATTCCAACTTGTACCAAAAATTGCGCCTAAAGTCAACGATGTCAAGATCAAGAGAATAAACATCGTGAGAGTATCTCGATTGATTAACAGTCGTTTACTGGTACCCATAATGATATTTACACCAAATATAACAAGGTAAACGGGGATTATCAATCCAACAAATCCAAATGAACGACCAATCAAAAGATCACCCACATGCGCACCTAAGCCGCTGCATATATTTCCATATGAAGCTACAATATCGGGTCGCAAATCTACGGTACCACCAGAGAGTAAACTACAATCAGCCTTCCAATTAAACAGATATGAGAGAGAGGCCATAATCGCATATAAACCTATAAGGATTACGATAATTCCAATCACCCAACGTAAGCGGCCATCAGAACTACTGGCTACATCAACTGTCGGCTGCTCAAATTCGCTATTTTCATCAACATTCTTAGTCATAACTAAATATTTTTATGTGCAAGTTAGTGATTAATATCCATTATCACAAACATATTAAAATAAATTTTACTTTAGATAAACGTATCTTTTGCTCTTAATACTAACATTTTACGATAGCTTTCTCCTGCAAACGATATAAATTCATCTTTCAATTCAGCATCACTGGGTGCTGTCATTTCATACTCATCTAAGAGTTTTATAATCCTACAGACTATTGCATGCGAAGGGTCTACAATATCGATCTTTCTACCTGCAATCACTCTCTCGATCTGCTTTGTCAAAAACGGATAGTGCGTACACCCTAAAACGATCTTATCCACACCTTTATCTATAATCTCCTCAATTATTGGTTTAACTAAATTGTACGCCTCTTCACTACCCTCTTCTCCTCGTTCTACCAACTCAACAAAACCCTCACCAATACGCCTAATAACCTCGACGTTTGTAGCATACTTTGATAATGTTTCAGCAAACATATCACTCTCCAAACTACGCTTTGTTGCCAAAACTGCGACGATTCCGCTCTCCGTATCTCTACAAGCTGGTTTTACCGCTGGCTCCATTCCAACAAATGGTATCTCTGGATATGCAGTACGCAATTGCCCAATAGCCGTTGAAGTGGCTGTGTTACACGCTATAACAACCATTTTGCAACTATATTGAAGTAGCGTTTCGACAGCTTTAAATGCAAATTCAACAACCTGCTCTGGTCTTTTATCTCCATAAGGACAATTCTCCCCATCGCCCAAATAGATCAGCGACTCATTCGGAAGTGCAGATCTAATCGCTCTCCAGAGAGATATACCGCCCATTCCCGAGTCAAAAACGCCTATAGGTCTACTATCCATTGCCACTGCTCCATCTGTTTTATGTGTGCTGTTATCGTATCGAGAATCATCTCATCGGTATAGTTATCAGCCTCAATTATCAACTGCGCCTCGCGATATCGTTCATCTCGCTCTGCAATACCTTTTTGCATCGTTTGAATAAGCTCCTCGTCACTTAATCCGCGCAGTTTCGGACGTTTATCACGCCCATGAGCGCTCACCCTCTTTGCAATATTCTCTGCAGTCCTTGATATATAAACAGTCAAACCAGCTTGATTCATAACTTTCATATTATCACCCCACATAGGAGCTCCACCTCCAGTTGATATAATGGCATCTATATTATTATCAATAAGCTTATTGATAGTATCACTCTCTAGCATCCTAAAATATTGTTCACCGTGAGTATCAAATATTTCTGCTATAGAGGATTTTTCCGTATTAACAATCTCTTTATCAGTATCATACAGTCCTAGCTTCAATCTTTTATTTAACTTTCGGCCAATCGTGCTTTTGCCGCACGCCATATATCCCACTAAAAAAATTAACATACTAATATAATTTAACTAGAAAAGACCTAACTGTTGCGTATCAATATTTGCCGAAGTTTGATCATCCGCAGTCTCAACCTGTTGTTCTACCACCTCGGTATCATTATCAAGAAGTTCTGCTCCGTCAGTTGTATCTTCCTGAATCTCTTCGGGTTCATCCATCTCAATAAAGGTTAAGGTGGCAATCTCATAAGTGCTGATTCTCTTACCTTTAGCACTATGGCTTTTGATTGAGATAAACTCATCGACATCTATAAGATCGTTCGGCCTAGTGGCATGAGCTCCTTTATACGAAACCTCTAATTTTGAACCATTTGTACTGCAATAAGTTATAAATTCACAACTATTATCCTCGCTCAAGAAATACTGAATCTTATCCGTTGCTTTCAATTCGAAACGTTTAAGATAATAGTAGCTCTGCTCACGATCATAATAGCAAACATTGTAGACTCTACTAGCTTTATACTTCTCCACTCTGATAGTATCATCGGGGAAATGCTGCATCAGGTCAAAATTGGTAATGTAGTATTGATTCTTAGCTGTCCAAACTACAATTTTATCATCGCCCTTAAACTCACCGAGCAACACTCCGTGCTCATCGTTATTTAGGCGACGAACATCGTTATCATACCAAATATTTTGTCCTGCTAGAGTCGAAGTACCGCGCTCCTTAACCACTATCTTGTGAATCGGATAGCGCGAGAAGAGGTTACCTTGGCTCTGGCGACCCTTGATTGCCAAAGTTGAAAAATCTAGATCGACAATTAACTTCTTTAGTCGAGGTCGAGGTTTGAAATATATCTTAAGTACCTCAGCCTCACCATTTGCATTTACCGATAGATACAACAATTCGCTCTTAGCTGTTCCTTTCGTAAGGTTGTACTCCTTATCTCGAGTTATCGCTTTAATAGCGCAACGCTTCATCATTATTGGCCCCATTCGACCATCACGATAGATCACGTTATATATTGTGCGCTCATCGTTACGCTTAAATATTCCGATATAGTGTATTCCCTTGTCAAAGAACGCCTTATCGCTAATCTTCGTTATAATGTAGCGACCATCACGCGTAATAACAATTACATCGTCAATATCCGAACACTCACATACAAATTCGCTATCCTTCATCGATTTACCAATTCCAAAGAAGCCTTCGGCACGATCGACATATAGTTTGGCGTTGGTTACAGCAACCTTTGTCGCCTCTATCATATCAAACTCTCGAAGCTCGGTTCGTCGCTCCTTACCCCTTCCAAACTTATCACGTATACGCTCATAATAAGCTATTGCAAAGTCAGTTAAGTTATCAAGATAGTATTGCGTCTGTTCAATATCTGCCTCGATACCTTTAATCTCATTGTCGGCCTTATCGGTGTCGTATCGTGAAATTCTAATGAATCTCAGTTCAGTGAGGCGCTGCACATCATCTGCAGTAACCTCGCGTCGCAACAACTTTTTAAATGGAGCCAAACCACCATCCACGGCGTCATAAGCCTCTTGACGAGTGCGACAACCCTCAATCAGTTGATACAACTTATTTTCGATAAATATTCTCTCGAGAGATGCAGCGTGCCACGCCTCGTTGAGTTCGGCCAATTTTATCTGCAACTCCAATCCTAGAAGTGCCTTAGTGTGCTCAGCAGAACGACGAAGGATCTCGCTAACTCCCAAGAAGTGAGGCTTATCATCATAGATTACACAAGAGTTAGGAGCAATCGAAACCTCACAATCGGTGAATGCATAAAGAGCATCAATCGTTCTGTCGCTCGACTCATCATTGGCTACCTGAATGATCAATTCGACCTTTTCTGCGGTGTTATCATCTACCTTTTTGATCTTAATCTTACCCTTTTCATTAGCCTTGATAATTGAATCCTTAAGTGATTCCGTTGTCGTCGTATATGGGATTTCGGTGATCGAAAGGGTTCTTTTATCGATCTTCGAGATCTTAGCGCGCACTTTAACAGTACCACCTCGCAAACCATCATTATAACGGCTGGCATCCATCATTCCACCAGTCTGAAAATCTGGATACAACACAAACTCCTCACCCTTAAGGTGATGTATCGAGGCATTAATAAGTTCGACAAAGTTATGAGGTAGGATCTTTGAGGCCAAACCTACCGCAATACCATCAGCTCCCTGAGCTAAAAGCAGCGGAAACTTTATTGGCAAGGTGACAGGTTCATCTTTTCGACCATCATACGATAACATCCATTCGGTAGTTTTTTTATTAAAAACCACCTCCAATGCAAATTTCGACAAGCGCGCCTCGATATAACGACCTGCTGCCGCAGCGTCGCCTGTGAGGATATTACCCCAGTTACCCTGGCAGTCGATCAAAAGATTCTTCTGACCCAATTGCACAAGTGCATCCTTGATTGAAGCATCGCCGTGTGGGTGATACTGCATCGTCTGTCCTACAATGTTGGCCACCTTATTGTATCGGCCATCGTCCACAACCTTCATCGCATGTAGTATACGACGCTGCACAGGTTTCAATCCATCGTGAACGTGCGGCACCGCTCGCTCTAAGATTACGTAAGATGCGTAGTCTAGAAACCAACTCTTATACATTCCCGTAAGCTTGCGAACATTCGCCTCCTCCGAGGTTAATTTGCTATATTTACCAGATGCAGCAGTCGACACATCGGTTGTTGTCGACATCTCCACCTCTGGATTAATTATCTCTTTCTCTTCGCTCATAATTAGTTAATAGTCTGATCATCAATAATATCCTCTTCGACACGAAGATTGTTAATAATAAAGTTTTGGCGTTCAAAGCTATTCTTACCCATATAGAACTCCAACATATCGTGGATTGGGTCATCTTTAGTCATGCGCACCTTGTCGAGCATCATCTTTTCACCAATAAACTCTTTGAACTCATCGGCCGAGATCTCACCGAGACCTTTGAATCGAGTGATCTCAGCTGTAGTTCCACACTCGGCGATAGCTTTCAAGCGCTCCTCGTCGGTGTAGCAGTAGAAGGTCTCGCGCTTGTTTCTAACGCGGAAAAGAGGGGTCTGTAATATATATAGGTGTCCACCTCGGATAATATCTGGAAAAAATTGCAAGAAGAAAGTCAATAGCAGTAGTCGAATATGCATACCATCGACATCGGCATCGGTCGCTACTATCACCTTATTATATCGAAGATTTTCCATATCTTCTTCAATGTTTAGCGCCGCCTGCAGCAGGTTGAACTCTTCGTTTTCATACACGATCTTCTTGGTCAATCCATAGCAATTCAGTGGTTTACCACGCAGTGAGAAGACCGCCTGCGTACGAACATCACGACTCGATGTGATCGATCCCGATGCTGAATTACCCTCCGTGATAAAGATCATCGACGACTCGGCTAGTTCATTCTTATCGGTAAGATGAATTTTACAATCGCGCAACTTTTTGTTGTTCAACGAGACCTTTTTTGCCGTTTCACGCGCTTTCTTCTGTATTCCAGATATAGCCTTACGCTCCTTCTCGTTTTCTACAATTTTTTTCTGTATAATCTGTGCACTTTCAGGATTTTTGTGCAGATAATTATCTAAATTCTGCGCCAAAAAATCCATGATATAGTTGCGCAGTGAAACCCCAGGCTCAATCTCTTTAGAGCCCAACTTAATCTTTGTCTGCGACTCAAAAACTGGCTCTGTGACCTTCACCGACACGGCAGCTATTATCGACGTGCGAATATCCGAAGCATCGTAATCTTTACGGTAAAAATCTTTAATCACCTTAGCAACAGACTCTCTAAAGGCTGCCTGATGGGTACCTCCCTGCGAGGTATATTGGCCATTCACAAATGAATAATAGCTCTCACCATAACCCGAACCGTGGGTGATAGCCACCTCGATATCTTGACCCGAGAGGTGGATCGGTGGATACAAGGGTGCTTCGGTCATATTCTCATCGAGCAGGTCTAGAAGTCCATTCTTTGATAGGTATGATTTCCCGTTAAGATAAAAGGTCAGACCTAGATTTAGGTATGTGAAGTTGCGAATCATCTGCTCGACATACTCCATATTGAATGAGTAGCTACCAAAGACAGCCTCATCTACCCTAAATGATATAAATGTTCCATTTTTCTCATTTACACCACTCTCCCACTTATCGCTCACCTCGAGTCCTTGCTCGAAACAGACTGTTCTTGACTCTCCGTCGCGGATCGATCGAGCTGTAAATTCGCTCGAAAGCATATTCACAGCTTTGACACCGACACCATTGAGTCCGACGCTCTTCTTAAAGGCAGATCCGCTATACTTACCACCAGTATTCATCTCGCTAACAGCCGCAGTTAGAGACTTAAGCGGAATACCGCGGCCATAATCGCGTATTGACACAACATTATCTTCGATCTGAATATCGATTTTGTTGCCTGCACCCATGATAAACTCATCGATCGAGTTATCGACAACCTCCTTTATCAATACATAAATTCCATCGTCGCTCTGCGTGCCATCGCCCAGTTTACCGATGTACATACCAGGGCGCAATCGAATATGCTCACGAGGCGAGAGGGTGACGATTGCATCATCCCCGTAACTATTATTTGATGTTATATTTAGCTCTGCCATTGTTATTTACGAATTGTGTTTAGTGCATCAATCATTTGTGTTCGCGCCATCTCGGCTAGTTCTTTTACATCGGTACTCTCTACGATCTCTTTACTTATTGGCGGCAACACTTTTAGCGTTGTCCTATTGCGCCAACGAAATATTCCATACCTTGTGAATGCCCTCTTGGTACCATCCATTACAATTGGAAGAATTTCAACTCCAGCCTCTTTTGCTAGGTTGAACGCACCCGCCTTGAAGCGATGTATCTCTCCATCTTTGGAGCGAGTTCCCTCGGGGAAGATCGCAACGGAGACACCTCTCGACAGCCATTTGCTACCATCTTCCACCACCTTGCGCATTGCCACCTTCGGATTTCCGCGTTGGATTGCGATATCTCCATGAATCAAAAGATATTGACCGAAGAAAGGAATCCTAAAGACCTCCTGCTTCGAGACCCATCGAAAGTGGAAACTCAACATATAGAGTGTCGGAATATCCATCATGTTTTGGTGGTTGATAACCACGACATAACTCCGCGAAGAATCAAGGTTCTCTTGCCCCTCCACTTTCGTTGGCCAAAATAACTTACCGCCATAAAAAATGCGAGTCATAATAATCGTAAGCCAGTGCACTACCCTACGACCTGGGTCGAACGGGGCGCACACAATAAGTGCCACTAACGAAATCAACATGACAACGGTACAAAAGATCACAAGGAAAATATAGTATAAAAGGCTTAGCATCTAGATATTTAAGTTAAAGGTGATTAATCAACTGACAAATTTAGAAAAAAAACTGCAATTTTCAAAGAACAATTGTCATTCTTTCTTTGGCTCACACCATAAAAAATGCTACTGCCCCAGTCGCAATCGGGCGACCAAGGCAGTAGCACTGTAAATGCTGTTGCGAAGCAACTACTTCTTAGTAGGCTTAGATATTGTTTCGCGCATTGATGTATCGGCGATAATATTCTTCATCTTATAGTAATCCATGATTCCAAGATTACCGCTACGGAACGCTTCCGCCATAGCTAGAGGCACCTCAGCCTCAGCCTCGATAACCTTAGCTCGCGCATCTTGAGCCTTAGCGACATTCTCCTGCTCTAGAGCTACCGCCATTGCGCGACGCTCCTCAGCTTTAGCCTGTGCGATATTCTTATCTGCTTGCGCTTGATCCATTTGGAGCTGAGCGCCAATATTCTTACCAACATCAATATCGGCAATATCGATCGATAGAATCTCAAATGCAGTTCCTGCATCAAGACCCTTCTCCAAAACCACACGTGAAATAGAGTCTGGGTTCTCAAGAACCACCTTATGCGACTGCGCCGAACCGATAGAGGATACGATACCCTCACCAACACGCGCTAGGACAGTCTCTTCGCCAGCACCTCCGACAAGTTGCTTGATATTTGCACGAACCGTAACACGCGCTTTAGCAATAAGTTGGATACCATCTTTTGCGACAGCCGCTACTGGTGGAGTGTTGATCACCTTTGGATTAACCGACATTTGAACCGCCTCGAAAACGTCGCGACCAGCCAAGTCGATTGCCGTTGCCATCTGAAAATCTAGGGCGATGCTGGCTTTTTGAGCCGACACCAACGCATGAACGACATTAATAACATTACCACCAGCTAAGTAGTGCGCTTCCAATTCATTAGGATCCAGATTAAGACCTGCCTTAGTACTCTCGATCATCGAAGAGACGATGGTTGAGGGCGGAACTTTACGCCAACGCATAAGCACCAACTGCACAAGACTTATTCTCACGCCCGAAAGTAGAGCCGAGAACCACAATCCAACAGGAAAATAGTAGAAAAAAATCCAAAAACAGACGAGTGCCGCAAATCCAAACGCCACGATGTAACCAATTTCCATCTCCATAATAGTATTATTTAAAGGTTTATATTTTTATTTTACTTCTTTTACCACGACGCTAAAATTCTCGAAGCCAACAACTTCAATCTCCGCCTTAGCATCAATATACACATCGCTTGATTTTGCTTCATAGTTACGACCACAAATCAATATTTTGCCCATGGGCGACAATCTTGAGATCGCTACGCCTCGCTCTCCAATTTTCAGTTGAGATTCAGGAGACTCAGCTGAAGCAGAGTCGATCTTACTCTTTAGCGAGAAGCGATCCCACGTTTTCGACCGAAGCGAATAGGTAATTGCAATCAACGACAAAATGATAATCGTAACAACAACTATGATGCCTCCAACAGCACCAAGTTTCCCGAAAGCCATGTAGATTGCACCTCCATAACAACCAACCGACAAAATACCACCTAAAGTGACACCTGGGATAATTAACAGCTCGACCACACAAAATAGCAGGCCTAACACTATTAATAATAAAATAACCAAAATATCCATAATCTTATATTTTAAGGTTTAAAACTCTATTTTAGCCTCGCTCTTTTCGACTATAACATTCAACTGCGGATCAATTTGACGAAGCTCCGCAGCTAGAGAGTCGGCTTGCGACTGTCGCTCTAGCGACATAATAACAAACTTATCGGTGCCCACCTTAGTTATAGTGCTAGAAGGGGCAATCTCCGCAACTCTATCGCTAGCCCCTTCGGGAAGTGCTTTAATATCGAGAACCTCAAGACGATAACTCGACGTTAAAGGTAGTGGATCTGTTGTAAGATTACGCTCTCGGCCATCGACCCACACCACAATCTGCGGCGCCCTGAACCCCTGCTTTTTAAGCACTGCATAACCCTCCTGAGCCTGCTCATACGTCTCAAAACCACCAATATAATAGCAGTGTCGATTAAGGTCATTTACGCAATGCGACAGTGGCGTAGTGTTACGAAATGTTGCCACAGTCTGTTTAGCAGCGAACGACCCCACGTAGAGCCTAAATATCGTACCTTTTTCATAAAATACCGTTTCGGGAATGGGATTTGATGCCGTATACAGTGGCCTGGTCACAATTTCGATCGGCTCATACAATATAAATAGGCGCTCTTCAACTCGCGGCTGAGGGTACGACACCTTTTCAACCTCAGATAATCCTCTAGAGACAATTTTAAGAGAATCGGTGATATTAACCAATCCTAATCGGTCGGCAACCAACGACTCGAATTTAACCATCGAACTCTTCTGCACCAAATATCGCAACAACTCATCTGAGCCATTAACCTGCTGCTTCGCCGAGATCTCAGCCTGCGCATTGCGCATAAGTTCCGCCTCTTGCTGCAAGACATCGGAGAAGCCCAACAACTCCATCAACATGCTATAAGCAAAACTCTTATTATCATAAATAAAGCCCCACGAGTTCCCCAATTGATCCAGTATCTCTTGATTGACCATATACAGAGAGTCAAAATCCCTCTTCACCTCAATAGCATCACTCTGCAGCGGAGTAGCTGTATAGCTACTTGCAAGTGATAAAAGATGATCATAATTGACAATATATCTGTTGCTTAGATCCATAGTTGCCTGCTCTAACTCCTCGGCTTTAATTAAATTTCTGTAATCTACATCCGACAAATTAGCCTTTACGTTGGGGTCTTCATATATAAACTTTGCATCTGAATTTGCCTCCAACAGCACACTCTCTTCTGTAGGGGCCACCTCTACACGCCCCATATTGTTAACCACCCACTCTTGCTCTATAAGGTTAAGGCTATCGATCACCATAGCCTTGCGAGATCTAAGCTCAAAAAGCTGATTTTCAAGCGAAATAATCTGTTCGCGGCTGCTTGAAGCATCGGCAGCATTGGTGCGATACACCTCACGCAGCGACTCAACAACTACCGCTATAGAATCTTCACGCATAGTGAGTCTGTTATCCTCAGCAAGGAGGTTCATATATGTCGAATTGGTCTCTAGCCCATCAATACGAGGTTGTATCTGCTGCCCAGCAGCAGATATGCAGCTAACGCCAGCCGCAAAAATTGTAAGTAGAAATCTATTTAACGCCACCATTTTAAAAAGAAAAGTTGAATCAAACCAAAAATTTCAAGTCGCCCCAAAAGCATCAAAAATGATAATACACACTTAAGTACAGTGGGCAACGACGCATAATTATCCAACGAACCTACCTCGCCAAATCCTGGACCAACGTTGCCAATACAAGCTATAGAGATCGAGAATGCGGTGAGCACATCCACCCCAAAAAGGGTGCTGACCATCGTTCCAAATAGGACTAATGTTAGATATAGGATAATAAAAATTGCCACTGAATGTAGGGCGTCCCTCTCTTGGATCACCCCATCGATCTTCACCCTCAGCACAGCATTGGGATGCTGCTGCTGACGCATACTATTATAGAACATCTTAGCAGCTATCACCATACGGTTGGTCTTAATACCTCCCGTGGTCGAGCCAGAGCATGCGCAAATAATCGAAGCGAAAATCAATAATGATATTGTAAACGGAGGCCAAACTGCAGAGTTGGCTGTCGCATAACCAGTTGTTGTAAAGAGAGATACAAATTGGAAAACCGCTCGCCGTAGTGCTAGTGCAGGTTCGGAGTAAGCCCCAGTAAAATATAGGTTGAAGGCGATTAGCAGCGAACAAACGACAATCACACCTATATATACCTTCATCACTTCTGAGCGAAATATATTGTTGCGCTTACCTGTAATCGTAGCATAAATTAGCCCGAAGTGGGTGCCAGCAGCCACCATTCCAAAGATCACGATCCACTCTATTAGTACAGAATCAAAATGGGCTATGCTGCTATTCTTGGTTCCGAATCCACTTGTCGCAGAGGTCGACATGGCGTGCGTAAGTGCATCGAACCAGTTCATGCCTGCCGCCTTGAGCGAAAGAGTTGTGATGACAGTTAGACCCACATAAACAAACAGGATAATCTGAACTATCATCTGCGTGCGATAGTGATAACTCTCCTTTGCGATCGATGAGATCTCCATATTGGATAGCGTCATCTTGCTACGTCCGATAGTTGGTAATATGATGAGCGTAAAAAGAATAACACCCATTCCGCCGATCCATGTCGACATCATACGCCAAAAGAGCAGGCCGCGCGGCAATGCCTCGACATCGGTCAAGATTGATGCTCCTGTTGTAGTTAATCCCGAAACGGACTCGAACCATGCATTAACCAAGGTGAATTCACCGCCCCATATTAGGTATGGGAACATAGTTACAACGCAGGCTAACAGCCAGGAACCCACAACAATACAGTAGCCCTCCTTGGTTGAAATTTGGGACTGACGCTCAACAAAAACCAGAGGGAATGCACCCAAGAGCGCAGTTAATAGCGCCGATAGCAGGAGTGGGTAGAAGGCGGTATCTCGTGCGCTAACAAATGAGATACCTGCCGACAACAGCATAAATAGTGACATAAATAACATCACTACTCCCATATATCTCAACACCACATATAATCTCATACTACCTATCTATATCTTATCTATTTGCAGCGTTATCTCTGCGAATCTGCGAAGTTAACAGCTCTATCTTCTCTTGCAACTCCTTCACCTCGTCATTGCAGTCGCTCTTCGGCATAAATGGTAACCGAAAAGTTATAAAATCGCCCAAACTACGATTGAGGCGCACAATTGGATTGACACAATATATAATCATGAAGTAGTAGAGCATCAACACAATAACGATCATAACAACGAGCGAGATAAAGACTGGCGTCACAGCTCTATATGCATTACGCTGCAGCTGTTCGGCACGTGGCTCGATTGATTTAAATGAGGAGGTTGTAAAGTCATAAATTGACTTTACAACATTCGATTGAATCGGAAGATAGTTATCATAATATGTTGCGCGATTCACCACCGCAATGGTATCAAACTCAGGTGGCGAGATGACCGTATGGGCCAAAAGTCTCAACTCGGAGATGTGAAAGGCCAAAGAGTCTAGCTGTTTTGGATTTGAGGTCTGATCAGCTGCGATCTTCAATGTCGCCTCCAATTCATCGATCTTGGCAAGGCATACGTTATCAAACTCACGATTGTCGAATAGAGTCATCTGCACAAAAGCAACATCTTGCTCCTGCACAATGCCCAACATCTGGTGAGCTAGCTCCATTCTATAGTTGTTGACACTGAGGATGTTCCTAGTGTCTCGACTCAAAGTGTTGAGCTCAAAAAAGGCAATTACTCCCGATATAAAAAGGAGAATAGCTATGCTTAAAAAACCAACTGTAACCCGTTTGCGTAATCCTGTCATTGTTTGATTTATTTGAATCAAAGGCAAAGATAACAAATTATTTGATAATCTGACCTATTAAATCGTTAGATTCATCAATAGTTTCGATTTTTACATCACAAATTTCGTTTATAAGCTCTTTTTGATACGGAACCTTGACCCGTCGATAGGTCGGCGTGAAACCAAACATTATGCCTCCACGAACTGTACTTTCGAACAAAACGCTCTCGATTGTGCCCACTGCACGCTGACAGAATGAGCGATGCAGGAGCTGATTCAAAGCTTCAAGTTGAGCCACTCTACTACTTATAACTGACGGACTTACCTTGTTATCCATATCTGCAGCAGGGGTGCCTTGTCTCACTGAGAATGGAAATATATGTAAAAACGATGGATTGAGAGACTTCAAAAAGTTGTAACTCTCGCTAAAATGTTCGTCACTTTCGCCAGGAAAACCAACGATTACATCGATGCCAATAAAGGCGTCGGGCATACACTCGCGCACCTTTGTAATTCTCTGAGCAAAACGCTCGGTTGTATAGCGTCTGCGCATCGCTCCAAGGATCGAATTTGAGCCACTTTGTAGTGGAATGTGGAAGTGATGTTGAAATTTAGGTGACGCAGCGCAAAACTCTATTATCTCGTCAGTTAGAAGATTAGGTTCGATGGAGGAGATCCTGTAACGATCGATGCCATCAACGTTATTCAATGCACGCAAAAGATCGATAAATGTTTCACCCGTTGTACGCCCAAAATCGCCTGTATTAATACCCGTTATAACAATCTCGCGCTGGCCTGCTGCGGCGATCTGCTTAGCCTCGTTAACTATCTCAGCTATAGGCTGATTGCGGCTTGCACCTCTAGCATAATGTATGGTGCAATATGAACATTTATAGTCGCAGCCATCTTGCACTTTGAGGAAGGCACGAGTGCGGTCACCACTCGAAAATGCTGCAAAAAATGAGGTCAACTCCTCGGTAGAGCAGCTGTAGACAGATGCTTCACCCTTATATTTCAGTTCAACCACACGTTGATATAAATCACCTTTATTATTGTTACCCAGCACTATATCAACTCCCTCAATAGCTGCAATATCATTGGGCTTAAGTTGCGCGTAACACCCCGTTACAGCTATGATTGCTCCAGGGCTACGGCGGTGTATTTTACGAATTAAGTTACGGCATTTCTTGTCTGCATGCTCGGTCACCGAACATGTATTTATAACTGATATATCGGACTCTTCATTGGATCCTACGCGCACAAATCCTCCCTGCTGAAATTGGCGGGCCAATGTTGAGGTTTCGGAGTAGTTGAGTTTACATCCTAAAGTGTGAAAATTTACTCTTCGTTGCATATTATATATAATTAAAGTTGCAAAATTACAAATATTATTCTTTACTCTCGATAAAAAATCTTAAATTTGCGACACTAAATATACATATGGACTTTTTAATCGACATATTTAAATATCAATACCTGCTCAATGCGCTCATTGCAGCGGTATTATCGGGCATCGTTTGTGGCGTCGTCGGCACCTATATTGTATCACGGCGAATGGTATTCTTGGCTGGAGGCATTACCCACGCATCATTTGGCGGCATTGGAATATCATTATACTTGGGAAGCAACCCCATACTTGGGGCGCTAATCTTCGCCATGGGCTCATCACTCGGAATCGAATGGGCTAATCAAAAAGGTAAAATCAGAGAGGATTCAGCTATTGGAATCATCTGGTCTTTAGGCATGGCTATAGGCGCACTATTTATGTCGCTCAGAGCTGGTTACACCTCGGGCGATCTATCATCATATCTCTTTGGAAGTATCCTCACAGTCACCTCGGGTGATGTGGTTGCACTCGGCATAGTTACCGCTATCGTAATTCTCGGAGCGATTTTCTTTTTACACTCCGTAATGCTTGTGGCCTTCGACAGCGACTTTGCAAAGAGCAAGGGTGTTGCCACCAAGAAGATCTCCTATATTATGGCCATAGCAACAGCTGTTGCAATAGTCTTATCGATAAGAATAATGGGAATCATTCTTCTAATTTCACTACTAAGCCTACCCGTGGTTATCGCCGATATGGTTAGTAAATCATATCGATCCATCGTCATAATTGCCCCAATTATTGCAGTTATAGGAAACCTTGGAGGGTTGATATTCAGCTATTATTGTGAAATTCCACCAGGAACAGCCATAATATTTATTCTAATTTTTATGCTTATTGCCGTAAAAATTGTAACTTTGTCACGCCAAAAAAAGCTAATAAGCCGATGAAGACGATACACAGAATGGTGCTAAAAGCATTTTTAGGACCGATGATACTTACCTTTCTTATTGTCATGTTTGTTCTACTCATGAACTTCATGTGGCAATATATCGACGAGTTGGTGGGTAAAGGTCTGAACTTCGACATTATCGTCGAACTAATCAGCTATGCAATGGTGAATATGATACCTATGGGTCTACCATTGGCTATGCTTCTTGCCGCTATCATGACACTCGGTAACATGGGCGAAAGCTACGAGCTTCTGGCAATGAAATCTGCGGGAATGTCACTTCCGCATATCATACGCCCTTTGATCATCGTTGTATTTTTCATCTCTATAGCTGGCTTCTTCATCACCAACAACCTAGTGCCGTATGCTAACAAACAGATGTACAGTATTTTATACGACATCAGACAGCAAAAACAGGTGATCGAGTTCCAGGATGGACTATTCTTCAATGGTCTTGACAACATGAGCATTCGAGTTGGCAGACAAGACCCTAACACTAAGCTACTTCGCAATGTTTTGATATACGACAATCGCGCAGCCAATGGAGATATGACCACCACGGTGGCCGATTCAGGCTACATAAAGCTCTCTGACGATAAGAAATTCCTGCTTGTAACTCTTTATAACGGAGAGACATACGAACAGACTCGCAGCAGTGATTGGTATGCGAAGAGCGCGCTCCGCCACAATGTCTTCCAGCGCCAAGATGGAGTGATAGAGATGGAGGGCTTTTCGATGGAGGATCGAACAGATGCTAATGCATTTTCGAATAGCTCTACAAAGAACATATCGGAGTTAGAGCACGCTATCGACTCCCTCGATTTAATGGTGAGTCAAACAACGGTACGCTCATACGAGCCACTGATCAAACAACAAATTTTTGTCAAGGAGGGATCTATACTTTCGCCCTCAGACTCAACATGGGTCGACAAGAGCGCCATGGCTATGCTTTCGGTCGCCGACTCTCTCTCAACGCTCGACACGCGCGGGCTGAACAGCATCTGGAAGAATGCTCTAAATCAAGCTAAGAGTTCTCGTAATATGTTCTCGTTCGATGAGGCGGGAGCCAAAGCTGGACTCAACCAACTCTACCGCTCGCAAGTGGAGTGGCACCGCAAGATCTCACTTCCCGTATCAATCATGATCTTCTTCTTGATTGGAGCACCACTTGGCGCAATTATCCGAAAAGGTGGTTTGGGTATGCCCGTAGTGATCTCGGTGATGTTCTTTGTGATCTACTACGTAATTAGCATATCGGGAGAGAAGATGGCTAAAGAGGGTACCTGGAGCGCTATTCCTGGCGTCTGGATATCGACATTTATATTGACACCTATAGCAGTATACCTAATTATAAAGGCTACAAATGATTCAAATTTATTCAATACCGACTGGTATAGAGCAAAATTTGAGTTACTATTCAACAACATTAAACAAATTAAACAGAAAAAACATGAAGGTACAATCAGTGCTAAATAGTATAGAAGAGGCGATCGAAGATTTCCGCAATGGCAAAATGATAATCGTAGTCGACGATGAGGATCGTGAGAATGAAGGCGATTTTATCATGGCCGCAGAGAAAATTACACCTGAAGATGTCAACTTCATGCTCAAACATGGCCGAGGCTTGTTGTGTGCGCCTATCAGCGAGGGCCGTTGTGAGGAGCTACAGCTAGGAATGATGGAGAGCAACAATACATCGCTACTTGGCACTCCATTTACAATCACCGTGGATCTACTTGGTGAGGGGTGTACCACGGGAGTATCGATCCACGATCGCGCAGCAACAATACGTGCACTCGCAAATCCAGCCACTAAGCCATCGGACTTGGGTCGCCCAGGACACATCAACCCACTACGCGCACGCGAGAAGGGTGTTCTACGTCGCCCAGGACACACCGAGGCTGCAGTTGATCTTGCTCGCTTGGCGGGTCTTCAACCTGCAGGAGCATTGATCGAGATCATGAACGAAGATGGAACGATGGCTCGCCTACCAGAACTCTTAAAGGTTGCTAAAGAGCACAATATGAAAATCATCTCAATTGCTGATCTTATCGCCTATCGTCTTCGCGATGAGTCAATTGTCGAGCGCGGAGATACCGTTGGCCTTCCAACGCAGTGGGGTGATTTCAACATCACAGTTTTCAAGCAGAAGAGCAACGGATTGGAGCACATCGCCCTCACAAAAGGAGAGTGGGCGGCTGACGAGCCTGTACTTATGCGAGTACACTCATCATGTGCCACAGGTGACATTCTAGGGTCTTGCCGTTGTGACTGTGGCGCGCAGCTTCATACCGCTATGCAGATGGTCGAGGCAGAGGGTAAAGGTGCCGTTATATACCTAATGCAGGAGGGGCGTGGAATTGGGCTATTCAATAAAATACGTGCATATAAGCTTCAGGATGAGGGACTTGATACCGTTGATGCAAATATCGAACTTGGATTCAAGCCAGACGAGCGCGACTACGGTGTTGGCGCAAGCATAATACGCGAATTGGGCATTTCGAAGATGCGACTTATGACCAACAACCCAACAAAACGTGTTGGACTCGAGGGTTATGGCCTAGAGATAAGCGAAATCGTACCAATTATTATCGCACCCAACAAGCATGATTTCCGCTACTTAGAGACCAAAGAGGTGAGAATGGGTCACAGTTTGGGAATTAACAAAAAATAGAGAATCGATGAACGCCAAGGATATACGTATAGTATTTATGGGTACACCCGAATTCGCGGTGCCATCACTCAGAGCATTGGTCGAGGGCGGTTACAATGTCGTTGGAGTTGTCACAACTCCCGACAGAGCGGCAGGACGAGGTCAGAAGCTATATGAGTGTGATGTCAAGGTCGAAGCTCAGCGATTAGGATTACCTATTTTACAACCCGAAAAGCTTAAAAATGAAGAGTTTATCGAAGCACTCAAAGCGTGGGCTCCCGACCTGGGTATAGTCATTGCCTTTAGAATGCTCCCCGAGATCGTTTGGGCGATGCCTCGCTTCGGAACATTCAACCTACACGCCTCGCTACTACCGCAGTATAGAGGTGCAGCACCGATAAATCACGCAATAATTAACGGCGACAAGGAGAGCGGCGTAACCACATTCCTGCTTAATCACGAAATTGACAAAGGTGCCATCATTGGGCAGATCAAAGTCGATATCCTCCCCGAAGATAACGTCGGTTCGCTCTACGAGAAGCTCATGACAATCGGAACAGGACTCGTAATCGAGAGTGTTGAAAAGATTGCAGCTGGTGAAATTGAGACAATTGCACAAGATGAGATTGATGAATCTACTCTACGCCCAGCGCCAAAAATTTTCAAGGAGGATTGCAAAATAGATTGGAACCAGAGCGGTGAGAACATCGTCAACTTTGTCAGAGGTCTGTCTCCCTACCCTGCTGCCTGGACAAATCTTCATAAGGATGATGGTTCGATAAGCAGCGCCAAAATCTTCGATGTAACCTTTGAGCCTAGTCGATCGCAATGCGCAGTTGGAACGATTGAGTGCGACGATAAAAGCAGACTTGCGATCAAGTGTAGCGACGGCTTCATTGTTGTAAATTCACTTCAGATAGCTGGCAAAAAACGTCTAGCAACCAAAGACTTACTGCTAGGACTTAAAGGTCTATCGACCTATAAAATATTATAATATAAGTAGATGAGTAGAGGTGTTAAAGAGTATATAGAGATAGCGCTCAAAGGGTGTGCGATGGGTGCAGCAGATGTTGTACCAGGAGTGTCAGGAGGTACAATTGCATTCATTTCAGGTATATACGAGGAGCTTATTAGCTCAATCAAAAGCGTTGATTTAGAGGCGATAAAGTTACTCCTCTCTCTGAAGTTCCGCGATTTCTGGCAGAAGATAAATGGCAACTTTCTTTTAGCTGTAATGTGCGGTATCGCTATATCGATACTCTCGTTGGCCAAAATCATGACATATCTGTTGGCCAATCACCCTATCATGATATGGTCCTTCTTCTTTGGACTAATTATAGCATCTGCTATATTGATTTTCAAAGAGATAAAAGATTTTAATGCACTATCTGCAATATCTATCATCGTTGGTGCCGTTATCGCCTACTTCATAACTGTTTTATCACCCACTCAAACACCTAACGAGTGGTGGTTTATCATGCTCTGCGGTGCAATCGCCATATGTGCAATGATTCTCCCTGGTATCTCAGGATCTTTCCTGTTGCTGCTTTTGGGTAAATACCAATATATTTTAGGTGCGCTAAGTAACTTCGATGTAGTTACAATGCTACTTTTCATCGCAGGTGCAGCCATCGGTATTGTAAGTTTTTCGCATATATTGTCATGGCTTTTGAAAAATTTTCACACCGCAACAGTCTCTCTGTTAACAGGTTTCATGATTGGATCCCTCAATAAAGTGTGGCCTTGGAAAGAGGTGATGCAGACAACACTCAACTCACATGGAGAGGTTGTTCCACTTGTTGAGCGCAATATCTCACCTGCACAATTTGAGGGGATCAGTGGTGAGCCATCGTTACTCATATGGGCAATTGCAATGGCCATTGCAGGATTCATGACTATATATATTATTGAAAAAGTTGGCAACAGAGCTAAAAGGGAGGCGTAAAAGATCGATATGCGTAAATTCGGACTAATTGGAAAGAGTCTAAAACACTCTTTTTCAGCAAAATATTTTGCTGAAAAATTTGAAAACGAAAAAATTACATATTGCAGCTATTCACTCTTCGAATTAGAGAGTATCGAAGATGTTCGCGCCCTTATTGAGCGAGAACCTGAGTTGTGCGGTTTTAATATTACAATACCATACAAACAGCAGATATTCCCCTATCTCGACTCGATAGACATTGAGGCTGAACGCATTGGAGCTGTGAATTGCGTCAAGATTGAAGCGGGGAAATTGATTGGCTATAATACAGATATCGTTGGATTGAGATGCTCGATGGAGAGACTTTTAAACGGTGCTTCGATAGAGCGAGCATTGGTGCTCGGCACAGGTGGCGCCTCGAGTGCTGTGCAGTATATGCTAGCCGAGATGGGGGTTGAGTTTGAACTTGTCTCGCGTGATCCGCTCAAGTCAACAATAACATACTCAACCATATCGGCAGACGATGTCACTCGAGCTAAATTAATTATCAATACGACGCCACTGGGCACATATCCCGACGTCGAAAGTGCACCACAACTACCCTACGCCTTTGTGTCGCCATCGCACTATCTCTTTGACCTGGTCTACAATCCTCCGCTAACACAATTTTTGAGCTACGGCCAGCAGCGAGGTGCCCAAATACTCAATGGTCAAACTATGCTACTCTCTCAGGCTGAAGAGTCTTGGCGTATATGGAATAGATAATAATCATCTATTCCATATACGTCTAAAGATTTACGACTCTAAGAAGTTATCTATTACCCTCTTCAACGAACGCCACTCGATTAAGAATCCATCATGCCCAAAAGCGGACTGGATTTCAGCGTATTGAGCCCCATGAATTTTAGATGCCATATACTGAAGTTCAACAGGCGGAAATAGAACATCACTGCCAATAGCAACCGTCAACGTTTTAGCTTTAATTGAGCCTAGAGCCTTCGTAACGCCTCCGCGATTGCGTCCAACGTTATGAGTATCGAGCATAATTGTCATATAATAGTATGAATATGCATCGAAGCGATCCGAAAGTTTCATCCCTTGATAACGCTGATATGTGGCTGCACGCTGCGCCTTAATACAGTTATCATCCTCCTCCTGCTGAGTCGAGTTATAACCCATATATGAGCGGTATGAGATAAGTGCCATCGACCGAGCAGCCTGAAGCCCCTTAGTACCTCCATCGAGTGAGGCTTGCTGCTCGAAGGTTTGATCAGCCTCGATTGCCATTCGTTGCGACTCATTAAATGCTGTCGCCCAAGGTGTTATACGCTCATTGCAAGCTATCAAAATAAGTTTTTCGATACATTCACTCTCCATTATAGCCCACTCCAAGGCTTGGAATCCACCCACAGAGCTACCAACCATCAAGTCAATCTTATCGATACCGAGGTGTCGGCGTAATTCGACGTGGGCGGAGACGATATCGCGCACCGAGAAGTGTGGAAATTCAAGGGGCGCACCACCCCACGAAGCTGGACCTGTGGATCCATAGCACGAGCCAATTGTGTTGGCGCAGATAATGATATCCTTCTCCGTGTCGAAATATTTTTGAGGCCCTACTAGATCTGACCACCACTCCGACGGATCGGAGTTTGCAGTTAACGCATGGCAAATCCAGACGACTCTACGCCCCTGACTAATAGCTGTTTCAATTAATTCTGGCGCCACCGAAGAGTGGAACACCAGACTAATCGTGGGTAACTCCTCCCCACTCTCCAACGTGAATGTAGAGTGATGATTATACGTATGTATCTCCAAACTCATTACGGTAGATTAAATGTTAGTTAATGCTTGCTGAATATCAGCTTTAATATCTTCGACATTTTCGATTCCTAAGGAGAATCTCAATGCTGTTGGTGCAATTCCAGAGGCTGCAAGAGCCTCTTCACTAAGCTGCGAGTGGGTCGTGCTCGCAGGATGAGTAATCAAACTCTTGTTGTCGCCTACATTTGCGAGGAACGAGATTAGTTTTAGTGATTCAACAAACTTAGATGCCTGAGATAGAGTACCTTTGACGCAGAATGTCAACACTCCGCCATAACCATTGTGTAGATATTTTTTAGCCGCCTCGTTATTTTTATCGCCCGACAAACCAGGATAACTTACAGACTCAATTGCGGGGTGCGCCTCTAGCCATTGTGCCAAAGCCAATGCATTTTGACAGATTTTATCAACACGCAAAGAGAGAGTCTCAACGCCCGTCAAGAGTAAAAATGCGTTGAACGGGCTCAAGCAAGCACCATAATCGCGAAGACCCTCAGCTCGCAAACGCGCAGCCAAAGCCATTGATCCAAATGCCTCATAGAAACTCAACCCCTTGTAAGCTGGCGACGGCTCGGTGAAAATTGGGAAGCGGCCGCTAGACCAATCGAAGTTACCGCAATCTACAACGACTCCAGCTATAGAGTTGCCGTGTCCACCAATCCACTTTGTCGCAGAGTGAACTATAATGTTGGCTCCTAGCTCTTTAGGGCGACATAGATAACCGCCCGCACCAAAGGTATTATCGACAATAAATGGAATGGAGTACTCTTGGCAGAGCGCTGCAAGCATCTCAAAATCAGGAATATAGTAATCTGAATTGCCGATACTCTCAACATAAATTCCTTTTGTATTGTCATCTATAAGTCTCTCATAATCTTCGCGAGTATGTCCCGACACCAAACGTGATTCGATCCCTAATCGAGGAAGGCTCACACTCAATTGGTTGAACGTTCCACCATATAGCGATGGGCATACCACAAAGTTGTCACCAGCAGTTGCCAATGCTTGGAAAACCAAGAACTGAGCAGCCATTCCCGACGCTGTCGCTACAGCTGCCACGCCACCTTCGAGAGATGCAATGCGCTCCTCAAATACAGAAACTGTAGGATTTGAAAGACGTGTATATATATGGCCTGGAACCTCAAGATTGAAGAGGTCAACTGCATGTTGCGAACTTTTGAAAGCGTATGAAGATGTTTGGTATAGCGGGGTTGCACAAGCACCCGTTTGCGGGTCATTTTGATGACCTGCATGCACCTGAAGTGTATCGAAATGTAATGTTTTCATTCTATTATATGGTATCATTTATAGACATAACATATGTTATGTTCTACGCTATTATTAAAATGTATATATATATTATTTTTGCTCTAGATAGGCAGAATCAAGCTTCTTGATCTCAAACCTTGGTGTAAGTATTTGCATCTTAGCGACGCATTCGCATATCATACATATACGCAACCAGAACCAGCCAATTTGGATGGTTAGAAGAGAATACTTGATATTTAGCTTTTATACTCATACGGCTTGCAAGATATGAAATTTTTCTCTATACGCCAAATTTTCATACTATTTTCAATCAAATTAGTATAAAAAGAGATTTTTTATAATATAAACCATATAAATACATTACAGATTAATATCCCCGTTTCTTAAAATCGGCTGTAGGCACCATCACCTCATAGGTAGTTTGGCCTGCATTTTTATACTCATAACTGCGAATCCAGGGGTTCAAAATTCGCAATTGGCGATAATTTGTGCCGTGCTCTGCTGCAAATTTCGACCAATCTATATCAGTGCTATTGATCTTCACGATCTTATAGTTCTTAAAGGGTTTAAATTTATCCGCCTCATTAAGCTCAAAATTATAATCTTGTGGAGCTGACGAGATCAATTTTAAACTTATTATACGTGGCACATAACGCATAGTCTCGTCGGGAAGATAGAGATCCCAGTAGTTATCAACGCCTTGCGTCGCCATTCTGCGCGAAACCCCCGCCTGGCCGACATTATACGAAGCTGCCGCCAATGTCCAGCTTCCGAAGCGCTCATACGCCTGCTTCAGATAGCGACATGCTGCCTTTGTCGACTCGACAACGTGGTAACGCAGGTCGGTATTAGAGCCCGTCTCGAGGCCATATGTATCTGCTGCTGAGGGCACAAACTGCCACAGACCAGCCGCCTTAGCTGGCGAATATGCATTGGGATCGAGTCCACTTTCGGCCATTGCAAGGTACTTGAAATCGTCGGGAATGCCATACTCCTTAAGGATTGGCTCGATCACAGGAAAGTAGCGCGACATATTGCGCAAGGTCAGCATGGTGCGAGTATGCATACAGCTAGTTGTAAGCACCTCTCTGTCAATTGCTTCACGCACATATGGCAGATTGACAGGAACCTCCTCGCCCGCAAAATAGATCTTCGAGGGAAGTGGATAAACTTTTACCGTATTGGACTCAGAACCTTGGCGCGGTGTTGCTTGAAGTTGGTTTGAACCTTGGGCAACTATCAAGAGTAATAAAATTAGTTTTTTCATGGTTGTATAGATTTATTAATTTGTTCTTTTGAAAATAGAGCGTAAACTAGGGTGAAATATTCTGGAAGCGTGTCGGAACTCCACTGCAACTCTATTCCAAGCAACTCCGAGGCGGTTCGACCAACGTCGAAACCCATAGCCTCGAGCGATGGTCGCATCATATGGGGCTTGACACAAGGTTTATTGACTGGGCGGGTGCACTCACCTTCGGGGCAGCTTCTACAACTCCCTGCAAATAGAGCTCGTGAGTTGGGATTAAGCCGCTCTAACTCTAGAAGTTGCAAATCTAAACTGCGTCTAACAGGCTCCAATATTGCCGCCATCGCCCGCTTTAACTCTTCGCCACTCATCGTCACTCTCAGCGAGGGCTCTACTACAATCTTGCGACCATAAATATTGGCATAGGTATACTCATCAAGCGATATTTCACTCTCATAGGGCGGGCATGCCCATGTCTTGCCATACCCGTTACACTCACGACAGAAGCCAAAAAAGTGTTCGACATTGCGATACTTTTCGATATACTCCGAAACCTTTATAACTGCAGATATCTCCTCAATTTTACTCATAGCGGTACAAAGATAATAAAATATAGTTATCTTTGCCGCACTATTAAAAATTATCCAAACTGATGAAAAATAATTCTGCACCATTGATGGGGATACTCCTATCGCTAAGTATCTGCCACTGCTGCAACGACGCTCTCCAAGCCGTCGTGACTTCGCTCTACCCTCTTATCAAGTCGGAGCTTATGCTTAACTTCGTGCAGATTGGTATAATAACACTCTGCTATCAGATGTCAGCCTCTGTACTACAGCCACTTATGGGGCTATATTTAGACAGCAAGCCCAATCCTTGGTTTATCACTCTGGCCGCATGCTTCACCTTTGCGGGACTCGTAATTTTGGCCTATGCATCATCGTTTGTTTCAGTGATATGCGCTGTAATATTAGTTGGAACGGGCTCATCTATAGTTCACCCCGAAGCATCACGATTAACATCATTAGCCTCGGCAGGGCATAAAGGCCTAGCGCAATCTATCTTCCAGGTAGGTGGCAACTTAGGTAGCTCCATTGGCCCACTCTTAGTGGCACTTATCACCCCTTACGGCCGCGAAAACACTACGTTTATTGCACTACTTGCATTCGTGGGCATTGGCGCAAGTATTGTCATTGCAAAGTGGTATGGGTCACTACTTAAAAAGCAGCGCCAGGAGAGTGGAATCCAGACAAAACGGGTGAAACTTGCACAGCCAGGCGACCCCAATTGGATCCCAAGACCATACTCTAATCGCCGTACATACTTCTATTTAGCAGTGCTGCTAATTCTAATCTTCTCGAAGTATGTCTATATGGCCAGCATGAGTAGCTACTTTACATTCTTCATGATTGATAAATTTGCTCTAACGGAGCAGTATTCGCAATATTCCCTCTTTGTCTTTATCTTTTCAACTGCATTAGGCACAATGCTTGGTGGCCCAATTGGCGATAGAATTGGGCGAAAATATGTGATTTGGGCCTCGATACTTGGCGCTACACCATTCACTCTACTGCTTCCGCACATGGGCCTAGAGCTAACTTTGATCTGTAGCTTTTGCGCTGGATTTATGCTATCATCAGCCTTTCCCGCAATTGTGATCTTCGCTCAGGAGCTTCTCCCAAATCGACTAGGAATGATCTCGGGTCTCTTCTTCGGATTTGCATTTGGTATTGCAGGCATCGCGGCGGCACTTTGGGGCGTCTACGCCGAAGCGCACGGTATCCAAGCCGTGTTTAATATTGCTGCCTATATGCCTATCCTTGGTGCAGTTGCGATCCTTCTACCTCGCCGATAATCGGGGCTATAGAGTTATTGCCATAACATAGTCGTTGGCGTAGTAACCACTGCCGACATGCTCATCCGTACGTCGATCTGGATGCATACCCATCTTGGTGTAAAACTTAATTGCTCGTGCATTATTACGATTTACATTGAGTTCAAGTAGGCACTCCTGGTTGTTTGAACCCGCGCGAGCATAGTGGCACGCGAACTCGAAAAGAGTTCGACCTATTCCACTTCCGTGTACACTTGGAAGTGTATATATTTTCTCTATATAATAGTGACAATCAGCAACTTTGCGAACCGAAAGATACCCTTGTGGCACGCCATCACTCTCTATGATATGATATTTGTGACCCGCTGCCATCTGCTTTTCGATGTTGACGGGCGAATACATCATGTCAAACATATATACGACCTGATCTGGTGACAATATTGATTGATATGTATCGTTAAAAATATCCTTTGCCAAGCTATTAATTAATTGAATGTCACTATGTGACGCACTTCTAATCTCTGTCATTTTTGCAATTTTTAGGTACAATAGAACATATTACGCTATTTAACACAAAATTAGCAAAATAATTTTAATAGTATAAATAATTTATACTATTTTTGCAATCAAAATATAACATATAGAAAATGAAGACTAATTTTACCCGCTGGAGCCTGTTTACAGCTCTCCTTTTAATTGTTACCACTGTAAATATTAGCTGCACGAGCAACTCCTCTTACAGCGAAAAACATGTAATCATACTCTCGATGGATGGGTTCCGCTGGGACTACACCCACGACGCACACACCCCAACACTGGACTCTCTTCGCAAGGTGGGATCATACTCTCAGATGATACCTGTATTCCCCGCCAACACATTTCCAAGCCACTACTCAATGGCCACTGGACTCCATCCAAACAACCATGGCGTCACCAATAACTCCTTCTTCAACTCAACTTTAGGTAGAACGATGTCGGTATTCAACGCCGAAGATTGCAACTCAGAGGGTTTCTGGGGAGGCGAGCCAATTTGGAATACAGTCGAGCTGCAAGGCGGCATTGCCAATATCTTCATGTGGCCTGGTAGTGAGTATGTTATCAACGATCGACAAGCTACAATTTGGACAAAGTATGACCACGCTCAAGACTATTTCGATCGTGCCGACAAGGTGATTGAGGCGATGTCTAAAAGCGAGGAGGAGCTTCCAAACTTAGTGATGTGGTATATGCCCGAGCCCGATGGCGTTGGTCACCACGATGGTCCAAACTCGCAGGAGCGAATCGAGCAAGTTGAGTATATCGACACGGTGCTAAGCTACTTCTTCACGAAGATGCGCGAGACGCCACACTTCGACAATATCAACTTCATTGTGACCTCGGATCACGGTATGGCTCAGCTAGATAAGGAACAATATCTCAACCTATATAGCGCGCTCGACAACACTAAGGTTCAACAGTGTGTCCCAGGTGCTCCTTTCTGTCTCGAAGTTGACGAAGAGTATATAGATCAGGCAGTTGAAGAGCTCAACAAGCTAGGACATTTGACCGCATACAGAGGAGACTCGATGCCCGAGCGTTACCACTTCGGAACACACCCTACTCGATGCACCAACATTGTGATTATTCCTCAAATGGGATGGACGCTCGACTACAGCCCTGAGGAGAATAGCAGCAGAATCAAACATGGCACACACGGTTTCGATCCATTTGGCAGCGAGATGCAGGTTGTTTTCTATGGTGTAGGTCCCAATTTTAAGGTTGGCTACGAGCAGAATTCGTTCCAGAACCAAAACATCTATCTTATTCTATGCCACCTTCTTGGCATTGAACCAGCTGCAAATGATGGCAACTGGGAGGATATCAAAAAGATGTTTAGATAGTTAGATCTCCGAAATTTCGATTGGAAAAGATAAATCTGAGTATAATCGACCCTTTATAAATATGTGCCGACTCACTTTTTCGGCTACTTCTTATAGCATGGCGCTTACGTTGCAGACGTGGATGCCATGCTATAAAATCTTTATAGGCCTTGAACACCGCCACAAAGTTGCCCCCCTGCCCCTTAATCAGATATGAAAAGGCTGCAGCTAGGTCCAGGAGTGGACGCACCACAGCAACGACAATACGTTGAGAGGTGGGCGCACACTTAAACAACATGGCCAAATTATTGCGATGATTCAGGTATGTTTTATGCGGCGAAGCGATCGTCAAGGTTCCACCACCAAGGTGATAAACAACACTTTGCGGAACTACCGCAACTCTGTAGCCAGCCAAAGCAAATCGCCAACAGAGATCAATCTCCTCCATATGGGCAAAAAAATCAGCATCGAAACCTCCTAATTTCTTAAATGTCGAGAGTCGACACGCAAAGGCAGCTCCGCTCACCCATAATAGATCCCGCTGATCGTCATACTGCCCGTGATCTCTCTCTAAACTCTGCAATATTCGGCCTCGACAAAATGGATATCCAAAGTAATCGATAAAACCGCCCGAAGCTCCAGCGTACTCAAACGTGTCTGGTGCGGCAACTGACAATAATTTGGGAGATACTGCGGCCAATAATTCATCGGAGCGCAGTGCAGCAAAAAGTGGGACAGTCCACCCTTCACTCACAGCAACGTCGGAGTTAAGAAGCACAACAAGCTCATATTCCATCATCGATAGAGCCCAGTTATACCCAGCAGCGAAACCGTAGTTGCAACCCAACTCTACAACCTTAATACGCTTGAAATCAGCCTTCAGCATCGACACAGAAGAGTCTGTTGAGCCATTATCAACAACAACGATATCAACATCTGTTGGAGTGTGCTCAACCACCGACGGAAGAAACTCCGCAAGGTGTCTATCGCCATTCCAATTGAGGATGACTACTGCTTCTCGAACTTGTACTTCCATTTGTTGGGATTGTGTTTCCATCGGCGATGCGACCACAGCCATAGATGTGGGGTCTCCTCGATAAGCTTTTCTAACATATTGACATATCGACGCGTAATTTCGTATGGTTCCACACTCTCTACGCCATCGTGAATCATCTGGTACTCAAACTGATAACGACCTCGACCAAGTCGTTTTTGATAAATGAAATAGACTGGCAGATTAAACTTCAAAGCGATTTTTTCGCCACCATCAAAAAATATACTCTCTTGATTTAAGAAGTTGAACCACTTGCTATTAGGTCGCCTAGGCGGATTCTGATCAGCTATTAGACCAACCACATAATTGAGTCCATTCACGCCATCTTGGTGCTCAAAACAGAACCGAACAGTATCCTTTAGGCGTACAGTTACGACATTTTTATGACTACGCAGACGTCGGAATAACTCATCAAACAACTTATTTTCAAGAGGATGATAGACAGCAACAAGCGACTGGTCGGCAAATAGAGCCCAAAAAATTAGATATTCCCACAACCCATAGTGAGCAGTGAGTGCCACCCACGATTGCCCTTCAGTCTTCGCCCGAAGATCATTTATTGGTGCATTTTCAGCATTGTCGAGTATCGTCTTTTGAGGATTGCCACCCGCCAATGAGAGCGTACTAACCGCAACCTCAGCCAGATAGTGGTAAAACTGTTTGCGTATCTCTTTACGCTCTTGCTCGCTCTTTTCGGGAAATGAGTTCTGCAGATTTTTGTCCACCACCTTGACGCGATATCTTAGACAGCGATAGATCAAAAAATAGATAATATCGGCCATCACGTAGTATCTAAACCAGCGTGGGGTAACGCTAATTAGACGACACGCAAACCAGATAGACTCTAGCGCTACCCTCTGCCAAAAATTAAACTTACTCTTGCTCATCGTACTTTTTCTTCTTGACTTTAGGCTTTCCAGCTAGCACCATAACAAACTCACCCTTAGGATCATGCGTCGTGAAGTGCTGCAGAACTTCTGCAAGTGTACCGCGTACGGTTTGCTCAAATTTTTTGGTTATCTCACGCGACACCGATATTTGACGATCCTCGCCAAAGAACTCAATCATCTGCTCCAGAGTCTTAACAACTCGGTAAGGTGACTCATAAAATATCATTGTGCGCTCCTCCTCCTGCAGCGAAATAAAGTGTTTATTTCGCCCCTTTTTTTGAGGTAAAAAGCCCTCGAAGCAGAAGCGGTCACACGGGAATCCGCTCTGCACAAGTGCAGGAACAAACGCTGTAGCTCCAGGCAGAGTCTCCACATCGATACCCTCGGCAACGCATGTGCGCACCAACAAAAAACCAGGATCCGAGATTCCAGGGGTACCCGCATCGGAGACCAGCGCAACGTTTCGACCCGCAGTAATGCTATCGGCAACCATTTTTACCGTTGCATGCTCATTAAATTTATGGTGCGAGTACAAACGCTTCTCAATACCTAGGTGCTTAAGCAAAAAGAGCGTAGTTCGTGTATCTTCGGCTAAGATAAAATCCACCTCCTTAAGCACGTTGATTGCTCGAAGGGTAATATCCTCCAAATTCCCTATTGGAGTGGGTACAATGTATAATTTTGACACTATTTATTAACTAATATTAAATTTGTATTCTAAAACTGAGAGCAGTAACTTCGCCCCCTCACTTTCGCCGTTCCAATTGAAATTTTCGGCTATATATATCATTGCATCATCGTAATTATCAAATGCATTTAACGTCGTCAACACTTCATGGCAGAGGTGAGGATCGTCACCAAAGAGGTCGCGCGCCAATAGATATCGCTCATTTATTCCGATCTCATCGAACGAGTGATATACCATACGATCTTCGTATATCACACGAGGAGTTGCAATAGCTAGACGATCGGCAACAGTCTCTACATTTGACGAAAATGTATCGGATATAGTCTGCACAGGCCTATCGATGGAGCCTGTGACAATTGGCTCTGTGACAACCTGTTCTGGTTCGGCAGCGTGCTCCTCAGCTGGAGTTTTAGGCGTCGACTGCGGAGTTACTGCAGGTGGCACATCGTCACTATATAACGACATCAACACGCTTCTACGTCGTCGACTCTGCTTTGGAACCACATCTAAATCGAATAGTGTATTTTCACACTTCTGTGGCTCTGGCTCTGGATCAGGTTCTGATTCTGATTCTGATTCTGTCTCGGGCTCGGGATCAATTTTAGGTTCTGGTTCAGTGATTATCTCAGGTTCGACTTGAGGCTCAGGTTCTGGCTCTGATTCTAGTTCAGGTTTAGGCTCAGACAAAGGCGACTCCTGCTCCATCTCCTCCTCAACTTGAATATCTGAAATCTCCTCTGGCTCAACTAAAGATACACCATCAATGTCAATTGCAAAGATAGAATCGTCGGCAAGATGCGCAACTGGCTCACTTTCTGAAATTGGCGCAACAGCTTCAGCTTCAGCTTCAACTTCAACTTCAACTTCAACTTCAACTTCCGCTTCAGTCACCTCTACAGATGAGAATTTAACACCCTGATAGAGGTCGGCCAACTTCGAGAGTAGTATATCCTGCTCTATAAGTGATGGCTTGCTATCCTCGCTCCATGCAGCTACCAAAATCGACAACTCTTCAATCTGGCGACGTATATCTTCAATTTTCATATCTTTACATATTAGTTGAACAAAATATCAAATTAAAACTCCATAACTAACTTATCACTATTCCACTCTCCGCCACTCTGCAGGTAGACTACTGGGCGTTGTCGCTCGCGACTTTTTAGGTAGAGGTAACTCTCATATAGATTAATTCCATTGAGCGAAGTATCTGCAATGGCAAATGCAATAACTGAAGGATGGAGCTTGGTGACGTTGTAGATTGCATCAACACGCTCGATATACTCGTTGACTCTATCGGGATCGTTCGTGGGATTACCGCCGCGCAAGATTGCCCCGCCGCTATGCGATGTATTGATTGGGGCAGTAGCTACTATGTAGAGCCCTGCACTGTCTGCATAGTTGTAAATCTCGCGATTGTAACCACCCGCAGCAATCTTTACGGCGTTGTATCCTGCACTCTTCAGCTCCGATAGCTGCAGTACAGAGGCGGCACTTGTCACTTCAACCACCTTTAACGGCTGTGGTAATCCGTTTATAATCAGCTCTCCATCTCTACTGTGTTCAATTGAGCGCATACCAATTTCATAAGAGTGATACTCGATATAACGACCTCGATATTGTGTCGAGAGGTTAAGACGATATAGGTTAGGATTCTCGACGCTCCACGCCAAAGTGTCGGGAATCACAGCGAAAATATGAATAGTATCTTCGCGTCGCATATCTAAATTGAGATCCATATGACCGCGCTTTGCCACCTCACCCTGAGGTGTTAACAGTTCATAGTTGATCCGACTAGTGCGAGGATTAAGCGCCTCACTTTTAACAGCAACAGAGATTAATGAATTGAGCGAGCCCGACACGAGATCAGTCCGAACATCAACATCACGAATGTACATCGTCGGTTGCGAAAGCATCACAACATGGCCCAACTCGAAACCGTCGGCCGCGCTACTCCAAGCCTCTAGCTGGCTAATGCTACTGCTCCGCTGCATCGAGATCACAATGGGGGTATCAACCTCATCTTCAATGTAACGGCTAATATTAAATTGCGCTGGCATAGATGGCGTAAAACAGCTTCCAACTTCCCTGCCGCCAATCCACACAGAGTATGGTGCTGAGGCTGACTCTATCGAGATGATCGATTGGCGTCCAATCCACGAGAATGGTGTTGCAAAGCTCGACGAGAAGTTAACGGCACTACCCTCTCTCTGCTCGGCCCAATCGGCAACGGGTATTGCAAAACGCATAGCTCCAGATTTATCGCCTGCTGCCTCCTCGGCCGAAGAGGATGGTAAAATATGACTGCGGTATGGCTCTACGTTGATCGATCTACCAGATTCAGAGCCGATGTTCTGTGCCATGGCACCAACCGAAGCGAAGAGTAATATTATAAATGGAACTATTCTCATAAAAGTTTTATATATTTGCAGTCGTAAAGATATTAAAAAAAATTGAAAGCACAATGCAATCGGCCTTTACCAAACTCAATTTTCCACCAATTGAGTTAAAAACTCGCAAAAATAGCGACAACAATACGCTTTCGGTCTGGGTTCCGACTCGCCGTTGCTACTTGGTCCTCACCCCCGAAGAGTGGGTTCGTCGCCACGTGGTTAGCTTTCTTTCAACACGCTGCGGAGCAATGCCCACTCAAATATGCGAAGAGTATGCCGTAAATATTACAGGACAGCCCCAACGGGCAGATGTCGTGGTGGTCGATTCTGAGTGTAAACCAATAATTTTGGTGGAGTGCAAAGCTGCATGCATAGCTATAGACCAAGCGGTATTCGCCCAAGCAGTGCGCTATAACTCAGTTGTTAACGCGCGCTACATAATCTTGACAAACGGCCTAAAGCACTTCTGCTTTGAACGCAGTGACGACGGCAGTTATGTACCCTTAAAAACATTTCCTAAGCTTTAATCTTCTTCCTCTACAAGATCCTCGACCTGATTCCCTTCGAGCATCTTTGCAGACTGTTGCTTCTTGGTTGGTAAGCCCAATTTGCGGAGTTTATCGCCCAGACGAGCTATATTATCATTACCCGTGTGTAGGCGCTTAAATGCATCGTCATACTTGCCTCTAGCTACATCCAACGCCTTACCCATATCCTCGAGTGACGATGTGAAACTAATGAGTTGCTCGAATAGCTTTGTGGCATTTTTAACTATCGCCTCGGTGTTTTTAGATTGCGCATTTCGCTTCCATAAATCATCTACTAACTTAAGAAGCGCGAACAGATTAGTGGGCGACGAGATGATCACTTTTTTGTTATATGCATCGCTCCAAATGGTGTTATCAGCCTGCAAAGCAGCCAAGAAAGCAGGCTCATTAGGGATAAACATAATCACAAAATCTGGCGAGTTGACAAGCTTTTGGTACTCCTTACGCCCCAACTCGTTAACATGCTGACGCACAGACTTCAAGTGCTGATCCAGGAGCACCGCTCGCTCCGCCTCACTCTCGGCTGCGACGTAGCTTACGAATGCAGTTAACGAAGTTTTAGAATCGATTACAATCTGCTTATTATCAGGTAGATTCAGCACAACATCTGGACGCAGGTTATTACCCTCATCATCCTTTATATTCGACTGTGTCGAATAGTGTATACCCTTCTCCAGGTTAGAACTATCCAAAATTGTCTCGAGTATCATCTCGCCCCAATCACCTTGCACTTTGGAGTTACCTTTGAGTGCATTGGTGAGATTTGTGGTCTCGGTGGTGATACGACGATTTAGTTCCATCAAGTTGCGCAACTCGTTATGAAGCGCCCCTCGTTGTTCATTCTCAACCGAATAGATCCGCTCTACCCTCTCTCTGAACTCCGAAATATTATCTTTAAACGGCTTCAATAGTAGATCGATCGACTCCTTATTTGTCGATTTAAACTCACGTGTATGCTCTGCGAATATCTCCGTTGCGATATTTTTAAACTGCTCGCGTAGGCGCTCCTCGCTCTGTTTCTGATGCTCTATTAGCTGCTCACGCTGCTGCTCGCTAAGCTCCAGTCGACTACGATATTGCGCCGTCTCTTGAAGAAGCGAACGTATCTCCGTTTCGCGCGCTGCAGCCAACGCCTCAGCTGCACTCTTTGCCTTATATGCTTGGTCGACTTGCTCCAAAAGACGCTGTTGCTCCGACTTCGAACTTCGAAAAATAGCGTACAGAATAGCGAGTAAAATCAAAAGTATTATAGCTAAAACTACTGAGACAAGATCCATAAATGTGAAATATATTAAAATTAACGATACAATATTACATAGTTTTTTTGTCAATAAAAAATTTCAACCAAAAAAAGTTGTATCTTTGTGGCTTTAGAACACATATAGACCTACAACATATATTATGAGAATAATATCACCCTCGATTCTGTCGGCCGACTTCGGAAGACTTGAGAGCGAGATTATAATGCTTAACGAAAGCGCTGCAGAGTGGATACACATCGATGTGATGGATGGGGTGTTTGTGCCCAACATCTCGTTTGGGTTTCCCATCTTAAAGAGCATCAAAAAACATGCGACAAAAGTTTTAGATGTCCATTTAATGATCGTTAACCCAGAAAATTACGTCGAAAGATTCGCTCAAGAGGGTGCCGATATTGTCGTCTTCCACCTCGAGGCAACACAAGAGCATGTCTCGACCATCGAGTTGATTAAAACGAGTGGTGCTAAGGCTGGAATATCAATCAAGCCAAATACCCCCGCTAGTGCCATCGAACACCTGCTTCCACTTCTCGACGTAGTGTTGGTGATGAGCGTAGAGCCTGGATTTGGAGGCCAAGCGTTTATCGAGGCAACTTTTGACAAAGTTCGCGAAGTAAGAGCGATGATCGACGCATGCGGATCGAGTGCCATCCTAGAGGTCGACGGAGGTGTTGGCACGAACAACGTCCGACAGCTCTTCGAGGCTGGTGTGGATGCTGTCGTCGCAGGCTCTTCGGTTTTCTCTACGCCCGATCCTAAAGCCACAATAATAGAGCTAATTAACGCATAAACACCTTATTACATTGATCTCATTAGATAACCTTTCAGTCAGCTACGGTGGCTGGCAACTCTTCGATTCGATTTCGTTTCTGATCAACCCCAAAGATAGAATTGGGCTGGTTGGCCGCAATGGAGCGGGAAAAAGTACGCTACTCAAAATCATCATCGGTGAGCAGCAACCCACATCGGGAGGTGTCTCGCTCAATGGCGAGTGCACGATCGGATACCTACCTCAGACAATGCATATTGCCGACACGACGTCGCTTGTCGAAGAGACAGCTAAAGCCTTCGAGAACGTAATTAAGATAGAAAACGAGATCGAGAGCCTAACAGCGCAGATCGCAGAACGCACAGATTATGAAAGCGACGAGTACTCTGCACTGATCCACAGACTCAATGACGCCAACGACCACTACCACATTTTGGGTGGAGACACGCGCGAAGCTGATATCGAAAAGACTCTTTTAGGTTTAGGATTCAAGCGCTCAGACTTCAACCGCGGAACAAAAGAGTTCTCGGGAGGCTGGCGCATGCGAATTGAACTTGCGAAACTTCTTCTGCGTCGCCCCTCAATCTTTCTTCTCGACGAGCCGACCAACCACCTCGATATAGAGAGTATTCAGTGGCTCGAAGATTACCTCAAAGGTTACAATGGTGCGGTATTGCTTATATCGCACGACCGCGCATTCCTCGACAATGTCACCAATCGCACAATTGAGATCTCTCTGGGAAAGGCATATGACTACAAAGTCTCATACTCGAAATATGTAGAACTACGCGCCGAGCGCCGCCAGCAGATGCAATCTGCCTACGAAAATCAGCAGCGTTTAATTGAGAAGAACGAAGAGTTCATCGAAAAATTCCGCTACAAACCCACCAAGAGTAACCAGGTGCAATCGAGGATCAAACAACTCGAAAAGATCGAACGCATAGAGATGGAGGATGAAGATCTATCTAGACTAAATATCAAATTCCCGCCTGCACCTCGATCGGGTCAGATTGTTGCCCAGATCAAGGAGGTCGGTAAATCATTTGGCGAAAAACATGTATTTAGTGGTGCGGACATAATCATCGAGCGAGGTGACAAAATTGCCTTCATTGGGCGAAACGGCGAAGGTAAAACAACTTTAGCCCGCATGATTAATGGTGAACTTACTCCATCTGAGGGCGAAATTAAGATTGGTGCCAATATAAATATTGGATACTTCGCCCAAAACCAAGATGATTTGATGGATGGCGACTTTACCGTTTTCGATACCCTAGACCAAGTTGCCGTGGGCGACATCCGTACAAAACTACGCGATATCCTTGGTGCTTTTCTATTCCGAGGAGAGGATATCGAGAAGAAGATTAAGGTTCTTTCGGGCGGCGAACGATCTCGCTTGGCCATGGCTCGCTTAATGCTCGAGCCCCACAACCTTCTGATTCTCGATGAGCCTACCAACCACATGGATATGCGATCGAAAGATATACTAAAGGAGGCTATTAAGAAGTTCGACGGAACGGTCGTCGTGGTATCGCACGATCGCGAGTTCCTCGACGGGACGATCGATAAAATATATGAGTTCCGCGATGGAGGTGTCAAGGAGTATTTGGGTGGAATATACTACTTCCTTGAGAAACGCAAGATAGAGTCGATAAGCGAAATCGAGCGCAAGGATCAACCCACAGCAACCACTGACGTCAACACAACGCCCAATAGTGGCAAACTGAGTTACGAGCAGAAAAAAGAGCAAGAGAAACAGATACGCAAAGCGCGCAAAGTGGTCGAGGCAATCGAGGCGGAGTTGGCAGAAACAGAGGCTAAAATTGGAGAATACGACACGCAATTTGCCGCAACAACAGAGTATGACCCCGCTGACTTTGAGCAATATAACAAACTAAAAGAGCATTACGACCATCTAATGCATGAGTGGGAGAAAGCCTCGTACGAATTAGAATTAATTGAAGAAATATAGATAAATTATGGATAACATTATATTTGGAATCCGCCCAGTTGTTGAAGCTGTCGAGGCGGGTAAGCAGATCGAAAAGATCTTTGTAAAAAAAGGCGCAGAGGGTCAACTTATGACCGAACTTCGTGACCTATGTTTTCGTCACCGCCTTCGCGTACAAGAGGTGCCAATAGAGAAGTTGAACCGCTTGACACGCGGAAACCACCAAGGTGTCGTAGCGCAAATTTCGGCTATCGCATATGTTGAGCTCGAGGATATCTTGGAGCGTGTACCCGAGGATGAGACCCCACTTATCGTTGTATTCGACGGCGTGACCGACGTGCGCAACTTCGGAGGTATCGCCCGCAGCGCTGAGTGTGCTGGTGCTCACGGACTTATAACACCACTAAAGAATTCAGCTCCAGTAAATGCTGAGGCTATGAAGTCGTCGGCAGGTGCTCTGAGCGCAATCCCTGTATGTCGTGTTGGATCAATCCGCACCACCCTTATGACTCTTCAAGCCGAAGGTTATCAGATTGTTGCAGCGACAGAGAAGAGCACCAAATTGATATACGAAGCAGATTTCCGCCAACCAACCGTGCTGGTTATGGGTTCCGAGGATGTTGGTATCTCTCGCGAGGTTCTAAAGCTATGCAACGAGCAACTTGCAATACCGCTCATCGGTCACATTGAGTCTCTAAATGTCTCAGCAGCAGCAGCAATCATGCTCTTCGAGGTGGTTCGCCAAAGAATCGGTGGAGCGAGCGAGTAATCCTCACCCTATGCAAAAAAGCTACATAGATAGAGTTCTTGGCGCGATAATTCTCAATGAGAGTCATCGCGCCAAGAGCATCTCTATCCGCATAAAGTTAGACAAAATCACGTTAACCTACCCTATTGGCAGCAATCCCGATGTTGCCATAAAATTCCTTGAGCAAAAGAGGGGTCAGATCGAGAAGATAATCCAACGTAAAAAAGTTGCTCAAGCAGAAAATCCTCCCGCCAAAGAGTATAACGAAGAGCAATTGCGTGTTGCAGCTCAGGCTCATCTACCAGAGCGAATAGCGACAATTGCATCCCAAATTAACATCAAATACAACAGAGTCACAATCCGCGCAACACGCTCAAAATGGGGATCTTGCAGCGGCGAGAATAACATCTCTCTCTCGATCTATCTTATGATCCTCCCGCAGCATCTAATTGACTTTGTCATCATTCATGAACTCTGCCACACGATACATCACAACCACTCCGCTAAATTTCACGCTCTAGTGGATTTCATCTGCCACGGTCGCGAAAAGGAGCTAAATAAGGAGTTGAGGCGGTACTCCATTCGATAAATCTAGATTATCTATTTGTTTATTTCAAATATTTACATACCTTTGTATATTATAGGTAAAGTTTTTAATTATAATGCACAATGAAAAGTAAATTTATTTTATCAGCATTGACCCTTTTAGGGTTCAGCGGCTGCTCAGAAAATGGCGGCATATTCAATGAGCCTGACATGTATGGCACACCGCTCGTAGATTATCGTTTTATTGGTGAGCTTACCGATGCCGATGGAAATCCAATTAAAGGGATCGAAGTAAAGATCAACTCTACCGAAGAGGTTGTAACGACTGATAATACGGGTACCTTCTCGAATGAATTTACAAGCTATGCTGATGGCTTTCACTCTGTCACCTTCACCGATGTTGACGGAGCCGAAAATGGTGGCGAGTTTGCAACAAAGCAGGTTGAAGTTGAGTGGACAGATGCCGAAGAGGTGGACGGAAGAGATCAGTTTGACTTGGGTACAATTATACTCGACGCAAAAGAGGAGTAGCGATGAGCAGCCGACCAAACCTGCGCAAGAGAATTGCTCTTAAACTCTTCTCATCCCTCCAGCGCGATAGGATTGCCGAGCACAAGCTACGCACACTCTTCTGGGAGTGCACCCTGCGTTGCAATTTAAAATGTCGCCACTGCGGCAGCGACTGCAAACACGAAGCTGAGCAAAAAGATATGCCTGCAGAGGATTTCTTCAGAGTTCTCGACGCTCAAGTCACACCCAACGTGAAGCCCAACAAGGTAATGATTATTCTTTCGGGTGGCGAGGTGCTTTTGCGCGATGATCTCGAGGTGATCGGTGCTTCGCTCTATCAAAGAGGCTACCCTTGGGGCATTGTCACCAATGGCATGGCACTCACCGAGGAGCGATTTCATTCACTTCTCAAATCTGGACTCCGCTCAATCACAGTGAGTTTCGATGGTTTTGAAGAGGAGCATAACTATGTGCGTGGCAGCAGCCAAAGTTTCAAAAATGCCCTGCGTGCCGCTCGACTGATTTCACACGAACCGTCTGTCGCTTACGACATCGTAACCTGTGTTACCCCTGCGCTCATCCCTCGCTTAGAGGAGTTTAAGGAGTTCTTAATCTCAGAGGGTATTCTCCGATGGCGACTATTCACTATATTTCCCGTTGGACGCGCAGCAAATGACATGACCATGCAGCTATGCGACGCTGACTTCCGTAAACTTTTGGAGTTTATCAAACTCGCTCGCAAAGAGGGCGTTATGGATATAAGCTACGCCTGCGAAGGATTTTTAGGCTCATTCGAGGGCGATGTTAGGCGTTCATTCTACAACTGCTCGGCAGGAGTTTCGACCGCCTCAATACGCTTTGATGGAGCAATATCTGGATGTACATCCATTCGCTCAGAGTATGCACAAGGCAACATATATAAAGATAATTTCTGGGATGTATGGACAAATCGCTTTGAGGGCTTCCGCAATCGCGAATGGGCAAAAAAAGGCGAGTGCGCAAGTTGCTCAATGTGGCAATATTGCCTAGGCGGCGGCATGCACCTACGCGATAACAATGGTGAACTTTTAGTTTGCCACTATAAACGACTAGGATAGAGAAAGATTGGAACTTAAGAGCAAAAAGTTTAGAAAATTAAATAAAAATATATATCTTTGTAGGAGAATGAATAAATAAAATCTCTATCTGATGGCAAACAACAACACCAAAACTCAATTTGCAGGCATCGAGCTCTCAAATCCCATTATAGCATCGAGCTGCAGCCTTACAGGTGTCGCTAAAAACAACCAAGCATTTGCTGAGGCTGGTGTAGGCGCAATAGTTTTAAAATCACTCTTCGAAGAGGATATCATCCGCGAAAGCGCAGCTCTAAGTGCTGCTGCAGAGCACACTGAAGCTGCAGATTATATGCAGGCCTATGTAACATCAAATGCTCTGAGCGGATATATCGACCTAATAAAAGAGAGTAAGGCGCTATGCGGATCAACTCCAATTATTGCAAGTATAAACTGCGCAAATAGCAGCGAATGGGTGGAGTATGCCAAGGCGATTGAGATTGCTGGTGCAGATGCTTTAGAGCTTAATGTTATGACAATCGAAAGTGGACTCATGAGTGAGGATGGAGCTTTGGAGAGTCGCCATATCGCTATTGCTAAGAGCATTAGAGAGGTCGTTCAAATACCAATAATCATGAAATTGGGCGCACAGATAAGCAACCATATAAGTTTGATTTCTAAATTGCAGGCGTGTGGAATTAACGGCTTTGTTCTATTTAACAGAGCCTATCCGCTAGATATCAACATCGATAATTTAACCTACAAACACGGCACAATATTGAGCGACAAAAGTGACTTCGCAGCACCACTTAGACACACTGCAATCACCTCGGCAGCTCTTCCAACATCCTCCTTGGCTCTATCGGGTGGCGTTCAAGATGGCACTTGCATAATCAAATCAATTTTAGCGGGAGCATCTGCTGTAGAGGTGTGTAGCACACTATACCGCGAAGAGAAAAACGCAGCGGAGTGGGTCTCCACAGCACTTAATACAATATCATCGTGGATGTCGAACCATGGATATGACTCAATTGACGAGTTCCGCGGCATCATGAATAACAATGATGAGCACTGCGACTCGGTAATGAGATCGCAATTCTTAAAACATTTTGGTGCGTATAGGTTCTAAAAAACGTATTTGCAAAATTTAAATATTCAAAGAGGTGGGTTAAATTTTTAATCCACCTCTCTGAATATTAGGCTCTGCAAAAAAAATCAATGTGTATATCCCGATAATTAAACGGCAAAGATTTGCATAGGTAGATCTTTTTACATATCTTTGCTGATGCAATGGTTTCTTATCACACAAACGTGTGACTAGAATTAAAAGGGAAGCAGGTGTGAATCCTGCACAGTTCCCGCTGCTGTAAGCTCTTGCCACCTTCGAGGGGGTAATTTAAGCGACACATCTTTGCCACTGACTTTTTTGTTGGGAAGGCTGTCGTTTAAGGAGTAAGTCAGAAGACCTGCCTATGCACTTATAGAATTTGTGGTCTGCGGGTATATAGACTTAAAATAATTGAAGAGTGATTTTACCTTTTTAATTTTGTTTTTAATAGGCGTCGCCATAGATTCTTTGTATTGTTTTATTTGTCAACAACTTATAGTTTTGAGAAAACAACGACAAGGATCAATATTTATGTGATCCAACACAAGTAACATAACAGCCTGTTACTTAGTTTGCCCACGAGATTAGTGATTGAATTAAAATGGCGCGAACAAATGAAAGGCCGACTGGGTAATTCCAATCGGCCTTTTTCATTTATTAGGATCGCTCAGCTTACTCTTCTGCAAGAGTTGAGCCTTTATTCTTTAAGCAAATAACTTAGCTGGGTACTCGCCTGCCTCGATAAGAGCTGCAATTTTAGCAACTACCTCTGGACGATCCTCAGCGTAGGTTACACCGAACCACTTAGAAATTGTGTCCAATACTTTCACCTTAGCCTCGCCCGATTGGATCAACTCATTCACAACGATTGGGATGAAGAACTCCGATTTAGGAGTGTTGATATTCTCGTTCAAGAAGTTGATGAAACTCTTCTCCGAGAAGTCAAAATAGTCGGGAGTGAAGCCCCACATATTCATAGACACTGGAGTTGTCTCAGCGATTGTTTGGATCTCTTCGTTCTCGTCTGGGAATTGAACCTCGCCAGCCTCGTTGCGTGCAATTGCTGTACGCTCAACAACTGTTGTTAGGTAACCCTCTTCGTTTGTACCACAAACTCCGCGAGATACTGTACCACTCTCAGAAAGTGTATTACCCACACGGTAACCTACCATGCAGTAGTCACCTTTCTCGGTATACTCCTTAGAGAGCTCAGCACCAATTACAGCAAAACTGTCGCGACCATAGAAGTCGTCAGCGTTGATCACTGCAAATGGCTCTTTGACAACATCTTTACCCATCAAAACAGCGTGGTTTGTACCCCAAGGTTTTGTACGCTCCTCTGGACAAGTGAAGCCCTCTGGAAGAGTGTCAATAGCCTGAAAAACAAGCTCTACAGGGATTGAATTCTCATATTTTGGAAGGATTTGCTCGCGGAAAGCCTCCTCAAAATCACGACGAATAACAAATACAACCTTACCGAAGCCGCCACGAATAGCGTCAAAGATAGAGTAATCCATAATTGTCTCGCCATTAGGGCCAAGACCATCTAGTTGCTTAAGGCCACCATAGCGGCTACCCATACCTGCAGCTAATACAAATAATGTTGGTTTCATATTTATTTTAGTTAGGAGTTAAGAGTTAGGAGTTAGGAGTTTATTATAGTTGAACTGCGTCAGCCAACTCCTAACTCCTAATTCTTAATTCTTAACTTAAATTATAGTTTTCTAGCTCCGTCATTGATAACAACTGGGATGATCTCTGGCTCGATACCATACTCAGCCTTGAACTTCTCGATAGCTGTTGCGATAAATGCGTCGTACAATTCATCTTTAACCAAGTTGATTGTACAACCACCGAAACCACCACCCATGATGCGTGATCCAGTTACGCCACACTCGCGAGCAACGTCAACCAAGAAGTCGATCTCAACGCAGCTAACCTCGTAATCTTTAGAAAGACCTTCGTGAGTAGCGTATACATTTGTACCAACTGTCTCGAAATCACCAACTTTCAACGCCTCACATACGTTGTATACGCGTTGCTCCTCGCCAATTACGAATGTAGCACGCTTGTAATCCTCCTCAGATACTTGAGCCTTAACGCCCTCAAGATCAGCAAAAGAGGCGCCACGAAGCGATGGCATACCGAGCGCTGCAGCTACTCTCTCGCAGCTCTCACGACGTTTGTTGTATGGAGAGTCTACTAGCTCATGCTTAACTTTAGAGTTAACAAGAACCAATTTGTAGCCTTTAGCATCGAATGGGAAGTACTCGAACTCCATTGAGCGGCAGTCAAGACGCATAAGGTGATCTTTCTTACCGAAGATTGAAGCGAATTGATCCATGATACCGCACTTAACACCAATATAATTGTGTTCTGTTGATTGACCGATGCGAGCAAGCTCGAATTTGTCGATTGCGTTGTCGTTGAAAAGATCATTGATTGCGAAGCCAAATACAGACTCAAGAGCTGCAGAAGATGAAAGACCAGCACCTGCAGGTACGCTACCAGAGAATGCAGTGTCGAAACCCTCTACTTTGCCACCGCGCTTTATAACCTCGCAGCATACACCATAGATGTAGCGCAACCATCCCTCCTCAGGTAGATCACCACCGATAGTGAACTCAGCGTAAGAGTCGAAGTCGATAGCGTAAGCCTTTACGACGTTTGAGCCGTTAGGTTTAATCTCAGCAACGATACCTTGCTCGATAGCGCCAGGGAATACGAAACCCTCGTTGTAGTCGGTGTGCTCACCAATTAGGTTGATACGACCAGAAGATGCGTAGAGTGTACCTTTACCCTCAAATTTTGAGGCGAAAGCTGTTTGAACTTTGTTTTGCATTACTATTAGTTTTTAGATTAAGATTGATTTTATCAGTTATTACTATACAAAGTTAGTAAATAATATTATAATCGAAAATAAAAAGTAAAGTTTAATGTAATAAAATGGAATTTTCTCCTAAATACCCCCCTATAATGACATAAAAAGAGTCACTAACGCGGGTACGGTAATCTCCATAATCAGGCCGTGGAATATCGCGATGACGGCAAACTCTTTGCCCGAAAAGCGAGTTATGATCGGCAGAAGTGTGTCGATAGATGCTGCTCCAGCAGCCGAAATCGTCGATAGCGGAGTGAAAAAACGGACCAAAAGAGGCGCTGCTAATATAGCACTAATTTCGCGAGTGACATTGGTGAGTAGCGCGATGGTTCCAACCTCTGCCCCACGAAACTCAGTGAGCATAATACTCGATATCGAGTAGTAGCCTATGCCACTAGCTACGGCCATCGTATCTTTGAGTTCCATCGAACTAACGAGTGGATAGACTATCAATGCGCCGAGTAGCGTTCCTACAATTGTGCCAATCGGAAGCAGCACAACTCGTTTATCTTGACTCCTGAGTGCCTTGAGGGCATTTTTGTCGCACCCTATGCTGATGCCGACAATCAGCATCATGGTATATAGAATGTTGCGACTTAAGTCCCCGCTACAGAACTCAGCCAAGGCATCAAATTTGAGCCCCAATAATAGCCCAACGACAAAGAGTGTGATGATTGTTAAACTTCCTTTCATTGTTACTCCCCCCTCTTAAAAACATACCTATATATAATAGCAGCGCAGATAACGCTACCCATAAATGAGCCAAAAGTGATAATAAAAGCCTTTAATCCAATGGTTGATAGATTGTTGACGATTGTTTCATTCCCGCCGACGACAATACCCATCACCAGCAGCAACACATGGACTATAATGAATAGGAGCTTGGAAGTTACAGCAGGAGCTTTGTCCGAGCGGATTTGGGTGCCTATCAAAATTCCAACTATAATTATTGCTATAATTATAAACATATTGTTCTTTGCATTAAAAAGACTCGCTACATAATTTACATGTAGCGAGTCTTTTATTATAAGATATCTAGCTATTTAGCTGCTCGCTTACGATCATTCTCATTGAGGAGAATTTTACGCAATCGCATTGAATTCGGAGTCAACTCTACATACTCATCCTCCTGAATGTACTCAAGAGCCTCTTCGAGCGAGAATACTTTTGGAGGTGCAATTGATGATTTATCGTCGTTACCCGATGCGCGCATGTTGGTGAGCTGCTTCGACTTAGTGACGTTTACTGTAATATCATTGCTGCGCGAGTGCTCGCCAATAACCTGACCACAATAGACCTCATCCATTGGATGGATAAAGAACTTACCACGATCTTGTAGCTTGTCGATTGAATAAGCGTAAGCGGTTCCAGTCTCACCCGAGATGATTGAACCATTGCTGCGCATCTCGATGTCGCCAACCCAAGGCTCAAAGCCCAAAAGGCGGTGCGTCATGATCGCCTCACCAGCGGTAGCGGTAAGCATATTTGAACGTAGACCGATGATACCGCGAGATGGGATCGAGAACTCTACACGTGTGCGCTCGTCGCTGGTCATCATATTTGTCATTGTACCCTTGCGACGCGTAACAAGATCGATAACGGTTCCCGAACACTCTTCAGGACAATCTACCGTGAGTTCCTCGATGGGCTCACAACGCTTGCCGTCAATCTCCTTTATAATAACCTGAGGCTGACCAACTTGAAGCTCATATCCCTCACGGCGCATAGTCTCGATCAATACTGACAGATGCAGTACACCACGACCGAAAACAATAAAGCTATCAGCTGTAACACCTGGTTGAACGCGTAGCGCCAAGTTCTTCTCCAACTCTTTATCCAAACGATCTTTGATGTGGCGAGATGTCACAAATTTACCATCCTTACCAAAGAAAGGAGAGTTGTTAATTGTGAATAACATCGACATAGTTGGCTCATCTACAGCGATTGGCGGTAGTGGCTCGGGATTTTCGAAGTCGCAAATTGTATCACCGATCTCGAAACCTTCGATACCAACTACAGCGCAAATTTCACCACAGTTAACCACATCTACCTTTTTCTTTCCAAGACCCTCGAAGATCATCAACTCCTTGATCCTACACTTAGTCATCTTCTCGCCGTCACGTTTAGCTAGAGTGACACTCTGGCCAGCCTTAAGCGATCCGCGAGTGATTTTACCGATGGCAATACGACCAATAAATGACGAAAATTCTAGTGATGTGACAAGCATTTGAGGTGTACCCTCATTGACTTCTGGCTCAGGAATCTCATCGATTATGGCGTCCAAAAGTGGTGCAATAGAGTTAGTTGGCTCATTCCACTTGTGCGACATCCAGCCCTGCTTTGCAGAACCATAGATTGTCTTATACTCCAATTGCTCCTCGGTTGCCTCGAGTGTAAACATTAGGTCGAATACCTGCTCGGTAACCACGTCGGGGCGACAGTTGGGCTTGTCTACCTTATTAACAACTACGATTGGCTTTTTGCCAAGCGCCAACGCTTTCTGGAGAACGAAACGAGTTTGCGGCATCGTACCCTCAAAAGCATCAACAAGAAGGAGGACACCATCGCACATATTTAATACGCGCTCCACCTCGCCACCAAAATCAGCATGACCAGGGGTGTCGATAATGTTAATCTTGTAGTCCTTATATATAACTGATACGTTTTTCGAAAGAATTGTGATACCTCTCTCTCTCTCCAAGTCGTTGTTGTCGAGTATTAGCTCACCTTGAGGTTGAGCATTTTCGCGAAGGATTTGACCTTCTAGAATCATCTTATCCACGAGCGTTGTCTTGCCGTGGTCTACGTGTGCGATGATTGCAATGTTGCGTAATTTTTGCATCAGAATGTTTTTATCAATAAATTTGTTTGCAAAGGTAATCAAATTGTGGTAAAAAACTCTATCTTTGCTGTTAAAACAATGTGTATGGAACAAGATTTAATACTTAATATCAAAGGAAAGAGCAAAATTGTGATCGGAGAATCACAAAAATTGCTCCCTAACTACCTCTCTACCAAGGGTAGAGTAATAGTTATCTCAGATCTTAATATCGATCGTATTTATGGAGGAGCGCTAGCATCGTACGAAAAAATATTGATCGGCGTGGGCGAAACTGTCAAAACTATGCAGACAGTCGAGAGTATTTGTCGGCAACTCATCGAACTCAATGCTGACCGAAAAACTTTCTTGCTCGGCATTGGCGGTGGTATTGTTAGTGATATCACAGGTTTTGTCGCGGGAATCTACATGCGCGGTGTTGACTTTGGATTTGTCTCGACGACACTTTTGAGTCAAGTTGACGCTGGTGTAGGTGGCAAGAACGGCGTAAACTTCGACGGTTATAAGAATATGATTGGAACCTTCTTGCAACCAGAATTCGTAATTTGCGACGTCAAGATGCTCGCGACACTACCCGAAAGAGAGTTTAGAGCGGGTATGGCTGAGATTATTAAATCGGCAATTATCGCTAACTCTGAGCTATTCAACGAGTTAGAGCTACACACATTAGAGTCATTAAGGGGCAACAATGCTCTGCTTTCGCGAATTATATTTGAATCCGTCAAGATAAAAGCTAAAATAGTTGATCTCGATGAGCGTGAAGCAGGTGAGCGCCGTAAGTTGAATTTGGGGCACACATTCGCACATGCAATCGAAAAGAACTCAAGTGTAATGAACCATGGCGAGGCTGTAGCGGTTGGCATTATTATCGTCTCCAACATGGCTCAGCGTATGGGTATACTCTCTGAATCGGATAATCAACGAATTCAAAAATTGACTGAACGATATGGATTTGCCGTAGAATCGCCTGTCACAATGGTAAAAATGATCAAGTCAATTAGTCACGATAAAAAGGCCTCTGAGGGTTGTGTAGCACTTGTTCTGCCTACTACGATTGGTCACTGCGAAGTAAAAAAAGTTGAAATAAATGAGATCTCAGAGTTTTAACTTTCGTGATTTTTATTACCTTTGGGGCGTTAAACTTTAAAAAATAAAGTAATGAAACATGCATATGTATTCCCAGGACAGGGTGCTCAGGCTCCTGGAATGGGTAAAGACCTCTATGAAAATAATGCGGAGGCACATGAACTTTTCGAAAAAGCAAATGAAATTTTAGGGTTCAGAATCACCGATATTATGTTCGATGGTACTGCCGAGCAACTCAAAGAGACAAAAGTTACTCAGCCAGCGGTATTTTTACACTCAGTCATTATGGCCAAAGCGTTGGGTGTTAACCCCGATGGTGTTGCAGGTCACTCTTTGGGCGAATTCTCAGCTCTAGTTGTAGCTGGCGCGCTCTCTTTTGAGGATGGTTTGCAATTGGTATCTAAGCGCGCTATGGCTATGCAGGCTGCTTGCGAGGCAGTTCCTGGAACGATGGCTGCTGTTTTGGCTCTTCCAGATACAACAGTTGAAGAGATCTGCGAAAGCGTCGAGGGTGTCGTTGTCGCTGCGAACTATAACTGTCCAGGTCAACTAGTTATCTCGGGTGCTGTAGAGGCTGTTGATGAAGCTTGCGCAAAGGCTAAGGAGGCTGGTGCTAAACGAGCATTACGTCTACCTGTTGGCGGAGCATTCCACTCTCCACTTATGGCTCCCGCACGTGAAGAGTTAGCTGCTGCGATTGCTGCTGCAGAGTTCTCCACACCAACGTGTCCTATTTATCAAAACGTTGATGCTAAGCCACATACTGACCCCATCGAGATCAAAGAGAATCTTATCGCTCAATTGACGGCTCCCGTACGTTGGACCTACATCTCACAAAATATGATAGCAGATGGCTACACCAATTTCACAGAACTTGGCCCAGGTGCAGTACTTCAAGGCCTAATCAAAAAGGTTAGCGCAGAGGTGGCTGTAGAGTCTAAATCGACACTTTAACAACCAGGTACAAACAAAAAGAGGGTGACTAACAAGTGAAATGCCCCCGAAAAGTTTTTGTCTAACTTCTCGGGGGCATATCACTATTAGTCAGCTTCTTTTTGATCTACTAATATCTATAGTGGTCAGCCTTATAAGGACCCTCTTTAGCTACACCAATGTAATCGGCTTGATCGTCAGTTAGAACAGTTAACTCAACACCTAAGTTGTCAAGATGTAGACGAGCAACCTCCTCATCCAACTCTTTTGGTAGGCGATATACACCAACCTCAAAATCTTTCGACCACAACTCTATCTGAGCCAATGATTGATTTGTGAATGAGTTACTCATAACAAATGATGGGTGACCCGTCGCGCAACCAAGATTTACGAGACGTCCCTCAGCCAAAATAAATATCGAGCGACCATCAGCAAATGTATATTTGTCAACTTGCGGCTTAACTGTAGTTTTAACCACGTCGGCAGCCTCATCTAGCTGAGCCATTTGGATCTCATTATCGAAATGTCCAATATTACATACTATCGCCTGATCTCGCATTTTGAGCATATGCTCAAATGTTATAATATCCTTATTTCCAGTACATGTAACAAAGATATTCGCTTCAGCCAAAGCACTCTCGACACTCTTCACCTCGAAACCCTCCATTGCAGCTTGAAGCGCACAAATTGGATCGATCTCAGTTATGATTACTCGGGCACCGTAAGAGCGCATCGAGTGTGCACAACCCTTACCAACGTCGCCATATCCACATACGACTACAACTTTACCTGCGATCATCACATCTGTCGCACGCTTAATTCCATCGGCTAAAGATTCGCGACAACCGTATAGATTATCAAACTTCGATTTAGTGCATGAGTCATTAACATTAATTGCCGGGAATAGTAGTTCGCCCGCCTCCAACATCTGATACAAGCGATGAACACCTGTGGTGGTCTCCTCACTCACACCCTTACACTCAGCAACTGCACGATGCCATTTGGTGCTATCCTCAGAGAGAAGTGTGCGCAATGTATCGAGGATCACGCTCTCCTCGTACGACGAGGCTTGATACTCCAAACTCTCAGCGTCGTTTTCAGCCTTATATCCCTTGTGAATCAAAAGTGTAGCGTCACCTCCATCATCCACAATTAGGTTTGGACCCTTCCCGCCAGGGAATGATAAAGCCATGGCTGTACACCACCAATATTCTGGTAGCGACTCTCCCTTCCATGCAAATACTGGAACACCAGTGGCAGCGATTGCAGCCGCGGCATGGTCTTGCGTCGAGAAGATATTACATGAACACCAACGAACATCTGCGCCAAGCTCCACCAAAGTTTCAATCAAAACTGCTGTCTGAATTGTCATATGCAACGAGCCCATAACTCTCACTCCAGCAAGAGGTTTCTGCGCGCCATATTTTGCTCTAACAGCCATCAAACCAGGCATTTCACGCTCTGCTATTTCGATCTCTTTGCGTCCCCAGTCGCTCAACGAAATATCTGCTACCTTATAGGGGATTGATAAATCTACGTACATTTTATATAATTATTTTAAGTTTTTTACTATATCTATATCTTGGCCTATCTGCTGTCGCAAAGCCTCCACACTGTCGAACCGAACTTCGTCTCGCAACTTGTCTAGAATCTCCACATCGATACACTGGCCGTAAAGGTCACCCTCGAAATCAAGTATATGGCACTCTAAGGATCTCACACCACCACCAACAGTGGGTTTGGTTCCAATGTTCGAAATTGCTCTCCTCTCCTCTCCATTCAAGATTAAGCGACACGCATAAACCCCATTTTCAATTTGAATTTGGCTATCCAACGCAATATTTGCAGTCGGAAAACCTAGTTTACGGCCTAATGAACAGCCATGAATTACTACTCCGCTAATTACCATCTACTATGATTTACGTTTACGCAAACGAGCAATAGGTGTCTGAGAGCCAACGGTCTGCGTTCCAATTTCTACCAATAATTCGCTGCTTTTGGGTACCAAAATATCAACCCTCGACCCAAATTTAATAAATCCTGCAACGCTATTTTGTTCGACTCGGTTCCCCACCTTCATATAGGAGATTATTCGACGTGCAACAAATCCCGCAATTTGGCGGAACATAATTTTTACGCCATTATCCATCTGTACAACGGTGGTCGTACGCTCATTCTCCGTCGATGATTTCGGATGCCAAGCAACCAAAAATCGTCCATGATGGTGTTTGAAATATTCGATAACGCCCGCTACAGGCACCCAATTCATATGAACATTTGTAACAGACATAAAGATTGATATCTGCAACATTTCACACTTTAAATATTCATCATCCATCACCACTTCGGTGACCACAACGGTGCCATCGCAAGGGGCAAAGACTAAATCCTCGTCATGAATACGAACTCGACGCGGCTCACGAAAAAATGCAACTATAAAGAACCAAAACATTGCGAGCACCAACGTTCCAAACCACAACAAATTAGTCTCATCGGGATGTAGCAACATATTGTAGAAAAGCAACCAAAAAAGGAAGCATACAACGCCCGAGACACCTATAATACGATAACCTTCTTTATTTATTCTCATAATAATTATATTAAATCAGATATACTAAGCACATAAAGATAGGCATAAACAACAGGTGTCGACACCAACAAAGCATCAAAGCGATCTAACCAGCCACCATGACCAGGAATAATATTTCCCGAATCTTTGATCTCCACAGAACGCTTAAACATAGATTCAACAAAGTCCCCGACAACTCCTGTCACAGAGGCAATTACAGCCATTCCGCCCCATACCAAGCAATTTTGCCCCAACCAATGCGACATCAAAACTCCGCAGATCATGGCCCCAAACACTCCGCCGAAGAACCCCTCCCAGGACTTCTTTGGCGAGATACGAGGAAACATCTTATGTTTACCAAGCGTTATACCTACAATATATGCAAAGGTATCGTTAGCCCAAATTATCGCAATATATGCAATCATCAAGTAACCGTTCCAAGCTCCTCCACCAAGCAACATCGCGACATTACAAAGCAACATCGTTGGGATAGCAACATAGATCATCGACAGAAGCGTAGAGCCTAAATTTGCAAGTGGCGTCTTGGATCCCGTAAACAGTTCGGCGAGAAACATAGCTGGAATCGTCAAAATAAAGATCACTTCAAAGGCCTCCAAACAACCACCACCCATAAAGATATGGTCGTAGTTTAATGCAAACAACACGACGCTGCTAAGCAACCCTAAAATATATTGCGGTCTATAGCCGCTGAGTTTAGTGATACGGTAAAACTCGAAGGTGCCGCCAACAATAATAGCTAGCAGCAACACTCCAAATCCATAAGGTCCCAATAGGATGGCTCCAATTACAGCCGCCATAAATATCAGACCATAGACACCTCGCACAACTAAATTCGCACGACTATCTCTTATTTTCATCATAAATTTAAGTTTAGGACATACGCCTAAAAGTTCAAACTACTCTTCAACCACAGGCTCAGCAACCTCTTCTGCTACGCTCTCTTGGCTCTCTTTAAGAATATCCTTTTTTCGTTTTCCAAATATTCGTTCTACATCCTCTGTAAAGACTACCTCACGCTCTAGGAGCAACTCAGCCAACTCTTTAAGCCCTGCCGAATGTTGCTCTAAAACATCTTGCGCCATTGCATAGGCTCTCTCTAGGATTGTTTTTGCCTCACGGTCAATCTCTTGAGCTGTCAATTCAGAGTATGGTTTCACAAAATTCATATCACTCTGACCTGTCGAGTCATAAAAGCTAATATTACCCACTTTGCTACCCATGCCATAGTACGCAACCATTGCGTAAGCCTGCTTTGTTGCTCGCTCGAGATCGTTGAGCGCCCCTGTCGAGATCTCACCAAAGGTGAATTGCTCAGATACGCGACCACCCAACAACGAAGCCATCTCATCCATCATCTGCTCGGTTGTTGTAATCTGACGCTCCTCAGGCAGATACCACGCAGCACCAAGAGCCTTGCCTCGAGGGATGATAGTCACCTTAATTAAAGGGCTAGCATTCTCCAACAACCAGCTAACTGTTGCATGTCCAGCTTCATGATAAGCAATACGACGCTTCTCTTCGGCGGTCATAATCTTATTTTTTCGCTCCAAACCGCCAATAATACGATCTACTGCAGCCAAGAAGTCATCCTTACCGACATATGGTTTGTCGTGACGTGCCGCAATAAGGGCCGCTTCATTACAAACATTTGCAATATCGGCACCTGAAAATCCAGGTGTCTGCTTAGCTAGGAATTCACGATCGATATTTGGATCGAGTTTAAGTGTTCGAAGATGAACGTTAAAGATCTCCTCGCGCTCCTTAACATCTGGTAGACCAACCTCTATCTGACGATCAAAACGACCTGCACGCATAAGCGCTTTATCTAGAATATCCGAACGGTTTGTTGCCGCAAGAACAATAACACCTGTATTGGTTTGGAATCCATCCATCTCCGTAAGCAGTTGATTGAGTGTATTTTCACGCTCATCATTACCCGAGAATCCAGCATTCTTACCACGTGCTCGACCGATTGCATCGATCTCGTCGATAAACAGAATGCATGGCGCCTTTTGTTTAGCTTGTTCGAAAAGGTCACGCACTCGCGAAGCTCCAACACCAACAAACATCTCGACAAAATCTGATCCTGAAATTGACAAGAATGGGACGTCAGCCTCACCTGCTACAGCCTTAGCCAACAGGGTTTTACCTGTTCCTGGAGGGCCTGCTAAGAGGGCTCCCTTTGGAATTTTAGCGCCTAATTCAATATACTTATCAGCCTTCTTTAAGAAGTCTACAATCTCCATGATCTCAACTTTAGCCTCCTCGAGACCAGCGACATCCTTAAATGTAATCTTCTTATTATTCTCTTTGTCAAAGACTTGAGCCTTTGCCTTGCCGACATTCATGATGTTTCCACCACCTGCACCTGTGCCACGAGACATGCGGCGCATGATAAAGATCCAAACTCCGATGATCAAGACCCAAGGCAGAATATTAACAAGAATATCCTCCCAGCCACCTGATCGGCTCTCATACACGACTGGCACATTTTGACCAGAGCTAAGCTCCACCGATTTAAGATCTTCGCGAAAGGAGTCAACAGAACCTATATTAAAATAGAGTTGCATTCCTGTCTTAGGGATGAACTTGAAGAGTACATTATTCGACTCCTCACTTCGGTAATCTTCAATAGCATCGGGGAAAAGATAGACCTCAGCCACATCGCGATTGACAATAGTAATCTTCTCAACCTCACCCTGTTCGATCATGCTTTCGACTGTAGTCCAGTCGCTTTGCACGGGGTTACTATTCTCCGATGTGAAGAAATAGTAGAGAATCATAAAGAGTCCGATCACCAAGAAAAACCATGTCCACGAAGGCTGTGGCATCTTGATATTCTGACCTTTTTTAAACTTTATTTCTGCCATAAATTTTTACAATTCATATTCATACTTTGTGAGTGGTGCGTCCGACCATAACTCCTCGAGTTGGTAAAAGTCTCTCAACTCAGTTTGGAAGATGTGTACAATAACATCTACATAATCCATAGCGATCCAAAGAGCTGTTTGGCGACCTTCAACTCGCCACACTTTTTGACCCAATTTTCCGATCATTGCCTCCTCGATACCATTCGAAATGGCCTCTACCTGAGTGGTTGACTCTGCGTTACAAACAATAAAATGTGATGTGATAGCTCCGTCGAAACCGTCGAGATTTAACGATACAATATTCTTACCCTTTTTATCCTGAATAGCTTCAACGATAGTTTCAATCATGTTCTCCATATAGTACTTCTTAATATTTTATAAATTAATCTCACAAAGATAAGATAAATAAATTGAATTATGAAATTTAGCACAATCTAATTTAGCCTCCGAGGGCTGACAATCGATGATTACTCCACTGTCTGACATAATATATAGGAAATTTTATATATATTTGCATTATATATGTTACAGAAACTATATTTATGCTCGATATCGAGCATATAAACCAACATGTAAAATAAGATGTTAGCACTTATATCTCCCGCAAAAACAATGCAATCCGAGCCTTCGATATTGACCTCTGACGGCATCAAATACTCTACCCCTCGCTTTCTTGAGCAGACAAAACAGATAACTTCGCTCATGCTGCACTACAACTCCCATGAGCTGCAAGATATATTCAAAATTAGCGCACCCATCGCCCAGCAATTGAGAGCCCGTTTCACTCAACTGCTCGAGAGCGAGACCGACGAAATTGCCGCTATTGATAGCTATAATGGCGTTGTCTACAAACACTTCAAGAGCGATGAGAGGTGCACACTCGACGACTATACATATCTACAAAACAGATTGAGAATCAGCTCTCTACTGTATGGGTTACTACGCCCATTCGACGCGATAAAACCCTATCGAATGGAGGGATTCGTAAGACTTGCAGGCCACGACGAGCGAGTGGATCGCTTCTGGCGGAGACACCAAACGCAGACCTTGATCGACGACGTGAATCACGCGGGCGAAACCCTACTATACCTAGCCTCAAAAGAGGAGCAAAATGCTTTCCACTGGAGAGAGGTTGAGAATAGTGTGAAAGTGATCGACTTCCTATTTCTTCAGCAAAAAGGCGACAGATTGAAACAGGTCGTCGTCTATACCAAAATGGCTCGAGGCGAGATGATTCGCCACATGATCGCGAATAAAATCACCAAACCCGAAGAGCTCAAAGAGTTCGAATGGAGCGGATATAGATATAATAACGAGTTATCGACAGAGAACAAATGGGTGTGGGTAATGGATTAATCCGACAAATTCATGCACTCTAATATTGTGCTATTCAGTGCATTAACTATTGAATTCTTGACATATGTTCGGCGCACTGCAACAGCGATCTTTCGCGATGTCGCACCTTTGGCCAACATCTTCACACGATCTTGGTGCTCGTGCGGAATGTAATCAATCGCCAATTCTGGTATAATTGTCAGACAGTGAGTGCAATCTACAATACGCATCAAAGTATCGATCGACCCCGAAACAAACGAGTAGTGCGAAGGCGTACTACGCTTAGCCATACAGAGTTCTATCACCTGATCGCGCATGCAATTTCCACTACTCAACAAAACCAAATCCTTAAGATTAATCTCCTCAATACGGATATTTGAACGCTCAAAAAGCGGATTTTCGGGCGAAACGTAGGCAAAGAAACGATCATTGAAGAGTTCATGCTCGATTATCCCTTCACCACAGGTGCCCCCAGCGACCAATGCCGCATCGATCTTATCGCGCTTCAGCGAGTCAATGATATCGGCCGTAACCATGTCGCACACCTCCAACTCGATCTTTGGAAAGCGGCTTACAAATGTTGGGATAAAACGATGTAGAAGATAGGGCGAGATCGTTGGGATGACTCCAAGGCGCAACTTACCAGCTATCTCAGATTTATGCTCATCTACCGCCTCGCGAATATTATTGTAGGCCATCAGTGTTTGACGCGCCTGCTCAATTACAACCTCGCCAACCTCAGTTGGGATAACTGGCTTTTTAGTGCGATCAAGCAACACCACACCAAGCTCCTCTTCGAGTGTCTTAATCTGCATACTCAAAGATGGTTGCGTCACAAAACAGATATCTGCAGCTCTCGAAAAGCTACCGCAATTCGCCACTGCCAAAAGGTATTCAAGCTGTACTATAGTCATATTCAAATCTTATTACACGACATAAAGATATAAATTATTTTTATATTATGCAACAAAATTTAAAAAAGATAGAAAAATAAGATCGTCACTGCTGGTCAAGCCACTTTAGAAACTCACTACCCCACGCCTGCGATGGCTGGCCAGTTTGGCGAACGCCATACCCATGACCACCCGAGCTATAGATATGCAAAGTTGCTGGCACCGCAGCCTCCTTAAGGGCGTAGCAATAGAATAAAGAGCTATTAATATGATTTTTGTCATCTTCGCTCTGAGAGATGAATGTGGGCGGTGTGGAAGGGGTGACACTCACATCATCAGCTAATTTAAAATTTTCTCCAGAGAGATATGCAGGATAAATAAGTGAGCAAAAATCGGGTCGGCACGAGAGTTCATCTGCAGCATCAATCGAGGTGTAAGATCGCTCATTGCAGCAAGACATCACCGCAAGATGAGCCCCAGCCGAGAACCCAACAACACCTATTCGGCCCCCATTAATTCCATACTCCGCAGCATTGCTTCGCAAAAGTGATATCGTGCGTTGCAGATCCTCGAGTGGCGCCTCATGCTTCTCTCTGCTGGGTCGGCGTGGCACTCTATATTTCAGTAGCACAGCGTTATACCCGCTCTCATTAAGCAGTTGGCAGATCTCGCTACCCTCAAGATCATATGCCAAAATATTATATCCACCACCAGGGCAAACCACAACCGTCACCTCTCTACCATTAGGTTTTGCAGCGCGATAGAGAGTGAATGTAGGCTCACCAACATTCGACTTACGGCACACGCTCAATCCCCCAACTGGGCCTCCGCTACAATCATCCGACTCGACATACTCGATTGGCTCTTTTAAATATCCGTCGGGAAATATAGAGACCTCTTGAGCGATGATCCCTGTGGCAAGTGATAATAGCGACATAATTGAGATTAAAAATTTCATGGTGGCACAACTTCATTAAAATAGAATAAAGATCGTCGGCAAAATCGTCAGAGCCCTTTTAAGGAACTTTATCGCCAACTCGAGATGTTTTTCAACTGTACGAACCGATATATTTAATCGCTCGGCAATCTCCCTGTTAGTACAATTATCGTAGCGTGACAAAGTGAATATCAACTTTCGCTGCATAGGCATCTCTGCCACTACCCTATTCACCGTGGCCAAGGTCTGCTCTCGCTCCAACCGCTGCTCGACGCCTGAGTCACACGACAGCAAATCTTTGACATCCTGAAGGGAGATCTCGGTACGTCGTTTTCGCCTCCAGACATTCAGCACTTCGCGCTTAGTCAACACAAAGAGATAGGCCTTAATTGAGCCATTACAATCAAGCGTCTGGCGATGCTCCCAAACCTTCAGAAATACATTCTGCATTATATCCTCCGCCGCGGAGTCGTCGTTAACTAACCGCTTTGTAAAGACCAGGTATGAAGGATAAAAGAGCTCATAAAGCCTCTCATATCCCTTCATATCTCCAGAGATAAGTTGCTTTATGAGCTCTTGCTCGCCTGCTATATTTTGTTTATATTTCATAAATTAGTTTTCTTGCATACAAATATACACAATAAAAACCATTCTTACAATACATTAAAGCAATATTAATAGGTTTATAACAGGACTTTATTAATTTTATTACTCGTGCAGTCCTCGTTTGCGTAAATATTCAATAAGCATATCGGGTCTATCGGTCTGAATCATGGTTGTTCCGAAGTCGACAACCGTGCCATAAATACCCTCGACATCATTGGCCTCCCACGCTGCATCGTCACACAAACCGCCGCACAACGAAGCCCAAAGCGTGTTAACCCAAAGCTTCGAACCACTCTCGACGATCCTCTTCATTGTCTGCTCCACCTCGGGGGTCATCTGATCCCAACATAGCTCAAATGCCACGGGTAGATGCTCTGGCGTGATGGACTCCTCGAAGAGCTGTTTGCCTTGAGGCTTAAGTATGTCGATCACTGGCATGTAGATCATATTGTTAGGGTGCTCGCTATATTTTTGAGCAACCACATCAGCATCGCGCTTACCCTTGATTATGATTTGATCGGTAACGCCTAACCTCTCGGTGATCTCGAGCGCCAAGTCGTAATACTCATAACCCTTGTCGATATTTACAGCTACACGATCCTTACACACTATCAAAGCCTCCTCCAAAGTTGGCATTATGTGGTCGGTAACCACTCCGTGAGCCGAACGAAGGGTGCAACTTCTAATATAGTCAAATGTAACCTCGCTCACCTTACCCGTACCAGTTGTGGTGCGATCGATGGTTGTATCGTGACACAACACCAATACACTATCCTGCGTCAGTTGCACATCGATCTCTACAATGTCGACCTTCATGTCGATAACCGACTCGATAGCCTTAATTGAGTTTTCGGGATAGTTGCGCCAGTCACCTCGGTGAGAAATGACCAAGACATAATCCGATTTGGGGTTGTTGATCTCCGCAACAATCTGTGCGGCTCTGTTCTCGCCCTCTGCGAGGGTGCCCTTCTGTGAAGAGCACCCACTTAGAGTGGCTATGAGCAGAAGTAGATAGATATGAAATCTCTTCATTTTCAATATATTATTAATAGTTTGACATGTTGGTTACCGTAAACATGCTACTTTGAGCATTCTCAGCAGCTTTTAGTGCTATAGGCTTATTATCGTCGGTTACAGGGGTCGAGTAGGCCGAAGTCGAAGTACTCGAAGTGGTGTAACGATAAGTATTATCGTCCAACGAAATCTCGGGGAAGCTAGGCTTGATCACCATGTTGTAGACCAAAGCTGCAGCACCGTAGCGGCTGATACCGTAGTCCATGTGGTAACCATCACGCGTAAGATCCATGTCGTTATCAATGTTTAGCGACGTTGTGCGTAGATTCTGAAGCATTGTTCCCGTTGGGATAATCTCCTCGATTTGTGTCTCATCGAGCACCTTTTGCGCCTGTGCCGTGATCACGCTATACATCTCCGCTTGAGTTGTAAAGTAATCTGTATAGGTGAATGATGACGAGATCTTACTCATGTTGTAGTATGCCTGCGACATGATGTAGACAAATTTAGGAACATTTGAACCCTGATCTGCCTTGATCTTGGTGATCAACTCCTCGATCGCACTCTTCTCGGTGCCATCGTCCCATACCCACGCCTCGATGTTACCCGTATGCGCTTGGATTGAGACGATATCCCAATCTTCGGACTCCACCACCTCTTTGATATTACCGCCATTGCTAGCTACCCATATCGACGAGTTAGTGTTCATGTTGTAGCAGTAGTAGTCGGATGTGGTCTCGTAACCGCTGTTATACTCGGGAATTGTGCGACCACCATAATATACATGTGTTATCTTCACACTATTGATCCCCGCAGCCGTGATCATTCCTGGCAGGTGCTCCACTGCATCTTTAGTAAAGCTGTTACCAATGAATAGCACCTTTAGCGTCGCCTCAACAGTGTCGCCCGCTTGCTCACCACTAACTGCATAAGTAATATTCTCAAGAATTGGATTATAAGATGTTCCATATGAACCCAAATATGAGGATTTCGCCGAATCTGCATATGTCACAACTGCATAACTTCCATTATTATAAGCTGCTAGAGATCCGCCAGCCACACAGTTGATCCAAGTTGTCTCGAGGTTGTTGTAACCGAAGAATAGTCCACGGTAGGCGCTATCTGTTACAACCGCACCATAATTGGCGCAGCCGCTGAATGAGTTGGTTGCAGAGTTAGGCAGACTCACTAGACCACCGCAACGAGCCTCTGTTGTAGATACTAGGTCACCATTATTGATACAATCAGACATCGTAGCACCCGCACCTGTGATACAAGTGATATTACCTAGACGACCGTTTCCGCTTGTAGAGAAGCTATTAAACTGATCTCCATTGTTTACGCACGACATCATTGTTGTATAGCGGTTTGCAGCAGCAACGATACCTGAGCAGCGAGCAACATTACCCGACATATCACCATTATTGGTTGAATATGAGATTATGTTACATACATATGAGTCGATGTCATTTGTCGAGAAGCCGCAAATTCCAGCCACCTGCACCGATGTTGCACCATTTGCAGTATTACCATTCGATGGTACCGACACCTCGCCGTAATTTATCAGATTATCAAGCGATGTTGGTGTAGCTTCACAGAAGATAAAACCAACCATACCCATAGTCACACGCGAAGTTCTAGTTCCGCTGTAGGTCATCGAAGCGTAGTTAGTACAGTTGCTAACAGTCGACTCATTAGCCACACCTGCGATGACACCAGTATCGAGCATACCCGATCCTGACGCTGTGATAGTTAATGAACTACTGTCGCTGCTTGCCGCTCCAATCACGAGGTTTTTAACTGTCGCACCGTCGAGCACACCAAATAGACCATAAGTGGCATTTGATTCAGTACCCGAGTAGGCTAGTTTTAAATTCTTGATGGCAAAACCTTGGCCATTGAAGACCCCCGTGAATGGCGTACCTGCGATAGTTAAAGTATTCGACGACCATGTAGATGTAGCCGCTCCGATAGGATCCCACGACGATACGTCGCTCATGTCGATATCATTGAGTAGCACAACCTCACCACTATCATTTTGCCAATCGGCAGTCGATGCACCACTGTTAACAGCGTCGCGGAAGGCGATCAAATCCTCAGCCGATGCAATTCCTCGCTCACCGACATACTCCAACGAATAGGTATTATTTATGAGAGTAGGCAGTGTAGATGAGCTGGTAGCGTAGATATAACTCTCGTAATTCTCGGATGTAAGCTGCGTAGCGCCACTTTCACCATCGCTATACGCACCTACGGCTCCACCAACCTTACAGTTGCTGATTTCGAGCGATTTACCATTTGCATTAGCACAAATCGCAGCGATATATGGAGTTGAACCGTTGATGATATCCGATAAGATTGTACCATAATTCTCGCAAGCATCGATTGTCGTTGTGTTGGTTCCATTGACCTGACCAACGACACCCGCAGCAAATCCTTGAGTGGTATTTGAAGCTATAGCAAACGACACATCTGCGTGATTAATACAGTTGTTGATAAAGGTGTAGTTACCCATCGAAGATACGATACCAGCTACGCGTGAGTTGGAAGGTTTGGTTCCTGAAGCTACGATTGTACCGCTGTTTTGGCACTTAGAGACAGTGGTATATTTATCCATAGTAGCGATGATACCACCAACACGTGTAGCCTCGGAGTTAATTGCACCGTAGTTCTCACAATCGCTAACCTCGTTATAGATTGTTGTGTTGGTCGACAAGGCACTTGCAAAACCAACCACTCCACCTACAGATATACCTAGATAGCCATTGTCGTCACTAATCGAGTTAGTAGATTTCAACGTACCATTATTTGTACAACCTGTCACTACCGCACTGCTAGTCCGAACAAACATTGTTCCGACGATACCACCCACAGCCTGACGTTTAGCGTCGAGACCTCCAGTAAGAGTGATTGATGCATTGTTGACGCACGACTCGATAGTCGATTCACACGAGATACCAACGATACCACCCACCGACGAAGCATATTCAGCATTGCAGGTGATCGAACAAGATGAGGCCATAACCACATTCTTGATTGTTGCAGACTCAGCCACACCAAACAATCCCCAACCACGATCGGCAGTAGCCGACGATGGAACAACAAGCGAAAGGTTCTTGATAGAGTGTCCTGCACCATCAAATTCACCCTTGAACGATGCGCAATCATCATCGAGCGTATATGTGGTTGTTCCCGTAACACCTCCATTACCAATTGGAGTCCACTCTACGCCATCAAGGTCGATATCCGCAGTAAGAAGAACTTTAGCGTTGGCCTCGCTACCGCCAGCGTTTACCGCCGTTGCAAATGCCACCAACTGATCAGCTGTAGAGATCACCACATCGCTCATTTCGCTAGATTTGAACTGAATAGGCTTAATCACCACATTTTGATCTAGGTCATACGCCATCAAGATTAGAGTTCCCGATTGGAAATACTCATCAAAGCTAACAGTAACACTCTGTGCATCACGATCATGCACCACCTCAATCGACTCTGCCTTTGCAATCTCGACAATCGAGTACTCGGCAGCAGAACCGCTTAACGAGTAGGATACAACAAAGTCATTACCAAGGTTATAAATTGTGTTAATTGCGTCGCTATCGTGCAAGAGGTTAAGTGTATTAAACACTGGAAGTGTAATTTGCGAGTCGTCGCTAAAGGTGACAACAAAGTTACCATCTGCATCTATCTCTGCCGATTTCAAGATCGAGCTCTCTGAGTTTGAAGCGGAGATTGGGTTGGAGTCGGCGTCTAGCACCTGCACTCCATCCACTGTCCAATATCCATCCTCGTCGACCGAGATTGTAGGGGTATATCCACTAACTGGAATCTTATTTTCATCGTCATCCAACAGCCAGTCGCTAACGCCATCGTAGATTGTGGTCCAATAGTATAGACCATCGTCACCAACCTCAACGCCCACAATCGGAAGATCGACAACTGCATCATTGGGGGCTATGACAACCGTATATTCGGCATCGCTACTATCTTTGTAGGTCACCACAAAATTACCATCGCTATCCTCTTCGACCGACGTGATCACATTTCCGTTTGTCAAGTTGCTAAGATCAGCGAGCTCTTCGCTAAGCGCCTCGGCCTGCTGCATCAAACTCTCGACACGATCCATGTAGCCGTCGATCTCGCTACGAAGTTCAGAATCATCGAACTTACTGCACCCCACAATCAGGGTGGTAGCTAATATAAATATATTGAAAATTAACCTTTTCATTGTTCTATCTTTTGCTTAGTTATTTATCTCTGCGTTATAACGATCGTCATTTAGGTAGGCAAATGCATTGCTAGCCGAAGCTGCAGGAGCAGAAGTTGGATTATCCTTATATTCTGTGTAACTACCTACATAACCGCCCATTGTACAGCTAACTACATTGTAGTATGAGCCATCTGAAGCCGAAGCTCCTGCATAACCGCAAGCCCACGCTGGACCGTGACCATCTGCATAAACATCTCCCAAAATAGCACCCTTATTTGTACAGCCAATAATCTGGATATTGGAGTGACCCGCGAAACCACCTGTACGACAGCCAATATGGGTATAGACATCACCATTATTGATACAGCTCTCGATTGTGCACAAAGTGCCGAATAGTGAGTCGGTACCACCTACCAAACCACCCATACGTTTGTAGTTATAGGCGTTTGTGGCTGCTGTTCCTTGGAACATTCCAACGTTATCGTCCTCGATCAATCCATTGTTGGTTGAGTTCTTGACGCTTCCCATAAAGATTGTTCCAACCAGACCACCAGTACGTCCCGAAGGGCAGCTAACAGCTCCATAATTGGTAACATATTGAACGGTATTGTCGTCGCCCTTGAACATCATTGCGCAGATTCCTGCAGTATGCATTGCGTAACCACCATTCTCCTTGTTGTCGATAATGCCCGTCCTAACAAATCCATAGTTGGTACAACCTAATGACTTAGCGGCACCTCCTAGAACACTGTTATTCATCGCACCCACGATACCTCCAAACATGAATAGCTCACCGCTACTATTTGCTCCAACGAAATCGATGTTGTAGTAGTTGGTACAAGCCTCGATATAAGAGCCCTCGGCATAAGCAACCAACGTTCCGCAGGCACCATTCTTAGGAGCGGTTCCGTCGAATATCCAGGTAATATCGGTCTCAGCATCACCCAACTGCAGGTTCTTGATTGTCGCGCCATCGATCGCTCCGAATAGTCCATAACCGTAAGTTGAGATTGACATAGTTGCATTGTAGGTGAAGTTCTTAATTGCATAACCTTGACCATTGAATGTTCCCTCAAATGGATTTATCAACGCATATGGGGTTGTAGTTGAGTACGCACTTGGATCGAGCGAACCGATTGGTGTCCAGGACTCTACGTCAGACATATCGATATCATTGAGTAGAATAACCTCACCTTCTTCATTCTCCCATCTCTCGGTGCTTGCGCCTGCATTGACCGCAGCAGCAAATGCCACCAACTCTGTAGCCGAACCAATTCCGCTCTCGCTCTGCTCGGGGATATTTGGAGTTTGGTTAACGGTAATTGTCGCCGAAACATCGTAAAGAGTATTGGCGAAGGTTATAACACCCGTACGCTTCAATCCCGATGCATCCTCGAAATAATCTGCCGTAAATTGATGACTTGTTGTAGTCATAGAGCGAGTTCCATTGTAGATCAACCACTCGGTCGACGACTCATCAAGAGAGATGCTGTAGTCGATATTTGCCGATACATCAACCGTGAAGCTGGTCAAATCGCCTTCGAGCTCTATCGTATTGCTGCTACCGTTATAGGTAGGATCCTCAATATCGGCAGTGCCATAGGTGAAGAATAGCGGTTTGAGGATTGTCTTACTATCGGCGTAGGCCATAAGCAAGAGATTTCCTTCGAGGGCTCCCTCAACCAATTTAACTATCAACTTCGATGTTGTTTTATCGATCTCAACCTCTAAATTGTAGCTTGTAAAGATATCAACAAAGGCCTCGCTGCTCAAAGTTCCGCTCACCTCGTAAGAGATCACCTTCTCGGTTGAGTAGTCTGAAATAGCGGTGTAGATCGATGAGTCAAAAGAGATTGCCAAAGCTGCATATAGACGTAGGCGAACCTCGGTGCCATCGGCTAGGATAAATACCGCCTCGCCACTCTCTTCGTCGACATCGATAGAGCTAAACAGCGTGTTGGTCACATCGTTAGCCAAGATTGGATCGCCGTTAGAATCGAGAAGTTGCTCCGAATTGACACACCAGTAACCCTCTGAATCTATTGTAACCTCAGGCATCTCGCCGCCAACGAGCAGCTGCTCGCCATCGACTAAAATCCACTCATAGCTCTCACCATTGTCGGTGGTCTGTTGCCAATACCACTCTCCATCGGTATCTTGAGCGATGCTGATAATCGGTTGCGACACCACATCGTCGGTTGTAGCAATTACCACCGTGTGCGTATCACCATTTGAATCGTTGTAGGTGATGACATAATCACCATCGGCATTGGTCGAGACCAACGTAATAAACTCACTATTGATAATATTGGTCAATGCATCCATGTCGCTCTCCAGCTGCGACACCAACGCCTCGGCGCTCTCGACTCTATTCTTGATCTCTTCGAGATCCTCCTTTATTCGAGTGTCATCATATGTGTTATCACAAGCGTTCAGGAAGAACGCTGCGATAACGATGAATATACTTAATACTCTTTTCATACTTATCTATTATATTATATGATTCTCTACTCTAAAATTCTCACTTGCATATAGTTCATACAGCTTCTCTCACCCTTGCTGTCGCTCGGAGAGTTAGCCACGGCACCTACGCCATTCTCATAGGTCCACATCGTTGTTGAACCACCACCATCGAAGCGGATAGCGTTGTGTAGTCCAAGTTTAGATGCAACCATGTATAGCTGCCAGTAGTCGAGTCCCACATTATCGTCGGTGCGACCATCAACGCAGACCAACATCATGGTATTTTCATCCTCCGTAGCACCAACAATTGTTGCTGGGTATAGGTCGAAGTCCGACACTGCCGACCAATTACCGTTGTTTAGGAATCTATACATACTTCCGTTATACATCTTGATTGGATTAGTGTTTCCATTGACCGAAACCTCACCCATAATATCGATCGAGCTACCTACGCTCAATGCCGCAGCGAGTGCATCGGCCTTATCTCCAGTCACCTGAAGCACCCACTCATCGCGTTCGGTAACGTATGGAGCAGATACTGTAGCGCTACGTCCGTCGATAATATTGGTCACTTTACCCGAGATGTAGCCACAGTTTACAGCGAGCGATGCATCGGATTTAGCGACAATAAATAGCGCTTCAGCTCCAATTGGGTTGTCGATTCCCGTGTGTGGGGTCTCCACAAAACGAGATGTGTAGAGGTTTGCATCGTAAGATGGCGTACCGTTTAGGCGAACGATAGTATCGTTAACCGAGTAGTACTCATATTCGGTACCGTTGACTCTAACTGCACCCTCGAAGCTCTTCTTATCGAAACTGATAGATCTGTCGGAGAACATTGTGAAACCATAGACATGGTTCGAGAGGCTCGAAACAACAGCGGGGTTGTTGATGAAGAGCGGCTCGCTCTCCTCGACGTGGAAACTGCGTGGGAATCCATCGTGCGAGTTGAAGAATCCAGTGTTGATACCTGCAACAATGTTGCGACCCTCGGAGCGGCGACGTGTACATACATCTGATAGACGTTCGCGGAGATTGTAACCATTGTTGCTGTTATCGTTGGCATTTGGATTTGGCACAATTTCGTCGGCCATAACTGTCTCCAAAACAACTTTTTCATTGGTCAAATCGAGCTCAACTACATATATATGTTGGTTGAAGTATGTCAAATCTAAGTGGTAGAAGGTAACGCCCTCGGCAAGCTCCGATTGATCGGCAATCGACCAAGTGTAGTACTCGGTATATTGGTCGTTCAATCCGTTGGTGAGTGGATCGAATGCCGAAGCACTGTTGTACCACACCGCATTGGCAAATGTTGCGTCTGGACACTGTGTTGGATCATCTTTATACTCGGTATAGTCACCAACCTTGCCGCCCAACGTACAATCTGTAACCAGGCTCGAAGTCTTATTGTATCCTGCAACCCAACCTGCGCCATGGTCGCTACTAATATAGGCCGAAAGGATCGTACCGCTATTCTTACAATCGGTGATAGTCGCCTCGTTGTGTCCAACAAAACCACCTGTGCGGCAACCGAGTTGCGAGAATACATTACCAGCATTTTCACACTCCTCGATAGTGAATGTGCTAGAGGTACCTCCAGCCAAACCGCCCATGCGTTTGTAGCCATAACCTGCAGATGCTGAGCTGAATACTCCATTCACATCATCCTGGATCAATCCATTGTTGACACAGCTAGTCATAGTGCCCGAAACACCACTACCAACGATACCGCCCGAACGTCCAGATGGTGCCGAAAGAGCTCCATTGTTGACGCAGCTAGTAAGAGTTGACGATGTCTTAACGTGACCAACAATACCTCCGACGTGGAATCCTGCATTGAGACCAGATCCGACATTTGCAATTGTACCACAGGTAACATTGCCATTATTGGTTGAGTTGGTGATGTTTGCATTAACCGTGCAGGCAGCGATACCGCCAATATAAACTGCTGTGTTAGATGCATCGGTACCCTCAAAAGAGACTGAAACATTGCTTACGCAGTTGTCCAGATCGCCAGTTGCATAACCTACAAATGGACTTACAAGGGTTCCTTGAGCGGCAGCACCTGTAAGTGTGATCTTGCCATCGAGGGTCAAATCACGGATCTCGGCACTCTCGCCAATAGCCGAGAAGAGACCATATGAGAGTTGACCATCCGACACATCAAAAGTCCAATCGATGTTGTAGATCTTGCAGTTGTTACCATTGAAACTTCTATTATAGATATTAGTAGAGGTGCTATATGTAACGGCACTATTTGTCGATGTGGTGCTTGGCGTCACTTTACCGCTTATTATATAATCGCTCCACTCAACGCCACTCATATCAATATCATTCATAACCTTCACCTCACCATCCATTATATACTTAGTTAGATTGCCTCCGTTATTAACCGCAACGGCAAATCCAATAAGATCTTCAGCCGAGGTGATACCCGTTGGAACGATAATCTCGGTAGTGAAGTAGAGAGGGCGGATAACAACATTGTCAACTCCATTGTAGAGCATTACAATGATATGACCCTCGAAGAAGTCGGCGGGAAGCGTAACTGTGATTGTCTGCTCATCGCTATTTAGAGTTGCTGTGACTCCCTCTTGTTTTTCGATAGAGATTACAGCGTTATCACTATTACCAATGATCTCATACTCAATAGTTAGCGGACTATCTGACTCGTCGACAAGTGTAGTGGCGTCGGTATCGATGAATATGATTGTAAAGCCATCGACCATCTCCGCCTCGACTTTCGTATCGTCGCCAAGTGTGAAGATCACCTTTCCATCTGCAAAATCGATATATTTAATAACCGAAGCGCTCTTCTCTTCAGCCAACACGGGGTTACCCTCGCTGTCGGTAATCTGAATTCCAAAGATTGTCCAGTATCCATCGCTATCTACGCCAATACTTGGAGTACGTCCCGTTACGGGGATCATCTCACCATCGACATCGAGCAACCAAGTTGTTGAGCCATTGACGGTTGTAGTCCAGTACGATACACCGCTCTGCTCTGCGATTCCGATAATTGGATCAGAGGTCATATCATCCATCACAGCGGCATCAAATGAGTGCTCTACCCCACTCTCATCCTCGTAATAGATAGTATAACCACCAGCTGAATTTTGGACGATGTTAGTTATCTGGCCCGATTCTGCAATCGAAGCCATTGCATCGAGCTGCGCCTGCATCTCCTCAACCATATCGGTAATTGTGTGCAGATCTTTATATAAATTGTCAATATCTTTCCATAGCGAGGAGTCGTCGTAACTATCGCTACACCCTGAGCATACTAGCACAGAGAATATGGCGAAGAAATTTATTAATAAGTGTCTCATCAATATAATTTTTTAATGTTTTTACCCTATTAGTTACTACTCCCAACCAGGATTCTGCTCCAAAGCACCGCCAGTAGCGATAATCTGATCCTTTGGTATTGGCCATAAGTAGTCGCGATCCTCGTTCCAAGTGTATGACTGGTCGCGGTAGCATACGATGTAGCCGCTCTCGCCGTCGGTAAGCTCGGCGTCGTAACCTGAACCGATCTGTAGTGATGAATCACATGTTGTAGAGGGGCGTGTACCACTCCACAAACAGAGGTCATTGACACCGTCGCCATCCATATCATACTCGCCAAGCTCTGGGAAATAGACACCCAAGAAGCCTTGATCGCCATTTGATGCAGCAACCAATTTAGCACCCTCGCGCCAACGTAACATATCCCATTGACGTAGACCCTCGGCATATAGCTCGACTGTACGCTCGCGACGGATCTCCAAGATAACACCCTGGTTTGCGCCACTCTCGACATTGCTATAGTACGAAGCTAGATAGTTGTCAGGTAGAGCGTTAGCCTCTTCCATCGACAATCCTGCCATGCCCACGCGATCGCGGATCATATTGATCGACATATCGATGTCGGCCTGAGTGATAGTACCCAACTCAGCCAAAGCCTCGGCGTAGTTCAACAGAACCTCAGGATAGCGGAAAATAGACCAATCAGTTGTAGATGTAGTTGCACCATCGTGCGAGCTATCACTAATGTGTTTAATAATACGATAACCTGTCATATCATAGTCGTAACAGTTCTCGATCTCGGCATCAATACCATTTAAAGCGACATAACCTGGCGCCATAAGTGTCTGGCTCATACGAGGGTCGCGATCTTGGAACTGATCCCAATACAACATTGTCGCGTAATTCTCTTGATCTTGAACCTTCGAACCATCGGCCATCAAGTAGTGATCCGCCAAGTGACGTGTTCCGCTATGACGCATATTGCGATAGGTAAACTGAACGCCGTGACGCACCAAAAGATCGACATTGAATCGCATTGAAAGAATTGTCTCGTCACTATTTGCATCCTCAAGGATGAAGAATTCACGATAAGGTTGATCATCAAGATACTCATCATCGGTGTAGAGTTTATATGCATTTTTTTCAATTACACTCTTTGCCGCCTCTGCTGCAAGACCCAAGAAGTAGTCGGCCGAAACGGTCACGCCATCAACTGTCTCATCTGCAATCGAATGATACTTGCGGAATGTGCCCTCGTAGAGAGCAGCACGAGATTTGAGCGCCAACGCTGCATTTTTGCTCACACGATATAGTGCATCCGAGCTCCACGCTTCGGGAAGGTTCTCCACCGCTTTGTCTAGATCCTCCATCACCTTATACATCACATAACCGCGACTGTCGCGAGCCTTCTTAAGTGACTCCCAATCGTCCGACTCTAATACATAATCGTAGTAGGGAACATCGCCATATTGACGCACTTTATCGAAGTAAAACAGAGCCCTAAAGAAGTATGAAACACTCTCATACTGAGCACGTATACTCTCATCTTCACAATTCGAAGAGTTCTCCAAAAAGTAGTTGATATATCGCAAGTACACCCAACTCCAAGTCTGTGTCGACGCTGAGCGAGTACCCTGCTGCAGAGAACTTAGACTCTTCGAGATCTGAAGATCCGACATCTGGATAGCGTCGGTATCTGGATCGTTGAAGAGGTAGTAGAAACGGTTTGTCCAGAGCTCAAGCTCCTCCTCACTGGCAAAGAATGATGAAGGCGAGAGGCTTGTCTCGGGAGTCAGGGTCAAGTAATCCTCACACGAAGCGAAGAGTGTAACCGCAGCTCCTAAAAGTATATATAATTTAATATTTTTCATCACTGTATTATGTTAATGACGGGTTAAAATGTAACATCAATTCCTGCAGAGAAGACCTTAGAGTAGGGATACATACAGTCGCTCGAAGCGCTTGTTGTAGCGATCTCAGGATCTACGGTTGTGGTATACTTCTTCAATGGTGACCAATATGCTAAGTTCTCACCTGTGAAGTATACGCGTAGACCTCTGATAGCTGTGGTCTTAAGTGGTATATTGTAACCCAACGAGATGCTCTTCAACCTGAGGTATGCAGCATTTTGAAGATAGCGATCTGAGGCTACGCCCAACGAACCCGAGCTATAAGTTTGGTAGCTACGACGACGAGGGAAGTACGTATTACGGTTATCCTCGCTCCAACACATATCCTCGAAACCTTCGGGGATAAAAGATGTTGTTGGGAAGCTATATGGTCCCCAGAAGTATGAACAAGATGAGTCTGGCATCCAGTCGATCTTGCCAACTCCTTGGAAGAAGATCGAGAAGTCGAAATTATTCCACTCGAAGCTACCGCGGAATGAGTATGTGTAACGAGGTGTGCTATTTCCGATAACGGTCATATCGCCTGGATCGTCTACAGTTCCCGAACCGCTATCAACGACATTATCGCCATTCAGATCACTAAAACGCACATCTCCAGCCATCAAGTAGTTGTCATTGGCACACGAGTAGACACGATAGTTAACAGCAGTATCGTTATACTGAGCTTGATATTGCGAAGCCTCCTCGTCGGTCTTGAATAGCCCCTCAATAGAGTATCCCCAGATCTCACCCAAAGTTTGACCTACGTAGTAGTCAGACAGTAATTTGTCATCGTTGTTATACTTTGTGATTATAGTTGTGTTGTCACCCAACGACGCTCCGACACTATATTTAAATGGTTTGCCTGCAACTTTAAATTGGTCTCTCCAATCAACCGAGATCTCATAACCCTTAGTTCTCAAGTCAGCGCAGTTCTCTTTGGGTGAAGATGCTCCATATACATCGGGAAGTGTAATCGACGAAGTGAGCATATCTTTGGTGTCACGGATGTAGAGGTCGGTTGTAACATTGAGCCTATTATTGAGAAATCCCAAATCAAAACCGAGGTTGTATGTTATAACAGTCTCCCATGTGAGGCTACTCGATACGGGGCTCGAAGCCGAAGCATAGTTTGACGTGCCCACACCATCGAATGTATAACTCATTGAGCTAGTAGATATTGTGTCAATGTAATAGTAATTCGACACTTGTTGATTTCCCAACGAACCATACGATGCACGGATCTTAGCCTCGTTTAGAACCGACTCCATTGGAGTCCAAAAGTTCTCCTCCGAGATACGCCATCCAGCCGATAGCGAAGGGAAGAATCCCCAACGGTGCTCACTAGCAAATCTCGATGAACCATCATATCTACCTGAGAACTCTAATAGATATTTGCTCTGATAGTCGTAGTTACCGCGAGCAAAGAAACCCAATGTGCGGTATGCGCTATTTGTCTCATAGCAACTCTCAATATCGCCTTGCGCCATATTGATAAAGCTTAGATTGTCGCTCAATGAACCACTCTGTCTTACAGTAAGTTTCGAGTAGCGTACATCCTCCAAGTTTCCTCCAGCGACTGCCGAGAAGGTGTGGTCACCCCAAGAGTGGCCATAATCGAAGTAGGCGTTCAAACTCTGGCTATCCTCATATTTGCGACCCTCTTGGTAGAAGTCATAGATCGAACCATTTGTGAAATCTACAACCTCGGTTTGAGAGGCATTCCATGTGTTTGCAGTTGGGTATGAGCGATACGCCTCCAACTCGTCGCTACGACGATATGTGTAGTCGCCAATAAATTTCAGATCCTTATTGCCTGTGAGATCTACAACGAACTTATTTGTGAATACCAATGTGCTCTTATCGCGCGAGTTGTTGTTACGACCGTCGGTGAAGACTCCTCCGCGACCAGATGCAATTGGTGAGTTACCGAACTGGATGCCATTTGAGTATATAAATGTTGTTCCGTCGGGGTTAACTGGGACAAAAGTAGGGCTGATATTGTTGGTGATACTATATAGTATACCATCCGAGACGTTGCCCGTAGAGCCATCCTGCTCCCAGTAACCGCCATACGAGTAGTCCGACTTCTCGTAGCTGATGTTGGTTGAGTAGTGTAACCAGTCGGTCACTTCAGCGTTCAACTTAGCTCTAAAAGAGTACCCTTTGTAGATATCCTCTGAGGCTGAATCGAAGATTCCTTCACGATAGAGGTAACGACCTCCAACATAGAAGTTAACGCGATCATTTCCGCCCGTCATCGAGATGTTGTGCTCTGATTCGGGACGCACCTTTTTAAACATATAGTCATACCAGTCGAAGTTACCTAAGTAGACATATTTACCATCGTCGTCGGTCACAACCCAAGGACGATCTGCATTTTCGGTAGTGTCGTTACGACGCTCGTAGAGCATCTCCATCTGCTCGTCGGTATAGTTCCAACCCGCATAACCTTTGTAGACCTCGGTGAATTCATTGGTAAGAGTAACATAGTCGTAACCAGTTGTGATAAAGTCTGTTGTCGTAGTGTTTGTCGAGACTCCATAGCGACCATTGTAATTAACCTTTAGTTCACCCGACTTGCCACTATGCGTAGTTACAAGGACAACTCCCGCCGAAGCCTTGGCTCCATATATTGCACAAGCCGAAGCATCTTTCAACACCGAAATTGATTCAATATCATTTGGATTAACCTGCGTGATTGAACCCTCGACACCATCGATAACAACCAATGGGCTACCGCCGTTGAGCGAAAGTGTTCCGCGGATACTCATGCTCACCTCGTCAGACTCAATCGAACCATTACCGAGCGAGACAAATAGCGAAGGATCTGCACCCTGAATCGCAGCAGCAGCATTTGTCACCGAGCGATTCTTCAAATCCTCGCCACTAATTGTTCCTACGGCACCCGTAACGTTAACACGCTTCTGACGACCATAACCAACCACAACAACGTCGTCGATTATAGTGACATCCTCTTCAAGGGTCACTGTGATAGCGTCGTAGCTATTGATGATGACCGATGCATTTTTGTACCCCAACAAGGATACAATAAGTTCCGAGGGGAATCTATCGCACTTAAGCGAAAATTCACCATTGTAGTTTGTCACAGTTCCGATGTTGGTTCCCTCGACAACAACTGTTGCTCCGATCATCGGCTGAGCATCGGCATCGAGAACCACTCCGACAATATCCGATCTCTTTTCAACAGAGGCAGCCGTTGAAGGAGCGCTGGCTGCAACTTTTTTAGTTACGGTGATACTCTTATCATTAATAACATAAGAGATCTCCTGCCCCTCGAAGATCGCATCTAAGAGCTCTTCAATTGAGGCTTCGTAGAGCGCAAACGAGACTTTTCGATTCATGTCAATACCCGATGATTTGACAACGATCGAACGATCCTCCACACCATGGAGCATCTCGATTGCATCACGCACGGAGGCACTATCGACGCTTAGGGTTATCCCCTTTGCCAATAGGCTCTGTGGCAAGGCTATCGCCATTAGTAGCACAAGGCAACTAACTGCTTTAAGCCGCGACAGCGCATAAAGAATAGGATTTTGTTTTTTCATAAAAAAAAGGTTTGGTTTAGTTATTTTTTATTGAAATGTAGATTCCTGTGGCACTATGTTCAATATTCATAAGTTTATCTGCGTTAAATGTATTGAGTATCTCCTCCAACGACTCATTATTGGTGAAGAGCGCATAGAAGGTCATCTGCTCCAAACTTGGATCTGTTATCACTATGCGCTGATCGAAGTGACGTGACAGCTGATTTGCGATATCTGACAATTTTTCATTATAGAAGTAGAGATTATTTTGATACGTCAGAGAGTACTTTTCGAGATTGAAACTTGTCTTGCGAAGCTCTCCGCTCTCCTTATTATATACTGCAAGGTCCGAGGGCATAAGATATACACTTTGTTGTTTGACACCGCTGCCCACACTCATTAGCACCTTTCCCTCGGAGAGTGCCAACTCTACTTTGTTATCCTCGCGATACGATCTAAAATTAAACTGAGTACCCAGCACCTCGACTTGAACCTGATCCGAAGATACGATAAATGGGTGCTTCGGATCCTTGGCAACATCGGCATAGATCTCACCATCGATAAATATCTCTCTTGTTCTACCTCTGAAATTTAAGGGGTATGTCACTCGGCTATCGGAATTTATCCAAAGTTTAGTGCCATCAGGCAGCGTGAGTTCCTGCTTCTGGCCTCGTGCCACATACACCTCTTTCCAGGTCACCTCCTCGCCTGTTCTAAGCAGATATATCGTCGACAAAAGTAGCGGAAGAAGCATAACTGCAGCAACACGTTGAGTCCATCGTATAATGTTAGCATAGCGAACGCTAAATGAACCGCGACGACGCACCTCACCCCTAAAGCGCTCAAAAGCACGCTCTATACCTATATTTTCATCAGTGGTAACCTCATCTAACATCGCCTTCAACTCCTCGTCTACTGTTGTACTATTTTCATTCTCAATTATCCAATCTTCAATCTGTTTACGCTCCGAAGCCTCAATATCTGATTGGAAATAATCGCCTATTTTTGATCTATAATTTTTCATGATTTAATTTTTGTTACTTAGAATCTGTTTAAATTTCTTTCATCTAATTTGTTAAGGATCTGTCACTTCACTTTTCGCTTTTTACACTCGTTACATAGCTATTGCTATGCTCCTCTTGTAAAGAGCGAAAATTAAAGCAACATCTCTCTTAACAATTTTAGCGAAAAAAACTTAAACAGATTCTTACTCTATACTTATAGAACACATCAAAAGCATCAAGTACGTAATCAATTACAGCACTTTAATCTCTCTTTAATAGGAGTGTAACACAATGGCTTAATCGGAGACCAAGGCCAAGGAACAATTTATCGCACCTTTTGGCAGCCCACACTGCCAAAATGGCAGAAAAAGTTTCTTGGCATACAGTTTGATCAATATAGTCACAAAACTATAAACAATATCAAAAATATAAATTTATGAAAAACGGAAAAATTGGAGTTACCTCCGAAAACATCTTCCCAGTAATCAAGAAATTCTTATATTCTGACCACGAGATCTTCCTTCGTGAGTTGGTTTCAAATGCAGTTGATGCAACACAAAAACTAAAGACGCTCTCATCGATTGGCGAGGCTAAAGGCGAAATGGGCGACCTCACGGTGCAAGTGTCGGTAGACAAAGATGCAAAGACTCTAACCATCACCGATCGCGGATTGGGTATGACAGCTGACGAGGTGGATAAATATATCAACCAGATCGCATTCTCGGGCGCCGAGGAGTTTATGGAGAAGTACAAAGATCAATCGATCATTGGCCACTTCGGTTTAGGTTTCTACTCATCGTTTATGGTTGCCGAGCGCGTAGAGCTCTTCACTCAATCGTATAAAGAGGGCGCTAAGGCGGTTCACTGGAGCTGCACGGGCTCTCCTGAGTTCGAAATGAGCGAGATCGAAGAGAAGCGCGATCGCGGAACATCGATCGTTTTGCACCTCGCCGAAGATGCTTTGGAGTATGGAGAGGAGAGCAAAGTGGGTGATCTGCTTAAGAAATATTGCCGATTCCTACCTATTCCAATCGCATTCGGAATGGTTAAAGAGTGGAAAGACGGTGGCTATGTTGATACAGATAAAATCAACGTAATCAACAGCATAGAGCCATTATGGACTCGCAAACCCAGCGAGATCACCGAGGAGCAATACAAAGAGTTCTATCGCGAACTCTACCCAGCTGGTGACGATCCGCTATTCTCGATCCACCTCAACATCGACTACCCTTTCAACCTTACAGGTATCCTATATTTCCCAAAAATCAGCAACAAATTTGAGGTTCAGAAGAACAAGATTCAACTCTACTGCAACCAGGTGTATGTTACCGATCAGGTGGAGGGCATCGTACCAGAGTATCTAACTCTACTTCACGGTGTTATCGACTCACCAGATATCCCATTGAACGTATCTCGAAGCTACCTACAGAGCGACTCGAACGTTAAAAAGATCTCTAACTACATCACCCGCAAGGTTGCAGATCGTCTGCAAGAGCTATTCAACACCATGCGCGAGGAGTATGAACAGAAGTGGGACGACCTCAAGGTATTTATCCAATATGGAACACTCACCGACGAGAAGTTCGCTGAGAAAGCAACAGCATTTACTCTTTGCAAGAATATCAACGACAAATACTTCACATTTGCCGAGTATGTAGATCTTGTGAAGCCTACCCAGACCGACAAAGAGGGTAACACAATCATCCTTTACACTGACGATGTGGTTGAGAAACACTCATTTATCGAGGCTGCAAAGGCCAAAGATTACGACGTACTTGTTATGGATGGTCAGCTCGACAGCCACTACATCAACTACTTCGAGTCGAAAAATACAGAGTGTCGTTTCGTACGCGTCGACAGCGATGTTATCGACAACTTAATCAAGAAAGATGTTGAATTGTCAATCTCGTTGAGCTCTGAGCAGCAAGAGCTTATGCGCCCTGTATTTGAGAGCCAAATGCCTCACGACGATAAAATTCAGTACCAAATCTCGTTCGAGGCGATGCAGGCCGAAGATGCTCCTGTTGTGATTACACAGAACGAGTTCATGCGACGCATGAAGGAGATGGCCGAAATGGGCGGCGGCGGCATGAGCCAGCTCTACGGCCAAATGCCTGACAGCTACAATATTGCAGTTAATGGCAACCACCCTATCGTCATCGATATCTTGAGTGATGTCGAGAGCGCATATGGCGACAAATTGAAGAGCATAACCAAGAAGATCGACGCTGCAGCATCTGAGCAGAGCCGATTTGAAGAGGTGGTTAAAGATAAGAAAGAGGAGGAGTTGAGCGACGAGGAGAAGAGCATGCGCACAGAGCTCTCAACTAAGGTTGACACGCTTCGCACAGAGCGCAACGAGCGCCTAAAGGAGATTGGTGTCGAGAACAAGCTTGTACGTCAAATCATCGATTTAGCACTTCTCTCAAATGGCATGCTTAAGGGTAAAAAGCTATCTGACTTTATCCAGCGAAGTATCTCTCTAATTGAGAAATAGATCCTGAAATCTATAAAATAAACACCTTCTAACTTGCTGAATTTAGCATAGTTAGAAGGTGTTTATTTTTTTCTATTTTCGCATCGTTAGCGAGATTCGCCCTCGCTTATGATCAACATCAAGAACCTTAACCTCGACGTGCTGACCAAGCTTGACAACATCCGACGGCGCAGCAACATAACGATCCGCAAGCTGCGAGATATGCACCAAGCCATCTTGCTTGATTCCGACATCAACAAATGCACCAAACGCAGTTATATTAGTCACAATGCCAGGCAGAAGCATCCCTGACGACAGGTCGTCGATAGAGTGGACAGAGGGGTCAAACTCAAAGACAGATAGCTGCTCACGCGGGTCGAGCCCCTGCTTGTCGAGTGCATCCAAAATATCATTTATCGTCGGAAGGCCCACGCTCCCAGATATATACCTCTTTTTATCGACAGTTTTTCGCAGCTCTTTATCCGTCAAAAATTTTGAGACAGAGACTCCACAATCTGCGGCCATCTGTTTAACTATATGATATGATTCTGGGTGTACTGCACTATTATCCAGCGGATTACCACCGCCAACCACGCGCAAGAAACCTGCAGCCTGTTCAAATGCCTTTTCACCCAAACGAGGAACCTTCAACAACTCTCTACGCGTTGCGAAATCGCCATTTGCAGCACGATACGCGACAATATTCGTAGCTAAAGCACCACCTAGGCCCGATATATATGTCAAAATATGTTTCGAAGCGGTGTTAATATTGACACCCACACTATTTACGCAGCTCTCGACGGTCGTTGTCAATCGACCCTTCAACTTCGCCTGATCGACGCTATGCTGATATTGGCCAACGCCAATAGATTTTGGATCGATTTTGACTAACTCCGACAGCGGATCGATCAATCGTCTACCGATACTCACAGCTCCGCGAACCGTAACATCATAATCTGCAAACTCCTCGCGCGCCACGGCCGAAGCGGAGTAGATAGAAGCCCCATCCTCGTTCACCATAAAATGGTCTATACCAGAGGGTAAGCCGATCCCCTGCAAGAAGAGTTGCGTCTCACGACCAGCCGTGCCATCGCCAATAGCAAAAGCCTCTGTCTCATACTTCGACACCAAATCTGAGATCTTAGAGGCAGCCTCTTCTCGTTGATTTTGAGGTGGATGCGGATATATTGTTGTATTGTGCTGCAGATTACCATTCGAATCTAACACAACCACCTTGCAGCCTGTTCTAAAACCAGGATCGATTGCAATTACCCGTTTTTGACCTAGCGGCGAGGAGAGCAGCAACTGGCGAAGGTTATCAGCAAATATTGCAATAGCTTCATCATCAGCTCGTTCCTTTGCCTCTTTTAGGCTCTCGCGCTCGATCGATGGGCGCAGCAATCGTTTATAGCTATCTTCGATTGCTGCAGTTATGTATTTACGACTTGGCGACGAATTTCTGATCTTACGGCGGGCAATATGGCTGGTAATCTCCTCAGCATCAACATCTATCGAGAGACGAAGTATAGACTCCTCCTCCCCTCTCAACATAGCTAAGATTCTATGTGCGGGCATACGCTTCAGCGAGCTCTGCATATCAAAGTAGTCTGAATATTTTGCCCCCTCTTCCTCCTTGCCTTTTACCACTTTTGAGTGCAAAGATCCGTAGCGCGCATAGTTACTGCGAATATAGCTTCTCACCTCGGCATCTTCAGCAATCGACTCGGCGATGATGTCGCACGCCCCAGCAATAGCATCGGCTGCGGTGGGCACATCGGCCGAGATGAAACGTTTTGCACTAGACTCAATATCGGCTGTTCGCTGCAGCTCAATTAGATGAGCTAAAGGCTCTAAGCCACGCTGTCGAGCTATTGTTGCACGCGTACGGCGCTTAGGTTTATATGGCAAATAGATATCTTCGAGTCGCGTGGAGTCGTAGCACTCTTCTACCTGCTTTTTGAGCTCGGGATTAAGTGCTCCCTGCTCTTCGATTGATTTTAGTATTGTTGCTTTGCGAGCTTCCAACTCAGTCAGACGCTCAAATTGATCCTTAATACTCTCAACCTGAAGTTCATCGAGCGACCCAGTTGCCTCCTTACGATAACGGCTGATAAAGGGGACTGTCGCCCCCTCACCAAATAACTTTATACAATTTTTAACGCCTCCTATTGGAAGTCCCAATCGCTCGGCAATTATGTTCTCTATCATTTAGATTTTGTTTTGGCGGCCATAAACTCTCGCGACTTGTCGAGGGCCACATTAATATTTGGACAGATATACTCTTTGGGGATCATCTGATCGAAATTAGCATTCAATAGAGCTTCACGAACATCATCGTTTACACCCGAAAGGATAACCTGAATACGTTCAGCTTCTGAGCTTCGAACAAGGCTTTCAAGGTTATGAATACCAGTGAGATCCATAAACGGCACCTTACGCATACGGATAATTCGCACACTCGCTCTGTTGCACATATCCTGCATCACCTCACTAAATTTATTAGCCACACCAAAGAAGAATGGGCCGTCGATCTCGTACACCTCGACACCTGCGGGGATATCAAGAACCTCGTCGTGGTGTATCTCACCCTCATCCGACAAGTCGAGTTTATTGGTAACAACCGACACCTTGGTAACCTCGGCCATACGTCGCATAAATAGCACCATTGCCATCATCATACCGACAAAAATTGCGACCGTAAGGTCAAATATAACCGTTAAAAGAAAGGTCGTAAGCAGGACTGCAACGTCACTTTTTGACCCCTTGAGCATCGATTTTATGGTGCGCCAACCACTCATATTGTATGAGACAATCACCAAGACACCACCTAAGCAGGCCATGGGGATATGCTGTGTAAGCGATCCAAGGAATAGCATCACAAGAAGGAGCGACAACGAGTGAACGATACCCGAAATCGGGGTTGTTCCACCGTTATTCACATTGGTCATCGTACGCGCAACGGCACCCGTCACTGGCATACCGCCAAAGAGTGGCGAGGCAATATTGGCAACTCCTTGGGCAATAAGTTCGGTATTGGAATTGTGTTTATCTCCCGTAACACCATCGGTGACAACTGCCGAAAGCAGCGACTCAATAGAGCCGAGGATGGCCAAAGTTCCTGCATATGGTAGAAGTTCGCGGAAAGTGTCGAAACACATAGGAATCATCGTTGGCTTGGGCAGCGACCCACTAAACGATCCAATTGTCTCGATATCATTCACCCCAGCAAAACGGCTAAGATAGTACGACACGGCCGTCACAACAACTATGGCAATTAGCGAACCTGGAAGCTTGCGCGAGATACGCGGCGCATAGATAATTATCAAAATTGTGGCTAAGCTCACCAGCACCGAACTCAGCGTAACTGTATCAAATGCAGATATATACCCACTCCAACTACTGATAAAATCAGCAGAGTTATTATGCACCGTTAGACCGAAAAGATCTTTAATTTGAGTAGTGAAGATTGTAACAGCCACACCTGCCGTGTAACCTATAATAATCGGATAAGGGATAAATTTAATCACCATTCCCGCCTTCACCAGACCCATCAACAACATTATTATACCCGACATACAAGTAGCCACCATAAGACCCTCGACGCCGTACTTCTGGACAATGCCAAAGACAATAACGATAAAGGATCCAGTTGGACCTCCAACCTGAACCGAGCTACCACCCAAAATCGAAACTATCAGACCTCCAATAATTGCCGTGATAAGTCCATTTTCGGGGCTCAATCCCGAAGCGATACCAAATGCGATAGCCAGAGGCAGTGCAACGATACTAACGATAACTCCTCCTGTGAGGTCTCCGAGAAACGTTTCACGATTGTATCCCTTAAGCGAGGTCAACAATTTTGGATAAAAATCTATATGTCCTTTCATAATTTTGATAAATCTTAATTGTGGATCGCGGCAAAGTTATAAAAAAATAGCCATGTTGTGCGATGAAAGCTTATGTTTTTTTATTTTTTTACAATTAGCATCTTCGTGAAGGGTGTGATAAAATATGCCATGACACACCAACAGCGATAAGAAATAGCATAATTTGTATATAAATATTGTGTGTCGCACATATTGAGGCTCCAATCGTTAGCCATAGAGTCGAAACAGCTACCACTTTGATCTTGACCGATATAGTCCTATATTTTAAATAATTATTAATATAACTTCCAAAATATTTATGATTCAACAACCAATGGTACATCCTAGGTGACGAATGCATATAGAGCGTCGCCGACAGCAGCAGAAATGGAGTGGTCGGGAGCACAGGCAGAATAATTCCCACAACACCCAACACCAACGAAAGTGTACCTAAGAAGATAAAAATTGGTTTCATACGTGCAAAATTATAAAAAATTATTGTGTTTGGCACATTATTTATCTACCTTTGCGCTACAAAATCACAAAAAATTAGTAATGAGAGAGAAAATAGGTATTGCATGCGACCATGCTGGATACAACATGAAGGAGTTGCTTGTGGGCTACCTCGACGCAAAGGGTTTCGAGGTGGTAGATTACGGTTGTCACAGCGAAGAGAGCATCGATTATCCCGATTTTGGCCACGCCTTAGCCTCTGCAATTGAGAGCGGAGAGGTGAAACGCGGTGTTGGGCTTTGTGGCTCAGGCGAGGGTATGGCGATGACACTCAACAAGCACCAATGTGTAAGAGCGGGTTTGGTGTGGTGCACCGACGTTGCACGCTTAATACGCGAACACAACGACTCAAATGCAATCGTTCTTCCTGCTCGATTCATCGACAATGACCAAGCAGTCGAATTTGTAAGCACATGGCTATCGACACCATTCGAGGGCGGACGCCACCAAGCCAGAGTCGACAAAATAGCTATTAAAAAGAGGTAAAGGCCTCTGTGTCAGACAATGAGCCAAAGTAGGACGGAGAGACTCAAAGAGGTTGTGTCGCAACTACCTCATGCGCCTGGCGTATATCAATATCTCGATATTGACGGGGTAATTATATATGTAGGCAAGGCGAAAGATCTTCGCAAAAGGGTCTCGTCATACTTTATCGACAGCGGCAAACAGAGCGCCAAGGTTCAGGTGCTAGTTAAACACATCAACGAAATTAGACATATCGTTGTCGACACCGAAAGCGACGCTCTGCTTCTTGAAAACTCATTGATTAAGACGCATCAACCACGCTACAATGTCCTACTTAAGGATGACAAAAGTTATCCATGGATTGCCGTTTTGAACGAAAATTTCCCGCGCGTTGTCTCTACCAGGCAGCTCAAGCGCGACGGCACACGATACTTTGGACCATACAGCTCTATCGCTATGCAACGCTCTGTGTTAGAGTTTATTCGCGAGATTATTCCTCTGCGCACATGTAAATTAAAACTTAGCCCAAGTGCCATAGCATCGGGTAAATATGGGGTCTGCCTACAATATCACATTGGCAACTGCAAGGCTCCATGCATCGGGGCGCAAAGCGAAGAGGAGTATAGCGAAGTTCTTGCCATGGCAACGTCAGTACTCAAAGGAGATCTGCGACCCGTTCGCAGCTATCTAGAGAGTGAGATGCAAGCATCTGCGCAAGAGTTGCGCTTCGAAATGGCTCAGCGTTATAAACAACGGCTTGCGGCGCTCGAGAACTACACTCATCGATCGGTCATCGTGAGTTCAAAAATTGTCCATATTGACACATTTTCGCTTCTTATTGACGGGGATATTGCGCTCTGCAATTTCGTTAGAATTCGCCACGGATCTATCGTCGCAGTCTACACCGTTCAACTTACACAACGCGTTGACACCCCAGCCGAAGAGATGCTAACCCTTGCAATACAGTATATTGTCGAGAAATTGGGAGGAGGAACTCTCGCAAAAGAGGTAATTGTTCCATATATTCCCACAGGTGCAATACTATTCGATGGCGTCACCTTCACAGTTCCCAAGCGAGGAGAAAAATTTGAACTTCTGGCATTTTCGCAGAAGAGCGCTCGACTATATCGCGCCGAACAGCTGCGCAATCTAGAGATAAAAAATCCAGATCGACACACAAGTCGCCTAATGGAGGCGATGAAAACAGAGTTGTATCTCGATCGAGAACCTCGACATATAGAGTGCTTCGACAACTCTAACCTGCAGGGAACCAACCCTGTAGCGTCGTGCGTGGTTTTTCGCAATGGAAAACCAGCCAAAAGCGAGTATCGTCATTTTAATATTAAAACCGTCATTGGCGCCGATGACTTTGCATCTATGCGCGAAATTATCCATCGCCGCTACTCCCGCATGCTCGAAGAGGGGAGTGAACTCCCCGATTTAATTGTTGTCGATGGTGGCAAAGGTCAGCTATCGAGTGCCTATCAAGTACTTACGGAGCTAGGGATAGAGGATCGTGTTCCGATCGTAGGATTAGCCAAGAGGATCGAAGAGGTCTTCTTCCCCAACGACCCTATGCCCTACTATCTCAATAGATTAGGAGAGCCTCTTAAAGTGATCTGTCATCTTCGTGACGAAGCTCACCGATTTGGAATCAATTTTCATCGTCAGAAACGTAGTGGCAACTTCATTAAGAGCACCCTCGACGAGATCGATGGAGTTGGGCCAAAAAGCATCAGTGCTCTTATCAAAAAATTCAAAACTGTCTCGAAGGTAAAAAAAGCCTCTCTCGAAGAGCTCAGCGAAGTGATCGGGCAGGCAAAAGCCGAAAAGGTCATCGCTCACTTCTCCGAAGAATCTGCGGTAGACGCTTAATTATCAGCGTATTAGCGTATAAACGTACGAGTAACAGATCTCTTATTGCCCACGCCATCAACCGCCGAAACAACAAGTGTGTGAGTTAAGCCGTTGGGCTTTTCTCTAAACGTGTGACGCATACGCCCCTTATCGAGGTCGAGAGCGATCCACTCACCATCGAGCGTTGCCGAGTAGCTATATACACCCGAAAGATCATCGGTCACAGTGGCCGTAAAGTAGCTGCTGCCAGCTTGCTGCGACCCCTCGGCGATTCCAACCTTAATCGTTGGCGCAACGGTATCAACTGCAACATAATAGCGACCTGCATTCCGACTACTCGCCGTGACGCAACCGAAACGATACTCTCCACCAATGAATGTCGGATTACCTGAGCGCGACACGCAAACCAATCCCGCCTTGGATTGCAGCTCAAAGGGGACTGACGCCGCAATTGAGATATGCATCGCCTTTTGAAGTGGCGTTTCGACGTTCAAGATATCATACACGGCAGAGAGGGCGGTTGAGTCAGCCGAAACAGACTCTTCAACTGAAAATACTAACGACTCGTAAAGTGCTCCTGATGGGATGGTTACACTTAGGTCTCCACCTTTGTATTCATATTGACGCTTAGTCGAAACTATCAATTTTGGATCCACCTCTTCGGCTCGAAATAGCGCATCGTCCGACTTACCTCGAATAGTAAATTTGAGCTGCGAGAGGTTTCCGCAATCATCGCGAACCTCAATCTTCATATTGCGCGATTCTCCTGAAACAGAGGTCACTACGCCACGATTTGCGATTGTGCTATAGTGACTTAGATCCCCATTTTCGGCAGCAGCAAGAGATAAAACCTCATTGCGTGACTTGATCATCAAGGGATAATATCCAATGGCATTGCAGTAGCGAGTGCGACTGTAAGAGAAGCGATCCATCTTATATTCAAAATATTTTGAGTCGTCGACCCACGCTGCTAAGTTATAGATTCCAAAGGTGTTATACACTCCGTTGCGACGATCCGATGCCTCTATCACAAAGTAACCTCTGCGACCTACGGGAATCGAACCTCCACCCACAATCGAATAGCTCTCGCCCACCTTAGCCACATCGTAGCTTCGACGAGGAGCCTTGTGCGCAACCCCCTGCAGACTATCGACTTCGATGTAGTGTAGACGCATAATCAGAGGTGCAATATCATCGTGCGGTACAATGATTTTTTGAGCAACGACATTTATTGGATCTTGCGTGGCACTATCTCGGATTTCGAAGTGGAGATGCGGACCTCCTGAGCTACCAGTATTGCCCGACAAGGCGATCACATCACCCTGTTTTACAACAAATTGCTTTGATGTACAGTATAAATTTACCGACTGACTCTTTGTGCGATAACGCTCCGCTTCGACATACTTTGCCACAGGCTCCATAAAGCTAGAGAGGTGACCATAAACCGAGGTTGAGCCATTGTAATGTGTCACGTAAAGTGCTAAACCATAACCATATGGTGACATAGAGATACGCGAAATATAGCCATCAGCAACCGCAACAACTCTCTTTCCAATCACACCATCCGTCTTGATGTCAATACCCGAATGAAAGTGGTCGGAACGCAACTCACCAAAGTTGGCCGAATATAGTTTTGCAGCGCCTTCGACTGGAAAAATGTAGTCGCTAGGCGAGAAGCTTTGAGCTTGCGCCACAATTGCCGTGCATAGCAAGGATATAACGATTAAAATTTTATTCATCTTCTATTGTAATTATCTGAGATACAGCATCTAGCACCATATCATAGTCGTAGCCCAACGACATTCCGTAGCCGATTAACTTACTCTTTCGATCATATTGATCTTTATATTTAACTGTTCGCGCCTTGCGCTCTATCTTTGCGTATAGTCGCTCCGACATCGAGCCTCTATCTAGATCGCTAAGAGACTCTGTGATAATGCTTTGCGCTATCCCCTTGGCTTTTAGTGCCGACGATATTTTTCGAGCGCCCCAACCACTTAAGTTGAGCTTTTCGCGAACGTACGCCTCCGCGTAGCGACGATCGTCGATAAATTTCTCGGCAATCAATCGCTCTAAAACTTCGGCTCGGCGCTCCTGCTCGACACCCCAGCGAGCCATAAGTCGAAGGGCGTCACCTGAAGATTTTTCGGCACGCGCACATTGGCGCATTAGCGATGAGAGAGCCTCTTCGGCGCTCTTAGCCTTAAATATTTTCACCCCTTCTCGGCGCATATTATTCGTGGTTTATCGTTTATATCTCGGATCATCGTAACCCCGATATAGCCCAGCTCGCGCAGCATATCTACCACCTCGCTCCACAACGACTCATGGATCTCAAAGTAGAGTAAACCCTCTCTTTTCAAGAGCTTTAGCGCCGATTTTGCAATCGCCTTATAAAAAACAAGCGGATTGTCGTCTTCGACAAACAGAGCGATATGAGGCTCAAAACTTGTAACATTTGTGCGCATATCGCACTCCTCGCTCTGAGGGATATATGGCGGATTCGACACCACAATATCGAACTCTCCATCGACATACTCTTCGACGCCGACAAGTGCGTCGGCAGCTAAAAAATTGACATCTGCCCCAAGTCTCAGATTATTCTCTCGCGCAATAGCCAGAGCCTCTGTAGATACATCTACAGCCCACACTTCGGACCCCTCAATCAGCTTTGCCAAGGAGACTGATATCGCACCACTACCACACCCAACATCCAATATTCGTGGATTAGGTTCGCACTCTTCGACAATCCTAAAAACGAGCTCTTCTGTCTCTGGGCGCGGGATCAGAACGCCCTCGCGCACTGCAAAACGAAAGGAGCAGAAATCGGCCTCACCTATTATATACTGAACGGGCCTACCCGCTGATAACTCATCGATAATTGTATCCAAATTCTCGATATGGCACTCCGCAGATGGCTCCAGAATCAGGTGTGTCAACGAAACTCCCGCCAACTCCGCGAGAATCATACGCGCAATTTGCTCAGCCTCACGAGCACCATAAATAGGTTCGCAAGTAGAGGTAAGTAGGTTGTATAGCTCGACCCGCTGCATTAACAACTAAAGTTAGGATTCACCGCCGATAGCTTCAAATCGGCCAGCGCAATAGCTGCCGCCGCCTCAATAACAACTCCCGCGCGGAGAATAATTGCAGCGTCGTGGCGACCTCCAATCACAAGTGGATCGACTTGACCTGTCGCCACATTGAAGGTTTGTTGCTGCATACTTATACTTGGCGTAGGCTTAACAGCTGCACGCACAACAATATCATTGCCGTTGGTGATTCCACCGTTGATTCCTCCCGCATGGTTTGTCGACGTGCGACCATCGGCGTCGATGATAGGATCGTTATTTTCGATGCCACACTTTCGAGCCGATTCAAAGCCCGCGCCAAACTCCACACCCTTAATGGCTGGAATTGAGAAGATTATATGAGCCATGCGACTCTCTACAGAGTCGAAGAATGGCTCTCCTAAGCCTGTTGGCACACCCGCTACCCTACACTCAACAATACCACCAACAGAGTCAAGGCGCTTCACTGCAGCCTCCACAATTGCGTCGAACTGCTCCGCATCGCGACTACCTCCCAACTCGATTATTTCGGTTGAGAAGCTAACGCTCTGCGACAAAATCTTTTTAGCGACAACGCCCGCAGCGACAAGCGCCAAGGTTATGCGACCCGAAAAGTGGCCACCTCCGCGATAATCGTTGTGCCCGCAATATTTAACTGTTGCCACGCGATCGGAGTGCGAAGGACGAAAATGAGTGGCCAAAGATGAGTAATCTTTAGAGCGCGTAGACTCATTCTTAAATGTTATAGTGAGCGGCGCACCAGTTGTACGCCCATTAAAGATACCAGAAACGATCGTTGGGGTATCACTCTCTTTGCGAGGTGTAGTGCCTTTTTTGCCACTGCGACGACGATCAAGATCGGCTGCAAAATCGGCCTCGCAAAGCTCTATTCCTGCAACCACACCATCAATCGAGACGCCAACCTCGGCACCGTGAGACTCACCCCAAAGGGTAACTCTAAAATTTTGACCAAAACTATTCATTATTCTCTTTTTACCGTTTTACTCTCAGCGATTCTAGATCCTCGAAGTAGTTTGGATAACTCTTCGAAACAGCATCACTATTATCAATTACAATCATCTCATCGCTCCGCAACGCCGCCACAGCTAGCGACATAGCTATACGATGGTCGTTATGGCTCTCAACACGTGCCGATTGAATTTTGCCACCCTCGACACTCATTACATCACCCTCGACCTCGATTTTGATTCCACACTTGGCATACTCCGCCTGAAGTGTTGCCGCACGATTACTCTCCTTATGAATTAAACGTTCGGCACCCTTAATTTTTGAGGTTCCGTCGGCAACAGAGGCCAGAGCGACCAATGCAGGGAATAGGTCGGGGCACTGAGTTGCATCGAACTCAAAGGCGTTGAGCTCACGACGACTCACGGTCAACGTGTTGGCGTCGCTCTCGACCAGAGCTCCCGCTCTCACCAAAGCTGTACAGATCTCTCTATCAGCTTGCTTCGACAACATAGATATGTTATTAATGGTCACGCTACCAGCAATTGCACCACCCACCAACAGGGTCGATGCAGCGCTCCAATCACACTCGATATTGAACTCCGTCGGGGTGTAGCTCTGCCCTCCAGCGATATAAAATTCTCGATAATCTTTGTGAGAGATCTCCACGCCAAAGCGTCGCGCAGTCTCAATTGTCATATCCAAATATGGAAGTGATACCGCCCTATTGACATATAGTGTAGAGTCCGACTTTGCAAGCGGCAGCGCAAGCAGTAGGCCTGTGATAAATTGAGACGAGACAGAGCCATCTACCATAATTTCGCCACCACAAAGTGGTCCACACACCTCTAGAGGCAGATATCCATTGCTATCCTTTACGGTGACACCCGCCTGACGCAGCGGCTCGAACATCATGGTCATTGGGCGCTTCAAAATAGAGCCATGACCATCGATGCAGATGGGCATATCGCAGAGCGACGCGATGGGCGTAAAGAGGCGTGTTGCCAAACCAGATTCGCCCACGAAAAGCCCCGAGGCGATAGGATTTAAACCACCACGTACTCTGAGTGTCGACTCATCAATTTGTTCAACGACAGCTCCCAAAGCCTCGATCATACGCATTGCCGAGCGTGTATCGTCGCAAAACTCTATATTTCCAATTATTGATTCACCTTTCGAAAGCAGAGCCGTGGCAAGCGCTCGCTGGGCATAACTCTTCGAGGGTGGGGGTGTAACAGTTCCATTAAGTGTACCAGCTAATACTACTCTTCCCATATATAATATGTATATTATTCTAAATCTTCAGTTATTTTTTGTTCAACAGGCACATACAACGACTCCTTCTTTTCGAACTGAGGCGAACGCTTCAACTCGAAGTGCTGACCGAGGTATACCTTACGCACAATCTCGTCGGCAGCCAACTCCTCGGCGGTTCCAGCCTTAAGCACCTTACCCTCAAAGAGTAGATATGTTCGATCGGTAATTGCCAGAGTCTCATCGACGTTATGGTCGGTGATAATCACGCCAATATTTTTATTCTTGAGCGTAGCCACGATACTCTGAATATCCTCGACCGCAATTGGGTCGACTCCCGCAAATGGCTCATCGAGCAGAATGAACGATGGATTGATGGCCACCGCACGCGCAATCTCAGTTCGGCGACGCTCGCCACCCGACAAACTTATACCTTTATTCTTGCGAACCTTCTGCAGGCGGAACTCCTCGATGAGCGATTCGCAACGCTCGGCCTGATACTCCTTCGAGAAATTTGTCATCTCCAAAACAGCCCTAATATTATCTTCGACGCTCAATCGAAGAAAGACCGAGGCCTCCTGAGCTAGGTAGCCCACGCCCATCTGCGCACGTTTGTACACAGGCATCTTGGTGAGCGAAGTGACCACCCCTTGGTCATCTTCTAAATAGATGTCACCCTCGTTTGGCTTTATCAAACCAACGATCATATAAAATGTTGTGGTCTTTCCAGCACCGTTTGGACCCAGCAAACCAACGATTTCTCCCTGTTTTACATCGATTGAAACGTGGTTTACCACCGTTCTACTCTTATATTTCTTGACAAGTTCACTTGTGTAAAGTCTCATTTTGTTGTATTTTTTTTACAAAGTTATAGTTTTTTTTCAAAATAATTATTTATCTTTACATTAAAATTTACATAAAAGCCTTTTGAGGAGATGAAAGAGAGTGAACAAACAATACTACAACAGAAGCTAAAAGAGTATTTTGGCTTCTCGACATTCAAAGGAAACCAAGAAGCTGTCATCCGTAATGTGCTGGATGGCAACGACACCTTTGTGCTAATGCCAACGGGTGGTGGTAAATCTCTATGCTATCAACTCCCTGCTTTAATTATGGATGGTGTTGCGATAATTATTTCGCCACTGATCGCCCTGATGAAGAATCAGGTCGATGCAATGCGCACATTCTCGACAAATCCAGGAATTGCGCACTTCCTCAATTCATCACTCAACAAGACGGCTATTGCCCAAGTGCGCCAGGATGTGCTCGACGGCAAGACAAAATTGCTATACTTCGCTCCTGAGTCACTCACCAAGGAGGACAACGTGGCATTCCTTCGCAAGATCAAAGTTTCGTTCTACGCAATCGACGAGGCGCACTGTATCTCGGAGTGGGGTCACGACTTCCGCCCTGAGTATCGTCGTATCCGTCCAATCATCAACGATATTGGCCACGCCCCACTTATCGCACTTACCGCGACCGCAACGCCCAAAGTGCAGCTAGATATCCAGAAAAACTTGGGTATGAGCGAAGCTGCAACATACAAATCATCGTTCAATCGCGACAACCTATACTACGAGATCCGACCCAAACACAACGTCGATCATGAGATCATCCGTTTCATAAAACAGCGAAACGGAAAGAGTGGTATTATATATTGTCTAAGCCGCAAAAAGGTAGAGGAGCTCACCGAGCTGCTGATTGCCAACGGGGTGAAGGCTCGCGCATACCACGCAGGTATGGATGCTCAGACTCGAGCTGGAAACCAAGACGACTTCTTGATGGAGCGTGTCGATGTAATTGTTGCAACAATTGCATTTGGTATGGGTATCGACAAACCCGATGTGCGCTATGTAATCCACTACGACATTCCAAAATCGCTCGAGGGGTACTACCAAGAGACTGGGCGCGCAGGTCGTGATGGCGGCGAGGGTCACTGCTTGACCTTCTACAGCTACAAAGATATCCAAAAACTAGAGAAGTTCATGCAGGGCAAACCAATTGCCGAGCAGGAGATTGGAAAGCTGCTACTGCAAGAGACCGTATCCTACGCCGAAAGTACAATCTGTCGACGCAAGACGCTCCTCCACTACTTCGGCGAGAAGTATGGGGCCGAGAAGTGCGGCAATTGCGACAACTGCAGTGGCGAGCACCCTAGCGTAGAGGTAAAAACCGAGATGACTATGGCGCTACAAGCACTATCGGATATCGGAGATAAGTTCAAGAGCGAATACCTTATTAATATGTTAACGGGACGCAATACGGCTCTGATCAAAAGCTACGAACTCAATAAGAGTAAGTGGTTTGAGGCTGGAACCTCACGCGAGCCTAAGTTCTGGGCTGCAGTGTTGCGTCAGGCGCTGATCCTCGGCTTCATCGATAAAAATATCGAGAACTATGGATTGATCTCGATTAATGAGAATGGCGAGAACTATCTTAAAAAGCCCACACCTATATATATTACGCTCGACCACAACTACGAGACTATGTCAACTGAGACAGATACCATAGCAGCGACGCTCAGCAAGGGCGGAGTGGCCGACGAGGAGCTCTTTGCCATGCTTAAGGATCTTCGTAAAAAGGTGGCCAAAAAGAATGACCTGCCTCCATTTATCATCTTCCAGGATCCATCTCTCGAAGATATGTCGGTGCAATACCCTATCACCACTGAAGAGTTGCAGAACATCACGGGTGTAGGCGTAGGAAAGGCGAAAAAATATGGTGACGAATTCATCAAGCTGATCAAAGCATATGTCGAGGAGAAGGAGATTATCCGCCCGCAAGATATGGTGGTAAAGGCCGTTGCGAACAAAGCTGGCAACAAGATCTTTATCATTCAATCCATCGACCGCAAGATTGACTTCGAAGATATTGCAAACGCTAAAAATCTAGATTTCAACGAGTTGTTATCTGAGATCGAAGGCATAGTCAACACTGGAACACGACTCGACATATCGTACTACATCTCTCAATTTATGGATGAGGATAAGGCCGAAGATATATACCTATACTTTAAGGAGGATGCAGAGAGCGATTCACTTGAAGATGCAATCGAAGAGCTCGGAGGCGAATACACCGAAGAGGAGATACGCATAATACGCATTAAATTTATTTGCGAAGTCGGTAATTAACAATAGATTGAGCCCCAAATACGGGACTCACAAAATATTAAATGGAAGTAAGAGCAAAAAAAGCATTAGGTCAACACTTTTTAATTGACCTAAACATTTCGCATAAAATATGTGATTCAATTAGCGGAGGAACTCCCGACGCAAAAGATGACATCCTCGAGGTGGGGTGTGGTATGGGCGTATTGACGCAGTTTCTATTGAAGCGAGACGACATAACAACATACGGCGCAGAGATCGACAAAGAGAGTGTCGAGTATCTACACAAGCACTACCCCGAATTTTCGCCTCGACTAATCGAAGGTGACTTTTTAAAGATGAATTTGGCCGAGAAGTTTCCAAATGGAGTTAAAATTATTGGAAATTACCCATACAACATCTCATCGCAGATATTTTTCAAGGTTGTAGAGAACAGAGATTTAGTGCCCGAGTGCGTCGGAATGATTCAGCGCGAGGTGGCAATAAGAATGGCCGAACCTCCAGGATCGAAAAGTTACGGAATACTCAGTGTACTGCTGCAAGCGTGGTACGATATCGAGTATCTATTTACGGTCAACGAAAATGTTTTTAATCCACCTCCAAAGGTTAAAAGTGCCGTAATACGCATGAAACGCAACTCCGTCACAAGCCTAGAGTGCGACGAAAAGCTATTCGTAAAGGTCGTAAAAGCTGCATTTGGACAGCGTCGCAAGATGGTTCGAAATGCGCTAAAGGCAGTTTTTGGTGATTTTGGTGGTGCTGAGCACCGATTTTTTACAGATCGAGCTGAGCGACTTTCAGTAGCTGATTTCGTGGAACTTACGCAGTGGGTTGACCAACATAGAACTCAGTGATCTGTGTTAAGGTTTTATTAAATTTTAAAAATATTTAATTATTTTAAGAAAAATGTATTATCTTTGCATCGAATAAAAAAGGAAAAATAATCGAGAACCGAACAGACGAAGTTCTCACAAAAGGATGCAAAATGACAACAATTGGAAAAAAAGTGGCGCTAGTTGCCCACGACTTTATGAAAAAAGATCTTGCAGAGTGGGTTGATTGGAACTGCTCAGTGCTTAGCAAACATGCAATGGTTTGCACAGGTACAACAGGCAAGATGGTCGAAAAGACTCTACTAGATCATAAATCAAAAAACATGTGCTCTTGCTGCAAGCAGAGTGTAAATACCGAAGAGGAGCTAGAACTAGATATCACACTTCTTAAATCGGGTCCACTAGGTGGCGATCAGCAACTTGGATCGATGATTGCAACAGGACAGATCGCGGCACTAATATTCTTCTGGGACCCTATGTCGGCACAGCCTCACGACGTAGACGTTAAGGCACTTCTTCGCCTTGCAACACTCTACAACGTACCAACAGCGATAAATCGCTCATCGGCTGACTTCCTAATCTCATCACCGCTATTCTCAACGGATGATTACGAGCCAGAGGTCAAAGACTACAAATCGTATATCGAACGAGTGCTTCAATAGCCGTTGGTTGGGCCTGGGTTGGCCTGGGTCTGACTCCGTCGGGCGCAGATAACACCTGCGCGGGTGTATATTATCCTGCGATCGGGGCATAGAGCTCTTCTAAGCTCTATGATTTTAATAGGCAGATAGATGATTCAAATAAATTTGACCATCTATCTGCCTATTAAAATTTATCGAACACCCTGCAGGCATTCGAACCCCAAACGAATATAAGGGTCGACTAATTAGTTCGCATTCAAACCATGAACCTTTGTTCCCAATTTATTCTTGTATATAGTCTCTCTATCAATAGCCTCATTAGAAGTGATATTTAGAGGAAGTATTTGAAGAATAGTATATTGCAGATTGTTTTTATACTACTCATCATGACTATCTATAAGTTTTATCAACTCCTTATTATTTCCGTGTATAGTTGTAGCATAGCAACTCCAACGCCCCCAAATACCATCAGTATTATAAGTTGAACCAACATAGTGTTTACCGCTATGATTGTCTGTGATTAGGTATATGCAATTTACTGCAGTGAGTGCATTTTTCCACTCCTTATATTCAAACTCAAATACTCTCTCTAATTCTTGACGAGAAAGTGTGAAATCCATATAACCTGGGAACGGTAGGTCTCCAAGTGGATCTCCGATCATTATAATTTCCTTTTGGTTTTCTATCTTCTGATGCCATTTTATTGCGCCTTTACCCCAGTCTATAATTATTCGCTCTTTAAGATCTTTTAGTATATCTATCTCTACAAAATTATAATAACTTTTTGATTCTCCAGTTGGTGTATCTCCAATATATATAGGCTCTCCTTCAAGTTTATACACTCCAACAAATCTCGCCCTTGTTCCACTCTCTGCAATGAAAGATACTATATAATTTACACCTTTGAAATTTAATGTTAATTGTGTATTCTGGTACTTCATGAAATCTTCGTTGCGGCTGCGATAAAAATCCTCAATCGTTACAAAGTCCTCTAAATACTCAGTGGTCTCTGTCTCAATATTGTAATAGCTTACACCATCTTTACCTTTGCTAAATTTATGGCGTAAAAATTTAACACCATCTTTTTCGGTAATGCCTCTTGCTGCTAAAAGTTCATTTATAGTAAGTTTCATATTATTGTTCTTTTTATTGTTGCTCAAATCTAGTTTAATTTCAGGATGATGTGAAGATCGTCTTGTGTCAATTTTCTCAATCGTGTAACAGTTGCTAAGAAATGCGCAATGATTATCAAGCATCACAACAAACCCATTATCATTGCCAATAGGTCTAACAGCAACACATCCTTTTATTGTAGATCCACATATCTCACTATTATCCGTGGGAGGTTCCCAGCTATGTACTGCCTTTACAATATCTTCTGTAAATATACTCTCTCCATTTTTATCTTCTATGCCCGTATAAATTCCCGCGAACACTACTGGGACTGTATATGTAGTACTGTCATCTAATAGAGTTAATCGCTCATCCATATTATGTACTTCTGGAGTGTGATATTTTGTATATTGTTGATTTTCAGATATAATATACATTTCATATCCGACAAAAAAGAAACAGCCAAATCTAATGTAGGCAAATCTATTATCAGGTGTTATAACCCTAACACTTAGGTTTGCCATATCTTCTGGATAGCTCACACCAGATATAAACTTAGATACCTCAATTATTGCACACTTGTAATACTCCGTAACAATTTTATTCTTTCCTCTTGTACCACGAGATGCTCTAATTGCAATATGATAAAGATATGCGTCACATGCCTCTCTAATCTGATCTAATGTTATTGCTTGTTTCATATAGGTTACGTCTTATAGTTTTGGTACATCACAAAGATAATAAATATATCGCAACTGTGATTCAAAACTCAACTTACCTTAACTTTTCTTATACCCCTAACATACCACTCATAATGTTCTAGTCGAGAATTTGAGCGTAGTGCTGGGTCATCTTAGTATTGGTGTGACCAAGCATCTTTGCAACATTTTCCATCGAGGCTCCTCTTGAGAGCATAATCGTGACGAAGCTGTCGGTTTTGTATGAATGATATAATCTCTTTAACTGTAGTTATATGGTTTTTAAACATAATAATTCAGTTATTTTTACCTTATAAAGATAGTAAAAACAACTGAATTATCCAAATTAATACACTGATATTAAACGTGTTAAGATAGTGAAAGTTCTTCCGACCGCTCGAGGGAGCACCCTGCCCGCGACGGAGTCAGTCACAGGCCAACCCTAAGATTTCATTTTTAACGTGAATCTACGTTTTACCAATCTAGCTCGCCCACCATTTGGAATGCCTTTCCATCGGGGGTTATAACGATGCTGTAAACATAGCCATCATAGACAAAGTAGTCTTTGCCATCGATCGTGATCTGGTCGGCCTCTTGGGGAAGCGTGGGAACGATAATATCCTGTGGTGCGCTCACAACCTCATACTCATTTCTCAACTGTCGATAGTAGGTACCTTGATAATAGTAATATGTCTGATCCAAAAGTCTAAGCAAGCTGTATCCAAGTGGTAAAGTTTTGATTTTCAAGCCAATTGGTGCAGGCGTCAAAACATATCGATCTGATACCTTACGATAGTAAAGGCCGTTGTGATGATGCAAATCAACACCTTTATACTTAATGATAGAGGCCAACGATGGCAAAGTACGCACCGCTTTCACGGTTGGTGTAGTTTTCTTATAGGTGACTTTTGAGGATGAAATTGGGTTCCTTGTTGTCACAACCTTTTTGCTGCTCTTTGATGTGGTAGTAGTTTTTTTCTTTGAATCCTTCGAGGAGCTCACGCGACTATTTTGAGCTACAGACTCTTGGGCTACAATGAACATACCGACTGCGGTAATCATTGAAATCTTAAATAAATTCAACTTCATGGTACGAATTGTTTAATATTAACGATCAAATATAAGCAAAATAATTTAAATCACGCCACATTTTCAATAAATTATCACTATTGCTATATCTATAGATAAATTTAATATATACAAATTAGCCACCAGACATCCATAAATCTACTATTTTTTTATATCTTTGCATATTCATAAACTAGTTATGTCGGAAAACCAAACATTAGCAAAAATAAGCAACGAAGAGAGTGCCAAGCTCCCGCCGCTCGAATTCGAGGGCGAGATCATCGTAGTGGATAAGGCCGAGCAGATCGAGGCTGCATGCATGGATATTGCGCGCTACCCCATCATCGGATTCGACACCGAGACTAGGCCATCATTCAAGGCAGGAGTAAGCTACAAAGTGGCTCTGCTTCAGCTATCTACTCCCCTAAAGTGTTACCTCTTCCGCCTCAATAAGATCCCTCTTGAGCGTGCAATCCTCTCGATTCTCGAGCGCAAAGATATCATCAAATTAGGCGCCGATGTGCTGGGCGATATACGCTCACTGCGCAAACTTCGCAACTTCAAAGAGAATGGCTTTATCGATCTTCAAAAAATCGTCGAAGAGTATGGAATCGGCGAGAAGAGTTTGCGCAAAATGTCAGCTCTTGTATTGGGTTATCGCATATCTAAAGCCCAGAGACTGAGCAACTGGGAGGCGGCGACATTCACCCCTCAACAGATGAAATATGCCGCAACCGACGCTTGGGCCTGCATCGAAATATACAATAAATTAATGAAAATGAAAAAAATATAGATATGAGACCACAACTATTTCTCAAACGCGGCAAGGAGGAGTCACTTCTCCGCCGCCATCCATGGATCTTCTCGGGAGCAATCGACAAGGTCGACTCTGAAAACGAACTCATCGAAGGTGAAGTGGTTGACATACGCACCAAAGGTGGCGATTTCATCGCTTCGGGGCACTATCAGATCGGATCAATCGCTGTTCGGGTTCTCACATTCGAGCAGGAGGAGATCGACCAAGAGTGGTGGAACAAAAAAATTGCAATTGCCTATGGGGTCCGTCAAGCACTTCTTCTAACGCACAATGAATCAACGACTTGCTACAGGCTTGTGCACGGCGAGGGGGACTCTCTGCCAGGCGTTGTTATCGACATCTACGACCGCACAGCAGTGGTTCAATGCCACTCGGTGGGCATGTATCACTCGCGACTAATGATCGCCGAGGCGATTAAGGCCTGCTACGCTGATCAGATCGAGTCGATCTACGACAAAAGTTCGCAAACAGTACCGTTCAATGCAAATCTTGGCGCTGTCGATGGCTACCTTTGGGGGCATACACCCACTCAGGAGAGTGTAGTTTTGGAGAATGGGCACAAATTTACGGTCAATTGGGAGAAGGGGCAAAAAACTGGATTCTTTCTTGATCAGCGCTACAATCGCGAGTTAGTAGGCTACTACTCGAAGGGGCGCACGGTACTTAATACCTTCTGCTACACGGGTGGCTTCTCGGTCTACGCCATGGCTGGTGGCGCCAAGGAGGTATGCTCGGTCGACTCTTCGGAGCGTGCTGTGCACCTGGCCAAAGAGAACATGGAGCTAAACTTCGGCAAGGATGTCAACCACTCGACGCTGGCCGTTGATGCAATCGAATATCTGAAAAATATTGGCGACAAATATGATTTGATCATACTCGACCCGCCAGCATTCGCGAAACACCACAAAGTTTTGGGCAATGCAATGCAAGGATACAAGCGACTCAACGCCCGCGCACTTTCGCAGATCAAAAGTGGCGGAATTCTCTTTACATTCTCCTGTTCGCAGGCCGTATCTAAGGAGTTGTTCCGCACAACGGTATTCTCGGCTGCAGCAATTGCTGGTCGCAAGGTGAGGATTCTACACCAATTGACTCAACCAGCAGACCATCCAATTAACATATATCACCCTGAAGGTGAATACCTTAAAGGTCTGGTTTTATACGTAGAATAGCGAGCAAACCACAAAAATATCAGTGACCTCTAAAAAACTCCGTACGATACTGTTTCGGAGTTTTTGAGGTCATTTTTTTGAAATATTGTGAGAGAAAAGAGGCGTTTGGAAACTCTAGTCGGTCGGCAATTGTGGCGATCGAAAGGCTTTTATTCTGCAGTAGCCTCTTGATGCACGCCACCGTATATAGACTTATCCACTCCGAAGCGGGACGATGAGAGACCCTCTTTACAACTTTTGAGAGGTGGCTCGGTGTTATAGATTGCATCTGTGCATAGTACTCTAAGTCGCGACGGCGAGACACTTCGCTGTGTAACTGGATCACAAAATTACTAAAAATTATATCGTCTCGCGAACGTTTATGATCGACATTAGGCTGGCTCGAGACAAAAAGAGCAGCAACCTCATAGATTATTATTTTAAGAGCGGCCTCGTCGATTTCATTACGAAGAGGATGCTCTTTTTTTGCACTCTCGCGCAGAAATATATCGCGCATCGAAAGTACCTTCTCCACCTCATCTAGACGCAACGAAATACAGGGATTATCGGTGATTGAATTTATGTAGAAACTCTTGTTTGACAACTCTGTACTGATGAGTATATCGGTATCAATACCAAAAATTACACCTTCGAAATCGTCGCTGGTATGTATCGCGTGAGCATAAGAGAGAGGAAAAGCGACCACCAGATCCCACTGCTTGATTGTATACTGCCTTGTATCGACCACAACGTCGCTACTACCCGAGGTGCAGAGCAGAAATCCACCCGCCTCGAGGTGCACTGGAACACCCTCTCGAAACTGATCGAACTCCGAGGTGTGGCCTGTAATATATGTTGTTCTAGTAGGCATAGTGCAAAGATAGTGATTAAATTTTTTACCTACAATAGATAGAAACCCGATATTGAACATTTTTAACCCTAAAGGGAACTTTTAAGATAGATATAAAGGTTCTACCTTTGCACTGTGAAATTTTTAACAAAAAGATATCTATGAATTTTTTCAGAGCATTGATTTTAATTATGACACTATCGGCGGTGTCGTGTAAGGGGGGCGAGAAGAGCACCAACTCCACCCGCAAGGTGAAGTGTACAGAGGCCATTTTGGCAAACAGCGACTTTGAGAGTTGCACCTTTCCTGGCAAGGTTGTGGCCGCCACCGATGTAAATTTAGGGTTTAGGGTTGCGGGCATCATCGACCAAATATGCGCCACAGATGGTACTTTTGTGCGCAAAGGGTCTGTTGTGGCTCGCCTCGACAGCCGCGACTATGCTTTGCAACTCTCTGCAACTCAGGCTGAATTCGACGCGATAAAGGCTGAGGTTGATAGAGTTGTTGCACTCTATGCCGACCAAAGTGTCTCGGCAAACGACTACGACAAAGCCACCAATGGATTGAGGGCGATAACCGCCAAGTTGGAGGCTCACAAAAACGCACTAAGCGACACAGAGTTACGCGCACCTTTCGACGGATATATCCAAAAAAGTAACTTCGACAAGGGCGAAGCAGTGGCAGCTGGCACCCCCGTGATATCGATTATTTCGTCATCGGCGCCCGAGATCACCATTGATATTCCTGCGGAGTACTACCTCAAACAGGCTAAATTCGAGAGTGCAATAGCTACGATGGATCTCTTTGGCGATACTAAATTTAAACTCTCACTAAAAGGAGTTAGCCCCAAGGCAAACCTAAATCAGCTCTATAAGATGACATTTAGAGTGGAGAACAGCGGTGGCGTTGTGCCATCTGCGGGCATGAGCGCAATGGTCGAGATGAGATACACCTCCGACCAAGATTCAAACATAATAATTCCATTCTCGGCTGTTGTCGAGCGTGATGGTCAGAGCTCGGTTTGGGTTGTGACAAATGGCAAGGTCGCAAGTCGTAAGATCGAGGTTCGCGAGATCCAAAGCAATGGCATGGTGGCAGTTAGAGGCGATATCACAGCAGCAGAGATGGTTGTTGTGGCTGGTGTAAATTCACTAAAAGAGAGACTCGAGGTGGAGATCCTCGAGAAGGTATCGGCGTCGAATATTGGTGGTTTAAAGTAGTCGAAAAGCGTTATGAATATAGGTAAATGGGCTTTGACCAATAGCAAATTGGTCTACTATTTTATAGTTATCTTGGTTGTGGGCGGCTGCATGTCGTACTACAATATGAGCAAGTTGGAGGATCCCGAAGTTAGCGTTCCTCAAGCCATGGTGGTCACTACTTTTCCTGGTGGTTCGTCGCACGATGTCGAGCTACAGGTGACCGATCTGCTCGAAAAGGCGATATTCTCGATGAATGGAGTTGACCACATCGAGAGTCGTTCGTCGGCCGATTTGTCGATCATCTCGGTGAATCTACTAAGCACTGTTCCCGACAGTGAGATGGAGCAGTATTGGGATATTCTTCGACGCAAGGTGGGTGATGTGCAACGAAACCTCCCCGCAGGGGTATCGACGAGTGTTGTGATCGACAGCTACGGCGATGTATTTGGAATGTTCTATGCGCTTACTGCTGATGGCTACTCTAACAAGGAGCTCAGCGATTATGCGAAACTCATTAAACGCGAGGTGCTTACCATCGATGGAATATCTAAGGTGGAGCTTTACGGCGTGGCTTCGCCCGTGATCAACATATCGATCTATGAGGATCGAATGGCTACGCTAGGTGTCTCACCAGCCGAGGTGATCCAGACCCTCAAAGGGCAAAATCAGACGATATATTCGGGTAGTTTCGAGAGTGGCGAGCAGCGAATACGGGTTAGCGTCAACGACCGATACCGCACAATAGAGGAGATTGGCGATATTATCATTGCTGGTCACGAAGATGATCAAATGCGCCTACGCGATATCGCTAAGATCGAAGAGGGGTACGCCGAACCTTTGCGAAACGCCCTATTCTACGACGCTTCACCAGCTATTGGCATCTCAATATCAGCGCTTTCGGGCACCGATATCACTAAGGTTGGCGCCGAGGTAGAGAGTCTACTCGAGACTCTTCGCTCGAAGCAGCTACCTATCGGCATCGAATACAACAAGGTCTTTTTTCAGCCCGAGAGAGTCGAGGATGCGATCAACAACTTCCTATTGAATCTTCTCTGTTCGGTGGCAATTGTAATCATTGTATTGATGTTTGCGATGGGCCTTAGGAGTGGCGTACTACTGGGTACAACGCTGGTAGTCACCGTTTTTGGTTCACTTCTTTTCCTCTACGCCTTTGGCGGTACGCTCCAACGTGTTTCGCTGGCCGCATTTATTTTGGCCATGGGAATGCTTGTTGACAACGCCATTGTTGTTGTCGATGGAATATTGCTAGACCTCAAAAAGGGACGACTGAAGAGTCGCTCGCTAACCGACATCGGACAAAAAACCGCAATGCCGCTCTTGGGCGCAACGCTAATTGCCATTCTGGCATTCTTCCCGATCTTCCTCTCGCCCGATACGACGGGTGTATATGTGCGCGACCTCTTTATTGTGCTTGCCGTATCGCTACTGCTAAGCTGGATATTGTCGCTCACCATGGTGCCGCTCCAGGCTCGAGGATTACTCGTAGGATCGACAGTGAAAGAGGAGTCGAAATCGACAAAGAGAATGCAAGCTGCCTTACGTCGACTCTTGACGTGGACGCTTCGCAATCGCACGATCACCGTAGCTATGTCGCTGATACTCGTAGCGTTGAGTGGATGGATATATACACTTCTGCCTCAGAGTTTCTTTCCCGACCTCAACTACAATCAGCTCTACATCGAATTTAAGCTTCCCGAGAGTTACTCGCCCAAAGCTACCCTATCGAATTTGGAGTCGATCACCGACTACTTGTTAGAGCAGGAGGAGATAACACACGTCACCACATCGTTGGGAGCCACGCCAAGTCGCTACAACCTGGTGCGAAGTATCGCAACACCTGCACTCTCCTATGGCGATCTGATCGTCGAATTCACCGACGAGAGTGCCCTTGTTGCGGCAATCCCCGAGCTGCAGCAATACCTCTGCGACAACTACCCCGAAGCCTACATCAGGGTCAAGCGCTACAATCTGATGTATAGCAAATACCCCATCGAGGCGATGTTCAAGGGGCCCGATCCCGATGTTCTTCGAGACCTCACACGCCAAGCGCAGGCGATAATGGAGGGGTGCGACGACATCACGCTTATAACATCTGACTGGGAGCGCAAGGTGCCGATGTTGGAGGTGGGCTACACGCAACCTGTAGCTCGCTCATTGGGTCTAAGTCGTGGCGATGTTGGCCTCTCATTGTTAGCTTCGACCGAGGGTATTCCCGTTGAGAGGCTCTACAACGGAACCCGAAGCGAAACCCTAGTTGTTAAGTGTGTTAACTCGGCGGGCAACCCAATCGATGCGCTCGAGACTGCGCCAATATTCTCGATGATTCCATCGCTATCTATGCTTAGCATGGAGACCCTGCAGGGGGTAATGACGGGCGCCATTTCGGAGCAAGATATTATCTCAGAGGCACTTGCGACAACACCTCTCAGCCAAGCCATTGAGGGGATAAAGTTGAAGTGGGAGGATCCTGTAATCATACGCTACAATGGTAAGCGCGCGATGCGAGCTCAATGCAACACCACACCTGGAGTGGGCGCCGAGGATGCTCGACAAGAGATCATTGAGGCCATTGAGGCGATAGATCTACCGACGGGTTACTCGTTCGAATGGAAGGGTGAGTACGACGCTAAGAGTAAATCGATGAAGTATCTATTTGCCAACCTTCCCCTGGCGATCGTGTTGATGATTGGTATTTTAATCATGCTCTTCAAAGGGTACCGCAAGCCGCTCATCATTCTTCTCTGCGTGCCTCTACTCTTCGTAGGAGCTATCCTTGGGGTACTCATCTCGGGCAAGGCATTTGGATTTGTTGCGATCTGCGGAGTATTGGGTCTCATTGGCATGATGATCAAGAATGGCGTGGTGCTAATGGATGAGATCAACCTCCAGATTGAGGAGGGGAAAGAGCCATTCGAGGCGCTACTCGATAGCTCAGCTATTCGCTTCCGCCCCGTGATGATGGCCTCACTCACCACGATTTTGGGAATGATTCCACTACTACCCGACGACATGTTTGGTTCTCTCGCGGCAACGATCATGGGCGGATTGCTCCTGGGAACAATCATAACGCTGATCTTTATTCCAATTCTCTACTCTATTTTCTTTAAAATAAAAATACATTAAGACGCAATGAAAAATAGAATATATAAATTTGCTGCGCTACTGCTACTACCCTTATCCACCGCAGCCCAAACCCACTCTCTGACCCTGGAGCAGTGTCGAGAGATGGCTCTCGAGAATAGTTTCAAACTCAAATCGAGTGTCGAGAAGATCGAGGCTTCGCAAGATCTATTGAAAGCCTACCAGAGCAACAACCTGCCTAACTTCTCTTTTTCAGGAAGTTATCTATACTCGACCACCTCGTTCAGCGAGGCGATCTCGGGAGGCTACCTGCCGACATTCTCTCCCGACCTGACCACAGGCGAGATGACCCCCAACATCGTTGGGTACGCCGAGGATGGATCTCCAATATTTGGCTCGTATGCCTATATGCCCGATATGATCTTTGATCTTGAGGTGGGCTCTATCTTTAGCGCAGGGCTCCAAGCTACGCAGCCAATCTACATGGGTGGCAAGATATCTACCGCAACAAAGTTGGCCAAAGTGGGGGTCGAAGCTGCCGAGGCAGAGCGTACACGCAGCCAGGCTGACGTTATCTTGGCAGCGGAAGAGGCGTTCTACGCCTACATCAAGGTGGAGGAGATGTTGCGCAGTGCCGACGCCTATCACCAAGTTGTCGATGAGACTTACCGACAGGTGCAGAGCATGCTTAAACATGGCATGTGCACAAAGAACGACCTTATGAAGGTGCAGGTGAAGCTTAACGAGGCGGAGCTAAATCAACTTAAGGCTAAAAATGGGTTGATCCTCTCACGCATGAATCTCTGCTACATCGTCGGGCTACCCATATCGACTCTCTGTTTGAGAGTCGAGGACACCTTTAATCTGCAACATAGCGTAGATCCAGCACTAGACGTCACCGCTAGGCCCGAGTTTGAACTACTGACTAAGAGCGTGGAGGCAAAGGAGTTAGAGGCGCAACTAGTTCAAAGCGACTTTCTGCCATCGATCTCTGCACTCGCCTCATATAACTATGCAAATGGCTTAAAGCTCAACGGATCGACACTACTAGGCTCCAATCCAACTTTCACGGGCGGGGTCATGGTTAACATCCCAATATTTCACTGGGGCGAGGGGCGTCGCAAGCTCTCTGCAGCGCGCCGCGAAGTGGCAATAGCCGAAAATACTAAGGCAGATCTAGTTCAACAGATGACCCTCGAGTTGATGCAGTCGATAAACGCCTACAACGAGGCTCAAGCCGAGGTGCTGTTGATGGAGCGCACCGTAGAGCAGGCCGAGGAGAATCTTCGCCAAAGTGGCAAGCACTACGAGGCTGGAATGGAGACGATTTCAGACTATCTCGAGGCGCAAGCTCTATGGCTTAAGGCCACCTCCGACCTTGTCGAGGCCAGATCGAACCAACGTTTGGCATACATCCGCTACTGCCGCAATCGAGGTGCAATGTAGATAAAAAGCCTCAACTACACCCTGCAAATCGACCTAAAATCGCAATAGGTGCAGGTTCCTTCGATATCTTCCGCTTGACGGAATGGGACCGCACGGTCTAGTAGTTCAAAAAGTTTCTGCGCGAGGTGTTCTTCGAATGCCTCGCGCAATGTTTGATAGGTGGCCACAACTCCACCATCCTCTGCCGTTGAGCGGTCGACGAGAAGCGGCGAATAGGTGGGAGAGTGCATAAACCTAACGTAATAGAGCGACGGCACAACCGACACATCTAGGGTGTGATGAAGCATCATCGAGTAGGTCAACGTCTGAATAATATGCCCTAGACGATCTGCACCCTCACCGCCAAAGAGCAGCTCAACAGATTTAAACTCCAGATGTTTACCTCCAGTTTTGTAATCGATCACCCTTAGTTTGCCACTCTTCAAGCGATCTACCCTATCGAGCGTACCCTCGATGGTGATACTTTGCCCCGAGGGCAAGGGGAGAGTATAACGATACTTTTGCTCGACGGCAACAATCTCAAAATCAGAGTTTTCTATATCGTATGCAAATACACCATCGGCAATATATTTCACAATTATATCTTTGATCAGCAGAAGATCGCCCGCCAAATCTTCGTCCCTCACACCATCGCGAAGTTTACACACTTCGCGCATAGCTGCCACAACCGCACGCTCAACCACTGCGCGATCGTCTCTCATCGCGGCGAGTGCCACGGCAATATCTGCGCGACCAACTAGAGGCTCATAGAGGCTGCGCATCGCCTCGTGAAGAATATTTCCAAACATCGAGTTGTCGACATCCTCGTTTAGCTCATCTCCACTTTTAATGCGCGCAACATGGTGGAAATAGAAACGCATCGGGCACGCAACGTAGCGATTTATCGCCGATGGCGAGATGGGTAGCGGATTATCGTCGGTTGTGTATCGTGATAGGAGCTTATCAACTTCACCAACCTTAGCCACCTCCAATGCGCTCTGCTGGTATAGGTTAACGTCAACACCAACATCAGTATAGCTGAGTTTAAACGGGCTCTCATAGTCGAGTTGATAGATGTATCGACTCGCTTCACCCGTGGTCTTGTCATCGGCATGCGAACAGTACAACATCCAGACCTTTTCGGCTCGCTGAATGAGTCGATAAAAGTAGTAGGCAAAGACTCCCTCGTGGTGCTCGGGGGTGGGCACTCCATAAGCCGCACGAATATTATATGGCACATATGATGGAGTTGTCATGCGGTTACCTGGGAAGTTGTCGTCGTTCATCGATAGGATGATCACATTTCGAAAATCAAGGTTACGAGTCTCCAGAATTCCCATCACCTGCAGACCTTCGAGAGGCTCTCCCTCGAATGGCACTCGGATGGTTTGAAGCGTACGGCGCAAGAGCGAGATATAGATAGTCAGCGATAGATCTATCTCACAGTTTTCCAGCGAATTATGAAGAGTCACAATACTCTCCGATATTGTTGCCAGAAACTCCAATCTTCTAAATGAATCCTCCCCTTCATAAGGGTACTGCGCAACAAATGAGATGATCTGTTGCAGGTAGTGCGACAACGACTGCCAGCTGCTACACGCCTCGAAAAAGCGACCTAGATACTCTGGCCTTTCATCGACTAAAAAAGCTCGATCTACCTTGATTAGACGCTCCATGTTGATCTGCGATTCGATATGCGCAAACAGCTCTTTATCAATAACATTGACATATGGATGCGAAAGCAACGCCACAACATCTACGTGGTAGAATTGTGGATTCGCGCCACTCCGCCTCTTGGCTTGCGACTGCAACGAAAGCAGACGCTCGACAAGCGAATAGGCTAACGATTGTTTCACGGGATAGCCCATCGTAACGTTGACCTTACCTGCGCCTTGCGGCAGAGCGTAAAGCAGTGGTGTTAAGAGGTTTTCGTCGGTCAAAACGATTGCCGTCTCCTTGTCGATCTTCCCGCTAGCCATCAATTCTTCGATAATCTTAGAGGCATACTTGCATTGCAAAACGTTCGAGGCTGCAGCAACTACATTTAGCTCTTTCTCGCCACTAAAATTATCGTGAGAGATCTCGAACTTCGAGCCGTAACGCGCTAAGTTTTCGCGAATAAAGAGCCCAGATTCTTGATTTACATCCGAAGTGTAGTAGTTGTCATAGTCCCAGAAAAAGTCGACAGACGACGTTCGATTCAGAGCATCAAAAAGCTGTTTTTCGCACTCCGACAAGGCGTTAAATCCAACCACAGCATAACGCGAGTGGCGACAGAAAGAGTACTCGCCCGACTGCAAGCGTTCAACTGCAGAGCGCTGAATCATACCAGTATAGGCAACCCCCAGTTCAGTGAGCCGATCGCGAAACTGGTGATATATTTTCGGCAGAGACTCCCACACCTTCAAGAAACGCTGCTTCTCGACCGAGAGTTCGCGACCATCCTGCAGGGAGCTCCAAAAGGAGATTATTTTCAACTGCTCGGGTGTCATATATGATATGTCGGACTCCAAGAGTTTAAGGTCGGCAACATTCGAAAAGAGCATATCGGCATCGACCATATATTTGTCGATCATATCGAAATCCGAGAGAAGAATCTCACCCCAAAAGTAGAACTTATCGAAATCCTCGGCGTGATACAACTTATATATACGGTACAGCTCCGCGATGAGACGAACATTATCGCCGCGGTTCAGGGGTGTCGCCTCGGCCACCAACTCATCGAGACTCTGCCACGAGGGTTGCCACAATGGCGCTGTTGCCACCTCACTCAACGCCTCGGTAAAGAATATTCGCGAACGACGCGAGGGGAATATCAGTTTCATGGAGCTAACTTCAGCCCCATATTTGTTGTATAGCCTCTCGGCAACTTCGTTAAGAAAACCTCGCATGAGTCTCGTTTTGATTAAATGATGATGCAAGATATAAAAAATTTAGCAATATTTTACTATCTTTGAGTTTTCAAACTACAAATCGACAACAGAGTGAGAGCTACCATATACAACGCAAGCGCAGGTTCGGGCAAGACATATACACTGGCATACAAGTATGTACGCGATGTGATCGAAGAGCCCATGCTCTACCGCAACATATTGGCTGTGACCTTTACAAATAAAGCCACCGAGGAGATGAAGCGCCGAATACTCAGCGAGATCCACTCATTGGCGGCAGGCGATGCGAGCAACTACCTCGAACGTCTACAAAGCGAGCTGTCGCTTAGCGAAAGGGTCGTGCGCAAACGTGCTCTACAGGTGCGTGGAGCCATCCTACACGACTACTCTCGCTTCACGATACTCACCATTGATCGATTTTTTCAAAGAATAATACGTGCATTTATTCAAGAGTTGGGCATAGATATCAACTACAATATTGAGCTGGATCCCGCAACAATCCTATCGCAGAGCGCAGATCGAATTATAGAGGAGGTGAGCTCAAATGATGAGCTCAAACGATGGATCTCAGAGTTCATCGAAGAGCGAATCGAGGATGGCCGCAGCTGGGATATCCACGAAGGTGTGCTCTCGCTGGGCGGCGAAATCTTCAAAGAGTCGAACCGAGAGACTCTCGAGCGCCCAAACTCCAAGGCTGAGCTGAAAGCCATCGTCGATAGGTTTCAAAAGAGCAGCGAGCAGACCAAAGCACACATGAAAAAATGTGCCGAAAGAGCTCTCGAGATAGTTGCCGAGCTCGGCCTCACGACAGAATCTTTTAATGGCAAGAGTCGCAGCTTCGCTAAATATTTCAACACCATCGCAGCGGGCGAGATCAAAGAGCCAACGAAGACACAGCGCGACAGGTCGAACTCCACCGACGGCTGGGGCAAAGGCGCAGCGATAGAGGCAGCGACCAGCAGACTACAACCGATTCTCTTTGAGATTATTGAGACTTTCGACAACAATATCAAACAGTGGAATACAGCCTCTCTACTGCGCGAGAATTACAGAAGTTTTGCTCTGCTGACCGACCTATATAAGATGGTCAACATGGTTAGCAACGAACAAAATATGATGCTACTCTCCGAGACCAAACTTATTCTATCTAAATTTATCGCCAACAACGACGTACCTTTTATATATGAAAAGGTGGGTAATCGCTTCGACCGTTACATGATCGACGAGTTTCAAGACACCTCGCTCAAAGAGTGGCATAATTTTCTTCCGCTTCTACAAAACGCTATGTCTCAGAGCGAAAAGAGCTCTGTTTTAATTGTTGGCGACATCAAGCAATCGATCTACAGATGGCGTGGTGGCGACTGGCGCATACTCCACTCACTCGCACGAAGAGATATGGGCGCCGAGAGTACCGAAGTTGTAAACCTCAAGGAGAATTACCGCAGCCTACCCAATATTGTAAAGTTCAATAACGCACTTATCGAGGCGGTTGTAAGCTTAGACAATACAGCTCTTAACGGCAAGTTAGAGAGCGCTTTGGAGCGTCAAGCCATAAGTGTAGAGGCGCACAATGAGCTCAAAGATATGCTTCAACAAGCCTACACAGACCACGCCCAGACACCTCGCAAAAGTGGCGAGAGTGATGGCTACGTCGAACTCACGATTCACGACGACGAGCCCCAAATTGTCGAGCGAATAAAAGGTGTTTTGGATCAAGGATTCAAGCCTTGCGAGATTCTAATCTTGGTACGATCTAATACCGACGGCATAAAAATCGCCGAGAAATTGCTTGAATTTAAGCGCGAAAATAGAGAATCACGCTACTACTTCGACGTTATGACCCAAGAGGCACTTGTTGTTGGATTGGCCCCTGTAAGTCAGTTCATTGTGGCGGTTCTCACGCTTGCCGTGAACCAAGAGGATAGCATTCAACGAGCAATATACAACCGTTTTTTAGGCGACAGAGGGTTCGACGCTCCGCTGAGCAAAAGCGACTGCGAGTTTATACAATCGATCCGTATGCTCTCGACCGAGGAGGCATTCGAGGGCATCGTAATCTATTATGAATTAGACAAAGAGCCCAACAATATAGCCTATATGCAGGCGATTCACGAATCAATTTGCAACTTTTGCAGCTCGAAAAATGGCGATATAACACTCTTCCTAAAGTGGTGGGAAGAGCACGGTGCGGCACGCTCGATCAGCGTCGAGCAGAGCGAAAAATCGATAGAGATAACCACCATTCACAAGGCTAAAGGTTTGGAAAAAGCGGTAGTTATGATCCCCTACTGCACCTGGTCGCTCGACCCAAAAAGCGGAGGCGGAGGCAAGGCAGACCCCAAGAAAACTCAAAAAAGCAGCGCCGTATGGGCCGAGGCTAGCGATCAGTTAGATGAGCTCGGGGCATTCCCCGTAAAGTACAAAAAACAGATGGGTGAGTCTCTATTTTCGGAGCAATATTTCCGCGAATTTGTCTACTCTCACATCGACAATATAAACATGTTATACGTGGCTCTGACTCGGGCCTCGCAAGCGTTACACATCTTTATTAAGCGTGGCAAAATTGGCGTTGGTCGCGCCATAACCGAAGTGTTACCCTCTGCCGATGGCGAATTTAAACTTGGTGATTTAGAGGGGTTTGCAACAGCCTCAGAGGACAAAACGACAATTTCCTTTGGTGAAAAATCTGCTCCTCTAACCCGTTCGCGCACAAAGGGCAACAGCAGACTATATATAATGGATAGCTACCCTACCTCTCAAGCCGACCTGCGCCTGCGCCTACCCTCTCAACGATATTTCGAACAGGACCAACAGGTTGAGCTGTCGCCACGCCACGAGGGTATATTAATGCACAAAGTCTTTGCCGAGGCCGCAACATCCGAGGAGATTGGCGAGCGTCTATCGTCGATGCTACTCAACGGACAAATCAGCCAGGAGGAGCACAAAACACTCAAAGTTAAAATTGACAAAGCGCTGGAAACGGAGCCAATCAAGGGGTGGTTTACCCACACCTGGGAGACCGTGCACAACGAACATGATATTATACTCCCAAAATCATCGAGCTTCAAACGACCCGACCGAGTGATGATAAGCGGCAATCAAGCTGTAGTTGTCGACTACAAATTTGGAATCCACGAATTGAAAGAGCACCGCCAACAGATTGAGGAGTATAAAATGCTGCTTGAAGAGATGGGCTACAGAGATGTCATTGGATATCTTTGGTACATAAAAAGTGGCAAAATAGTCGCTGTTTAGAGCGCTAAAGCAGAAAAATCAGTATTTGGACGTACTAAATTATCAATTATTTTTTCGACCTTTGCGTTGCATTTTTAAAAACTGTGTGTAACGGAGTAATAAAACTAAAAAAAATAGACGCAAAATGAAAAAATTCCTCTCGCAATTCAAAAGCGAAGATTGGGTAATCGTACTCGCTGGCGCCATCATCATCACGCTTGCGTGCCTATTCCCCGAATTTATGCCTAAGATGCCTAAGGTCCTATCGGCCAAAGCTGATTGGATTAATGCAAGTTCAATGTATGTATTGATCACGCTTATCACCTTGGGTAGCAACCTGTTACTGAAGCGATCAACAAAAGGTGTTGTCTTGTCACTCTTTGCAATTTTTGCACTTGCAATCACCGCTCAACTTATCGCCGAGCTGCCCGCAATCAAGGGTTTAGGCCTAGAGGTTGTTCTATTCTCGGTACTTCTCGGTTTAATAATTAGCAATCTTTTCCGCGTTCCAGAGTGGCTGAAGCCAGCTATACAGAGTGAATTCTATATTAAAATAGGTATCATCTGCCTTGGTTCCACAATCCTCTTTGGCGAGGTACTTAAATCTGGTGCTTATGGCCTCATCCAATCGTTGTTCGTTGTGTTTACAGTTTGGAACTTCACATTCTGGTTAGGTAAGAAAATGGGGGTTGACAACGAGCTACGCACTATGCTATCGAGCGCCGTGAGTATCTGTGGCGTCTCAGCAGCAATCGCCACATGTGGCGTGATTAAGGGCGACAACAAGAAGCTATCTTCGGTAATATCACTGGTTCTTGTATGCGCAATTCCAATGATGTACATCATGCCTCCCATAGCTCAGTGGCTAACTCAACTCATTGGTCTTGAACCAATTGCAGCGCAAGAGGTGTCGGGAGCTTGGCTAGGAGGAACCATCGACACAACGGGTGCCGTAGCGGCATCGGGCACAATGCTTGGCGAGGTGGCTGCACAAACTGCGATCATCGTAAAATCTTCACAGAATGTTCTGCTAGGTGTTGCCGCATTCTTCATCTCAATAATCTGGACATACCAAGGTAAGGAGCAGCAGGAGAAACCCACACTAGGGGTAATATGGGATCGGTTCCCAAAATTTGTTGTTGGATTTATCGTAGCTTCGCTTATCTTTAGCTTCTTCTTCACGCCCGAAGCGGCAAAAAGCGTAGGTAAGATCACGAAATCAATGACCAACACCCTATTTGGAATTGCATTTGTCTGCATAGGTCTCGAAACCCGCTTCAGCGAAATATTCGCAAAGGAGAACCGCAAACAGATGTATGTGTTCTTAATTGCCCAAGGATTTAACATATTGGTTACACTGATCATCGCATACATAATGTTCGGATGGCTCAAGCCAATGTTTAGCTAATTAAAATAAGGTGAGTATGACTAAGGGAGTTCTTTAGTCACACTCACCTTTTTAATTTCCCCCTTAAAGTTGCATTATTTAATTTTTTATAACTATCTTTACAGTTGATTTATCAATTCAACTATGAAGAAAAAAGATCTATTTACATTTCAGGATGCCGTTAACCAGGCCTCACCTGTTGCATTTTCGACTATGCTCAAACCCGCAGGTTCGAGCTGTAACCTCGATTGTCACTACTGCTACTACCTAGATAAAGCACAACAATATGGTGGCAAACAGGCCATTATGAGCGATGAGCTTTTGGAGCAATATGTAAAACAGTATATCGAAGCCAATGAGATCCCTGAGATTATGTTCTGCTGGCATGGAGGCGAACCACTCCTACTTGGGCTCGATTTCTACCGCAAAGCGATGGAGTATCAAGAGAAGTACCGCGGCGAAAAGAGGATCGTCAACACACTTCAGACAAACGGAACGCTCCTCACCGAGGAGTGGTGCCAATTTTTTGCTCACCACAAATTCCTAATCGGCATATCGCTTGATGGACCAAAAGATATTCACGATGCATATCGCCTCACCAAGTCGCAAAAACCAACCTTTGACAAGGTAATGGAGGGCGTCAACATGCTGAAAATGCACGGTGTGGAGTTCAACACCCTAAGTGTAGTGAATGCCAAGTGCGAAGGCCGCGGCTCGGAGATCTACCGCTTCTTCAAATCTATTGGCAGCCGCTACATGCAGTTCCTGCCAGCTGTGGAGCACGTAGTCGAAAAGGAGGGGCTACACCGCCCTCTCATCGTGAGTCCTGAGACCGAGGGGGCACACCTCTCACCATGGTCGGTTTCGACCAAAGGGTATGGTAAATTTTTATGCGACATATTCGACGAGTGGGTCGTAAGCGACGTTGGTACCTACTTCGTGCAGATCTTCGATGCAACACTCGCCAATTGGTGTGGAGTGCCCGCAGGTGTCTGCTCGATGAATGAGACCTGTGGCGATGCACTTGTTGTTGAGCATAATGGCGACGTATATAATTGCGACCACTTTGTCTACCCCGCCTACAAGTTGGGTAACATCAACGAAACACACCTCACCGAGATCTTCGCCTCGCGCAAAAGGGTTGACTTCGGACTTAATAAGCGTAATGGCCTCAGCAATGAGTGCATGCGTTGCAAATACTACTTCTGCTGCCATGGAGAGTGCCCAAAGCACCGATTCATCGTCGATGAGGATGGCTACCGCCGAAACTCGCTCTGCGAAGGCTTATTTATGTTTTTCAAACATTCGGCACCATATATGGAGTATATGCAGAATCAAATCAAAAATCAGCAATCACCCGCTTGGGTCATGCAATTTGCTCGCATGCGCCGAGGGATGATGTAAAATTATGAATGAAAAGGCGAGATATTTGAATGGTATATGGCTGACAATTATCTGCCTCATAATGTGTGGCACATTGGTCAGTTGCGGAGTTACTCGCAACGCCCAATTGCCACACATGTCATATCATGAAGTTCACAGATCGTACCCACGACTCACTAAATACCAGATAGATAGTCTGATAGCGATATACGGCAACAACAAAATCTTCGTCGATGAATTTCTCGAGCCAACGCTCATCGCACTATCGCACTACCCCGAGCTGATCGACACAAAAATCGAGTTCAAATACAAACGCGGATCGACAACAATGGCTGCACGCCCCAAGCCCACCTCGATGCTATGTCGACGTCGATACATCGTCGTGATAAACAACAAGGAGGAGTTTGATGGAATATATCTCCACGACACACCCTTCAACGCCCAAATTGGGATCATTGGACACGAGCTAGCCCACATCGCAGATTACCAGAACCACAACCTTATAGGCGTAGTTGGCATCCTCATGCGATACTCCAGCGGAAGCCGTAAACCCCTATTCGAGAAAGAGATAGACCGCGCAACAATCGAACGCGGACTAGGCTGGCAACTGCACGACTGGGCCAAATACTCACTATCCAACGAAAGCGGATCAACCAAAGAGTACAAAGAGTTCAAACGAAAACACTACCTCTCCCCCGAAGAGATCACACAACACATGGAGCTATTTGGGAAGTACAAATTTACGCTCTAACGGCCTGTGACTCTGCTGAGTATGTATACAACTGACTCCGTCGGGCGGAGATAGCACCTCCGCGGGTGCATATTACGCTGCGATTTGGGCATAGAACTTTTTGCTAAAGTTCTATGATTTTAGAATATAACAAGTTGCCGCAAATAAATTTGCACAACTTATTCCATTCTAAAATTTATTAAATGCCTGCAGCATTTAAACCCAATTCGAATTGTAAACAGCTAAGATTCAACACCAATTATGCATTATGAATTCTTCATTATGAATTGAATTAGTCATTCGGAGATTTGCTTTTGGCAACCTTAGGTTGCCATAGATAAAAGTGTTACAATAATTTTTTGAGAGTTTACTCTCGGGAAATTATTGTAACACTTTTAGCGTATGAGCGCAAACGAAAAGCAAATCGCCGCAGGGAATGTATGCACCCGCGGAGGTGCCATCTCCGCCCGACGGAGTCAGTTGTATACGTCCTCAACGTAGTTGTTTGCGAGTACAACTCCGCCAACAGCATTTTGCAAATTCGAAAAAGATCACTACCTTTGTGACTTACGGCTCGATCTTGGTCACACTTAAAGTTTGAGCACTGAACAAAAGATACAAAATGGAAAAAGTAGCCAAAATAAGTAAGCTGTATGGTGCTGATGGTCAGGCGGTCATCAATCTCTACACATCATTCCCCGACGATTTTTCGCTTTCGGATCCGATCTTCATCAAGGTCGACTCTCTGAGCGTGCCGCTCTACTTCGAGGAGTTTGAGCGACGTGGTCGCACCAGTGCAGTTGTGAAATTTGCGGATATCGATACGGAGCGTCGCATTATGGAGTTTATGGGCTCGGATCTTCTGCTTCCCGAGAGTGAGGAGGAGGAGATAGACGATGAGTTTTTCATGGAGGATCTTGTTGGTTTTACTGTAGAGATCATCGACGAGGAGCCTCTTGCAGGCACACTTACGGACTACATCCACTCGGAAGCCAACCCGCTATTCGAAGTGACAATCGGTGGTAAACAGATACTTATCCCCGCCGCTGAGGAGTTCATCCACTCTATCGATTTCGACTCTCAAAAGATTAATTTCATTGTCCCTGAAGGACTTTTAGACCTATAATATATATGGCACGCGTTGTTGTTGGAATCTCAGGTGGCGTAGACTCGTCGGTTGCAGCCCACCTTCTCAAGGAGCAGGGTCACGAGGTGATCGGACTCTTTATGATCAATTGGCACGACACCACAGGCACCCTAGAGGGTGATTGTGCGTGGCATGATGATAGGGTCTTTGCGGAACTTGTTGCGAAGAAATTGGATATCGCACTGCACGTTGTCGATCTCTCGGAGCACTATAAAAAACGTGTTGTAGATTATATGTTTTCGGAGTATGAAAGAGGTCGTACACCCAACCCCGACGTGTTGTGCAATCGCGAAATTAAGTTTGATGTCTTTCTAAATGAAGCACTTAAGCTAGGTGCCGACTTTGTTGCTACGGGACACTACTGCCGCAAAGAGGAGGAGGAGATCGGCGGAAAAACAGTTTATAAACTTCTTGCAGGCAGCGATCCAAACAAAGATCAAAGCTATTTTTTATGCCAGCTATCGCAGGAGCAACTCTCGAAGGCTCTCTTCCCGATTGGCCACCTACTTAAGCCTGAGGTGCGCGAGATTGCCGATCGCGAGGGTTTAGCTACCGCTAAGCGCAAAGATTCTCAAGGTATCTGTTTTGTTGGCAAGGTTGATCTGCCCGTTTTTTTACAGCAGAAACTCGCAAAAAAGGTGGGTAACATCCATGAAATCAAGGCTGATTGGCCTAAATTCGACCACTTAATCTCGGATGACGACCTCGACGGATTGAGTCAACCCTACCGCTACACGGTGCGCGACGGTAAAAAAATTGGCACCCATAATGGTGCCCACTTCTACACGATTGGCCAGCGTAAAGGTTTAGGAATCGGAGGCCGCAAGGAGTCTCTCTTCATCATCGGCACCGACGTTCAGCAGAATGTTATCTACGTTGGCGAGGGTGACGCCCACCCAGGACTCTATCGCAAGGTGATATTTATATCGCCTGATGATTGCCATTGGGTCAATCCGACCTACGAACTAAAGGTTAACCATTACTTCTATTGCAGCGTTAGAATACGCTATCGACAAGCGTTGCAAGACGCAAGGCTCTACCACCGCGAAGAGGGGTATTACATCCTGTTTGACGAGCCACAACGCGGAGTTGCTGCAGGACAATTTGCCGCTTGGTACGTGGAAGATGAGCTTGTTGGCTCGGGCGTTATCGAGAGATAAGCGGTGTAAAAAAAAACTTAAAAATTAAGGATTAGCTACCCCACTCACTCCACTCAATAATACATTTTCAAATTCATAATTATATGATATATGCGCCAGAGAACGCATATATCATAAATATTCGCATATATACATCAAACTTTTTTAATAAAAGTTTCACATTTCGTATTTTTTTACTATATTCGTAGATGCAACTAAAACATATTAAAGAATATTTTAAAAACTAAAGCTATGCCGAATCAAAAAAGAGTCTACACCTTTGGAAATAAAGAGGCCGAAGGTAATGGCAAGATGAAAGAGTTACTAGGTGGTAAAGGCGCAAATCTCGCCGAGATGAATCTAATTGGAATACCCGTCCCTCCAGGCTTTACGATAACCTCTGACGTCTGTTCAGAATACTATACACATGGTCGGCAACGAGTAATCGAGCTTCTACGTCCCGAAGTTGAGCGTGCAATCGAGAATGTCGAGAAGTTGACAGGTCGCAAATTTGCAGACAAAGAGCTTCCTCTTCTTGTCTCTGTTCGCTCGGGTGCTCGCGCATCGATGCCTGGAATGATGGACACGATCCTAAACCTGGGAATGAACGACGAGACGGTCGAAACAATATCTCGACTTACGGGCAACCCACGCTTTGCATGGGACTCATATCGCCGTTTTGTACAGATGTATGGCGACGTTGTTTTGGGAATGAAACCAGAATCTAAAGAGGACGAAGATCCATTTGAGGTTATAATCGAGGCTAAAAAAGAGGCTCGCGGAGTTGCTCTCGACAATGAACTCTCGACAGATGACCTCAAAGAGTTGGTCGAAGAGTTCAAAGGCGCAGTTAAGCAACAAACTGGCTCTGACTTCCCCGTTTCACCATGGGAGCAACTTTGGGGCGCTATTTGTGCTGTGTTTGGATCATGGATGAACGAACGCGCTATTCTGTACCGCAAGCTACATGCGATTCCTGCAGAGTGGGGAACAGCTGTCAATGTCCAAGCGATGGTCTTTGGTAACATGGGCGATAGCTCGGCAACGGGCGTAGCATTCTCTCGCGACGCTGGAACGGGCGAAAATATTTTCAATGGAGAGTATCTAATCAACGCTCAGGGTGAAGATGTTGTAGCAGGTATCCGCACGCCACAACAGATCACCGTAGAGGGATCACGCCGCTGGGCCGAGGCTCAAAAGGTGAGCGAAGAGGATCGCGCAACAAAATACCCATCGCTCGAAGAGGTTATGCCATCGGTATATAAAGAGCTCTTCGACATACAGCACCACCTAGAGACCTATTTCACTGATATGCAAGATATTGAGTTTACAATCCAAGATGGTAAACTCTGGATGTTACAGTGCCGAAGCGGAAAACGCACAGGTGCAGCAATGGTTAAAATTGCAATGGACATGCTATCGGAGGGATTGATTGACGAGAAAACTGCAGTACTACGCTGCGAGCCTGAGAAGCTCGACGAGCTACTGCACCCTGTATTTGATGTCGCAGCGATGAAATCTGCAAAGGTTCTAGTTAAAGGTCTGCCAGCATCACCAGGAGCGGCAACAGGACCTGTAGTGTTCTTCGCCGAAGATGCCGAGAAGAGCATCAACGCCACTGGCCAACGAGCGATATTGGTTCGCACCGAGACCTCCCCCGAGGATTTAAAAGGTATGCTTGATGCGGGAGGTATTCTAACTGCACGCGGAGGAATGACTTCTCACGCAGCAGTAGTTGCTCGAGGCATGGGAAAATGCTGTGTGTCAGGTGCTGGAGATGTTAAAATTGATGCCAAAGCTCGACAATTTGTCATAGGCGACACCACCGTCAAGGAGGGCGATTGGATCTCTCTCAACGGATCAACTGGCGAGGTATACCTAGGTCAAGTGGCGACGCAAGCTGCCGACATGACTGGTGACTTTGGCAAATTGATGGATCTCACGGAGAAGTACGCCGTGCTTAAAGTGCGCGCTAATGCAGATACACCTAAAGATGCCGCTCAAGCATTCTCCTTTGGTGCTGAGGGTATTGGACTCTGCCGCACCGAACATATGTTCTTTGAGGGCGACCGCATCAAGGCCTTCCGCGAGATGATTCTCTCGGACGATGAGGCTGGTCGTCGCGTTGCACTTGCAAAATTGCTACCTATACAGCGCAGCGACTTCGAAGGTCTCTTCAAGGTGATGAACGGCTACCCCGTAACCGTACGCCTACTCGATCCACCACTCCACGAATTTGTTCCACACGAGGAGAAGGAGCAGCGCGAAATGGCTGAAGAGCTAGGAGTGCCATTCGAGAAGATTGTTGCAAAAGTTGAGGAGCTCGTTGAGTTCAACCCGATGTTGGGTCACCGCGGTTGCCGCCTAGGAAACACCTACCCCGAAATCACCGAGATGCAAGCACGTGCAATCATCGAAGCTGCAATGAATATCAGAGCTTTAGGCGTACCTGTAAAGGTTGAAATCATGGTTCCATTGGTGGGTAATCACAAGGAGCTACGCTACCAAAAGAACATCATAGATCAGATGGCAGAAACTGTATTTGCTGAGCGAAATGACAAGATCGACTACATGGTCGGAACCATGATCGAGGTGCCTCGCGCTGCGGTCACAGCTGATCAGGTTGCCGAAGTTGCTGAATTCTTCTCATTTGGTACAAACGACCTTACGCAGATGACTCTAGGATTCTCTCGTGACGACATCTCGAAATTCCTGCCAGTATACCTAGATAAAGGAATCCTTAAGAACGACCCATTCCAGATCCTCGATCGCAACGGCGTTGGTAAGCTGATCCGCGAGGCGGTATTCAAGGGACGCAGCACCCGCGAAAATATCAAGTGTGGAATCTGCGGCGAGCACGGTGGCGAGCCATCATCAGTTGAATTCTGCCACTTCGCAGGGCTCAACTACGTCTCATGCTCACCATTCCGAGTTCCGATCGCACGCCTTGCGGCTGCTCACGCGGCACTGAAGGAGTAAGCTGCATTTAAATTTACCTATAATAAATAACCGCCAAATCACTTCAATCATCGATTTGGCGGTTATATTAAGAGTCTGTTTTAGCGTGTATCACTAAAACAGATTTTTAATTTCACTATGAAAACATAATTTTACCGTAACCATCCGAAATAGCACATATTTGAACATCGCTTCATAGCGGCTATCTTTGTCGGAAAAAGAATATGCTGACCAGAGATGAAATTTTAAACATTGAAGCACACTGTCGTGAGAATGG
>JAWXTG010000001.1:0-5875 GCA_044433705.1 Rikenellaceae bacterium | reverse complement strand
CCATATCATGACCATTATACGTGCGCGAGAAATTTATCTCCTTATCAATTGTAAGACTCTCCAACATCCTCACACAATTCTCGATAAATTCATCTACGGGGATCTTACTGAACGTAGGCTCAGGAACCTTCACCACATCGGCAAATCGCGAGATAAAATGGCTCAAATTGAGACATCTCTCCGATGAGATACTCAACAAAGGCTCTACATCTTGATCAACACCATCGATATCGGCCAAAGAGTCGATAATAGCATCCAGGCTCGATGAGACACCCGCCATTGAGTTATTCACCTCGTGCGAGATCATCCTAATCACCTTTTCGTAGGTCTCTCTCTCTTTTCGAAGAAGCTCCTCGGTCATACTCTCCACAACGTAGAACTTATAATTATATCCTCCAGCTACGAAATGCGAAGCGGTACATTTATAGATATTGCCATCGTTATTATAGATCACCTTCACGCTATTTTTAGCCATTTGAGCCATAGAGTGTGCCATCGCACTATCGAGTTGTTCGATTCTAGATCCTATCGGCTCGGTCGATTTTTCGGAGTAGCCTAGCAGCAGATTGGCCGCAGGATTAATCAGCGAGATATTATCATCTATATCCATTAGGATCACACCCATAGATGAGGAGTCGATAAAAGTTGCCAAGAGTTGATTAACCTGGCGAGCAACCATCCGCTCTTTTTTCAATTGGTCAAACATCTTATTGAAAAGGTCGACAATCTGATCCGCCTCGACTTGATTGACCTTCAAGAGTCGAGAGTTAAAATCTTGAGTACGTAATAGATCAATACCTTGCACAATTGTGCGCAGCGGACGAATAGTTTGAGAGTACAAAGCGACAAGCAAAACCATAACCACAACCGACAGAGCCTCAACAGCAACAACATACATCCCCAATTCGAACTTCACAGTAATCCAAACCGAAACTCCCACTATTGCGAAAACGGCTAGCGCCAACAAATAATATATTGTCCGTGTACTCATATCTACTTGTTATATGGTATTGAATACTTTTCCAATCGTCGATAGAGAGCCGTGCGGCTTACCCCCAACAACATAGCAGCTTTCGAGATATTGTACTTGGAATCTATAAGCACCTTTTCGATACGTTGCCTTTCGATCTGCTCGAGGGTCATATCGGCCAATCCACCATCTTTGTCAGCGAATCGCAATCGCTCGAGCGAGGATCTGGTTATCTTGTTGTCGGGCGACATTATCAGCGCTCGCTCAACTAGATTTTTCAGCTCCCTTACGTTGCCTTTGTATGGCAGAGTTTGTAGATAGGTGATCGCCTCCACGGTAAAGCTCGGTGTTCCTAGTGAGTTAGCCGTGGCTGCCTGCGAAGCGAAATGTTCGATAAGCAGAGGAATATCTTCGATTCTGTCACGAAGCGCTGGCAGATGGATTGGAATAAGGTTGATTCTAAAGAATAGATCTTCGCGGAACGCACCATTGGCAACCATCCTGCTCAGATCTTTATTTGTTGCACTCACCACCCTTACATTGACCTTTCTCGAGAGACTTTCGCCCAATTTCTCAAAAGTTCCCTCTTGCAGAACCCTCAACAGCTTCACTTGACTGCTCGGCTCTAAGTCGCCAATCTCGTCTAAGAAAATCGTCCCTTTATCGGCCACCGAAAAACGACCCTCGCGATCGGCATAAGCATCGGTAAAAGCTCCTTTTTTATGGCCAAACATCTCTGATTCGAATAGACTCGAGGAGATGCCTCCTAAATTGACCTTGACGAACGACTTATCAGAACGAGGACTCGATCCATGTATCGCCTCGGCAACAAGCTCCTTTCCTGTGCCACTCTCGCCAGTAATCAATACCGAGGCGTTGGTTTTTGCCACCTGCTTGATTAGAGCCTTCACCTCTTTAATCGCATCGCTTGTTCCGATGATCTTCGACATAGTATACTCCGCACTCTTACTACTTCCTTGGCGCAAAAGCTCCTTAGCATTTATCTCGAGTGCCATATCGACAATGCCGAGCATCGCAATATTATTCCAAGGTTTAGTGATAAAATCAAACGCACCCAACCGCATACCCTTAACCGCAAGCTGAATACTACCCCAAGCGGTCATCAGCACCACAGGAGTATAAGGGCAGAGCTTACGCATCTCGACCAGAAGATCCAACCCCTCTTGCCCCGAAGTGGTAAGCGAGAAGTTCATATCCATCATTATCACATTGGGAGAAGTGCGTCGAACAAACTCCAACGCTTCACGCGGATAGCCTACGGCATGAGTATCATGACCCGCACGTTTCAAAAGAAATGAGAGTGAGGTGCGTATTGTTATATCGTCGTCTATAATCAAAATCATAACTACAAATTTAATATTTTATTTGCTTTTTGCAACTATATTCTCGAGTTTTTCTAGGCAGTAGAGCTCGATTTGGTAGTAGTAGTACCAATACATATATGTCTGCTGCACGAGTGTCTGCTGGGCTGTATCCTTATCGGAACGTGCATCATTGAGGCTTAGGATGTCGGTATCACCCGAGATAAAGGTTTGCAGAACAATATCATAACCCTCGCTGGCCAGGGTGTTAGACTCGCGAGCAATCTCCACCTGAGCAGCATGATTATTAAAATTCTCGACAAGCAAAAACAGTTCCTGGCGAAAAGAAATTTCTTCCTGTTCTAACTGCGCATCGACCACTTGTCGGTTCCTTTGAGCGATTTCCACCTGCGCACGACCACTGCCCCAATCCAGGATCGGAATCGAGAAACCCACCTGTAAGAATTGATTGCGAGTAGGATTCAAGTAGCTATTGCGCCAAGAATCGTCAACCCCCGACGAGCCGTACGAAGCGTAAAGATCAATCTGTCGACGATTTCCCTTAGCCTCAGCAACCGAGTAATCGGCCTGCAGATCGCGTCGCTGGACGTTTGTCGAGAACGACCCTTGCGAGAGAGCCAAATCGAGAGCTACACGATAACTTATCTGCCCCTCGGGGGTATATTCAGGCAAAGTAATATCAAGCTCAACATCGTCGCTCAAGCCCAAATAGGCCGTAAGCTGAAACATCTGCGAACGCATACTACTCTGAGCATCGGTAAGCGTCGCCTTAGCCTGAAGCGCCTGAAGCCTCAACTGATCGACATCTCGCTGCGAGATAGAGCCCTTTTCACGCTTAGCCTGAGCAATGCGATAAAGAAAATCGGCATTTTTAAGATTCTCCTCTGCAATCTGCAAACTCGATTTGGCGATCAAAGCATTGAAATAGAGAGTGGTCACCGAGAGCGAAATGGTAATCAGATCCTCTTTATACTCGCGCATAGACTCCTCGTAGACCAGCGGCTCGATCTTCTTATCCCACTTCGTATCATTCACCCCAAAAAGAGGTTGATACAAAGTCAGCTTAATCGGCACACTCATAAATTGGGTGCTACTCTCATCACCCAGCTGACGAATATAATCCACCGAACTCTCCAAATAGAGCGAACCGCCCGTGAAAGGGATCTTTTGCGAGACGTAAAGCCCACCCTCCAATCCAAGATAGTTATTCTGCACAAAGGAGTAAGAACCATCCGAGTGTTGATACGAGACGTAATTTTGCTGATAAGAGGGCAAAGTGCCTGTAAACGAGAGCTCAGGCAAGAGCTCAGCCTTATAGAGTCGATAGTTCCAATCTGCTACAAGCATAGTGTTCTCAGCCTCGGCCAGGGCAACCGACTCCTCTTGAGCCATCGCGATAGCGCCACTCAGACTCAGAGGAAAAACCTGCTTACTTGCGAGCGAGTCCACCTCTGCACCCTTAGCCATGTGAGCCAAGAGCAGAAGCGTTAATAATAGGTAAGGTTTCATAAGCTTAGCGTTTAGATTATTTTGCAGTAACCGCCGCCGCAGGCGAAATCCGAGTTGCACGAAGCGTAGGATAGATCACACCCAAAAGCATCATGAGAATCATCAAAGCCACAGTGATCGAGATGCACTCAATATACCTACCCACCGTGATAGGGGTATAAGTAGTATTAACCACCACCTCGAAATAGAATTGGTTGATAGTAAGCAGAATCGTCGGAATAAGAGCAATCAAGAGAATCAACATCGCCTCACCGATAAACTCCCAAAGTATACTCCTTGGGCTAGCTCCCATCGATAGTTGCACTCCGATATCCTTGGTTCGCGCATTGGTACGATACCAGAACGACCCCATGATACCGATAAGAAGGTTGAAGAAGAAGAAAAATACACCCAAATAGACCAGATTCATTATTCGCGCATAACCATATTTATCAAAGGCATATTTAATCTCATCAATATAGAGTTGAACCGACTGTAAATAGTAGTGACCCGTAACAAAGGTATTCATATTGAATTTTTGTCCCTGTTTAACCTTAACCATATACTTTGGCATATATCCATAGTTACCAATATGGCGTTCATGCAGAGGCATATAACAGAGGCCAGCTGCGTCAGCATCATCAGTATACGTATCCATCACCGAGATGATTTTATATGGTGTGAAGTGACCAATATTATAAAGCACATCACGGCCTAGGCAGTTGATATAGTCGTTATCATTTCGTTTCTCGATATAAGCATAAGAGCGATTTTGATATGCATTATCTAGCTCTGGATCTTCATAAAATATGCGATTGATAACTGCTCTATCCATTATGATTGGTCTATACGCACCCTCGATAGTCCACTTCTCGTTAAACTCACTAGTTGTAAGGTTAGACTCACCAAATAGGATATCGGGCTTAACAATCCTAAAGAATGTGGTGTCGACCATTGTAACGGGATAATATTTCTTTTTATGCTCCTCTTTTAAGTTGATTTGCTTGTAGCCTAGTGGCATATAAAAGGCTGCCTCCTCAACTGCGGGATCGGCTTTGATCGCCTCGAGGATATCATACATCGCTTTCTTGCGAAATACTCGCTCGTCGTCACCACGCTCTTTGACTTGATTGAGCAGGTTGTTAGATGCTTGCACCGCAACAACGTATGTGTGCTCCTTGTCAAATGTAATTCCCTTGGGGAGTTTACTAGTCTGGTAAGTAATCAAAACTTGATCGACTAGCGAGAAAAGCAGTAGCGAGATAACAAAGCAACTTAGGATCAACCAGATATTGCTTGCTCGCTGTGTTTTAATTCGTTTTAATAATATTCGTATCATTTTAGTCTCCTTTTATCGTGATTGAAATTGGTAGTTTGGTTGCTCTGCGTGCAGGGATATAGATCGACAGAGCGTTGAAGAGTGCAGTGAAGATAAATAGCACTATAATGGTTTTGTAGTTGAAGAATATATCGACAGGGATATAACTCAAATGGCCATATAGCTCAGTATTATAATATGTACCAACTAAGAGTATCACCTTAGCAACGTGCGACGCAGCATATAGACCAACAAAAGCACCAGCTATTGTCATTAAGAAATTCTCCAAGATCAATTGAAAGATCAAGCCCCTATCATTTGCTCCATACACCTTGCGAATAGCGATCTCGGAGAGTCTGCTCGAGATATAAGATGTCGAGATACCAAAACCATTTATCACGGGGATAATTAAGACTATGCAGACAACAGCAAAAAATATCCATGCCGTTCTTCCAAACATTATCGCACGAGGATAGTAGGACCTATTATTTCGATAGTGAGAAGTTGACAACTTATAATCCTCTCCACCAAGTGTCGACAGATTAAACTGATCAATACTCGCAAAATACTGTTTTTGGTAGTCATCAAATGAGTACCCTGGTTTCAAGACTACATCTGCATTACAAGTACCAAATAAATCCTCACTAATAAAATCAACCCGAGGTTTAGAGGTATCAAGAACCATTGGCAACCAAAGATCTGAAAATGCTCCACTGTATAGAGTGCTTATATTCTTCACCACTCCTACAACCTTAT